>NZ_JADOYC010000012.1:0-3016 GCF_015645365.1 Exiguobacterium abrahamii
GCATCTGCTAGAACAAGGCCTCGACCGATTAGTATCACTCAGCTCCACATGTCACCATGCTTCCACCCGTGACCTATCTACCTCATCGTCTCTGAGGGGTCTTTCTTGATTACTCAAAGGGAAATCTCATCTTGGAGGGGGCTTCATGCTTAGATGCTTTCAGCATTTATCCCGTCCGCACGTAGCTACCCAGCGATGCTCCTGGCGGAACAACTGGTACACCAGCGGTGCGTCCATCCCGGTCCTCTCGTACTAAGGACAGCTCTCCTCAAATTTCCTGCGCCCACGACGGATAGGGACCGAACTGTCTCACGACGTTCTGAACCCAGCTCGCGTACCGCTTTAATGGGCGAACAGCCCAACCCTTGGGACCTACTCCAGCCCCAGGATGCGATGAGCCGACATCGAGGTGCCAAACCTCCCCGTCGATGTGGACTCTTGGGGGAGATCAGCCTGTTATCCCCAGGGTAGCTTTTATCCGTTGAGCGATGGCCCTTCCATGCGGAACCACCGGATCACTAAGCCCGACTTTCGTCCCTGCTCGACTTGTAGGTCTCGCAGTCAAGCTCCCTTCTGCCTTTGCGCTCTACGAATGATTTCCAACCATTCTGAGGGAACCTTTGGGCGCCTCCGTTACTGTTTAGGAGGCGACCGCCCCAGTCAAACTACCCGCCTGACACGGTCCTCCAGCCGGATGACGGCTGCGAGTTAGAGACTCTATGCATGAAGGGCGGTATCCCAAGGGTGACTCCTCCGAAGCTGGCGCTCCGGGCTCGACGTCTCCCGCCTATCCTGTACATCATGCACAAAGCCTCAATATCAGGCTGTAGTAAAGCTCCATGGGGTCTTTCCGTCCTGTCGCGGGTAACCTGCATCTTCACAGGTACTATGATTTCACCGGGTCTCTCGTTGAGACAGTGCCCAAATCGTTACGCCTTTCGTGCGGGTCGGAACTTACCCGACAAGGAATTTCGCTACCTTAGGACCGTTATAGTTACGGCCGCCGTTTACTGGGGCTTCGGTTCAAAGCTTCGCTTGCGCTAACCCATCCCCTTAACCTTCCAGCACCGGGCAGGCGTCAGCCCCTATACGTCATCTTGCGATTTAGCAGAGACCTGTGTTTTTGCTAAACAGTCGTTTGGGCCTATTCACTGCGGCTCTACTCATGTAGAGCGTCCCTTCTCCCGAAGTTACGGGACCATTTTGCCGAGTTCCTTAACGAGAGTTATCCCGCGCGTCTTAGAATTCTCATCTCGCCTACCTGTGTCGGTTTACGGTACTGGCGCCTTCCCCCTCACTAGAGGCTTTTCTTGGCAGTGTGAAATCGTGACCTACGTCCCTACGGGACTCCGCGTCGTTCCTTGACTTTGGTGCCTGACGGATTTGCCAATCAGACGGTCTTGAAACTTGCACATGCACTTCCATCCGCATGCGTCACTATCCTCCTGCGTCCCCCCATTGTTCAAACGGTGGATCGGCGGTACAGGAATATCAACCTGTTATCCATCGCCTACGCCTTTCGGCCTCGGCTTAGGTCCAGACTAACCCTGAGCGGACGAGCCTTCCTCAGGAAACCTTGGGCTTTCGACGGAGGGGATTCTCACCCCTCTTTTCGCTACTCACACCGGCATTCTCACTTCCAAACGCTCCACTGCTCCTTCCGGTACAGCTTCGCAGCGGTTTGGAACGCTCCCCTACCATTCCTTACGGAATCCGCAGCTTCGGTGGTATGTTTAGCCCCGTTACATTTTCGGCGCGGCGCCACTCGACTAGTGAGCTATTACGCACTCTTTGAATGGTGGCTGCTTCTAAGCCAACATCCTAGCTGTCTAGGCAGCGCCACATCCTTTTCCACTTAACATACACTTTGGGACCTTAGCTGGCGGTCTGGGCTGTTTCCCTCTTGACTACGGATCTTATCACTCGCAGTCTGACTCCCGAGTATAAGTTGCTGGCATTCGGAGTTTAACTGAATTCGGTAACCCTGTGGGGGCCCCTAGTCCAATCAGTGCTCTACCTCCAGAACTCTCAACCTCGAGGCTAGCCCTAAAGCTATTTCGGGGAGAACCAGCTATCTCCAGGTTCGATTGGCATTTCACCGCTACCCACACCTCATCCCCGCACTTTTCAACGTGCGTGGGTTCGGACCTCCAGTCAGTGTTACCTGACCTTCATCCTGGACATGGGTAGATCACCTGGTTTCGGGTCTACGACAACGCACTGAACGCCCTGTTCAGACTCGCTTTCGCTACGGCTCCGCCTCATCGGCTTAACCTCGCGCGTTATCGTAACTCGCCGGTTCATTCTACAAAAGGCACGCCATCACCCGTTAACGGGCTCTGACTACTTGTAGGCATACGGTTTCAGGATCTATTTCACTCCCCTTCCGGGGTGCTTTTCACCTTTCCCTCACGGTACTGGTTCACTATCGGTCACTAGGGAGTATTTAGCCTTGGGAGATGGTCCTCCCGGATTCCGACGGGGTTTCACGTGTCCCGCCGTACTCAGGATCCACTCTGGAGGGAAAACAGTTTCAGCTACAGGGCTGTCACCTTCTTCGGCCGACCTTTCCAGGTCCTTCACCTACTGTCTTCCTTTTTGACTCCGTATAGAGTGTCCTACAACCCCGAAGAGCATGCTCTCCGGTTTGGGCTGTTCCCGTTTCGCTCGCCGCTACTCAGGGAATCGCATTTGCTTTCTCTTCCTCCGGGTACTTAGATGTTTCAGTTCCCCGGGTCTGCCTCACGCTACGCTATGTATTCACGTAGCCTGTCCCATCCCATTACGGATGGTGGGTTCCCCCATTCGGAAATCTTCGGATCAAAGCATACTTACTGCTCCCCGAAGCATATCGCTGTTCGTCGCGTCCTTCATCGGCTCCTAGTGCCAAGGCATCCACCGTACGCCCTTCATACCTTGATCTAGCGTTGGTATTCTAAGAACACACGTCTTAAATGACATGGTTAATTAAAAGTTTGATGTCTTGTTGATGTCTTCAGTTTTCAAGGTGCGAGTG
>NZ_JADOYC010000013.1:0-375 GCF_015645365.1 Exiguobacterium abrahamii
TCGGAAGGTGCGGCTGGATCACCTCCTTTCTAAGGAAAACGTCCCTTACGGGACATGCCCATCGTTCAGTTTTGAGAGTCTAATTCTCTCTAGTCATGGAATGGGCCTATAGCTCAGCCGGTTAGAGCGCACGCCTGATAAGCGTGAGGTCGGTGGTTCGAGTCCACTTAGGCCCACCATTTCCATTATAATTTCAATCCTGGGGCCTTAGCTCAGCTGGGAGAGCGCCTGCCTTGCACGCAGGAGGTCAGCGGTTCGATCCCGCTAGGCTCCATTTGTCTTGTCCTTTGGATAAGGCACTCGCACCTTGAAAACTGAAGACATCAACAAGACATCAAACTTTTAATTAACCATGTCATTTAAGACGTGTGTTCT
>NZ_JADOYC010000014.1:0-412 GCF_015645365.1 Exiguobacterium abrahamii
TCGGGAAGACAGGATTCGAACCTGCGACCCCTTGGTCCCAAACCAAGTGCTCTACCAAGCTGAGCTACTTCCCGAAAATGCACCCTGAGAGATTCGAACTCCCGACCCCTTGATTCGTAGTCAAGTACTCTATCCAGCTGAGCTAAGGGTGCGGAATATAAGGATCAAACAGCAAACATCAAAATGAAAATGGTACCGAGGGCCGGAATCGAACCGGCACGGGGAAACCCCCGCAGGATTTTAAGTCCTGTGCGTCTACCAGTTCCGCCACCCCGGCAGGGATATAAAAGGTAGAACCTTCATTCATAATTGAATTCTGGTGATCATTGAAGATAAAAATGGTGCCGGCAACAGGAGTCGAACCCGCGACCTACTGATTACAAGTCAGTTGCTCTACCAGCTGAGCTACACC
>NZ_JADOYC010000002.1:0-304757 GCF_015645365.1 Exiguobacterium abrahamii
GAGCTGAGTGATACTAATCGGTCGAGGCCTTGTTCTAGCAGATGCTTGTTGATGACTTCAGTTTTGAGGGCGCGAGCCTTTCAAAAAAATGAAAAAAAGTCTTGACGTTATGCGAACATAATGTTAAGATAATAAATGTCTGGTGGCGATAGCCAAGTGGTCACACCCGTTCCCATGCCGAACACGGAAGTTAAGCACTTGAACGCCGAAAGTAGTTGGGGGCTTCCCCCTGTGAGGATAGGACGCTGCCAGGCGATCGTTCCGCAATAGCTCAGCGGTAGAGCAACCGGCTGTTAACCGGTAGGTCGTAGGTTCAAATCCTACTTGCGGAGCCATTTATTACTTCTTCACCACGTACAATGGAGAGCTGTCCGAGTGGCCGAAGGAGCACGATTGGAAATCGTGTAGGCGTCAAAAGCGTCTCAAGGGTTCGAATCCCTTGCTCTCCGCCATCATCACTTTCAATTCATAATGGCCCGTTGGTCAAGCGGTTAAGACACCGCCCTTTCACGGCGGTAACACGGGTTCGAATCCCGTACGGGTCACCATTTATAGCGTCGCGGGGTGGAGCAGTCTGGTAGCTCGTTGGGCTCATAACCCAAAGGTCGTCGGTTCAAATCCGGCCCCCGCAATTACATACGGTCCTGTGGTGTAGCGGTTAACATGCCTGCCTGTCACGCAGGAGATCGCGGGTTCGAATCCCGTCAGGACCGCCATTGTTAAGGCTTTGTAGCTCAGTTGGTAGAGCAAAGGACTGAAAATCCTTGTGTCGGCGGTTCGATTCCGTCCAAAGCCACCATCTTTATTAACAACATGATTTTCCCATTTGTGGGGGGGTAGCGAAGTGGCTAAACGCGGCGGACTGTAAATCCGCTCCCTCGGGTTCGGCGGTTCGAATCCGCCCCCCCCCACCACCATAGGGGCATAGTTTAGCGGTAGAACTACGGTCTCCAAAACCGTCAGCGCGGGTTCGATTCCTGCTGCCCCTGTTTACCATGGCGATTGTGGCGAAGTGGTTAACGCACCGGATTGTGATTCCGGCATTCGTGGGTTCAATTCCCATCAGTCGCCCTCTTATTATTGGGCTGTAGCCAAGTGGTAAGGCACTGGATTTTGATTCCAGCACGCGAAGGTTCGATCCCTTCCAGCCCAGCTTTTCAAGCGGAAGTAGTTCAGTGGTAGAATACGACCTTGCCAAGGTCGGGGTCGCGGGTTCGAATCCCGTCTTCCGCTCCAATGAGTGGCGCCATAGCCAAGTGGTAAGGCAGAGGACTGCAACTCCTTTATCGTCAGTTCGATTCTGACTGGCGCCTCCAACTATTTCTCAATTAAATAGTTTTGCAAGAGATTGTGCCGGTGTGGCGGAACTGGTAGACGCGCACGACTCAAAATCGTGTTCCTTTGGAGTGTCGGTTCGATTCCGACCACCGGTATCTTGCGGGTGTAGTTTAATGGTAAAACCTCAGCCTTCCAAGCTGATGACGAGGGTTCGATTCCCTTCACCCGCTTTATACTTTTTACACAATCTGATGTTTCACCTGATCATGCGGGTGTAGTTTAATGGTAAAACCTCAGCCTTCCAAGCTGATGACGAGGGTTCGATTCCCTTCACCCGCTTACCAAAAAAGAGCAATGTGTCGTTTTCGCTGACACCTTGCTCTTTTTGTTTAGGAACGGGATTTTAACGAGGAAAGGAGTAGATCGTGATGGATGGTATGCAATTGAAATTGACTTTACAAGAGTACGCAGCAGAGATTGGGATCGATGAATTGAAGGTGACGACGGCTGATCCATTTCTTGTCTTAAAACGTCGCTTGCAAGCGCAACAAGAAAAAGGATTCGCTTCTGGTTTTGAAGAGCCCGATCTCGATCTTCGAACGACACCGTCTCTACTCGTTGAAGATGCCGCTTCGATCATTGCCATTGCGGTCGCGTATCCAAGTACTCTCAAAAATGCACCTCGTGGCAAGGAAGGGGAGCGACGGGGAATCTTTTGTCGATCGTCCTGGGGACTGGATTATCACCAAGCGTTGCGCGAACGCTTGACGTTACTTGAAGAAAAAATTCAAGAATTGAGTCCAGGTGCAAGGACACGCTCGATGGTCGATACAGGAGAACTCGTCGATCGTGCAGTAGCAGAACGAGCAGGTATCGGATTCAGTGGGAAAAACTGCTCGATCATCAGTGAGGAGCACGGATCCTATCTCTATCTTGGTGAACTGATTACAGATATCGTCCTACCGCCGGATCAGCCAGTCGAAGAATTATGCGGGACATGCAATAAGTGTATCGACGCTTGTCCAACGGATGCGCTTGTTGAACCTGGCGTCATCGACGCTAAACGGTGCATCTCGTTTTTGACGCAGACGAAAACACTACTACCAGAACCATTCCGAATGGCGCTTGGGAACCGTCTGTACGGTTGTGATACGTGTCAGCAAGTATGTCCGTATAACCGGAAGAAGAATGCGACACATCATGTTGAACTGCAGCCGGATCCAGAACAAGTCAAACCGCTCTTAGTTCCACTCTTATCCATGAGTAATCGTGAGTTCAAGAGCCGGTTCGGTACGTTGTCTGGCGCATGGCGTGGAAAGAAGCCGATTCAGCGTAATGCGATTTGTGCGCTCGTCCATTATCGAGACAAGAGCGCGATTGAGGCGCTACGATTGATGATAGAAACGGATGCCCGGGAAGACATGCGGGCACTGGCACTCTGGGCAGTCGGTCGGATTGGCGGAATTGATGAGAAGTCGTACATCGAATCACGTCTTTTAGCCGATATTGCAGTGGATGTGCAAACCGAAGGACAACGGTTACTTGAGGAGTGGGGGGAAGCAGATGCCATTTCAACAGCTCACTTATGAATTTGGTACCTTGCTCGTCGCATGGGAAAAAGAGCACATCGTGTATCTCGATTTTGGATTGAATGAAGAGCGTGCTCGAACCTATTTGCAAGAAGAAACCGACGACGGTGAATTACCGAAAGCTTGGCGCATGGCGTTTGATCGTTACGCAGTCGGCGATCGACAAGCGCTTGATGCACTTCCTTGTCAGTTGCATGTCACACCATTTGCAGAGCAAGTATTGCACGCTTTACAAACCGTTCCGTTTGGTCAGACGATCAGTTACGGTGAACTGGCTCGAATGATTGGGAAACCAAAGGCAGCACGAGCCGTTGGTGGTGCCTTGAACCGGAATCCGATTGCGTTAATTTATCCGTGTCACCGTGTCATCGGGGCGACTGGTAAACTGACGGGTTTTGCAAGTGGGATTGCCCATAAAGAAGCGCTTTTAGCGCATGAGATAGGAGAGAATTAAACCATGGCTATTCATGTCGTTATGTATCAACCGGAGATTCCTCAAAATACAGGAAATATTTCACGCACATGTGCAGCGACGCATTCCGTCCTTCACTTGATCCGACCGCTCGGCTTCTCGACGGACGATAAGCAACTTAAACGTGCGGGTCTCGATTACTGGGAATTCGTCGATGTCCGTTATCATGATTCGTTAGAAGAACTGTGGGAGAAGCATCCGGAAGGTATTTTCTACTATATTACGAAATATGGAGAACAGTACCCGAGCCAGATCGACTTATCGGATGTCGAACAGGATTATTTCTTCGTCTTTGGTCGGGAAACAAAAGGATTGCCGCTTGAAGTCATCGATGCGAACGCAGAGCGTTGTATCCGTCTACCCCAATCGAATCTCGTTCGTTCACTGAACGTCTCGAACACGGCAGCGATCATCGTCTATGAAGCATTGCGTCAGCAAGGATACGCAGGTCTTCTATAAAGCAAAAGCTCCATCCTGAATCAGGATGGAGCTTTTATGAATTATTCGTTACCTTCAGGTTTTTTGTTGTAGCCTGCAGTGAAGATTGCTGTCAAAAACGCAAGACTTACGCCGACCATTAAGATAAATGCCATTTTTGTTTCCCCCTTCAGTCTCTTGAACCGATATAATCTATTATAGTATACCTGTAAGTGAAATTGTGTGCTACATATGAATTTTCTATGAATGGAGACTCCACATGCGTACGAATGTTTACCTATTAAGTTATGCTCCGCTGATCAGCATCTTGTTATTTAGTACGTCCCTTGCGATTGCAACGACGGAACTTGCACTACATTGGCTCGATCAAGTCGGAGTGTACGATGAATTGTTACAACTCTTGACGGCACGCGATACGAAGCTTGTCGTTTGGCTCGGCTTTTTGATTGTCTACTTCATGATCTTCAGTTCATTGAAATTATTATCGGATACGATCAATCAGCTCGGTTTCGCCTTTTTCATCAAGGAACAAGAGGGAACGACACTCGGCATGTTACGTCCGGGAAGTATTTTGCTACTTATCGGAGGTTGTGTTAGCTTTGCCTTCATGACGTCCTTCTTGCATGTCGGAATCGTGTTGCTTGTGTCTTTTTTCATCTACTTCATCTTTTACACGATACAAATCAGTAAAATGACGAGTGCAGCAGGAGCCGTTGGTTTGATTATCTTTTCTTTCTTAGCCTGGGGTGTTCTGCTTGCTGGTCTATCCTGGGTCGGTCTGACTTTATTCAATTCGTTCGGGGAAGCGATTTTATTTCCGAGTTGATTTAAGGACGTAAAATCGTCGCCCACGTCTGGACCTGTAGCGTTGCATTTGCCTCAACAGGGAAGGGACGTGGGCGATCTGCCCCTAGCCAAATCCCTCCGATATGTTGATTCTTGATGCCAACGAACCACATATCCTTATTGTCGTTCGTTGTTCCTGTTTTTCCTCCGATATAGCGCGCAGAGGAATCATATCCTTTGCGTCCCGTTCCATACGTCATGACATTTTTCAAACCAGCCCGTAATTCCCGGTTCGTCTGACTGGACCAAATCCGTTGTTCCTTTTCTTGTGGTCGTTCGACCGTTCCATTCTTAAGCGTAATACTTTTAATCATCGACGCCGGTCGGTAGAGCCCATCATTAACGAATACGGTATAGGCGTTTGTCAGTTCATACGGACTGATTCCGTATTGCAACCCACCTAGAGCACTCGTAAACGCATCATCCTCGCGCGTCCATTGGCTGAACTGGAACGGACGGATCGACTTCAATCCTTCCCGGAAAGAGACAGCAAATGCGCGAATCGCTGGTGTGTTATAGGAGTAAGCAATCGCATCGGCAATCGTTACTTGTCCGAGAATTCGATTTCCGCTATTTGACGGACAGTATCCATCGATACAGACGGGACTACCGTCTAATGTGCTCGATAAGCGGGCTTTCGTCTTCTCAAGGTAAGGACCATAGACAAGTAACGGTTTGATGGCTGAACCAGGTTGTCGGTACGACTGCACTGCTCGGTTGAACTGACCTGTCAAATTCGATTTGTAGCCGACAAGAGCGGTGACCCCGTGTGTTTGTCCGTCGATGCCAACATAAGCACCCTCAATCGGGTTGGGTAGATTGCGAAGAGCTTCCTTAGCCCGTCGTTGTTCTGCTGAGTCGAGATATGTCGAGATGACCGCCCCTTGTTGATGCAGATATTCTGCAGCACGCTTCTCACTCCAACCTTTTTTTTGAGCGGTCATCCGAACCGCAGCTTGAACGGTGGCATCGATATAATCTGGATAAGGGACACTCGGTTTATAGGATCGAGGCGACACACGAGAAATAGCAAAATCTTTCGTCAGTACACGATCGCGTATTAACGCTTGAACGATTCGTTGCTGACGTTTTTTTGTGTTTTCAGGAAAGCGTAGCGGGTCATAAAGAGAAGGATTGTTCGGAATTGCTGTCAGAAAACTGATTTCAGACCAACTCAACTCGCGTGCCGGCTTATTGAAATATGATTTTGCGGCAAGTTCAATACCATAAATATTATTCGCGAAATAGGCTTGATTGACATACGCCGTCATCAGTTCTTTTTTTGAATATTTTTGCTCCAAAGACACAGCAATTAACAACTCTTTTATTTTCCTAGTATATGTTTTTTCGTTTGATAGATACGTCATTCTTGCTAGTTGTTGTGTGATCGTACTGCCACCTTGAGATTTAGAATCCGACTGATTTTTTGTAAACGCGCGTAAGATTCCTGTGATGTCATATCCGTCATGTTGATAGAAACGCTGATCTTCGATGGCAACAAACGCTTGCTCGATTTTTTTCGGCAATGTTCGAGGAGTTAGATCATCCCGTCGCAATCCGTCATAGAGCTCGACCCGTTTGTTTTCATAGGTTACGGTGATTGGTTGATAGGAGGTCAGTGGATGTCGCGTCGTCTGTTCATCGGCCCAGAAAAAAAGTGTACGTGCTGTTTTCAACTCATCTTTTATTGAAAATAAGGAAAATAGAAGCATCGTCGCAAGACCAAGTAAGACAAGATATCCTGTAGTAATTCGCATGAGAACTCCTTTCAAAAAGCCATTTCATTCCTATTATCGGTCTTTTATGGAGAAATCAATAGATTTTTTTTCGATTTTTGTATTTTAATAAACCTATTTTGCAGGAATGTTATATTAAAAAGAGAAAAGATTGGGTATATAGAAGTATCTGTGGATTTTTACAACGCGAATTGTCTGAAAAAAAAGAGCATAAATGGAGGGGACGAAATGGCTAAAAAGAATGTCGTTGCGATGTTACTTGCAGGCGGAGAAGGGAAACGTCTGGGAGCTTTAACGAAACATACTGCAAAACCAGCTGTTGCATTTGGAGGAAAGTACCGGATCATTGATTTCCCGCTATCGAACTGTACGAACTCAGGAATCGATACAGTTGGTGTATTGACGCAATATGAACCACTTGAATTAAACCGCTATCTCGGAATCGGGAGTGCATGGGATTTAGATCGACGTAACGGTGGTTTGACGATTCTACCTCCTTACCAGGCGCAAAACGGAAAGAACTGGTATGAAGGAACGGCAAATGCCATTTATCGAAACATGAGTTACATCAACCAATTTGACCCTGACTATGTTCTTGTCTTATCAGGCGATCATATTTATAAAATGGATTATGAACAGATGATTGAAGAGCATCGTCTTGGCGGAGCGGACGTGACGATCTCCGTTCGTGAAGTGCCGTGGGAAGAAGCACCACGGTTCGGAATTCTCAACACGGATGATGATCTCCGGATTAATGAATTCGAAGAAAAACCACAGAATCCAAAGTCGAATCTTGCATCGATGGGAATCTACGTCTTTAACTGGGATGTATTAAAACGTCATTTGATTCAAGATGCTGGTGATGCGGAATCAAGCTTTGACTTCGGTAAGAACATCATTCCGAACATGCTCTTTGAAAACCTCAATATTCGAGCTTATAAATTTAAAGGATACTGGAAAGATGTCGGAACGATTCAATCGCTCTGGGAAGCGAATATGGACTTGTTGACGGCAGAACCAGAGTTTGATTTATATGATCCTTCTTGGAAAGTCTATTCGGTCAACCCGAATCAGCAACCACAATATATCGGGAATGCTGCGACAGTCGAGACATCGATCATCAATGAAGGATGCCATATCGAAGGTGAAATCAATCATTCGGTTCTCTTCCATGGTGTCGACGTAGCAGAAGGATCACTCGTCAAAGACTCGGTCATCTTCCCGAACGTCAAAATCGGACGAGACGTCACGATTCATCGGGCAATCTTAGCAGACGGTGTGATCGTAGAAGATGGTGCAACGATCGGCTCTCCAGACGGAGAAGTTTTCGTCATTGAAGCAGACAGCATCGTCAAGAAGAACGAAGTCATCAAAGAAGCGATTCAATAAGGGGGATATTCGGATGAAGGTCGATTTATTAGGTGTCATCAATTTAAGCGGAGAAGAAGGCTTTTTCAAGGAATTGACGGAACATCGTAACTTAGCGGCAGTTCCATTTGCAGGACGTTATCGGTTGATCGATTTTACATTAACGAACATGGTACAAAACGATATCGCAAACATCGGGATTTTTACACTCGAGAAATATCGTGGAATGATGGACCATCTTGGATCGGGTAAAGAGTGGGATCTTGACCGTTCAAACGGTGGACTCTACATCTTCCCGCCTGCATTGTCACAAGATGCGAACGAGTTCCGTGGAGATTTATCGAACTTCCACCTCCACCGTGACTTCTTCCTTCGCAGTAAGGAAAACTATGTCGTCGTTTCTGGTTCAAACATCTTATCTGCTGTAGATTATCGCGATGTGTTACGCGAACATAAAGAATCGAATGCGGACATCACGGTCGTCTATACGAAGCGTGAGTTGCCTTGTAAATACTGCCGTCCGATCCGTTTTGGCGAACAGAACCGCGTGACGGCAATCGGATCACGAGGGTTCCAACCGACGGATGAGACGTTCTACATGGAAACGGTCGTCCTATCGAAGAATCTCTTTGTTCGTTTAATCGATGAAGCCATCGCACGTGGTGAGTACGATTTACTTCAAAGCATCATTCGTTCGCAGCTCAATCGCTTGCACGTTCACGGGTATGAGTACCGTGGTACATCACAAGTCATTCATTCGCTTCGTTCGTATTACCGTGAAAGCATGCTGTTACTTGAACAGTGGGGAGCAATCAACGACTTCCAACACGTTTATACGAAAATCAAGCATGAACCACCGACGCGTTACTTACCGGGTTCTGCCATCAAGAACTCACTCGTCGCAAACGGTTGTAAGTTAGAAGGCACGACGACGGATAGTATCTTGTTCCGTGGTGTCAAAGTCGGAAAACACGCTCGCATCAAGAACTCGATCATCATGCAAAAATCAGTCATTGAAGAAGGCGCGGTCGTCGAGTACGCGATTCTCGATAAAGAAGTCACTGTCAAACGCGGTCAAGTCATCCGCGGAACGGCAGAAGAGCCAATCGTCATCAAAAAACAAACAATCGTTTAAAGGAGATGTCATTCATGAAGGTATGGTTTGCTGCCACGGAAGCGACACCCTTCATCAAGACAGGGGGGCTAGCTGACGTCGTCGGCTCGCTCCCCTTAGCGCTTGCTGAGGAAGGGGCAGACGTTTCAGTCGTCTTACCCAATTATGGTCAAATCAAGGAACAATACAAATCAGAGATGGAGTTCTTGTTCGACTTCATCGTGCCAGTCGGTTGGCGCCAGCAATTTGGTGCCGTCCTCCGATTGAAACAAGATGGTGTGACGTTCTATTTCATCGATAATGAGTACTACTTCAAACGGGATGGCGTCATTTATGGACATTACGATGATGCGGAACGGTTTGCCTATTTCTCACGTGCCGTCCTTGAGATGATTCAACACCTGGATCGAAAGGAAGTACCGGACGTCATCCATTGTCACGATTGGCAAACAGGCGTGATTCCAGCGTTCCTACGCATCCATTATCAACACTTAGAGCGCTATCAAGACATTAAAACGGTCTTTACGATTCACAATCTACAATACCAAGGTGTCTTCCCGGAAGAAGTGCTCGGTGACTTACTTGGTTTGAGTCATGAACATTTCACAGCGGATGGGATCGCTCACAACGGTCTCGTCAATTACATGAAGGCAGGGCTTGTCCACTCCAATCAAATCACGACAGTCAGTCCATCGTACCGTGATGAAATCATGGATCCCTATTACGGTGAGACACTTGAGCCGGTTCTGCAACATCGCGCTGTCGACGTGCGTGGCATCTTGAACGGGATCGACTATCGTCAATTTGATCCTGCGCAAGATACGCATCTCGTTGAGACATATTCCGTTGATACCGTCACGGAAGGAAAAGCAAAAAACAAGGCGGCCTTACAAGAGGAACTAGGTCTCCCGATTAATCCGGACGTACCGTTGTTCGGTTTCGTATCTCGTCTCGTTGACCAAAAGGGAATCGATTTACTCGCGCATATCTTGCCAGACTTGTTCGAACTCGATGCGCAGTTCATCATTCTCGGATCGGGTGAAGCGGAATATGAAGGATTGTTCTATCATGCGACATCGATTCGTCCAGACAAAATCGCTTCTTATATCGGATTTGACGTTGGTCTCGCACAACGGATCTACGCGGGCAGTGATGCCTTCTTGATGCCGTCGCGTTTTGAACCGTGTGGTCTCAGTCAGTTGATTTCGATGAAGTATGGCTGTTTACCGGTCGTTCGGGAAACAGGTGGGCTCCGTGATACGGTCAAACCGTTCAATCAGTTCACATTAGAAGGAAATGGATTCTCGTTCGCGAATTATAATGCACATGAGTTTTTAGAAGCGATTAAACGTACGATTGAGGTGTATCATGATCGACCGGTCTTTGATCATTTGATTGAGACAGCGATGAATGAGGACTTCAGTTGGTTGCGTTCAGCCGACGAATACTTGGCGTTATATCGTTTGATTGCACCGTCCGCCACTTGATCGTATCACTGGGAAAAGGGGTTACGTCATGTTCAAAGATAAAGAGAAGTTCAAGGAGAGGTTTACGGAACGATTCGTTTCGATGCATGGTAAAGCCATAACGGAAGCAACAGAAAACGATATCTATCAGACACTTGCCTATCTGGTACGCGAGACGGTCACGACCGATTGGTTACGGACGAAGGAAACATATATCCATAAAAAAAGTAAGCAAGTCTATTACTTCTCACTCGAGTTTTTACTCGGACGTTTCCTGCATAACAATCTATTGAGTCTTGATGTCTTAAAGGATGTGGAGCGGGGACTGGAAGAACTCGGATATCAGCTCAGTGATTTGACGGAAGAAGAGCCGGAACCTGGACTTGGGAACGGGGGTCTCGGACGTCTCGCGGCGTGTTTCCTTGATTCCCTTGCTGCGCTCGGTCTTCCTGGACACGGAAACGGGATCCGGTATCAGTATGGTCTCTTCAAGCAAAAAATCATCGATGGTTATCAAGTCGAGTTACCGGATAACTGGCTGAAGAACGGAAACATGTGGGAAATCAGACGTTCTGATAAAGCGGTCGATGTGCCATTCGGTGGACACGTTTGGCTTGAAGAGGTCGGTGATGGATATCGCGTCCATCATGAACCGGCTGAAATCGTCCGTGCTGTTCCGTACGATATGCCGATCGTCGGCTATCAAAACAAGGTTGTTAATAACCTGCGACTCTGGAGTGCTGAGTCTCCACTTGATGATGATGAATTACTTAGCCAATACCGTGGAAACTATAAGGATTTACTGGCACATAAACAGTCGATTCAGACGATTTCAGAGTTTCTGTATCCGGATGATACGACGCATGAAGGAAAAGAGTTGCGTCTGAAGCAACAATACTTCTTCGTCTCTGCTGGATTACGGAGTATCTTGACGTCCTTTAAAAAGCGAAATCATTCACTGAAGCAACTCGGCAACCATATCGCCATCCATATTAATGATACGCATCCGGTCGTCGCGATTCCGGAGTTGATGCGGATCCTTATCGATGAAGAAGGATTTGGCTGGGAAGAAGCATGGCGGATCACGAAGAGTGTCATGTCGTTTACGAACCACACGTTACTGTCAGAAGCACTCGAGCGCTGGCCGATTGATTTGTTCCGTCGCTTGTTACCGCGCATCTACCTCATCATCGAGGAAATCAACCGACGCTTCTGTAAGGATGTGCTTGCGAACTATCCACACATGGAAGCGCATATGCGAGATATCGCCATCATCGCGGATGACCGGATCAACATGGCGAACCTGGCTGTCGTCGGCACACATTCGACGAATGGAGTCGCGCAGATTCATACGGAGATTCTGAAGCAACGCGAGATGCGCTTATTTTATGAGATGTTTCCTCTTCGCTTTAACAATAAGACGAACGGAATTACACATCGTCGCTGGTTCCTCTCATCAAACCCAGCACTGGCAAATCGTGTGACGGAAGCAATCGGGGATAGTTGGATTCAGCATCCGTCCGATTTGCAAAAGTTGACGAAATGGGCAGAGGATCCAGCATTACAGAAGGACATCGCCGAGATCAAACTTCAGCGTAAAGAAGAACTAGCATTACTCATTGAAAAAGAAACCGGGATCGTCGTGGATCCGACCTCGATTTTTGATGTTCAAGTCAAGCGATTGCATGCGTACAAACGTCAACTCTTGAATGCGTTACACATTCATTCGCTTTACTATCGTCTGAAGGAAGACCGTTCCTTCACGATGACACCGCGGACATTCATCTTTGGTGCAAAGGCTGCGCCAGGCTATCATTATGCAAAAGAAGTCATTCGTTATATCAATGCGTTAGCTCGCTTGATCAATCAGGATCCAGACGTCAGTCCATACTTGAAAGTCGTCTTCCTAGAAAACTATCGAGTATCGCTTGCTGAGAAGATTTTCCCGGCAAGTGACGTCAGTGAACAGATTTCGACTGCAAGTTATGAAGCCTCTGGAACCGGCAACATGAAATTCATGATGAATGGCGCCTTGACGATCGGAACGCTTGACGGAGCAAACATCGAAATTCGAGACGAGGTCGGGGATGCGAACATCTTCATCTTCGGCTTAACACCGCAGGAAGTCATGAATTATAAGCAGTACGGTGGTTACAGTGCATACGATCAATACAGTGCCCAACCCGAGCTACGACGGATCATTGATAGTCTCGTCGATGGAACAATATTTGCTCCAGGTGAATTCCAAGCGATTTACGATTCGTTATTGACGTATAATGATGAGTATCTGATCCTGAAAGACTTCATGTCGTATCAACAAGCGCAGGAACGAATCGATCGGATGTATCAGCAACCAGAAGAATGGTATAAACGCGTCATTCTTAATATTGCACGGTCAGGTGTGTTCTCAAGTGACCGAACGATTAAAGAGTATGCGAATGCGATTTGGAACATCAAACCGATTCAACTCTGAACAAAAAGACACTGACAGATGTTTCTGTCAGTGTCTGATACTTACGAACGGGAGACATCTTCACCACGGCTGACCCAATCACTATAAGAGCCGGCGTAAAGCCGGACATCGGTTTTCCCGAGTGAATGGAGAGCGATGACATTGACACACGCTGTCACACCACTTCCACAATAGAGGATAGGGGCTGTGACCGGTAGGATGTCGGCGTACAGTTCTTTCAAATCTTCCGCGTCCCGTAAGCGACCATCTGGTGAGAGTGCTTGCTCAAAGAAACAATTCACGGCACCTGGGATGTGGCCGGCGACGTGATCGAGTGGTTCGATTTCTCCACGGTATCGATCGGGTGCACGGGAATCGATGATCATCGTTTCTGTCAGCTGATGCTTTAGCTCTTCGAACGAGACGAGCATCTCATCTTGAAAACGAGGCGCGTACTGAGACGGTTCATAAGTAGGGACGTCGTCCGTGACCGGAAGATCGAACGCTAGGTAAGAGGAGAATCCGCCCTCAAGGACTACGACACGCTCATGTCCGATCCATTTAAATAACCACCAGGCACGAGCGGCATACGGAAAACCATCGTCATACAAGACGACGAAGTCTTCCGGTGTCACACCATGCTGTTCCAGTGTGTGTTGCCACGCTTCTTTTGAAGGAAGCGGATGCCGACCGCCGACCTCATCGACGGGACCGGAAAGGTCAGTCGTTAAATCCAGGTGCTGTGCACCTTCGACGTGTTGTTCCAAGAAAGCATTTCGTCCATATTCAGGTTGTTGCAAGTCATATCGGCAGTCAAACCAGCGAATCTGATCCGTTCGGACGAGCTGTTGAAGATCTGCCATTTGAATCGTAGGAAACATGCCTCATCACCTTACCCTTTCTAGTGTTAATCATATGAAAGGTATCGCTTCATCGCAAGTCTTACCCTCATTCAAAAAGGAGTCGATTTACCATGTCATGGAAAGAAACCTATCAAAAATGGGATCAGTTCGCTGATTTAGATAGCACATTAAAAGAAGAGTTAGTCACGTTAGCAACGGATGAAAAAGCAGCCGAAGAAGCATTCTATAAAGAACTCGAATTCGGAACAGGTGGTATGCGTGGGGAAATCGGTGTCGGAACGAACCGGATGAACGTATATACGGTCCGAAAAGCATCACAAGGGTTCGCAGCATTCATTAAGGCGTCGGGGGAAGAAGCGGCAGCAAAAGGAATCGTCATCGCACACGATTCACGCCATTTCTCACCAGAATTTGCGCTAGAGGCGGCACGTACGCTCGCAAGCAACGGCATCAAAGCGTATCTGTTCGACGGTCTACGTCCGACACCGGAACTTTCGTTTGCGGTTCGGTCTTTACAAGCGGCGGGCGGGATCGTCATCACGGCAAGTCACAACCCACCAGAGTACAATGGCTACAAAGTATATGGGGATGACGGTGGACAACTTCCGCCAAAAGAAGCAGATGAACTCGTTTCTTATGTCAGCCAAATCGAAGATGAGCTATCGATTGAACTGGAGCAAGAAGAAGTCCTTCGCGCGAACGGTTTGATCGTCCGTGTCGGAGAAGAGCTCGACGAAGCGTATCAAGACAAATTACAAACGATTCGTGTTTTACCTTCGATTCAATCGCAATTAGCGGATCCACTTAAAATCGTCTTCACACCACTTCACGGAACAGGTCTTGTGCCGGTAACAGAAGGCTTGAAACGGTATGGATTCGAACACGTGACAGTCGTTAAGGAGCAAGCGGAACCAGACGGTGCGTTCCCGACCGTGACGTCGCCGAACCCGGAAGAACATGCTGCCTTTAAACTGGCGATCGAATATGGTGACCGGACAGATGCCGACATCTTGATTGCGACGGATCCAGATGCTGACCGTGTCGGAGTCGCAACACGTGATGCCGACGGAGAATGGACAGTCCTGACAGGGAATCAGACGGGCGCGTTATTGCTCGACTACATCCTTTCACAAAAAGCGGCGCAAGGAACACTGCCAGCGAACGGATTCGTCGCGAAGACGATCGTTACGTCGGAACTCGGCGCGTTGATTGCGCGTCATTATGATCTCCATGTCGAGAACACATTGACAGGCTTTAAGTTCATCGGGGAAAAAATCAAACAATACAATGCATCGGGTCAATATGAGTATCTCTTCGGATACGAGGAGAGCTATGGTTACCTCATCGGTGACTTCTGCCGAGACAAGGATGCCGTCCAAGCGTGCTTGTTAGCTGCTGAGATGGCTGCGTACCATAAGAAAGAAGGACGGACGCTCTATGAGGCGTTACAGGCGATTTACGAGCAGTTCGGGTACTTCGAAGAGTCACTCCGCTCTCTAACGCTCAAAGGGAAGGATGGCGTGGCACAGATCGGGCGTATCATGGATACGTTCCGTGAGAATCCGCCAAAACAAGTGGCTGGAGAACAGGTCGTTTTATTCGAGGACTATGATGCGAGCATCGCCCACGATTTGAAGACGCATCAACCTTCACCAATCAACTTGCCAAAATCCAACGTACTGAAGTTTACGCTCAGCGATGGATCGTGGTTCTGCCTTCGTCCATCGGGCACGGAACCAAAAATCAAATTCTACTTCAGCGTCACGTCACCAGATGCTGCTGAGACGACACGAAAACGTCAGCAGATCGAAGATGAAGTCATGCAAGAAGTCGAACAAATTCAATAAGTCCCATGCAGGATCACGTCATCGACGGGGTCCTGTTTTTTTGTCTCAGAGCATCAAAAAGTGAAATCCGTGCAACCGGTACCATTTTGAGGTACAGTAAACGAGATAGAGTTTATACGATAGAGGAGTGGAAGATAGATGGAACGGATTCAACTAACAGAAGATTTATCATTCTCACGCATCATTCATGGTTTATGGCGATTGAGTGAATGGGAGATGACGAAAGAAGAGCGGCTTGAATTGATTGAAGCATGCCTTGCTTTAGGGATTACGACGTTTGATCACGCGGATATCTATGGTGACTACACGAATGAACGCTTATTCGGAGAAGCACTTGCTTTAAAACCGGAGTTACGTGACCGAATGGAGATCGTTACGAAGACGGGCATCAAGATGAAAGGGAATCATTTCTCGGATCAGTCGCTGTCATTCTACGATACGACGAAAGAGCATATCATCAAACAGGTGAACCGTTCTCTGCAAGAACTCGGTGTCGAGTACGTGGATACGTTGTTGATTCACCGTCCAGATCCATTGATGGACCCGAACGAGATTGCTGAAGCATTCGTAGAGTTGAAGGACGCAGGAAAGGTACGGACATTTGGTCTCTCAAACCATACACCTGCGCAACAAAGTCTGATTCAGTCGCGCTTACCATTCATGCTCGTGACGAATCAACTCGAGTTGTCGGTTTCTGAACTGAAACATTTCGAGGACGGATCCGTTGATCTCTGTCATGAGAATGAGATGCCGTTAATGGCATGGAGTCCACTTGCGGGCGGTCGTCTCTTCAAAGATGAGCAATATGCACCGTTACGCGAAAAATTAGCTGAGATTGCAGAGACGATCGGGGCAGAAGAAATCGACGAAGTCGCATATGCATGGTTGCTTAAACATCCAGCACGTATCATGCCAATCGTTGGTTCGGGTAAGATTGAACGCATCGAATCTGCGGTTCGTTCGACGAAATTATCGTTGACACGCGAGCAGTGGTTTGAGATTTTGAAGGCATCACGTGGTCGTGACGTCGATTAAGTGGTTTTGAGACAGAAACGAATCGATTCGTACGTGTGCCATTAATAAAACAAAGTGAGAGGTTCGTTTCTGATATATCATCCGGAAGCGTTCCTCTCTTTCGTTTATGAACAGAGTGTTCTTTCTATTTAAAAATAAACAAAAAAAGCCCCATCTCAAGGGGGAGGAGAGATGGGGGATCTATGAGGTTAAGCTTCTAAGCGAAGCATCTCCTGACGGTATTTATCTAAACGATCTTTACTTGCTGACATGGCAGCTTGGTCATTGGCTTGAATCGCATCGAAGAGCGTACTGAGCTCATAATCGATTTCGAGACGTAGCACTGGAATTCGCTGCTCTGCATCTTGTCTACGGAAAGCTTCAATTACTTGTTTCATCTCGGCCACGCTCCTTTGTAAGTTGTCAGATAATTCTGATTTTTATTAGTATACTTGATTATTCCCGGATTGCCTAGTGCTAAACCTAAAAAAATCTAAAAAAAACACACTTGAAATCCTGACGGTTCCAAGTGTGGAAAATTCATTCTGGAATGCTGAATCGTGCCTCTAAGCGATGTTGAACACTTTGAATGAGTGTTGACATGATCCAGTAAATCGCAGCTGAGAATAGCAGCAACGGCATGACGAGATACGTCGTCGCTGAAATCTGGTCAGAGACATATGTCAATTCTTCAACAGCAACAATCGTACCGAGTGATGTCGACTTGATGATATCGATGACAGAGTTCGAAAGCGGTGGAATCGCTCGAGATAATGCTTGCGGCAAGATGACATCCTTGAATGTCTTACGACGCGGAATACCGAGCGAATCAGCTGCTTCCCATTGTCCACGATCGACAGAGGAGATGGCAGCGCGGAACGATTCTGAGATATACGCAGAAAAGTGAAGCGATAAGCCGAAGGCAAGAGCTTGGAATCCAGTCAATTGAAGGACAACGAGACCATTGTATAAAATCAGGATTTGTAACAACAATGGTGTTCCTCGGAAGAAGGAGACGTATAAACGTGCAAAACCGCTAAAGACGGCAAGGCGGCTATCACGCATGACGGCAAGAATCAACCCGAGAATAAGCGCAAAGACGATGGCGAGACCACTTGCAAGAAGGGTCGTACCAATCGCCTTTGCGTAGACGTCCGAGTTATCCCGAACAATCGTCAGTAATTCACTCACTTACTGATATCCTCGTTGAAGTACTTCTCACCGATTTTTGCAAGAGTGCCGTCTTCTTGCATCTCAGCGAGTGCTTTGTTGAAGTCTTCTGTATACTTGCTGTTTTTCGCCATCATGAAGCCTGATTCGTTCTTGTCGAACGTCTCACCGACCGCTTTGACTTTATAGCCTGCTTTCTTCAGCTCCGTCAAGACGAAGAGACGATCGTTCATGGCAGCATCAACACGACCTGCTTCAAGATCTTTTAAGACTTGGTTCGCACCTTTGTAGTATTTCACTTTCGCACCAGCTTCTTCAGCCGTTTTAGCATAGAGTGAACCTTGTGTCGAACCGACTGTCTTTCCTTTTAAGTCGTCGAGTGTTTTGATGTCATTTGTCTTATTGTTGACGATGATCGTTGAACCAGAGACCGTATACGCATCAGAGAAAGCGTATTTTTCTTGGCGCTCAGGCGTGATTCCCATTTGGTTCGCGATGACATCGATTCGTTTTGAATCGAGTGCTGGGATGAGTCCTTTGAAGTCCATCGCTTTGTAATCGACTTTATAGCCGGCACGTTTTGCGACTTCGTTCATGACGTCTACGTCATAACCTGTCAATTTTCCTTTTTCTTTATACGTGAAAGGTGGGTACGTTGCTTCTGTACCGACTGTAATGACTTTTGACTCTTTATCAGAACCTGCGTTGTCGTTCGAAGCGCCGCATGCTGCAAGCACCCCCGCTGTTGATAATGCTGCTACAGCTAATTTCAAACCGTGTTTCATAGCGCTCTCTCCTTTATAAATAAATGATTTCAATTCCTAGTTTTCGAATAGGATTAATTTTAAGCTACAAGCAGTATCATACAAAGTTACAGGAACGTCTGTCAATAAAAAAGACTGCCCTTAAAAGGACAGTCTGAAACATCGGAACTGATTAATGATGCGATTAACGGATCGTTGCTTCTGTTGAAGCATCGAAGAAGTGTGCTTTCGTCATATCGAAGAAGAGATCAAGCTGCGATCCCATCTCGACGTGTGAACGAGAATCAACACGTGCCGTGAACGCTTGTTGTCCGACTTTTGAGTAGAGGTAAGACTCTGCACCCATCAATTCGGAGACTTCGATATGTGCTGGGAAGCGGTGTGCTGTTTTCGTATCTTGATAGATCAATTCCGCATGGATGTCCTCTGGACGAATTCCGAGGACAAGATCCTTGTTCGTGTAACCACGGTCGCGGAGAACTTTCATTTTTCCTTCTGGTACTTCAAACTTCTCTTCTGTTCCTGAAACATGGAAGAGACCGTCTTCCGCTAGTTTACCTGTCAAGAAGTTCATCGATGGTGAACCGATGAATCCGGCGACGAACATGTTATCCGGGTGATCATAGACTTCTTTCGGCGTACCGACTTGTTGAATGATACCCGCTTTCATGATGACGATTCGTGTCGCAAGCGTCATCGCTTCCGTCTGATCGTGCGTAACGTAAATCGTTGTCGTCTCAAGACGTTTGTGTAACTGAATGATTTCCTTACGCATTTGTACACGCAATTTAGCATCTAAGTTCGAGAGCGGCTCATCCATCAAGAAGACTTTAGCATCACGAACGATGGCGCGACCAATCGCTACCCGTTGACGCTGACCACCAGAAAGTGCTTTTGGCTTCCGCTCGAGATACTCTTCAAGACCAAGGATACGAGCTGCGTTATCGACGCGTTGCTTGATTTCATCTTTTGGGAACTTCCGAAGCTTTAATCCGAACGCCATGTTATCGAAGACGTTCATGTGTGGATACAGCGCGTAGTTTTGGAAGACCATCGCGATATCGCGATCTTTTGGCGCTACATCGTTCATGCGTTTACCGTCGATGATGAAATCCCCACCTGAGATTTCTTCAAGTCCAGCGATCATCCGGAGCGTCGTTGATTTACCGCAACCTGATGGTCCGACGAAGACGATGAATTCTTTATCTTTAATGTGAAGGTTGAAGTCATCAACCGCTTTTGCATCACCTGAGTAGATTTTATCGATATGTTCAAGACGAATTTCAGCCATGTGTAGTTCCCCCTAATGTAAATGATGAAATAATAACGCTTACAAGATTTAGTATAAAAGAAGTCAGGGAGTCTGCCTATGGACAACCTGACTAAATGCAAACGTTTTCAATTAGGCATCATGCTACAAGAAGTAAGGTATAGAGGAAAGTAGCACCTTCAAATGAGCGAACATCGATTCCAGTCTGCTCCGTCAACCGGTCGAGTCGATACTGGAGGCTGTTTCGATGTAAGAATAGATGTTTTGCTGTCAGGGAGACGTTCAAATTAGCTCGACAAAAAGCAAGGATTGTCTCACGAGACTCTGGCTCGAGGGAACGGATGAACTGATTGACGAGTGTCGCGCGGTGCCGGTCATCTAGACTTGCAAGACGGATCATGGCAGGCAAGAAACGTTCGATTTGCATCGAAGGAACGAGAGCAAGCGCTGCTTGTTCAAGTTGGAACTGAACAGCGATATCACCTGCAGCACGTTGTTGACCAAGCAATACCTTACCGTCGAGTACAAAATCAGATTGTAATGCTAAAAATAAATCGGATAGTTCTGACTCGATGACAAACTCTTCGCGTTCAACGACCGTGAAGCGGTGTGTGCTAAAAGGAATAAGGATGCTCGTCTGCGAAAAGAAAGAGGAGAGCAATTGTTGAATTTCTTCACTTGTCCGTTCATCGGTTGGATTGAACAAAAAATGGACAAGTCGGAACGATTGATCTTCGAGGGCATGAGCAGATTGGATACGCTCTCGCCATAGATCGATATCAGACCGCGACGTCGTGATGATGCGTTCAGCGAATACATCAAGCAGTTGTTGTTCACGGTCAGAGATGGCAGTCGCCTTGATTCCAAAACAAAGTCCATCTTCAAGTCGATATACGCTATACTGTTCCTGGCAATAAACATTCGGATCGGTCGTAAGCTGGTCATTGAATACAGTCATCAGTTGTCGTAACAAACGGCATCACTCCTAAATCGTACATAACTATCTCGACTTTACCATAAGTCGAAAATCGGAAGGAATGATAACTTATGTCAGATACGTTTTTACTCGTATTGAAACTTGTCGGAATCATCGTCATTGGGGCCCTGATTGGCGCAGTCACGAATCATCTAGCGATTCGGATGTTATTTCGACCACTCGAACCGAAATACATCGGAAAATTTCGCGTACCCTTTACGCCGGGGCTGATTCCTAAACGGCGGGATGAACTGGCAGCGAATCTCGGACGGACGGTCGTCAAGCATCTCTTGACGCCAGAAGGGATCGGGAAACGTCTCGCATCACCAGCTGTTCGTGGAGCTGTCACGCGGCTCGTCGAACAAGAAGTCATGAAATGGACACGCTCGGAAGAGACGACGGAAGCGTGGATTAGTCGCTTCATCGACGAACCCAAACAACGGATCCAAGGAAAAATCAGTTATCACTTGGAGCAGGAGTTTTCGCTCCTCATGGGTAAATGGCGTGAAAAATCCGTACGCGAGTTGATCGGGGAAGCCGGAGAACAAAAAATCGAAGAGGTCATGCCAAGACTCGTCACATCCGTATTGCACCAAGCGGAGGAATATTTTGATGGACCAGAAGGACGTCTACAACTCGAGGAAACGGTTGCTCGTTTCATCCAACAACGTCTCGGAGGTGGGATGTTCGGGATGTTGCTCGCGAACGTCAACGTCGTTGATATGATTCAGCCGGAGCTGAAACGGGTACTTCAATCAGAGTCGACGTCTCAGTTCATCCTTGCCTTATTACGTCAGGAATGGCAAAAGGGACTGGATCGTCCACTGTCGTCTTATATGACAGAAGAGACGGAGTCACGGATTCGACAGACCGTCAAAGAACAAGTCTTGGCGCGTTTACCGATCGAATCGATGCTTGCTACACCATTACGCGTCTGGTTGAATCCCCTCGAGTCACAATTACTCGAGCAACATGTCCCTGTCGTCATCGATCATCTATTCGAACGGACGACGAATCAAATCGGGCAAATTCTACAAACGCTTGATCTCGAAACGATTGTTCGAGAAGAGGTTGGTTTGCTGGATACTGCGTATCTCGAGGAAATCGTCTTATCGATTTCCAAACGGGAATTCCGGGCTATCACTTGGCTTGGAGGGTTGTTAGGTGGTTTAATTGGATTGATACAGGCGGGGCTTTATCTCGTCTAAACAAATTGGAGGTTTTACTCATGGCAGAAACAAACTTATACGATCACGCGTACACACTGGAGCGTGCATTACGCGAAACTTCGGAGTACACGACATTAAAAGACTTGTACACGCAAGTTAACGCGGATCCGGAATCAAACGAATTGTTCGCATCGTTCCGTAACATCCAACTCGAATTACAACAAAAACAGATGCAAGGTGAAGAAATCACACCAGACGATATGGCGTCTGCTCAAACAAAGATGCTTGAAGTCCAAAACAACCCATTAATCAGTCAGCTGATGCAAGAAGAGCAACGGATGCATACGATGTTGACGGAAGTCACACAAATCATCATGAAGCCGTTAGAAGAACTCTACGCGCCAATGATGGAGCAACAAGACGACGTTCAATAAGTCATCAAAAAGGAAGACGCGCCATTATGGCCGTCTTCCTTTTTTGTATGGCTCAAGATGAAGCAGAAACGATTCGTGGCAAGTAAGCGCGCTCGAAATGAATCAAACGACCTGAACGTGTGACGCGAGCGGCATGATGGGCGTACCCACTCTCATTGAGACGCCGAATCCCTTCTTCTCGTGCCTGTCCATCTGTTTCTGCTTCAAAAACGTCATCGAGTAACGTTTCACCACGATCTGAAAAGACTGTAATCGTATACTGCATGCTTGTTCCTCCCTTGTCTGATCGGTCTTGTATTTAGTATAGTGAATCAACATTCATTTTACAAGCGCAAGTCTAAGTCTTGCCACGTCAGCTGTCGCGCAGCGGGAGGAGTAGTCAGGTGACTGACCGTCATACCAATCAAGCGGATCGGTCCGTCGAAGGTGATGCCATTGAAGAGTTTTGTTGTTTCCTCAAGTAAGCGTTCTTCGTCCGCTGTCTCTTCTGAAAATGTATGCCGTTTCGAACGTGACTGGAATGTATCGGTCTTCCACTTGATCGTGATCGTCCGGCAGACGAGTTCTTTTTTTTGAAGACTCGCAATGACGGATTTTGATTCTCGAATCAACGTCTCGAATATCGTATCGATATCCTCCGTATCTTCTTCGAAGGTCGTCTCAGAACCAATCGATTTTCGCTCGCGTTCCGGACGAACCGGACGCTCGTCGATGCCGTGTGCCATCGCATGCAGTTCCGTTCCGCGATCGCGTCCGAGTATTGCTCGTAATTGTTCGACGGGCATTGCTTGGACATCTGCGACGGTTTCAATCCCTTGTTTCCGTAATGCCTGTTCCGTGACTTTTCCGACGCCGTGTAAGTCTCCGATTTTCAAAGGGGATAAGAAACTGAGAACGTCTTCTGGTGGAACGACCGTCAACCCGTTCGGTTTCTCGTAACCGGAAGCGACCTTCGCGACGAGCTTAGAGTTCGAAACACCAGCAGAGGCCGTCAGACCTGTCCGTTCTTTAATTTGCTGTAGAACATATTGTGCGATATAGGTTGCACTTTTTTGATCAAAATAATTTTCCGTGACATCGAGGTACGCCTCATCAAGCGAGAGAGGCTCGACGAGCGGTGTCACTTCTCGGAAAAGCGCCATGATTTGCGCACTGACAGCCCGGTAGACGTCAAAGCGAGGGCGAATGAAGACCGCACGAGGGCAGAGCTGAAAGGCGCGTCGTGACGGCATCGCGCTATGGATGCCATATTTCCGTGCTTCATAGGAACAGGTCGCTACGACACCACGGGCATGAGGCGGTCCACCGACGACGACGGGAACACCTTTTAATCGAGGACGATCGCGTTGCTCGACGGAAGCGTAAAAGGCGTCCATATCAATATGAATGATTTTTCGTTCCATCGGACAAGCGTCTCCTTTCAGTAGATATGATACAATTAGTATAACGAACTTATGTTCTGATATCTATTTTTTTGGTCGACTGTTCTTCGGCATTCGAACAAGAGCACCTAACCACCCACGCCAGCGCATCCAGTAGAAGATGCCACCGGTCGAGAGAAAGATCAAACCAAGGGATAGGGCGTAACCGTATTTCCATTCTAATTCCGGCATGATTTTAAAGTTCATCCCCCAAATCGCACCGAGGGCCATCGTTGGTGTCGCGACGGCAGTAAAAATCGTTAATGCCTTCATGATTTCGTTTCCACGGAAGTTCGAGACGGTCGTCGATAAGTCGAGCAGGACCTCGATGTCTTTTTGATAATGTTCGATGAGCATCAACAGACGGCGGACACGTTTCGTAGCTAGTTTCAACGAGAGATCCTCGAGATACGCGTCCTCATCGAGAAATGATTCTTCGCCAGCCATGACGAGCTCTTGAAACGGAACGATCAAATCAGACCAGTTCTCGATCGTGTCGCGTAACGCGAAGATACTATCGAGCGAATCTTCATTGATACTGCCGCGCAGTTCATCTTGTCTTGAGAACAGTTCCGTCTCAAACTGATCGATACCGGCAAAATACGTGTTCAGCTGTAAAGCAAGAATCGTATAAAAGGCTGCGAATGGATGCGTGGGAGAATAGGGAGCGACCAGGGACACGATGGAATCCGACAATCCGATCGTGATCAGTTTTTCTTTCGTTACGTAAAAACAAATCGAGCGACGGTCACTTTTATCGACGGGATTTTGCCAGGTGACGACAGCGCCATAGAGAACCCCTTTTTCCGAGCGGGTGAAGTTCATGTCTTTCGATCGCAGCTGTGTGACCCAGTCCATTTCGGATTGGTCGACGACAGCCGTCGGAAAGGTTTGTTCATAGTCAGCTAAATCGAGATAGCGGGACCAATTAAATTGAGGTTCCAGTTCCATGTTCATGACTCCCATATAGTAGAATGAAATAGTATATGCCTTAAGTGTAGTCAATGGAATATAAAAAAGACACCTATTTTACAGATAAAGGACGTGTTTCAAGTATGAAAGGAATCGGTAAATTAGCAGTTGGAGAAACGCTCGATCAACGAGCGATGATCAAGCAAGCAGTCAAAGGAATTGCAGCAAATGGGAAACCATACTTGACGCTCATTTTGACGGATAAGACAGGCGAAATCGAGACGAAGATGTGGGATACGAGTGATCTTGAAAAATATGCGCCGAAATCAATCGTCCATGCTGCTGGAGAAGTCATGGACTATCGGGGACGGACACAACTTAAGCTCAAACAAATCACGGTCCTAGAGGAGACGAATGTCGAGGACTACGTCCAATCCGCGCCGATTCCGCGAGAGCAGATCGAGACGGAAGTCCTCGCGTTCGTAGAATCGATTCAGAACAGTGATATGAAAAAGCTCGTTAAACATTTGATTACTTCGCGATTCGACGCCTATTTCACGCATCCGGCAGCGGTCAAGAACCATCATGCTTTTTACTCGGGGCTGTCATACCACGTCCTTTCGATGTTGCGTCTAGCGGATCAAATCGCTCAACTCTATCCGACCTTAAACCGTGACGTGCTAATCAGTGGCATCATTCTGCACGATTATGCGAAAATCAAGGAGTTATCCGATCCGGTTGCACCGGAATATACGTTGCCTGGTAAACTCGTCGGTCATATTACGATGATGGTAGCGGAACTTGAAAAAGTCGGAGCAGAATTACAAATTGACGCAGAAGTACTGACGGTCTTGCAACATCTCGTTTTAAGTCATCACGGACGACCAGAATGGGGTTCTGCCGTCGCACCACAGATGCGCGAAGCAGAAGTCTTGTTCTTGATCGATAACCTTGATGCACGGATGACGATGATGGATCGCCTTCTGGAATATGTCGAGCCAGGACAGTTCTCGGAACGATCATTTGCACTAGATAATCGTGCTTTTTACCGTCCGAAGCTATAAGGGGGAAGAAAGATGAAGACGAAGTTGTTTGATACGGTTCAACTCGGAACGTTGACATTCCGAAATCGGGTCATTATGGCGCCGATGTGTATGTATAGTGCAAAAGAAGATGGACTCGTTACGGATTGGCATGTCACGCACTATGCAACCCGTGCGATGGGTGGTGTCGGCGGCGTCATCTTAGAAGCGAGTGCTGTCACGCCAGACGGTCGCATTTCAGCCGGTGATCTTGGAATTTGGTCAGATGCGCATATCGAAGGCTTACAACGGATCGCAGAGCAAGTCAAAGCAGCGGGTGCAAAAGCAGGCATTCAACTGGCCCATGCCGGGCGCAAAAGCACGACGGCAGAACCACCCGTTGCACCGAGTGCTTTACCGTTTGATGATACGTATACACATCCACGAGCATTAACGCTTGAGGAAATCGCGACGATCAAACAACAGTTCATCGATGCAGCACTGCGTGCGGAACGAGCAGGGTACGATTTCATTGAAATTCATGGGGCTCATGGTTACTTATTGAACACGTTCCTCTCTCCGTTATCAAACGTTCGTGAGGACCAATACGGTGGATCGATTGAAAATCGGATGCGCTTGTTGCTAGAAATCATTGATGGCATTCAAGCCGTTTCAAAGCTCTCGATTTGGGTCCGGATTTCAGCAGCCGATCACGCAACAGGGGGAATGACAGCGACGGATTATATTCCACTCGCAAAAGAACTAGCTGCACGTCACATCGATCTACTCGACTGCAGTTCAGGTGCTGTCGTCGCTAATGCCGTACCGGTAGTGTATCCGGGCTATCAAGTGAGTTATGCGGAAGAGTTGAAACGGGAGACGGGTATTGCAACAGGCGCGGTTGGATTGATCACGACAGCTGCTCATGCAGAAGAAATCGTCCGTAACGGTCGAGCAGATATCGTCCTGCTCGCACGGGAACTACTTCGCCAACCGTACTGGGTCTATCATGCGGCAGCCGAACTAGGAGACACGGTCGCCTTGCCGAAACAATACGAACGAGCACCGATTCGGACGGTTCGTTAATCATCGCTCATATAAAAACGACACGAAAAAAGGAAGCCTTCGCGGCTTCCTTTTTTGATTACTGCTGTTGTTGCATCATCTGTTGTTGCATTTGTTGTTGTTCTTGTTTATCTAAATCAAAAGCATCCTTGAAGTCTTTGTTTTCGATTTTAACATCGTATTCTTTCATGAGCGAACGGTAGATATCGTTCGGGTTGACTTGTGCTGCTTTTTCTTCAGCAAGCGCTTTTTTGATGCGAGCTTTTTCTTTATCAAGTGTGAAGTCTTTCTTTTCTTTACGATCGACTACTTTGATGATGTGGTAACCGAATTGTGTTTTGATTGGATCGGAGATTTTACCTTCAACGCCATCCTTGAACGCATAATCTTCGAATTCCTTGACCATTTTACCTTTTGTGAAGTATCCAAGATCTCCACCTTTTGTACCGCTACCTGTATCTGTTGATTTCTCTTTTGCGAGTTTCGCGAAGTCCGCGCCGTCATCCAATTGCTTTTTGATGTCTTTTGCTTCTGACTCTTTCGCAACGAGGATATGGCTTGCTTTGACTTCGACTTTTTCTTGGTCAAAACGCTCTTGGATTTCTTTATCTGTTACTTTTGATTTCGCAGATTTTGCTTCCGTTAAGAGCATTTGTGTGCGAAGAACTTTCTCGAATTCTTTTTCGTTCTTGATTCCAGCAGATTTCAATGTTGTATTGAACTGCTCTTTATCCGGGAACTGGTCTTTTGTCTTCTTGACTTCTGCTTCGACTTCTTTATCCGTGACTTCTTTGCCGTATTTCTTCTCAAGCAATTGGTTCATCGTTTGCTGGAAGGCGATTTGAGCACCAGCTTTTTCGTATGCTTCTTCTTGGACGTCAGCCTTGTTGACTTCGCCACCTTTGTAATTGATGACGGCTTCGTCATTTGATCCACATGCTGCTAACGTAAATACACTTGCGACTGCTGCTGCGCCTAACAATTTCTTTTTCATACATACACCCCTAATTTACCATTTATTTCAACCGTTTTATCATATCATATTCTCGTCTGGTTGACAGCTGTATCTTGTCATGCCAAGAGATACTTGCTCTTTTCCATGCTATCACATCCAAGTAGTCGGTTGAGGATAATTTTTATGGGAAATTGTGAGGGAAATAACGCTCTTGAGACATAGTAGTAATGTCCTTGTCATGAGGAAAAAAGACCTAAAAAAAGCATTCTAGCTAGAGGCTAAAACGCTTTTGGTAAGGTTATGCTTTTTTGATTGAGTCCATGACTGGATCTTGAGGGCGACGATCTGCTTCTTCTGTGATCATCTTTGATGTCTCAGCGAATATGTCCATGAAGCTGTCGCCATACAAGCGACGTACGATCGCAGAAATGTCCGTTAATTCCGGGAACTTCCCGTACAGTTCCTGAAGAGGAAGTGATGCACGGAAGACACCGTTTTCTTCAGGGCGGAACGCTTGAATCGTCTCAAGCAAGAGTGATTCGCCCTCTGGTGTCAACTGGACGTAGGTATTTCGTTTATCTGTTTCCTTTTTTGAGAACGTCAACAGTCCGCGGTCTTCTAACTTCTTCGAGAAGTTGAATGCCGTCGAGACGTGCATGACACCATATTTCGCGATCTCTGAAATCGAGGCACCACCTAGCGCGTGCGAAATCCACAAGATATGATGTTCATTGATGTTCAAATCAAAAGGTTTGATCCAGTTTTGCCAATCTTTTTCTACCGTTTTCCATAGTGCTTTGCTTAACTGGACAATCTTGTGGCTATACAACAAAGCCTCTTGTCCAGGATATAACTTTTCGTGTTCCATATCTGACTCATCCTTTCGAAAGGTGACAATGGCTCAAACGCGCAAAATGCAAACTATACAAAAACAAATCGAAGCAACGGATCTTACTTTTGTGGAGAAAGCTGGTCTGCTTCCTGTTTCGCTTCATCAGCGAGAGACTGGATCTTCGTGAGCGATGCTTGGACTTCCGTTTGGTATTCCGAGACGCTCTGCATGACTTCTTCTTTGAAGTGCATACCAGACGCTTTTGCTGTCTCTACTAAGTTCTTGCCCTCCTGGGTCAAATCCTGCACATTCGTTACGATTGTAGAATAAGAATTTCGACGTTGATGACCGTTCGAAGAGTCGCTTTTCGTACCTTGGCGAAGCGCCTTCAGACCGTAAAAAGTCACAAGTGTTAGCGTAGCACCAAAAGCGACCCAGTTACGGGCGGGACGCTTCGACATATTGAACCTCCTTTTTAATATTAAAATATTTGTTTCATATTATTTTACCGAAAATCGAATGAAAGAAACCTATTTCGGCAATATTTTTCTAAGAATAGAAGAAAAAGAACAGACTTAGATGCGAGAAGCGATCGAGTTAGCGAGTTCAGCCAATTCCTCTGCCGTGTAATCGTCATTATGAACTTCCCATTTCGCGCCGAAACCGTCTTGTTTATCGTGACGCGGAATGAGGTGCAGGTGGAAGTGGGAGACTGATTGACCGGCTACTTTTCCTGTATTCGATAAGAGATTCATGCCAGCTGCTTCTGTTTCTTGTTGAAGCGCACGACTGATTTGCGGGATCGTCGCAAATACGTCTTGTGCTTGTTCAGGAGAGAGATCATACAAATTATCGGCATGTTGTTTTGGAATGACGAGCGTATGTCCTTTCGTCACTTGTGACAGGTCGAGGAAAGCGAGAACTTGTTCGTTCTCGAAGACGATATGACCAGGGACTTCTTTGCGAGCAATTTTACAGAAGATACATGATTCTTTTTGCATGGAACGTTCACTCCTTTGGGTAAGATAATATTAGTATACGGAAAGTTTCCGACTTCCGCACGATTGACAGTCAAATTGAACCCGATACACTTAGAAACATACAGATACTGACGGAAGGAGCGAATTGCATGGCATCACGAGTAGCCTCGACGGCACAAAAAAAACGAAAACGGCGTCTGCTCGTCGGTAGCGTCATCGTCGTCGGTCTTTTCTTATTATTTGCCTTTTGGTTTGGGCGTAACATGCAAGAAGCGGCGAGAATGGAAAAAACAGACGAGCGTCTTGCTACCTTGTTAAAGGAAAAGGATCAGCGTGGATTCCAACAACTCGTCACGATGAACGGTAAGTCACTACCGATGAGTGAGGCGACGCGACTCGTTAATTGGTTGACGGCTGACTCAGAACGGACGGATCGGGTCATCGCACAAGTCAAGCAGGATCAAGGCACAGGGAAACAAGTAAAGACACATCTGTTTTCGCTTCAAGAAGAAGATGGATGGCTTTGGTATGACCGGTACTCTCTCGATGTGAATCCTCAGCGCTTAACCGTTTCAAGTGATTTACCGGGAACAAAGGTTTCACTAGACGGAGAAGAAGTCGGGACAATTGATCAGAAATCCCTTGAAGTCAAGCGATCTCCTGGAGAATACGATGTTCAAGTAAGTGCGGATCAATCAGGACAGACCGTCCAAGAATCAAAGACTGTACAACTCGGAGATGAACCGAACGCGACAGTCGACTTTAAATTGGCTGATCGATTCAATACGACCGTTTCGAACGAATATGCAGTCGATATCAAAACATTACTTGAGACGGAAGTGAAAGCCCGGACTGGAAAAAGTATCGATACGATGACGGGCTATCTTGGACGTTCGCGTGACGCGTTTGAGAATACGTTCGGGACGCCTGATTCGACCGTTGCCAATCGAGCACGATACGATGGATATGAAGTGACCTATCAGTCGGGTCAGGTGGAAGAATTGTTGATCCGATTGAATAAGACTCCGGATGAACTGGAAGCCATCGCTGGAAAACCAGAACGAAAGAAGCGTGAGCAAGTCGGTACCGTTTGGGAGTATCCGTCTAGTTTTCTCGAAGGTGTGTTCGAATGGTTGAACTTACGAGCAGAAAAACGAGTCGTCGAGCGAGAGGACGGCATGTGGTTACAATTAAAAGACTAATAAAAGACTAAAAAATCCTCGGACAGAAACGTCCGAGGATTTTTGGTTATCGTTTATTCACCGCACGGAGAATGAACGATACGATAAGGATAAGAATGATAGCTCCGAGTAAAGCAGGTACGATTGCGAATCCGGCAACGATCGGACCCCAATCTCCAAATAATGCTTGACCGATGATTGCACCGACGAAACCAGCGATGATGTTACCGATGATACCACCTGGAACATCTTTACCTAAAATTAAGCTTGCCAGCCAACCGATAATACCGCCGACGATTAACGCCCATAAGAATCCCATTTAAAACACTCCTTTTCAATTTAAGATCTATGATTACTTACGTACTGCCCGGAGAATAAGTGAGACGATGAAGATCAAGATGACTGCTCCGAGAATAGCCGGAATGACTGCGAATCCACCTATTTCTGGTCCCATTGAACCAAAGATGGCTTGACCAATCATCGAACCGATGAAACCAGCGATAATGTTACCGATGATGCCACCCGGCACATCTTTCCCGATAATTAAACTTGCGATCCAACCGATGAGACCACCAACGATGAGTGCCCATAAGAAACCCATTTTTAAACATCTCCTCTACATATTAGTTTTACCTGTTTTCAGGCAGTTATAAACACGTGCGAAAATGAAAAAATCTGAAATCGTTCATTCTTTAAATGACTAGACGATTAGACCACTTGATAGAGAATAAATGGACGATTCATTGATTTCACTTTCAATTTACATGTAAATCGTTTTCATATATTGATGTAACGATTACACTTAGAGTAATTGCCGAAAAAACAAGTATTAAAACATTATATTTTAAAAAACTAGACGTTACGCTAGAAAAACGAAGCAAATCTACTTTACGATGAGCCTAAGGGGAGTGGCAGATATGTTATTAGACATTAAAGGTTTGTCAGGAGGATACGGTTCAAAAACCGTTCTGCATGACATCAATATCGAAGTCGATCGAGGTGAACTCGTCGGTCTGATTGGGTTGAATGGTGCCGGAAAATCAACGACGATCAAGCATATCCTTGGTCTTTTACCGGTCAAGACAGGATCGGTTCGAATCAATGAATTGGATTTAACGACGAACGAAACCGAGTATCGTCGCCAAGTGGCGTATATTCCGGAACAGCCGATGTTATATGAACAACTGACGTTACGGGAGCACCTTCGTCTGATGGCGCAAGGATATGACGTCGAAGAAGCAATTGCTACAGAACGCGCGCAACATTACGCTGAACGACTTCGAATGACGAAGCAACTCGAATGGTTTCCAAGTGTTTTCTCAAAAGGGATGAAACAAAAAGCGATGATTTTATGTGCACTCGTCACAGGCAGTGAGCTGTTAATCGTCGATGAACCGTTCGTTGGACTTGACCCACTAGCGATTCGTGAGTTACTTCAGATTTTTAGTGAACTGAAGCAGGACGGTAAGGGGATCTTAATGTCGACGCATATCCTTGAGACAGCCGAGCGTCACTGTAACCGATTCGTGCTCTTACATGAGGGGCACATTGCAGCAGAAGGAACGACAGCTGCTTTACGCGCGCGATATGGACTGCAAGATGGAACACTGGATGATCTGTACGTCGCTGCGATCGAGGAGGCGGAACGATGAACAGCCAGTCCTTATGGAAGGAACGGTATCAGACGGCGATGACCGAGACAGTGAAATACACACGGTATATGGCGAATGGTGGACTGTTATTTACCGTGTACTTCGTTATTTTGTACGGTTTAGTCGTCTACGGTCGTTTCCTCGACCAACTCGATCCATCGTTTCCTGGTCGGTTCGTCATGGCAGCCTTGTTTCTGATTTTACCGCTCTACCGGACAAGTCGGACGTTTCTCGTCGAAGCGGATCAAGTGTTTCTATTACCGGTATTAGCGAAGTTATCTAGTTTCATGCAACAAGTCCGAGCGTACAATGCGGTCTTTGGTATCATCCGTGCGGTGCTTCCGTTTTTAGCTGTCGTTGTCCTCTATGTTCGAACGGAACAGACGACACCCTTTGAACTTGTCTTAATGGGAGTAGCGCTTGCTTTGTTCGGAGCGGCTGCAAATTTATCAAAGCTTGAAGGGATCGCACATCGGACGGTGTTACTGTATGCGTTCGGAGCGGCGCTACTCGTCATCATCGATATGGCGTGGATGACGATCGTCGTCGCACTTCTCTTAATGGTTGTCCTTCATTTGAAGCGTCAGGACCATCTTCCTCTACGCGAATGGATTGCACTTGAGCAGGAATCGCGTGATCGTTTTTATCGATTAGCGAATTGGTTCGTTGATGTGCCGCATCTATCGGCAACGTATAAACGCCGTCGTCTCTTAAGTAACATGGTCGAGCGGATTCCATATCGAGCGCAAACGACATTCGATTACTTGTATGTCAAACAGTTCATCCGGAGTGGAGACGGGATCGGATTGATTGTTCGTTTGACGCTGATCGGGGCTGTATGCATGTGGTTAGCGAGTGGCAACTTGTTGTTCGTTGCGCTTGCAATCCCTGCGTTTGCAGGATTGACAAGCTTTCAACTAGCACCGTTTACGAAGGCAGTGGACCAACATCTATTGACGCGTCTATTACCGTTTGGAAATGCTGTACAGGCGAAACGGAAAATCATCCGCTTCGCAGCAATCAGTCAATGCATCGTCTTGACGCTACTTGGATTCTTTTTAAGCGGATCCATCTATGTCGTTGGTGGGGCAGCCTTGGCGCTTGTGATTGGTGAATACTACGCTCGAAAATAATAAACAGAGCCTACGCAATGAATCCATCGCGTAGGCTCTGTTTATTATCAATCATTAGTTAACACGTTCGTTTGAGAGGTCTTCTTCTTCGACCATACGTAATTCTTTGCTGACAGGAGCAGGGAGATCATAAGAAGATTGACCATGTTCTGCAACATCCAGTCCGCGGAGTTCATCTTCGCGTGTGATCCGAAGACCAATCGTAAGGTCGAGAACTTTTAAGAATGCGTAACTTAAGACGCTGACAATGACGACGGCAAAGACGACGCCAAGTGCTTGAACACCGAGTTGCGTAAAACCGCCACCATAGAAGAGACCAGCTTGTCCGATCCCTGTGATTTCAACGAGTCGTGGTGAAGCGAAGAATCCAGTTGCGAGTGTACCCCAGATACCAGCGACGCCATGAACGGAGAAGGCACATAATGGATCATCGACACGGCTTGCGAGAAGAATGCTCGTTCCATATGTGATCACACCAGCGAGGAAACCGATGACGACGGCTGCCCACGGTTCAACGAAGGCACAGGCTGCTGTGATGGCAACAAGTGCAGCTAACACGCCGTTGATGATCGAAGGGATATCTGCGACACGACGGTGCCAGAATGAGATGGCAAGAGCACCGAGGGCACCTGCTGCAGTCGCAAGTAACGTCGTCAAGGCAACGTAACTAAAGAATCCATCGGCAATCGTTAGTGTCGAACCAGCGTTGAAGCCGAACCAACATAACCAGAGGATGAAGGCACCAACGACAGAATAGATGACGTTGTGTCCGAGTAACGGTGTTTTTTCAGCACCGATGCGTTTCTTAAGCAGTAAAGCAGCAACGAGTGCAGCGATCCCACCTTGTAAGTGAACAACCGTTGATCCAGCGAAGTCTTGCATCCCGAGCGAACCAAGGAATCCACCTGCCCAAACGGAACGTGCGATGATCGGATAGATGATGGCAACGAAAAACGTTCCGAACAACAGGTAGACGGATAATTTAGCACGTTCTGCGAATCCGCCCCAAGCGATCGCGAGGGAGACAGCGACGAATGAGAGTTGGAAGAGGAACTTCACATCAATCGTGATGTTCGACCAATCAAGACTGCTGAACCCTCCTTGTAAGAAGAATCCTTCCGTTCCGATGATGGAATTGCCATCACCGAACGTCAATCCGAATCCGATGGCCCAAAAGGCGAGAGCGGCAACGGAGAAGCTGATGATTTGTTTGACGGCGACGTGCCCCGCGTTCTTCGCCCGTAACATCCCTGTTTCTAGAAGTAAGAATCCAATTTGCATCGTAAAGACGAGCAGTGCTGCGAATAAGACATAAAACGTATCGACTGAGATAGCGAGTTGTTCCAGTTTCATTGTCGTTCCTCCTTTATCCATTTAAAGTATGTGTTTACTTTAGACGGAAATACTTTCAAAGAAACGTGTTGTGTCAGAAAATCTGACATGGTATTTTTGTGGAAAGGAGTGACGAAGATGAACTACCGTGAAAAAAAGGTGATGTCGATCGGAATCGTCTGTGAATTGACCGGCTTGTCAGAACGTCAGATTCGTTACTATGAGGAACGGAAGTTAATCTTTCCAGAACGGACAAATGGGAAAACACGAAAATATTCGTTTACGGATGTCGAGCGACTCGTCGAAGTCGCGGAAAAAATCGAGGATGGCTGGCGCACGCACGAAATTCGAGAAAAAGAACGCAAGGTAACGGAACAGCAACGTTCTGACTTGATTCGTGGTCAGTTGAATGCTGCATTCGGTCTTTACAAGAAACAGTGAACATTTCATGAACTGGTAACAGAACTGTCATTTTGTAAACGATTTATTGGCACAGACTTCTTAATTTCAGATATAATGTTTCTGTGTTCACAAACTTATCGTACGTTTTTTTGGGGCGTTAGAACGAGTATAAAGGGGTAGTTATGATGAAGAAATTCAATGATACGTTTTTGCGGGCGATCCGTGGCGAGCAGATTGATCACGTTCCCGTCTGGTACATGCGACAAGCAGGTCGTTATCAAGCGGAATATCGTGAAATCAAGAAGACGCGGACGCTTTTCGAGATCACACATGACTCGGAACTAGGCGCATATGTGACAGAACTACCTGTAAAACAATTAGGGGTCGATGCAGCGATTCTGTATAAAGACATCATGACGCCACTTCCATCGATGGGCGTTGACGTCGAAATCAAGAGTGGTATCGGTCCAGTCATCGCGAACCCGATTCGCACGATGGCAGATGTCGAAGCATTACAACCATTTAACCGTGAAGATATTCCATATATCTATGAAACGATTCGTTTGTTACGGGAACGACTCGAAGTACCGTTGATTGGTTTTTCCGGGGCACCATTCACGCTTGCGAGCTATATGATTGAAGGTGGTCCTTCGAAGGGATACCATAAAACGAAAGCATTGATGTATGGACAACCTGAGGTATGGCATGCCTTAATGGAGAAACTAGGTGACATGGTCATCGATTACATCAAATCACAAGTGGATGCAGGAATCCAAGCGTTCCAAATCTTTGATTCATGGGTCGGAACGACAAGCCGGAAAGATTATGTCCGTTACATCAAGCCAACGATGGAACGCATTTTCACGGAATTAAAAGATACAGGCGTGCCGATGATCATGTTCGGTGTAGGAGCGAGTCACTTGGCAGAAGAATGGCACAGTTTACCGTTAGACGTCGTCGGACTTGATTGGCGTTTGTCGATTGACGAAGCGCGTGAGCGTGGACTGACGAAACCTGTCCAAGGAAACCTCGACCCGTCTTATCTGTTAGCACCGTGGGATATCCTTGAAGCAAAAACGAAGGAGATTCTCGACATGGGAATGAAGCAACCAGGCTTCATCTTTAACCTCGGTCACGGCATCTTCCCGGAAGTCGATCCAGAAGTATTGAAACGTTTGACTGCATTTATCCATGATTATTCGAAAGAAAAAATGGAGGTAGGAAAATGAAGACGTTAGGACTACTTGTTATGGCGTACGGTACGCCATATAAACCAGAAGATATCGAGCGTTATTATACGCACATCCGTCGCGGGCGCAAACCGTCTCCAGAAGCATTGGCAGAGTTGACGGAACGTTACGAAGCCATCGGTGGAGTCTCACCACTCGCACAAGTCACGATTGATCAGGCTGAAGAGCTACACCGTCAACTGTCTGAGAAATATGCTGGTGAAATCGAGTTCAAACTCTATCTTGGTCTGAAACACATCGAGCCATTCGTTGAGGATGCTGTCGAGCAAATGGCAAAAGACGGCATTACGGAAGCGGTCACGGTCGTTTTAGCACCACACTATTCGACGTTCAGTATCCGTTCATACAATGGTCGTGCGAAGGAAGTCGCGGATAAGCATGGTATTCGTCTCGCATCTGTCGAATCGTGGTACAAAGAAGAAGCGTTTCTCGATTGGTGGGGGAAAGAAATCCGCAAGACGTTCGACGCTTTACCAGTACCTGAAGAGAAAGCCGTTCTCGTCGTTTCAGCACACAGTCTCCCTGAGAAAATCATTGCAAACGGTGATCCATACCCAGAGCAATTGAAGGAAACAGCCGAATTGATCGCGCAACGTGCTGGTGTACCGCATATGATCACAGGCTGGCAATCGGCTGGACAAACGCCAGAACCATGGCTTGGACCAGATGTTCAGGATTTGACACGTGACGTCTACGAAGAAAAAGGATACGAAGCATTCGTCTACGTACCCGTTGGTTTTGTAGCCGATCACCTAGAAGTATTGTTCGATAATGATTACGAGTGTAAAGTCGTCTGCGACGAACTCGGAATTCATTATGCGCGACCTGTCATGCCAAACGCGGATCCAGCTTTCATGAAAGCTGTCACGGAAGCCGTCGCGAAACAGGTGGGTAGTTATGTCCAGTAAACGTCTCGTCATCGTGGGCGGCGGTATATCAGGACTTGCAGCCGCCTATTATGCAGAGAAGAAGTTTCCGGAGATGAACATCACGTTACTCGAGGCAGAGGGTCGTCTCGGTGGTAAGGTGGCGACATATCGGGACGAAGGATTGACAATCGAGCGGGGACCGGATTCATACGTCGCACGGAAACACGTGTTGACGGATCTCATCGAAGAGATCGGATTAGGGGAGCAACTCGTTCGCAATAACACGTCGCAAGCGTATATCTTGGATGCGCGCGGTCTCCACCCGATTCCAAAAGGTGCCGTCATGGGCATCCCGACTGATTTAGAGTTATTCGCAAAGACGTCTCTATTGACGGAAGAAGAAAAAGCAGAGGTGACAGAACGCTTGCTTCACCCTGCTCCTGATTTGACGATTCCGGAAACAGACATCCCATTAGGGGAATACCTGCGTCCGCGTCTTGGAGATGCGCTCGTCGAGAAGTTGATTGAACCGCTTCTTTCAGGCATCTATGCGGGTGATATCGACCGGATGAGTACGTTCGCGACCTATCCACAATTCGTTGCGAATGAGCAAAAGGCGGGAAGCTTGTTCGAAGGGATGCGCCTCATGCGTCCACTTGATCAACAACAAGGTCCGACGCTCAAAGCGACAGGTCAATTCCTATCACTTGCTACTGGACTCGAGTCTCTCGTCGAGCGTTTAGAAGAGGTGCTCGAACGGACAGAGATTCGTCTAGAGACACCGCTTCGCTCCATTGAACGGGAAGCAGACGGGCGGTATCGTCTCGAAACGGATCATGGTCCAGAATATGCCGATGATATTTTGTTGACGATTCCGCATCGCCAAGTCGTGTCCTTGTTACCGGAAGCGACGCTTCCAGGGCTTGCGAACCTTTCGACGCACTCGACAGCGACGGTCACGTTGATTTTTGATAAGGAAACGGCGTTACCGATTGATGGAACGGGATTCATCGTCAACCGTCGGGCACCGTATTCAATCACAGCATGCACGGCGATTGATCAAAAGTGGAATCATGCAGCACCGAATCATACCGTGCTCCGTGCCTTCATCGGACGCCCCGGAAAAGATGCACTCGTTCGTGAATCAGACGAAATGATTGAACGCGTCGTCTTAGAAGATCTTGAAAACATCTGTGGTCGTCCATTGCAACCGGAACGTGTCGTCATCAGTCGTTTATTAGACGGCTTACCGGCCTATACGGTAGGACATGCACAGCGGATTCAAGAAGTGCGAGAAATCGTCGCTTCTTACTATCCACACATTCATTTAGCCGGACTCGCTTATGATGGTGTTGGTTTGCCAGACTGTGTAGCAGGTGTCAAAGCGACGCTTGAACAAATGGCGTTACAACAACCGGAACCATGTAAAGAATCATGACACACCTAAACCTTTTTGAAGCTAGCCGTGCTTCAAAAAGGTTTTTTTTGTCTTCAGAAGAATGACACGGAAGGAAACGGGAATAAGAGACAGAGGAATCAAAATCGAAGAATACCGTTGAAGCGGGAGGGAATCGTATGGTGGAAGTATGGAGTACGTTCACAATCATCATCGTCTACGGATTACTTATCATGAATATCTTGGCTGTCCTGACGGTTATTTTTCTCGAGCGGCGCGATATTGGTGCGACGTGGGCATGGGTATTCATCTTGTATTTCGTTCCGCTCGTTGGGTTTCTCGTCTATCTGTTTTTCGGAAGACTGTTGAAAAAAACGAATTTTTATCGTGTCACGGATGAAGAACAACTGGAACAGGATAGACGGATTGCCTTACAGAAAAAAGAACTTGTAACGATGGGACGGCACCCGATGATTCAAAAGCACCGGGATATGATTCGGATGAACTTAATGTCGAACGGTTCCCTGCTCAGTCTCTCGAATCAATTGCAGATTCTTTCGGATGGCGAGCAGAAGTTCAATCGGATGATTCAAGATATCCGCCAGGCTGAGCATGAAGTGAACATCCAATATTACATCATTCAGAAAGATCGTCTCGGATTAGCGTTGATTGATACATTGACCGATTGTGCCCGTCGTGGGATCAAAGTCCGTCTCTTGTATGATGCTGTCGGATCACGGAGTCTGAAACGGACAGACTTCAAGGAGTTACTCGCACACGGGGGAGAAGTGTTCGCCTTTTTCCCGTCGACGATTGGTTTCGTTAATTTTCGATTGAACAACCGCAATCACCGTAAATCCTGCATCATCGACGGTCGAATCGGCTACATTGGCGGGTTCAACGTTGGTACGGAATATCTCGGTATCGATGAAAAGTTCGGCTACTGGCGGGATACACATTTTCGCTTGGAAGGTGACGTCGTTCACGATCAACTCGACCGCTTTATTCTCGACTGGAACCAAGCAAGCGACCTCTATACGGAAAAATCTTTATTTTACTATGGAACGCATAGGATTCAGGATATATTACCGATGCAAATCGTCACATCGGGTCCGGATTCTCGTTCAGAGTATTTGAAGCTTGCCTTGATCAAGATGATCAACGAAGCAAAACGGACGATTTATATCCAATCGCCTTATTTCATTCCAGACACGAGTTATTTAGATGCATGTAAGGCAGCCCTTTTGTCCGGAGTGGAAGTCCGTATCATGATTCCGAATAAGCCGGACCATCCATTCGTTTACTGGGCAACGACTGCGGCTGTAGGGGAGTTGTTATCGTACGGAGCTAAAGTCTACACGTATGAACCTGGATTTTTACACGCAAAGACGATCGTCGTTGATGGTGAGATTGCTTCAGTCGGGACGACGAATATCGATGCGCGAAGTTTTCGGTTGAACTTTGAAATGAACACGATCGTCTATGATCAGGCAATAGCGATTGAACTAGAGCGTCTTTTCCTCGCTGATTGTGAGGTATCAAAGCTCATGACGGTCAAGTCGTATGCCGCGCGATCAAGAACGATCAAATTCAAGGAAAGTATTTCACGTTTGTTGTCACCGATTTTGTAAACCGCGTTTACGACCAGTCAAAATGTGAAAAATGGTATAGTGGTATGGAAATAGAAAAAGAGGAGAGTGAAGACGATGGCAAATCCAATCAAACTACTCGTATCAGACATGGACGGAACCGTTCTTTCGGGCAAGCAACGAATTGAACCGGAGACGATTCAGGCAATTGAAGCGGCACGCGAACAAGGTGTCGAATTTGCAATCGCAACAGGACGTAACTACTTAAATGCAAAAGAATTAACTGACGCAGCAGGAATCCACTGTCCGATCATTGCTTCAAATGGGGCACGTGTGATGACCGTCGATGGAGAAGAGTTGAGTGCGACGACGTTGACGACGGAACAAGCACAGCAAATTTACGGCATCATCAGTCAATATGAAGTTTTCTTTGAGATGTTCTGTGATCAAGGGCTCGTGACAGCACAAGGAGCGACGATCGATGCAGCCTATGATTCCCTGAAAGAATTAAGTGAAGAAAGTGATCGGGCGAAACAAGTGCTTGATTTCTTCCACGATCGTTATTATGTCCACGAAGACGTCAAGATGATTGATGGATTCCGATCGTACATCCGTAACCAAGCGGGAAAAGTATTTAAATTCATCTCATTCTCGTTTGATCAAGAATTAATGAAAAAAATCTGGCAGGAAATCGAGCAGAAGGTCGATGGTGTCTATGTCACGTCGTCAGGACACGATAACATCGAAGTCATGGCAGTTGGTGCCGATAAAGGAACGGCAATTAAAATCCTCGCAGACCACCTCGGTGTGCCAATCGAACAGGTCGCTGTCATCGGTGATAACCTGAATGATCTTCCGATGTTCAAAGTTGCCGGAAAGGCGATCGCGATGGGAAATGGTCATGATGAGGCAAAAGCGATTGCCCATCACGTGACGAAATCAAATGACGAGCACGGCGTCGGATATGCGATTCAGCAGTTGGCGTCCCGCGCTTGGTAAGGGGGACGTTTCATGTTTAAGGCATTCAAGGAATTCGCATTTCGAGGAAATGTGATCGACTTAGCGGTCGGAGTTATTCTTGGTGCTGCGTTTAGTGGGATCATCAAATCCCTCGTCGACAGCGTCTTCATGCCACTGATTGGTATCATTATCGGGGGCATTGATGTCAAAGGATTGTCGGTCATGGTTGGAAATGCAGAGTTGCAGTACGGTCAATTTCTTCAAGCGAGCATCGAATTCTTGTTGATCGCCTTTGCACTGTTTATCTTCGTCAAAGGTATCACTTCATTCCGGAAGAAGGAAGAAGTCGTCGAAGAAGAAGCGGTACCAACGACAGAAGAAAAATTATTGACAGAAATCAGAGATGCCTTGATTCATCAAAATGAGTCATCGACGAAAAACTGACGTATATAATTGGGATTAACTTAAAAAAGAAGGACTCGTCTTTTCACGCCCTTTCCTCAGGCGAGACACAAGCCAGTTTTCCTGCTTCATTCAAGCAGGAAAGCGGGTCTTGCTTGTCTCTGACAGCGCGATGCGCTTTTTCTTGTAGGAGTGTCGTGAAACGAGGTCTTCTTTTTTTACGAGATAAGGGTGGCAGATCATCATTCTGCCACCCTTATCTTTATGGAGACTGACTTATGAATCAGTCCATTGTTAATCATAAAATTTCGAGTAACGCATTTTCAGAGCAGACTTGTAACGAAAGCTGTTTTTTCATTCCTTGATCAAATGAAATTTCTAGCACGTCGTCAACCAGGTGCAAAACGGTTCCGGGACCAAATGCTGTATGCGAGACACGCATGTTCTCAGTGATCGGTAATGGAGCAACGCTAGCTCGCGCTGCAACAGCAGGGCGCTTGCGCTCTGCTTTTCGTTTTGCAGCATCAGGCGTGACGAGGCGATGAACGTCTTCGACGAATGGCGAGACATCAAATGATTTCGATTTAAAACGATAGGACAGAAGATGTAGTTCGTGTCGCGCCCGTGTCATGCCGACGTAAAACAAACGTGCAGCTTCTTCCATATCATCGAGTTGTCCATTCTTGTATGCCTTGATCGTATCAGCCGATGGAAGAATACCAGCAACGAGATCAATCATGAAGACGCGATCGAATTCAAGTCCCTTTGCACTGTGAAAGGTCGAAAGGGTGACCGCATTTTGATTTTTATTTTGTTTCGCATCACGCATCAATTGTTCGAGATGCGCGATCCGTTCACGAAAGGCAAGTAGTGTCGGTACATCACTTGCGATATTATCGATTGTGTTTAACGTCTCAAGCAGGTGATCGAGACTAAAACCGAGACTCTCACTCATTTTTCGCAAATTCTTTTCGTAGCCCAGTTCATGACGAATCAAAGAGAGGGCAGCAGAGGGGCGAACGGTTTGAATGGAAGCGAATGTGCGCTTCATTTGTTGAAGTTGTTTCTTTTGATAAAACTTCATCTCGATTTTGTTTATGAGTAGATCAAATACAGATTCACCCGTACCGAACTGTTGCAATTGAGCCAGTTGCGCTTTTGAGATATATCCGGCAAATTTCGTATGGATAGTTGCTAACACATCGATATCTGTCGGATCTTGTGCGAATGTCATGAAGTTTAAGATATCCTTCAAAATCCAATGACTGAAGAATTTATGATCGACATCCTTAATATAAAACGGAATATTTGCTTGATCCAACGCATTCATGACGTTGATCGAAGAAGCATTGTTGCGATATAAGATGGCTACTTCACGGTAATTCGTCTCTGTCCGTAGTTGATTCAACAGATAGCGGGTCTGATCCTCGTAAGTTGGTAACGTCTCTAAAATGATTGGACGAACAGCAGCGTTCTCCGTAAACATCTGTTTCGGATAGCGTGCTTTATTGCGCTGAATGAATTGGTTCGCGACGGATACGATGTCTTGAGACGAACGATAATTTTGTTCCATGTAAAGAATCGTCGCATTCGGATACGTATCCTTGAAGTGGAGAATTTTCGAAGCATCTGCACCACGCCAACTGTATAGCGTCTGATCATCATCTGCAACGACACAAAGACGGTTATGCGGTAAGGCTAACTTTTCGACCAATTGATGTTGAACGAGTGACGTATCCTGACTCTCATCCGTTAGGATATAGTCGAAGCGTCGCTGATAATGTTGCAACAGACGACGGTCTTGCTCCAAAATCGTATTCGCATACGTCAACATATCATCAAAGTCGAGTAACGGATGTAAGGGATCACGCGACTTGAATTGTTCATATGCCACATAGATATCAGGGAAATGTTTGATCGTCGTCGGTACTGCCTTGATTTCCTTTAAAGAAAGAAGACGGTTCTTGACGAAGGAAATCATCCGCAATAACTCATCCATCTGGTCATCGGTAATGACACTCCGATTAATTTCCTGGAAAATACGCCGGAGTAACATGCGTTTGTGTGGCGCATTCGGATGTTGTTGATCCATGGGTCCCTCAATGATCGTATAGGAGAGACGTTGCTGGGATGTATGATCCCGAACGACTTGAAAAGCAAAGCTATGAATCGTCGAGAATGCCGCTGTCGTTCCAATTAATTCGTGAAATAGATGATAAAAACGATCCGCCATCTCGCGAGCTGCTGCCTTACTGAAGGTCAGCCCTAGAATACGATGTGGTTCGATCTTTTTTTGTAAAATCAAATAGGCAATCTTAAAATTAAGCGTCGTTGTTTTTCCAGAGCCGGGTGAGGCGAGTAACAGCAACGGACCATGGTCATGTTCGATTGCCTGTTGTTGGACAGGATTCAATTGAATGCCGGTCAATCGCTCCATCTGTTCGAAAAAATCTTCATGCATGATACAGTTCACCTCGAGCGTATTTATTTCTCGTCCAATAATCGAACTTTCCCTAGTGTATCATTTTTAGTGTCAGGATTGGATTACGGAAAGAAGAACCGTGGAATAAAGAGACAAGAGCCTATTGGATGTTATGTAAGACGAGTACCCTAAAAGACTAGGCAAATGGACACAAAAACATTAAAATGGGAATAGATGTAAGAGAGTACTCTCTTGTCCTGTACAAAGAGGGAAGGCGGAATGAGAATGTCTGTAGTGAAATTACACATGTATACGAATGAACATTATGAACAATGTGATGCGTTCATTCTTCCGGAAGAACAAGTCCAGTTTACTTCTTTTCCGACGGATGTCGTCACAGATGCAGTTGCCCATCCAGATAAATTCCCGGTTGTCATCAAAAAAGACGAGCTCGTCGTCGGATTTTTTATTCTTCATCTTAATCCCCCTAAAACACATCGAACACATGAACAAAGTGTCCTGTTACGTGCCTTTTCCATTGATGCACGCCATCAGCACCAAGGATATGCGAAAGAGGCAATGATGCAGTTGCCAGAGTTCGTGCATCATCATTTTCCAGAAGTCACAGCGATCACATTAGCGGTTAATAAAAAGAATATTGCTGCAAAATCACTGTACTTCAAGACGGGATACGTTGATACGTTACAGTCCGTGATGGGTCCGATTGGGGAGCAGCACATCCTTGCCTTTGATCTAGAAAAAGAATCACGATTGAAGCATTGAATTAAAAAAGCATTTTCCTGATTTTATTCAGGAAAATGCTTTTTTGCTTAAGATAAATCGTAGAGCGATAGATGCGCACCTGCTTCACCAGAGAAGGCAATCCCTCGACTGGATGTTTTCGGGAAAATCCGTCCAGATGCAACGGCTTCTCCGTCATTCAGGAAAAGTTCAAACGAAGAACGATCCACGAACAAACGTAATGTATGCAAGTCCTTCGCAAGAATCGTCGATCGCGAAGTGCCGAATGATTCAGCAGGTACTTCCGCACCTGATCGGCTTCGATCGATTGTAAATTGACGTGATACAGCATCGTAATGGAATACGGTTTCTTCAGTGGCGTCTTGACGAATCGAGAAGCGGAACGAGTCCGACGATAGTTTTAAGTCTGTCATCACGAGCTCGAAAATCTCGGCTTCCGCAATCGTCACGTCTTGTTCGAAAAGAATCGTTTCGTCAAACAGCGTCTCTTTTCGTAGCTGTGTCAGTTCACGGACAGGTCGTTGACGAAGTTGCCCCTGTTCGATCGTTAATTCACGTGGCAATGTCAAAGCATGTGCCCAGTTATAGATGTCAGAAGGATAACTGATATCCGGTAACCCCATCCAACCAACAAGAATCCGTCGACCATCTGCCGCCTCAGTTGTTTGTGGCGCGTAGAAGTCAAATCCGAAATCGAGTTCTTGGAACGATTCGTGTGTGAATGTTAAGTCGGGTAAAGCTAACGGTTCGCCGATGAAATAACCGGACTGGAAAATATTTTGATAGTTCGGACCATCTGGTTCAATCCCTTGAGGGCTAAAGAGGAGGATCCCTTTTCCATCCAGCTCGAAATAATCAGGACATTCCCACATGTAACCGAATATTGGATTGTTCGTCTGTAATTCACCGAGGAATGTCCAGTGCTCTGCATCTTGAGACTGATAGATGACAGTACAGCCCGTCAAGTCACTACGCTGTGCACCAATGATGCAGTACCAGATGCCCGATGCATCTTGGAAGACTTTCGGATCACGGAAATGTTCCGTATATCCTTCAGGAACGTTTGGAATAGCAGGTGGTAAATGTTTTTCGATTCGTCCATCCGAGCGGAGATGACCGACGATTTGGCTCGTATGGCGATTCCAATCGGCATCCCGTTTATTACCGGTATACATGATGTGCACTTGATCATCTTTAATGAAGCCACTACCGGAATAAGCACCGTGTGAATCAGGATCGTCATTTGGGATCAAGGCGGCTCCTTCATCGAACCAATGTACAAGATCTTTTGATGTCATGTGATACCAGTACTTCAGCCCGTGTACAGGTCCGAGTGGAAACCATTGATAAAACAAATGATAAAGACCATCATGATAGACGAAGCCGTTCGGATCATTCAAAAGTCCGGTCGGAGGTTGAATATGGTAAGAAAATCGCCAAGGAGATGTTCGAACTTCTTCCTTCATCGCTTGGTAGACGCTCGGATCGACATCCGAGAGGGGACGGTATCGTGCTTCACGTGTCCATTGATTCATGTTGACAGCTCCTCGTTGAAAAATTATACGCTTCTCGTTCACCTTACGGAGGAGAGCTGCGCTTGTCAATCCTCCGTCCTGAATGGTCAATGAACGGACATACATCCTCTGCCGTTTTGCTTCGAACGATAGAGCGCTAAATCAGCGCGATGCATGACTTGTTCGAGTGATTCTCCTGTCATCTGTTCGGCGACTCCGATACTCATCCCGATGTGGACGGTTTGTTCTTCTAAGTGATACGGCATCGAGACGTGAGCAATCCATTGTTCACCTAAGTATCGTGCTTCTGTTAAGGATTGAGTCGTCAAGACGATGATGAACTCATCGCCGCCCAGACGAGCCACGAATCCACCCGGTGGAAGTAATTGTTCGAGACGTTGACTGACCTCGATCAGCAGGAGATCGCCTAGCGCGTGACCATACGTATCATTGACTGCCTTAAAGCCGTCCAAATCGAGGCAAAGATAAATAGAATGCGTTTCTGCAGGCAATTGTTCGATGTATTGAGCGAGACCGTTGCGGTTCGCGAGACCCGTCAGGCTGTCGCGTTGTGACAAGCGTTCAAACGTCAATTTCTCTTGTTCGGTATGTAGCAAGCGATGAATCAGTCGTTGTAAGGCATCCGTCAGTGTCTCGATTTCCCGGATTCCACGATGATTCGGGAGTGATTTTGAGGGATCATCCTGCATCTGTTGGGCGGCATGTGTGATTTTCAATAATGGTCGTGTCAATAACTTCGCTAACATCCATCCGAGTACGGCTGTGATGAAAGAGGCAATCAATCCGGCGATAAAAATCGTTTGACGTAAAGCGTCGGCATCAGCGAAGGCAATCGAAGTCGGTTGACGCACGAGAACCGTCCAACCTAATCCATCGTAATCCTTGTAACCTCGGCTTGTACTTTGACCAGAGACGAATTCTTTCCCTTGCCAAGAGGCGGTCGCAGAAGCATTCGAAGTCAGCGTTACGCTATCAGGTAATGTTTTACCGCTCCATCCGTTCGGTCCAAGCAAAATCGTCTTTCGATCTTGACTAATGATGAAGACATCGACTTGTTGGAGAGAGGACGTGGCGCTCTGAAAACTTTGTTCGATCGCTTTTGCCCATTCGAAGCTGAGATGTGTCGCAAGGACACCAGAAAATCGCCCCTTATCGTACAAAGGTGTACTAATATCGACGAATTGTAACGGTTCACCGCTTGGGTTTGGCAATAATTTTGCGAGTAGAACAGCTTCATGGACATCGCCGATGAATGGTTGTGACAAGGCTTGTTGGAAGACAGGGCGTTCCTTGATCGATGTTCCTTCAAGAATCTGATTCGTTGACGCAACGACTTTACCTTTCGCATCTAAGCGACCAATCCAAGAAAAGTCAGGAATCTGTCGTTGTAACTCTTCGAGTGTCTGCCGTGTTTCTGCTTTTTGTTCTGTTTGTTGAATCGTTGATAAGGAACCCAGCAATTTTACTTCGGCATAACGTGACCACATGTAATGATCAAGCTTATCAGACAGTTGGTGAGCGGTCGTTGACAGATTCATCCCGACTTCCGATTGGAGTCGGTTTGTTGCATGGTGACTAATGAAAAAAGTTAATCCGAGCGTCATGCTAAAAAATAGCAGGGAAATCAATCCCGCTAACAAAACATCAAAGCGAAGTGAGGGTCTGGACATTGTGTGATACTCCATTCATGCGTTTTCATTTGTTTTTACTTACATCATACACGTAGACGTCTACGTGTTGTTCGCGATTCGAGATACTCGTTCGCGCGTATCGAAATTCGTGTTTTTCCCAAAAACGACGGGCTCTTAAATTGTCGGGTAAGATCGCGAGATGAATATGAGGTTCCTGACTTAGGAACTGATCACAAAAAGCGGATAGTAACCGACTGCTAATTCCCGTACCGTGTTGAGAAGCATCCAGTAAGAACAGACCGATCCAAGGTGTACCGTCTTTTGGATGCTTCGGTAGATAGTCAATCAGTAAGACGGGTTCTCCGTCTACATACCCAATCAGCGATACGGTATCGGGATTTAAAAACTCTTCTTGTAAGGTCGAATCAGAGAGCGGGAGCACTCGTTCTTCTAAGCGCGCATATTCTGGAACACTCGCGTACAACGATTGGATGATCGGAAAGTGTTTGCGTGTCACTTCTTCAAAAAAAATCATCTGATAAAGACTCCATTCTTTATTTTTAGTATAAAATTTCTACTGTTACGCCTTTTTAATTGGAATCGGATTACATATTTGTAAGAAATGAAACTTATCCTTTAAAATCACGTACACTAATAGCATAGACAAAATATGAATGAGGAGGAAGAGCAGATGTTAAAGATTGAAAATATCTCAAAGCGTCTCGGAAAAGAGCAAATTTTAAAAGACGTCAGTTTTGAGGTATCCCCAGGAGAAGTGTTCGGCTTCCTCGGACCGAATGGAGCAGGGAAGACGACGACGATTCGCATCATCACGGGACTACTCGAGCAGGATGCAGGAAAAGTCACGGTCAATGGATTTGATGTCGTAGAAGAGCGTTCGAAAGCGCTGACGCAAATCGGAGCAATCGTTGAGAATCCAGCGTTTTATCCTTATCTGACAGGAAAACAAAACTTGGTTCATGCCAAAAATCTCATTCCGGGACTCGGTCAAGTGGATTATGATGCACTAGCACGACTCGTTGGTCTTGAAGGAAAGCTTTCAAAAAAAGTCGGAGAGTACTCACTCGGAATGAAGCAACGACTCGGAATTGCTCGTGCCTTGCTACATAACCCGCGCGTCTTGATTTTAGATGAACCAACGAATGGTCTGGATCCATCCGGGATTGCGGAGCTTCGTGAATATTTACGCCAAATGGCGCGTGAGCAAGATATCGCGATTTTAATTTCAAGCCATATGTTGAGTGAGATGGAACAAATCAGTGATCGTTACGCAATCATCGATCAGGGTGTCATCAAGTCGGTCGAGTCCGTTCGTAATGAAACCGGAGCGAAAATCGCTCTTCGTGTCAATGCGGAAGCGATGACAGATGTACTCAATGCCCTTCGCGTCGCAAACTACCCATCAGAAGTACTTGAGAATAAAATCATTATCACCGCACCGGAAAGTGAATGTCCAGCTATCGCTCGACTCGTCGTGCCGATTGCCGATTTACATGAACTGACCGTTAAACGTTTGACGCTTGAGGAACAATTCCTGCAAGTAACGAAAAAAGAGGGGGATTCACATGCTTTCGCTCATACAAAATGAATGGATGAAATGGTGGACGACTAAAAAAGCGAAGATTGTCTTAGTATTATATGTATTAATTGCTGTAGGTCTGATCATTATTGCGAAAACGAATGATATTTCATTTGATCGGAGCGGTTATTACTCGGATACGCTTTCGATTTTAACAGGACTGCTCGGTATCATTACGATTGTCTTCACGGCAGAAGTCATCGGAAATGAGATTCGCTACGATACGATGAAACATTTGTTGATGAGTCCGTATTCCCGAATGACGATTTATTTCTCGAAACTGATCTTTTCGATCTTGATCATGTTATTCCAATTCGTGTTCATCGTTGTCGTCCTTTACGCCGGTTCTTTTGCGTTTTCAGAGGCGGGCGATCCACTCGTGTTCCGTGATACGATCGTTGAGCTTGTGAATCCGATCTTTACGATTTTCATGACACTATTCTTCTCTTTACTGTTCCGCTCAGTTGGAATGATCATCGGTTTTACCGTGTTGGCTCAATTCTTCACAGCGATTGTCGGTGGCATTTTACTTACTTTAAAACCGGAAATCGCTAAGTGGATCGTGTTCATGCATCTCGACTGGTCGATGTACTTTAAAGGAACGGCAGGTTATGGGATGGGCGAAGTCATGGGAACAAGTTTGACGTTCTCCGTTTTATTCGTTCTTGCGCATATTATCGTCTTGTTCGGTGGTTCTATCTTGATTTTCCAAAAAAAATCATACACTTAAGAAAAAAATGTACACTTCCAGATAATCCATCTAGAAGTGTACATTTTTTTAGCTTAACTGCTTGTCCGTTTAGGTGGACGTGCCGTAATCGGGAACAATCGCTGAAACCATTCGATCAGTGGACCGTTCAATAAGAGGAAAATGAAAGTTCCGACTCCGATGCCGATCAGTTCGCGTTCAATCAGTGAAAAGAGGCAAGCAATCAAAAAAGGAATGCCAAGGCTGATCGTTGCTCCGAGCGATGTACTTTTAAAGCGGCTGATCAGTGACTTCATCAAGTAATCCGGTGGCATCAATACGAATCCGATTTGGAGATAGAGAGCGAGTCCAAGTGAAATCAATGGCATGCCGATCAACATGTACACGGCACGCATCCAAAGTCCCTGTGGTGTATAAATCAATTGATGGATGGATAAGAAGAAATCAATCGCAGCGCCGAACAGGACGACGAGTGCGAAACTGAGGACGATCGTCCACCAACTAAATCGACTCCCAAGAGAAAGTGCCGCAATCAAAGCGAGCACATGTAAGACGATGATCGCTAGTCCGACAGTTAAAGGAGAGATCGCCGCGACGGCTTCACTCGCTGATGTCCAAGGTGCACTCCCGATCGAGGCGGTCACCATGAAGCTGTTTCCTAAGGCGTTAATTAAAATAGAGAATAAATAGATGGCAATCCGTTTTTGCTGACTCATTGACGTGCACAGACGATAGGACTGCGCGTTCACCTCCTGAAAAATAAATCGTTTCGTTAAGCTATACCCTAATCGTAGCGCTCTTTTCACTTATTTTCATGAAAAGAGCATTGCCTATTCCTTATGTTTCACGACATACTTAGGACACATTACGAATCAGGGGGAGAACATATGACATATTTCGGACAGAAGATCCTGCCTTCCGTTAGAAAATTAGAAGACTTTGAAAAGATGCTGAAGAGTCCATATGAATATGGGGTCTTACTCGAAATGCATGTGTCGCGTTTAAAAGCGGTCTATGAGATGGCGCATCGTTACGACAAAAAAATGTTTTTGCACATGGATCTCGTTCAAGGGTTAAAAAATGATGAATATGCCACAGAATACGTCTGCCAAGAATTGAAGCCGTATGGTGTCATTTCGACGAAGGCGAGCGTCATCTTGAAAGCACGTCAAAAAAAGGTCAAGACGATGCAACGCATGTTCTTACTCGATTCCAGTTCACTCGAAAAAAGTTATCAACTCATGGAACGGACGCAACCTGATTACATCGAAGTGTTACCAGGGTTAATGCCAAAGTACATTCAAGAAGTGAAAGAAAAGACAGGGCGTCTCGTATTCGCCGGTGGACTCATCGATACGGTCGAGGAAGTGGAACAAGCGATTGAAGCAGGTGCCTCTAGTATCACAACATCGAATAAGGACTTGTGGCGTCATTTTGAACCACGCTCTTAACTGGATTGTGATGAAAATCATTCGGATTATTTGACAGCGTTTTCACTGATTGTTATAGTGATATCAAGTTGATACAAAGTGACGGAGAAAAGGGAGATTCACGTGTGAGTCCTGCTTGAAGAACATTCAAGCATGAACTGACGTGGATCTCCTTTTTATGTTGCTTTTTTCACATAACCAAAAGGAGGAACATATATGTCACCCTTACTAGCGGAATTTTTAGGTACAGCCTTGCTTGTCGCGCTTGGGAATGGTGTTGGTGCAGGCGTTAGCTTGACGAAATCGTTTGCGAAGGATGCAGGCTGGATCGTCATCACGTTTGCGTGGGGGTTTGCCGTGGCGATTGCAGCGTATGCTGTCGGTCAATTCAGTGGAGCACACCTTAACCCAGCAGTAACGCTTGGTTTAGCCTTTGACGGTTCATTTGCATGGGCAGACGTACCAGGCTATATCGTCGCTCAAATTGCCGGCGGGATACTTGGTGCAAGTCTTGTTTTCGTCCATTACTTACCACACTGGGCGGAGACGAAAGACCCAGCAACGAAACTCGGCGTCTTTGCGACGTCACCAGCGATTCCACATACATTTGCCAATCTAATGAGTGAAATGATTGCGACATTCTTACTTGTCATCGGGTTGTTGTCGATCGGAGCGAATAAGTTCTCCGATGGTCTAAATCCATTGATCGTCGGTTTCTTGATCGTCAGCCTCGGTATGTCGTTCGGAGGCACGACAGGATATGCGATGAATCCGGCGCGGGACCTTGGTCCACGTATCGCTCACTTCATCCTACCGATCCACGGAAAAGGATCATCGAACTGGGGATACTCATGGATTCCGGTTCTCGGACCAGTTCTCGGTGGAAGTCTTGGCGGATTGTTTTATCGTTCGGTCTTCACAGGAAAAGATACACCGGCTTTTTGGATTGTAGGACTTGTGACAATCGTCATATTAGGCTTATGCTATAGATTCGGTGTTCGTCCGAACAAAACAACGTCAGTGGAGTCAAAGTCAGCTTAACTTATTTAGATACAAAAGGATGGGGAAGAGATGGAGAACTACATTTTGTCATTGGATCAGGGAACGACGAGTACACGTGCGATCCTGTTTAATCGTGCCGGCGAGATCGTCCATTCAGCGCAACAGGAATTCACGCAGTATTTTCCGAAACCAGGTTGGGTCGAACACAACGCAAACGAGATTTGGGGAAGTGTCCTTGCTGTCGTGGCGACTTGTCTGACGGAGGCGAACGTAAAGCCATCGCAGATTGCTGGTATTGGGATCACGAACCAACGTGAAACAGCTGTCGTTTGGGAAAAAGAAACAGGGAAACCGATTCATAATGCAGTCGTGTGGCAATCGAGACAAACGGCTGAAATCTGTGAAGCGCTTCGAGCAGCCGGTCATGCCGAGCTCTTCCGTGAGAAGACAGGTCTATTGATTGACGCTTATTTCTCTGGTACGAAAGTCAAATGGATTTTAGATCATGTCGAAGGAGCACGGGAACGTGCTGAACGTGGTGAACTATTGTTCGGTACGATCGATACGTGGCTCATCTGGAAATTATCCGGCGGAAAAGCACATGTGACCGACTATTCGAATGCAAGTCGTACGTTGATGTATAACATTCATGAATTAAAATGGGATGACGAGTTACTCGACATCTTAGATGTCCCAAAAGCGATGCTTCCGGAAGTACGACCATCTTCTGAAGTGTACGCAGAGACAGCAGGATATCACTTCTTCGGAGAAGCGGTTCCGATTGCTGGAGCAGCGGGCGATCAGCAAGCAGCATTGTTTGGTCAAGCGTGTTTTGATACTGGAATGGCGAAGAACACGTACGGTACAGGCTGCTTCATGTTGATGAACACAGGGGAAGAGGCTGTGAAATCAGAGCACGGATTGCTGACGACGATCGCATGGGGCGTCGATGGAAAAGTGGAGTATGCTTTAGAAGGAAGTATCTTCGTCGCAGGATCTGCGATTCAGTGGTTACGTGACGGATTACGTCTCATTGATGATGCCAAAGAATCAGAAGGGTACGCAACACGCGTCACGTCTTCAGACGGTGTCTACGTCGTACCAGCGTTCGTTGGTCTCGGTACACCTTACTGGGATTCAGACGTTCGTGGTGCAGTCTTTGGTTTGACACGTGGTACGGAAAAAGAACACTTCATCCGCGCGACACTTGAATCACTCGCTTATCAGACACGCGACGTCCTATCTGCGATGGAGCAAGATTCAGGCATCGAGATGAAAACGCTCCGTGTCGATGGTGGAGCAGTCAAAAACGACTTCTTGATGCAGTTCCAAGGTGATATCATCCAAGCACCAGTTGAGCGTCCGGAAATCAATGAAACGACGGCGTTAGGTGCAGCGTACCTCGCAGGTCTTGCTGTTGGATTCTTTGAGAACCGTGAACAAATTGCGACGCAATGGAAAAAAGAACGTCGTTTCGAGCCGAGCATGGCAAAAGAAGAGACGGATGCGCTCTACGGTGGATGGCAAAAAGCTGTTCAAGCTACGATGTTGTTCAAATGATGTGAGGTATGTTATAGTAAGGTCAAGTTAATAAATCGGTCGGAGAATATGGAGAGACCACAGCAGCAGTTGACATAGTCAGCGTGTTTGTTGTGGTCTCTTTTTTTTCGAACCTAAACAGGAGGAACTATTCATGGCTAACCAACCATTTTCAAGCAAAAACCGTGCAGATGTCTATAATCGATTAACACGTGAAGAACTCGATCTACTCGTCGTAGGTGGCGGTATCACAGGTGCGGGGATCGCCCTCGATGCAGCGTCACGCGGTATGAAGATTGGCCTCGTCGAAATGCAGGATTTCGCGTCCGGTACGTCTAGTCGTTCAACGAAATTAGTCCATGGTGGTCTACGTTATTTAAAACAATTCGAAGTTCAAATGGTCGCGGAAGTCGGTAAAGAACGTGCGATCGTTTACGAAAACGGACCACACGTCACGACACCAGAGTGGATGTTGCTTCCGATGCATAAAGGCGGTACGTTTGGACCGTTCAGTACGTCAATCGGTCTTCGTGTTTATGACTTCTTAGCAGGTGTTAAACGTTCGGAATGGCGGACGATGTTATCTGCGAAAGAAACATTGGCAAAAGAACCACTCGTCAAACAACAAGGTCTTAAAGGTGGCGGTTACTACGTTGAGTACCGTACAGATGACGCCCGTCTAACGATTGAAGTCATGAAAGAAGCGGTTGAACACGGTGCACGCGTCGTCAACTATACAAAAGCAGAAGAAATCATCTATGATGCTGGAAAAGTCGTCGGCATGCGTGTGACGGACCTCTTGACAGGTGACGTCCATGAAATCCGTGCGAAAAAAGTCGTCAACGCGACAGGTCCATGGGTTGATGAATTACGTGAAAAAGATGGCTCTAAAGTCGGGAAACAACTTCGTTTGACAAAAGGTGTCCACGTCGTCATCGATCAATCGAAATTCCCGCTCAAACAAGCGGTCTACTTCGATACACCAGACGGTCGGATGATCTTCGCGATTCCACGTGATGGAAAAGCGTACGTTGGTACGACAGATACGTTCTTCGATAAAGATACTGCACATCCGAAGTTCACAGTCGAAGACCAAGACTACGTCCTAGACGCGATTCACTACATGTTCCCAGAGGTTAAAGTGACAGCAGAAGACGTGGAATCAAGCTGGGCTGGTGTACGTCCATTGATTTATGAAGAAGGAAAAGATCCTTCTGAAATCTCTCGTAAAGATGAAGTATGGCAGTCTGAGTCAGGTCTCATCACGATTGCGGGTGGGAAATTGACTGGATACCGTAAAATGGGTGAGCACGTCGTTGATCTCGTCGCTAAACTCTTGAAAAAAGAAGAAAACGTCGCGTACGCACGTTGCTCAACGAAAAACATGCCAATGTCTGGTGGACACGTCGGCGGAGCAAAAGGATTTGCTGAATTCCTAAAAGCTCAAACAGCAACGAACGGTCTAACGACAGAAGAAGTTCAATTCCTAGCAAAACGCTACGGTTCGAACTTACCGAAAGTACTTGAATATGCAGCAGCATTCGATGCAGCAACGACAGCTCTTCCACGTTCTGTCTATGCACAACTCCACTACAGCATCGAACATGAAATGGTCGCTCGTCCGATCGACTTCTTCATCCGCCGTACAGGTGCTGTCTTCTTCGACATCGCTTGGGCTCGTGCGCACAAAGATGCCGTCATCGAAGAAATGAAATCTGTCTTGAACTGGACAGCAGAACAAACAGATGCTTATACGAAAGAACTCGATATCGAAATCGAAGATGCAGCACATGCACTCGTGACAGAATAAGCTCTCTAACTCATCAAGGAATCAAGATCAATATGATCTTGATTCCTTTTTTGTATATTCGTATTGGCGCGGGCGGAAAGATTGCAACTCTGTCTAGAGGCGACTATGCTTAATGTATGAAATTGCACAAAAGGAGAGAACACAGATGAAAGTAGAAGTATGGTCAGATTATGCATGTCCGTTTTGTTATATTGGGAAGCGTCGCTTAGAACAAGCGATTGTGAATGAAAAATTAGATGTCGAGGTCGAATTCAAGAGCTTTGAACTCGATCCAGATGCACCAGCGGTACCGACACAAGGCTTATACGAAATTCTCGCGTCAAAATATGGAACGACTCTCGAGCAGGCACGGAATATGTCGCAAGGTGTCGTTGATACGGCACGTCAGGAAGGCTTACACTACGAGATGGATCGTGTCATCCCAGCCAATACATTCGAGGCTCATCGCCTGACTCAATTCGCAAAAAAACATGGTAAGATGAATGCAGTATCAGAAGCACTGTTCACAGCGTACTTCATGAATGGAGAAGATTTGAATGACCCAGCCATTCTGACACGAATCGCAGTAGAAGCAGGACTTGATGAGGCAGATGTCAAAGCGTTTCTTGCGTCAGAAGAACTGGCGACAGATGTTCGAGAAGAAGAAGCGATGGCACAACAACTGGGTGTCCGTGGTGTACCGTTCTTCGTCTTTGACCGGAAATATGCCATTTCTGGCGCACAACCAGTGGAAGCCTTCGAACAAGTCTTCGCGAAGATGCGCCAAGAACAAACACTTGAAGTCATCGCTGAAGGTGACGCGTGTGGTGTTGACGGCTGTAACTGATCACATTATGATTCCATCACAAAGGAGCACGAAACCCTTATGAAATTCATCTTCCATCCTGAGATTCGCGATGCGCGAATCAATCTCGCTGTCGAAGAATTCATCTTGAACAACCTAAACGTCAATGAAGAAGACTATTTCTTGTTTTATATCAACGGTCCATCAATCATCGTCGGAAAAAACCAGAACACGAACGAAGAAGTCAATTTGAAGTATGTTGAGGAAAACGGGATCCACGTCGTCCGTCGTCTTTCAGGTGGTGGCGCTGTGTATCACGACGAAGGAAACTTGAACTTCAGTTTCTTGACAAAAGATGACGGTGATTCGTTCAACAACTATAAAAAGTTCACGGAGCCAGTCGTACAAGCGCTGCATAAACTCGGTGTCGAAGCGGAGCTATCCGGACGAAACGATATTCATGTCGGAAGTCGGAAAATCAGTGGGAATGCCCAGTTCACGACGAAAGGGCGGATGTTTAGTCACGGTACACTGATGCTCGATTCGAACATCGAAGAAGTCGTCAATGCGCTTGTCGTCAGTGAAGAGAAGATGCGCTCTAAAGGCATTAAATCAGTCCGGAGTCGTGTCGCGAATATCTCTGAATTCCTGTCAGAACCATTGACGATGGAACAATTCGTCGATCATCTCCTTGCTTCGATCTATGAAGGGAAAGAGATTGAACGGTATATCTTAACTGAAGAGGACTGGGATAAAGTACGTGCCATCTCAGCAGAACGTTATGGCAACTGGGAGTGGAATTTCGGAAAATCGCCGAAATTCGACGTCATCCATAAAAAACGTTTCCCAATCGGTACGATTGACTTCCGATTGAACGTCAAAAAAGGCATCATTGAAGAAGCGAAGATTTACGGTGACTTCTTTGGTGTCGAGGATGCAGAAGAAATCGCACGGGCGCTCGAAGGTTCACGCTATGATCGCGCGTCACTTCGCGAAGTGCTCGGTCGGTACGAATTGAAAAAATATTTCGGTGCCGTCGAACTAGATGAGGTGCTAGACGTTTTAGCGTAAGTCTTTATGGGAAAACTCCTTCTATCAACTGCATAGGGGGAGTTTTTTTCATGGGCTATAATAAAGATAATTTTTTAGAAGGTTCGTTGACGGACTTTATTGATTTTGAACGGATTTCAGAAGGATTACCAAAAACGGAGGATGAACAGCCGTTACCATATTATGAGCGTGATGATTATAAGGCAGCAGGAAAATTAGAAGGAAAAGTCGCGATTGTCACAGGCGGCAACTCTGGAATCGGGCGTGCTGTCTCAATTGCTTATGTCCGAGAAGGAGCGAAAGTCGTCATCGCCTTCTACGGTGATCAAGAAGGGGCAGAAGAAACGAAGGCTCGCCTTGAGGAATTAGGCGGCGAAGTCCTACTTTCTAAAGGGGATATCGGAGATGCAGATTACTGTGAAACACTCGTCCAAAAAACGATCGATCGTTTCGGTCGCTTAGATATCATCGTCAATAATGCGAGTATGCAAAAACCAGAAGATAGTCTGAAGGACATCACAGACGAGTCAATGGAAAAGACGTTCAAGACGAATATCTTCGGAATGATGCGTCTTGCCCGTGCTGCCTTACCGCACCTTTCACTCGGTTCTGCCATCATCAATACGACATCGTCGACGGCATACGAAGGGAACGCGCTTTTGATTGACTATTCTGCGACGAAGGGCGCAATCGTCAGCTTCACGCGGAGTCTTTCGATGAACTTAGCGAAAGAAGGCATTCGTGTCAATGCTGTCGCACCGGGTCCGATCTGGACGCCGCTTATCACGGAAACGTTCCCACATGAATCAGTCAAGACATTCGGGAAAAATACACCGATGGATCGCCCAGGGCAGCCGGCTGAGATGGCATCGGCATATGTTTTCCTCGCGTGTAACGATTCAAGTTATATGACAGGACAAGTCCTTCACTTAAACGGTGGCGTCATCGTCAACGGTTAAAAAGAAACTCGGTGAAAACGTTTCCAAAAAGTGTTACACTATCCATACGGTCGCTTTTGACTACGTATGGATTTTTTTTACGTAAAAAATGAATAGTCATTCATTCGAAAGGGGAATTTTGCTCATGCTTGGATTGATTCAATCCGTCGAAGAAACTGCTCGAACACATCCGGATTCAACGGCGTATGTGTTTGAGGACACGCAAGTCAGCTATCGTGAGTTTGTCGAGAAGTTTCACCGGGCAGCCGGTGCGCTCGAAGCGAACGGGATCCGAAAAGGCGATCATGTCGCGCTGATCTTAGGGAATAGCCCAGCGTTTCTAGTGGCGTATTACGCCATCATGAAACAAGGGGCAATCGCGATTCCGATCAACCCTACATATACACCGGACGAGATCGGGTATATCCTGATGAACGGTGATGTGAAGGGGATTTTAGGGATTGCACCACTCGTCGAAGCTGCAAAAGATCGTCTTGTGCATTTACCGAATCTCAAGATTGTCGTCTCTGTTCCTTACGCGGATCAAGAAGGACCAAACGAAACACATCAACAAGTGACGTTCATCACGCTCGATCGCTGGCTCGAAATCGAACATCCATTAACCGAAGTGACGAATGAACTGGACGACATCGCTGTCATTCTCTATACGAGTGGAACGACAGGAAAACCAAAAGGTGCGATGTTATCCCACCGTAATCTGACGTCGAATGCGCGCTCGATTGGGGATTATCTACATGTATCCAGTAGCGACCGGACACTTGCCGTATTACCGATGTTCCATGTCTTTTGTTTGACGGTCGTCGTCAATGCTTCACTCGCACATGGGGCGTCAATCATCATTGCTTCACGTTTTTCACCACAAGAGACGTTTGAATTAGCAAAAAAAGAACAGGTGACGATTTTTGCGGGTGTACCGACGATGTATAATTTCTTACTTCAAACCGTGAAGGCACATCCGGAATATGCGACCTATTTTGAATCAACACGTTTGTTCGTCTCAGGAGGAGCGAGTCTTCCAGTGCCGCTTCTGGAAGCATTTGATCGAACATTCCAATGTCATATCCTCGAAGGATATGGTTTATCGGAAGCATCACCCGTCACTTGTTTCAATCCGGTCAATGGTGTTCAAAAACCAGGCTCGATTGGAACATCGATCGTCGATGTCGAAAATAAGGTCGTCGATGAACTCGGACAAGAATTACCAGATGGTCAAGTCGGAGAATTGATTGTTCGGGGACCAAACGTCATGACCGGTTATTACAAGATGCCGGAAGAGTCGCAAGCGACGTTACGCGATGGCTGGTTATATACAGGTGATTTGGCTCGTCGAGATGAAGACGGGTATTTCTATATCGTCGATCGCAAAAAAGATATGATCATCGTCGGTGGTTACAACGTCTACCCGCGTGAAGTCGAAGAAGTCCTCTACCAACATCCGAACGTCATTGAAGCCGCCGTCATCGGCATACCGGATGAGGAGATGGGCGAAGCCGTCAAAGCATTCGTTGTTGCTCGTGAGACGATGACGGAAGCGGAAACGCAGGCGTTCTGTGCCACATCACTCGCGAAATATAAATGTCCGACACAGATTGAGTTCATCGATCAATTACCTCGTAATACGACCGGAAAGATTTTACGGACCGTGTTGAAGAAACAACCGACGAATTCATGACTGTCTCAAGAACTTCAGGTTTCTGAAGTTCTTTTTCTGTGCATAGACAAGAAGGAGGGGATACGAATGAATATCGCATTGATTGCACATGATGAGAAAAAGGATGAGATGATGGGTTTTACACGGGCTTACGCCGCATTCTTTAAGAAAAATACATTATACGCGACAGGAACGACCGGACAACGGATCATGGAAGCAACCGATCTGCACGTCCATCGCTGTAAGTCAGGTCCACTCGGCGGGGATCAGGAAATCGGAGCGCTTGTAGCACAAGGAAAAATCGATATCGTGATTTTTTTACGGGATCCACTGACGGCCCAACCGCATGAGCCGGACGTCTCGGCACTCATTCGATTATGTGACGTATACGATTTGCCGCTTGCGACGAATGTCGGAACTGCTGAAATTTTAATCAATGGTCTCGAACAAGGACAATTCGATTGGAAGGAAATCATTCGAAAACGCCATGAACTGGAACAACAAAAGTTTTTAGACGATTAATTTCATGAGAACGCTTCTCATTTTCGTTTGAGCATGCTATAGTCAGTTTGAGGATGATACTGATTATCAATTGCGATGGAAAAGGTGGCGAAGAAAATGGAGATTCTATTAATGTCGGGTGTAACGGTATTGCTAGGAGGCGGCGTTGGATTTTTGACGCACGTCGTAAAAATGGAACGTCGTCAACAGGCAACACCTGTGACTTCAAAGAACGAGCAAGTAGCGTATCCAGCGCTCCGTCTCGTCAAATAATAGAAAATTTATGACTTCGCCTTTCTTTTCTTTTGAAAAGAAAGGTTTTTTTGAATTATTATCCACTCTCCCATAATTTTGCGGAATTCCTTTGATACACTGAAACAAAGCACATTAGTCGAGGAGTGAGAGCCATGCATACAATCTATTTAGTTGATGATGAAGTGAACTTGAATCGTGTACTCGTGAAATATTTGGAGCAAGAGGGATGGCAGGTGAAATCGTTTACGTCTGGTGAGGCAGCGGCCTCTGCCATCGTTGAAAAGCCTGACTTATGGATTTTAGACATCATGCTACCGGATATGGATGGTTTTCAATTGATTAAACGGATCAAGGCACATGATGAGACGACACCTGTCATCTTCATCTCGGCTCGGGATGAGGACATCGATAAAATCATTGGTCTTGAGATGGGATCAGACGATTACATCGCAAAACCGTTCCTTCCGCGAGAACTCGTCATCCGCGTCAAAAAGATTTTGGCACGAACGTATGCGACACCAAAGAGTGGTGTCATCCAATACGGCGATTATATGATTTATCCAGAGAAACGAATCATCGAAGAGAATGGTCAAGAAATCGATTTGACGTCGAAAGAGTACGATTTGTTGATTTTATTCGCCACACAAATCGGGACGCCGATGTCACGCGAGCAGATTCTCGTCAGCGTCTGGGGTGACGATTACTTCGGTTCAGACCGAGTCGTCGATGATCTCGTTCGTCGCGTCCGTAAAAAATTATCGAAGCTTGAGCTCGAAACGATTTACGGCATCGGTTATCGCTTGGTGTCTGCATGAAAAACCGCAGTCTCGGATTCCAGATTTGGGCGATGTTTCTGCTCGTCATCGTCACGCTTTCTGCGGTCATTCTCCTGGTCATCCGGTCATCGATTGGAAATTTCATCGATGAACAGGTCTATGCGACACTTGAGAATAGCGAAGTCTTCTTCTCGAAGGACGCCTCCGTCATCGAGATGCTTCAGGATAATCCGATTGAATTCGACCGCCGAAAACAGGAGTCCCGTTCTGTTAACATCTTACTCCTTTCTAAAAACGGAAAGCTCTATTACGGTGGAGCGCCACAACAGCTGATCAATCAGATGTACCGTGATGCGATTGATCAAAAAACGGTTACGGCAAAGTATACGACGCGTCTTGATAAAGAAGATGTATACTACAGTATTCGAAAAATCGAGGTTAGTGGTGAAACGTACTATCGTGTCTCCTATGTTTGGGATGCATATCGGCAAGAACTGATTACACAGTTGTTCTCGAAAATCGGATTCGTCGTCATCATTGGGAGTATCTTTACGTTATTCATTGCCTTTTGGTTAGCGCGACGTCTGACACATCCACTCGTCGAAATCGAGGGAGCGGTCGGGAAAATTGCGGCTCAAAAGTGGGATACACCACTTCCGCTTGACCGTGGGGATGAGATTGGACGACTCGCACGATCCGTCGATGCGATGCGAATGGATCTTGAAAAACAAGATAAGGCACAAAAATCATTACTTCAAAACATCTCCCATGATTTGAAGACGCCGATCATGGTCATCCGAAGTTATGCCCAGTCTATCTCAGACGGGATTTATCCAGATGGTGATTTGACCGGATCCGTATCCGTCATTGATGAAGAAGCGGAACGGTTAGAGAAAAAAGTCGCGGCTTTACTCTACGTCACGAAGCTCGACTATTTCGAGCTCGATCGTTCGACGTGGGACAATGTTGACATCGACCGGATGGTGCATCTGTTGAAAAATCGTTTTTCTGGGACGAAGTCACTCGAGTGGCATGTCAGTGGAGAAGCGGGAATTGTTCTTGGTGAAGGAGAGCAGTTACGTGTTGCGCTCGAAAATGTCATGGATAACGCGATTCGTTATGCCGAAACACGAATCGATATCCGATTGTCTGGAACAGCGGATCAGGTTCATATTGAAATCGAAAATGATGGACCACCGCTTGACGCCTCCTCGCCACTGTTTCATCAATTTTCACGTGGTAAGGAAGGAAAGTTTGGGCTTGGTCTCTATATCGTCAAACGGATCGTTGAGCGTCATGACGGGACGGTCGCAATCGAGAATCGCTCTGCGGGAAATGGAGTCGGAAAAGTTTGTGTGATTTTTAATTTCCCACGTCATTTCATTGAGCAAGAGGAAAAAAAACCAAAAGAATTTTAAAAACGGGATCTTTGGATCTCGTTTTTTTCATTAGGAAATAATCGTTCCGTTCATGCAAGGTAAAAGGAAGTTTGGTATAACCAATATAATCCAGGAAGGGAGCGAAGGAGATGTCATACCCAATCACGGAAGAAACGTTAGCCTTGATCCCGCGATACGGTCAATACGGTGAACCGCAGACACTCGTCATCAAGGAACATTCTGAAAGTATTTTAGATGGTCATCCGATTAAGTTGATTGAAGAATCCTGTTTGTATTTTGGTTCGTCCATGCGTGGGAGAATCGAAGCAGCGCGGCATATCCTTGGTCCGAACCGAAAGACACCTGTTTTAGTGGATTGGCAAGCACAGACGATTTTCTTTCCGACGACCGCAAAAGAAAAGGCGGAATGTATTTGGATTAATTTTAAACAGATGAAGACTGTTCAGAAAAAATCCGGCAAAGTACAAGTCGAATTTCAGACCGGTCAGTGTATCGATACGGATGCCTCTGCATACAGCATCGAACGACAACGGATTAAAACACTGGAACTGGCGTACGAAATGCAACGTCGTTTTCAGTTGCCAGAGTTTAAGAATCGGTGAAAAGTGGAAACACATAACAGGAATCTTACTTACGTAAGGAGAAACAGTAGAGAGAGAAATCATAGGGAGGTGAAGCGGTAACTTTTACCGCGACACAATGAATGAATCATACGAATGGTTAAATCGCCGAAAATTACAGCCTGGATTTGGTGCGACTGGAGGCAGACGCTTTATCAGTTCCCGCATCGTACGTCCGGAAAATACACCGGGTAAACGAATCAAAGGAATTAAACGGGCACGACAATTGGTCGTTGATGATGCTGGAAATCGCCGTTGGGTCACGAAACGCATCGTCGTAACGGATGCTGCGAAACACGTCACGATGAACCGTCGGACATCCATCGCCTTGAAAGAGACGAATGAGTCCCGCCTTGAGCAAGTCAAACAAAAACTAGCATCCAACAAAAAGGTCTTATTACCGATCTTGGCGGCAACAGGGATCGCTGTCGCAGGTGGCGTTCTTGCTTACGTCCTTCGTCGGAAGAAAAAACAATCTGATCAATAAAAAAGAAGCCGTTCTCCAATCGGAGGACGGCTTCTTTCATGCATTATAAGAATCGTTTTCGTAAAGAAGTCGAGAGTGCTTTGTCTGCAATCTCTTCTAGTTCCGTCAAGTTTGTCGGATCAAAGCTGTCATTGTAGAAACGACCTACGAAGTCGACACGATCGTAATCGAGTTCCTTGAAAATCAAGTGTTTATGGTCGTCATAAAAAACGACACGATAGTAATCAGATCCGCGTTCAAGGGTTACGAGACCTTTGATGTGATCCAATTTTTTTTGTTCTTCGGCTTGCTCTTCCTCGAGCGTGTCATCCTCGTTCGTCGATGCTTCGGCTTGCTCGATCGCATTCTTTACGAGTTCAGGTCGTTGTTCTTGTTCTTCCGTCATGTTTTATCGCCTCCATTTATTATTTTACATGGAAATGGACAGATGAGAAAGAAAAATCCCTCAGTCCATCTGGTGTGCTTCACAAACGCGTAGTACATTCATCGTGCCAATTCGTAATCGCTCGAGTAGTTGAAGTCGTGCTTCTTCATTTGGAATTGTATCAAGAGCAGCTACTTCCATCAGTTCCAACCAACGGATGGCATGTTCTTTTTGAATCGGTAATAACCGGTGAATCATCGCTAAACTCGCCGGCGGTTGATCCGGGTCGCGCGGTCCCCCTGTCAATTGGGTCAAGAAGACGAGTTGTGCCTGTTCGACACGTTGCCGATCTTCAGGGAATAACGGTCGCAACAGTGAATCATGGTAGACTTGATGATAGAACGAGCGAACCAAGGATGTGAGTATATGCTCGCCTCCGATGGTTTCGTAAAGTGACAAGAAGCATCACCTGCCTTACATAGGATGTGTCCTGATTATAGCAAATTTATACGTAGAAGACATGCGCCAAAAACAGTACATTTGTTCTTGTTTGTGAGATACTAAGAGTAAAGAAAAAACGAGGAGGAGGTTTTCTTGATGAACCATATGCATATTGGTCGTGCCGGTAGTGGGAAAACGACACAATTGATCGAGCGCGTCATACAGGAACTCGAGCAACGACCGTTAGGGGAGAAGATGTATTTCATCGTTCCAGATCAGATGTCATTTGAAATGGAGCGGCGGATTGCGACAGATGAACGGATAGCAGGTCTTGTTCGTCTTGAGGTCATGAGTCTACGGCGCTTTGCGTTTCATATCTTACGCGATTACGGGAATCAAGCGATTCCATTTCTCGATGAGACGGGAACACAGCTATTACTGCGACAGGTCGTCGAGGAATCAGAAGACGAACTGAAGATTTTTAAACGAACTAAAAACATGCCAGGATTTTTCCAAGGACTGGATGAGCTCATCGCGTCGTTTAAACGCTCGTTGATTGAGCCAGACATGTTGCGTCAAGTGAGTGATCGCTCTCTCGAACGGTCACCGAAATTAAACGATCTTGCGTTGATTTATGAGCGCTTTACGGAACGAATCGTCGATAAAGCACTCCATGCAGACGATTACTATACGACGTTGCTCGAGTTACTTCCAAAAGCGCGACTGGATCAAGCGACGATCATCGTCGACGGATTTTATGAATTTTCGCTCCAGGAACAACAAGTTTTACTCGCCTTGATGCAACAAGTGGCTGAAATGCATATTAGTTTTACGATGGATGCAACGGATCCTTATGCGAAACAAACTTCTTTTGGTGTGTCTCAGCGGTGCTACATGCAATTGATCGGTCAGATGCAGGAACTGTCGATTCCATACGAAGAAATTTTGTATGATCAACCAATCAAGTTTCAATCAGAAGGGCTACGACATTTGGAGCAGGCCTTGTTGAAGCCGGGATATCCTTCTGTCGATCATGACATTGAGGGCTTTCAGATGACAGCTGCAGTTAACCGTCAAGTTGAAGCAGAATCAGCCGTGCGGAAAGCGATTCAACTCGTTCGACAAAAAGGGTATCGGTTTCATGAGATGGCATTCGTCGTGCGACATCTTGAGCCGTATGCGGATCACTTGGAACGAGCCTTCCACATGTATGATGTTCCATATTTCTTGGATCAACGTGAGTCGATGGTTCATCATCCACTCGTTGACTTGATTCAATCTGCTTTAGACATCGTGACGTCGGGTTATCGGGAAGAAACGGTCTTTCGTTTACTGAAGACAGAGCTCTTGCCGATTCCCGCAGAAGATGCGCGTCTAGCGCTCGATCGTTTTGAGACCTTCGTGCTCGAACGCGGCATCAAAGGGTCGATGTGGCAACAACCGTGGCAATTAAAGCGGCGCCTAGCAGAAGAAGTTCGCTTAACGGAAGAGGAGCTTGCGCAAGAAGAAGAACTGAACCATTTACGAAGCTTCGTCGTCGACTTGATTGAACCGTTGCACCGTCGGCTGAAACAGGCGAAGACGATGAGCGCGTATACGAAAGGTCTTTATCAATTCCTTGAAGAACAAAAAATTGCAGAACGTTTAATGGAATGGCGTAAGCAAGCACTAGAGCAGGATCAATTACTTGTTGCGCGCGAGCATGATCAAGTATATGAAGCGATACTTCATCTATTCGAGCAGCTAGAAGCTGCTGCACCTGAGCATACTTTATCAACGGATTTGTTCGTTCAGATGGTCGAGACAGGACTTGAGAGCCTTCGTTTTGCACTTGTTCCGCCATCGCTCGATCAAGTCATCGCGACGGACTATGTCCGTGGACGATTACAACGAGTAAAAGTCGTCTTTTTACTGGGAGCAAATGATGGTCTGATTCCGTTCGTTCAAGATCAATCAAAGTTACTGTCCGAAAATGATCATGACTTTTTACATGAACATGGTATTCCGGTTGGAAAAGCGTCTCTTGATGTGTTTGATGATGAGCTGTTTTATCTGTATCAAGGGATGATGGCTCCAAGTGAAGCCTTGTATGTCAGTTACGCACTTGTCGATGAAGAAGGAAAGGCGCTTCAGCCGGCAGCGATCACCAAACAATTAAAGCGACAATTGTTGCTCGATCGTCCGATTAAGACACACTTTGCGGAAGCTGGGGAACACGCACCGCAAGAACAACTTGATTTCGTAACGAGTCCAGATCGCGCGGCAGCAGCGACGGCGATTGAACTCCGGCGTCTTCAACGACGTTATCCGATTCAGCCGATTTGGTTCGAAGTGTACAATACGCTTCTCGAAAACGGACAGGGACGTGAACGGATGGGGTTATTCTCGAGTGCCTTGTTCTATCAAAATCAAGCGGAAGCCTTGCCGGAAGGGTTGGCGCATCGTTTATATGGTGATTCACTGCAAGCGAGCGTTTCGCGTTTTGAGACCTATAACGCCTGCTCGTATAAGCATTTTGCTCGATACGGACTTCGTTTACGCGAGCGAAAGCTGTATAAATTTGAAGCACCGGACATCGGGAATCTGTTCCACGGCGCATTAAATGATCTGTCGCTCAGTATTAAAGCTTCTGGACGACACTGGCGAGAGATCGACGGCGAGACGTGCGGGACACTTGCGAAGGAAGCTGTCGAAAAGGTGACACCGGAAATTCAGAATGCGATCTTGATGAGTTCGAGTCGCTTCGGGTATATCAAGAAAAAATTGACGGATGTCGTCGAACAAACAGCTAAAATGCTTGTGGAACAAGCAAAACGAACAGATTTTGAACCCGACTTATTTGAAATCAGTTTTGGTAACGCGACGTTCCCACCATTACGCTTTACGTTACCAGACGGAACAGAAATTGAATTCACGGGTCGCATCGACCGGATTGATCAGGCGACGATCGGTGATCAGCTATACGTTCGCATCATTGATTACAAATCAAGTGCTCGAGGACTTGATTTTGCGGAAATCTATTATGGGCTTGCCATTCAGATGTTGTTATATTTGAAGACGGTCGTAGAACAGTCGGAGCTGCTCTATCAACAGCAGGCAAAACCAGCTGGTGCGCTATATTTCCACGTCAAAAATCCGATGTTACGGGGCGATTTATCGGCTGACGAAGAAAAGCGTAATCAACTGTTACTCGAGTCCTATCAAATGCAAGGCGTCATTCTCGAGAATGACGAGGTACTACGAGCGATGGATCATATTGCGTACGATGAACGAAAAAAATCACCACTCGTTAAAGTGACATTCACGAAAAACGGACTGCATAAGACGCAGACGAAAGGTGTCGTACAAGAGGAAGACTTATCAGCACTGATGGATCATGCATGGGAGGCATTAAAAGACAGCAGTCAAGATATCTATGATGGGGATATCGCCATCAATCCATTCGATTATCAGGAACGGACACCGTGTAGTTTTTGTGAGTATCGTTCAGTCTGTCAGTTCGATGAATCGCTTGGGAATCAGTATCGCCCATTAAAACCGATGTCTGAAAAAGAAGTACTGGAACGGTTGAAGGAGGAAGAAGAATGAGCGTGCGTTGGACGGAAGAACAACAACAAGCCATTTCAGCTAGAGGTGGACATATCCTCGTCTCAGCGGCAGCGGGATCAGGGAAGACAGCGGTCCTCGTTGAACGGCTGACGCAACGATTGATTGATCCTGAAGATGAGTTGTCGGCTGATCGGATTCTCGTCGCTACCTTTACGAATGCGGCAGCACGTGAGATGAAGACGCGGGTCATTGAGGTCATGGACCAGCGCATCAAAGAGGCACCGGATGATTTGTATTTGAAAAAACAGCGTCAATTAATGAACCGGGCACAAATTACGACGATTCATTCGTTCTGTTTGTCGATTCTGCGTGAGAATTATTACCGGATTGGTCTAGATCCTGCGTTTCGAATTGCCGATGAATCTGAATTACTGTTATTGCAAGACGATGTCTTAGAAGCGGTCTTTGAGTCCTTTTATGCTTCTGAGGACCCGGGATTTTATGATTTGATTGATAGTTATACGTCAGATCGGGATGATCAAGCGATGTTGACACTGATTTCGAATCTCTATCGGTTTTCCCGTTCCTTACCGGATCCGGAAGCTTTTTATGCACATTTAATCAGTCAGTACGATCAGCCGATTGACCCGGATGATTCTCCACTCATGCAACGACTAGTCGAATTAGAGTGGGAAAGTCTCTCGAATTTATTGGGACGTTACCGAGAACTTGCTTTTGAGCTGGAGCAGGCTGGTTATACGGAAATGGGACAGATGATGCGTCAGGACATTGCTCCTTTTACCTCGCTCGAAACGTCAGCACGCCACTGGTCGATGGTTGCGCTTGCTTTTCAAGCAGTAGAGTTCGGTCGCTGGAAGAGTCCACGCGGGGATGAAGGAATCAAATCGTTTCAAGCAGAGCGGACGCGACTCGTAGCGGAGTTCAAGAAAATGAAAGAGCTGTTCGTCCAAAAGACTGGTGTCGATTACTTGGAGGACTTGCGGTCGCAGTTGCGACACGTCGAGACGATCGTGACACTCGTACGTCAATTTGCAAGCGATTATCTCGAAGCGAAACAACAACGGGGTATCGTCGATTTTTCGGATCTTGAACATTTTGCATTAGAGATCTTGACGGACGAAGGACAACCGTCAGACGTGGCAAAACTTCTGAAGGAACGCTTCGTTGAAGTACTCGTCGACGAATATCAAGATACGAACGAGGTTCAGGAACGTATCATCCAATTGGTCTCGAAAACGGATGAGGCGACAGGAAATCTCTTCATGGTCGGTGATGTCAAACAATCCATCTATAAATTTCGTCATGCAGAGCCAGGATTGTTCCTTGAGAAATTCAAACGATTCCAACAGACCGATGTCGGTACTCGGATCGATTTAACAAAAAACTTCCGGAGTCGTCTTGAAGTGCTGGATGGAACGAATCAAATTTTCCGCCAAGTAATGGATGAGACGGTCGGGGAGATTGATTACGATGAAGCCGCGCACCTTCGACTCGGGAATCTGAGTTATCTCGAATCGGAGCAAGTGGCACCTGAATTACTTTTGATTGATCCACTTGATAGTGAAAAGGAAGAGGTTGAAGCACGAGCGATTGCAACGCGAATTTTAGAACTCGTTGATTCGAAGCATCCACATCTAATCTATGATGCGAAAGCCAACCGATTCCGGACCTGTGAATACCGCGACATCGTCGTCTTAGCACGGTCGCGTGGTAAGCGTGTCCAAGCGCTTGTCGAAGTGCTCGAACAGTATGAGATTCCGGTCTATGCGGATACGACGGGCGGGTACTTCCAAGCGACGGAAATTCAAATCATGATGGCATTGCTCAAGACGATTGATAATCCCCTTCAAGACATTCCATTCGCGAGTGTGTTACGATCGCCGATTTTTGGGGTGGCGGATCGAGATTTAGGACGGATTCGAGCAAAACAAAAAGAAGGAAGCTTTTATGAGGCAGCGCTCGCGATGGCGGCAGAGGAATCACCACTCGGAATTCGAATGGACGAAATCATCCGTCAGATTCAATCATGGCGAACTGAAGCACGTGGGAGTGCCTTACCTGCCTTCATTCGATCGCTCTTTGATCAGACCGGCTATTTTGAGTACGTCGGCTGTCTCGCCGGAGGCAAAAGTCGTCAAGCCAACTTGAACGCTTTATATGAGCGAGCGAAGCAATATGAGACGTCCGGTTATCGTGGTCTCTATCGTTTCCTTCGTCTAATCAATCGATTAATTGAACGAGGAGAAGACTTCGCAGAAGCCCGTTCGCTTGGAGAAGACGAGGACGTCGTTCGCATCATGACGATCCACCAATCAAAGGGACTCGAGTTCCCCGTGACGATCGTCAGCCAATTGACGAAGCAATTCAACAAACAGGATCAAATGCAGGCGATTCAGTTGCATAAGACGTATGGTATTGCCCTAGATGCGATTGATCCGATTCGTCGTTTGCGATCTGGGACACTCTTAAAAGAAGTCATCCGCCGGGAAATGGATCGAGAGATGAAGGCAGAAGAGATGCGCGTCTTGTATGTTGCGATGACTCGAGCGAAGGAAAAGCTGATTCTCGTCGGGACAGTCAAGGATTTAGAGGATCAAATGGCGACCTGGCAGATGACGCCACCAGATGAAGTCTTACTACCTGAAAATGATCGGCGCCAAGCGAAGAGTTATGCGGAATGGGTCGTTCCGGCAGTCTTACGCAGTAGTTTACTACGTCCGGATGAGACGGATTGGTCGATTCGTGTGATGTCGTTAGAGGAGTTAGCACCGTATCAAGAAATCTCAACACTCGTGGAGCAACTCGAACACGTCCAGAAGCTTGAAAAAATCGATGTGCCGATTAATTCGCAAGTCAAAGAAATTGTCGAAGCGGCATTTTCGTATCAGTATCCGCATGCGCTTGCGACAGAGACGGCAGCAAAACAGACCGTCACGGAACTGAAGCGGGCGGAACAGCTCGAACGTGCAGCATTCGAAACGACATATCGCCAGACGACCTATTACCGTACGCCTCAATTCCTCGGACCTGTTTTAAGTGGGGCGGAACGAGGAACGGTCCTACACTTAGCGATGCAATTGTATGAACCGGACGAATCGATTTCGCAACAAATTGATCAGTGGGAAGCAACGGAACGCATTACGCCGATTGAAGCGACGACGATGCGAGAAGCGGCAGCTCAGTTACAAGGGTTCCTCGACTCTGAAATCGGACAACTGTTCAGCGAACGATTACGGACGAACCACGTCTATCGAGAGTTGCCGTTCACATATAAGATCGGGGCATCGCGTTTCCGGAAAGACTGGACAGGTCCAGTGGATGACGCAGTCATGCAAGGAATCGTCGACTGTTTGATTCAGGATGGAGAGTTCTATATCTTGCTCGATTATAAATCGGATCAAATCGTTACGACGGAAGTCGGACAGACAGCTGCTGATGTGTTACGGGATCGGTACGCAACTCAGTTGAATCTGTATCAAGAAGCGTTAGAAGCGATTCTTCATATTCAAATTTCACGTAAGGTCATCTATGCGTTTGCTTTAGAAGAAACGATTGATTTAGTTTAATTTAATGTTGATACGATCGAGACCTTCCTCGTCCTCCTACTTCAGGTAGAGATGAGGGAGGTTTTAGTATGGGTCGAAAGAGGGATGAGGAATAAGGAGACAAAATCAGTTTCTAAAGTAATTTCCGTTTCTTATTATGAAAGAACTGTGTAAAATAAAGAAGATATGTTACTTTGGTGATGGATAATTTTGGGAGGTTTTGATAGATGGCACGTATTTTATTAGCAGAAGACGAAGATGTCTTACGAATGTTAGTACTCGATACACTAGAAGATGAAGGATATACGATCGATGAAGCGACGGACGGTGACGAAGCGTATCAAAAAATCATGAACGCTGAGTATGATCTCGTTTTACTCGATTACATGATGCCTGGAATGACAGGGATTGAAGTCATCGAGAAAGTCCGACAACATCCAGATAAGCAACATTTAAAAATCATGATGTTGACGGCTAAAAGTCAACAATCAGACCGCGAACGAGCGGAAGAAATCGGAGCGAATTACTTCTTTTCGAAGCCCTTTAGTCCGTTAGAACTGATTGATGTCGTGGGAGGAATACTGAGTGATCACCAAGTGGATTAATCGAAAAATCGGGCGCCAACTCATGGCCTCCTTTTATGTCGTATTAGCTACATTGATGATTTCATCATTGATCGTCTACAACTATACCGATACGAAACTGCAAGCGACTCGGGCGAAATTAGAAGATATCCGTGACCGGAGTGCACGTGCGGGTGCTTTATGGGAAGAATGGCAGGATGTCCAGTTCAACATGCGCGGTTATGCCTTGATGGGGAATGATGATCTATACAATCAAGTCATGGCTCAACAAGATAAGATTGATCAGCAGACAGAATGGTTCGAAAAAAATGCGATTTATGATCAAGGAAAGGCATTCGCCCAGTCCTCGAGAGAATTGTATGGTTATTATTTCGATGCCATCTTGCCGCTTATTCAATCGTATGTCCAAGCGAAAGAGTCCGGGGATGTCACGGAATCCTTCTTAAAAGGAACAACACTTGCTGAACTGCCACTTGGTCAGCAATTATTAGCTGAAGGTAAGATTCAATTAGATGCTCAAGGAAACATTGATGTACTCTCGGAAATCAATAAGAGCGAGCTAGCACTCGGCGGTTATCGTGAATTTTTAGAGGATTGGGCACAACGGACGAGCGATCAGTTGGAACGGGAAATCCGGACGACACAGCTGATTTGGTTAGCGAATATCGTCGTCTTACTTGCCGTCTTGATTTTCTTTATTTATCCGTTTATCCGCCGCATCACGATGGAATTATTATCTCTCGTCAAGAACAGTCAACGGCTTGCGAACGGTGAAGATGTTTCGAGCGTCAAAGTACCGAATCGTAAAGATGAAATCGGAATTCTGGCGTTATCCTTCAATCAGATGGCAAGTTCGATTTCCGAGAACAAGCAGCATTTATTAGCGAAAAATGAAGAATTACAAGCGCAACAGGAAGAATTGCAAGCACAGCAGGAAGAATTGCAAGCACAGCAAGAAGAACTCGAAGAAGCATTAGAGCTGACGATGCGGAATGAGCAACATCTGCAGTATCGGAATGATTTGACAGAAACGCTCGCGGCGCGTGAGTCGTTGACTGCTTATCCGGAAATCATTGAGAAGCTCGTCACGATCACGGATTCTGAGATTGGTGCATTAGTATTTGTTGATGAAGAAGATAGTTACTCTGTCGTTACGTATGGAATGACGGATGAATTGGCAGAACAGCTGCTTCAAAACGATGCGTCTCTCTTAAAACGAGCCGAGTCACTGAAGTCACCTGTTCATTCTTCTAAACAAGTCGCAAGCAATCATCCATTGCCATATCCGTACTATATGTACGAAACAGCTGTGCCGATTCTCGACCCCACTGCAGACGATATCATTGCGTATATCTACCTTGTCCGTTACCGCGATCAGTTTACGAACGAACAGATGCGTGATGTCATGTCCTTCTCCCGCCAATTATCGCTATCGCTTTTACGGATGCGGCTGTTTGACGAGATGACGAAAGAGAAAACGAAGACGGAGCGGATTCTTGACTCGATTCGAGAGGCCGTCATCTATCTTGAACCGGGCAAAGAAGAGGTCTTCGTCAATCGACCATTATACGATTTATTCCCGGAGTTACGTTATGGTGTTCAGACTGAACAGGAGACATTGCAAACGTGCTTAGAAGTCATTCGATCCGTCGTCGACGAACCAGAGGTCTTTAGCCGTTATGTTGATGCAGTTCTGCGTGGAGAATTACCGACCGATAGTTTACAGTTCTCGATTCGAAACGAAACAGTATTCATTCAATTTTATGTCGAGGTGATCCATATCCATCACGTACATAAAGGAACGATGCTCGTCATGCGTGATGTAACGAAAGAGACTGAAATGGATCGTTTGAAATCAGAACTCGTTTCAACCGTCTCTCATGAACTTCGGACGCCACTCTCTTCGATTTACGGATTTACAGAACTCATGCTCAACCGAGACATCGAAGAGTCGCGCCAAGATCGATATTTGCGGACGATCCATTCCGAAACGGAACGTCTTGCAAATCTCGTCAATGATTTCTTAGATGTCCAGCGCATGGAGTCGGGCACACAATCGTATAAAAAAGCATCCGTGAACATCTATACGATTGCTGAAGAAACGACACAATTTTATGCGGCTTCGACACAGGCTCATCGGATTACGTTCCGTCACGAGGGAAATCAGTTGCCTGTCATTGAAGCAGACGAAGAAAAAATCAGACAGTTGCTCAATAATTTATTGAATAATGCGGTGAAATATTCACCATCTGGTGGTGCGATCGATGTCGTACTCACGACATCACTTGATCAAGTCATTCTTCAAGTTCGAGATGAGGGAATCGGGATTCCAGAACAATCGCTGAGTCGTCTATTCGAAAAGTTCTATCGCGTCGATAACTCGGATAGTCGAAAAATTGGTGGGACTGGTCTAGGACTAGCTATCTGTAAGGAAATCGTCACGGGTCATGGTGGAGAAATTCATGTCGAGTCAGTCGTGAAAGAAGGTAGTCTTTTCACCGTCAAATTTCCACTTGTCCAGTCTACACATGTGACAATCTCCTGAAAAAACCATATATCAACAAAATAACACTAGGTGTTCGTCCTGAAATCAGATACGATGAAATAGGAAAAGAAAGGAGGAAATGAAATGCCAATCACAGCATTCGTTCACACACACGTCTTACTTTGGGTACTTTTATTGGTTACGTTCTTCGTCGCTTTTTCGATGTACAAGAACAACAAAAAAGCTGCAAAAGGGATTCATATGGCGTTCCGTCTGTTGCTCTTATTGACGTTCGCGACAGGTCTTTATCTGTACATCAAAATTATGGGGATGTCTGAAAATCCAGACCCACTCTACCATGCGAAGATTACACTTGGCTTATTGTCGCTCATCTTCGGAGAGTTGACACTTGTTCGTGTCAAAAAGGGCAAAGCCTATTCCGGTTTCGTCATCGGATTCATCGTGCTTGTCCTTGTGACAATATTCCTAGGTTATTCACTTCCATACGGTATGAAATTCTTCTAAGTTCATGCGGGATCAAAGAGTCCTTTTCGACCTCATAGGTTGAAAAGGACTCTTTTTGTCATGTTCGTTAGTAATTTTTGTTTACAAGTGGTTGTTATTTGGGAAAAGGGATGTATTACACAGTAGAGAGGGGAACGCTTGTGGCACAGTTGAAGGAATGGACGAAAGTTTTCCGGGCACGAAAATGGATGAAACGCGCAGAACCGGTGTTACCACTTTGGCATGGATATATCGGTTATAAATATGGATTATTCGATGCTCTTCAAACAGGAGCAACACAAGCAGAGGCACAACTACGAATGCAGCGTCCGCTGACACAGGAAGCGTTATCCCGCTGGTTCGAAGTCGGCGTCGCAGTCGGTCACTTGAAGAAAAAAGATTTACGCTATACAGCGACTCGCCATGTTCTTCCGGAACTCTCTCAATCAGACGATCGGAGTATCGGATTCATGTTATCGGAAATGATGGAGCTGCACTTGCCAGCACTATTCTCTTATCCTCAATTTTTAGAAGAGGGTCAACAAAAGACCTTTAATGGAGAGGAACATGGTGACATCGTGGCTGAAACTTCAGCTCTCGTTGAGACGGTGGCTTTCCCGGCAGTACGCCATATCATTCGCAGTCGTAATCTGACCTCACTCCTTGATATTGGTTGCGCTTATGGTGGATATCTCCGTAAAATCCATGAGGCATTGCCTGACTTACGACTCGCCGGAATTGATATTGAAGAATCCGTCATCGCAGAAGCAAAACGGCGAGATACGAGCGGAGAGATTGATTTTGTCGTCGGAGACATCAAAACGTTTGATGTGAAACAGACATATGACGGTGTCATGATGAATAATATTTTGTATTACTTCCCGCAACCGGAACGCCTTGCACTATTAAAAGGAGTTCGTCGTTTCGTCAAGGATGATGGAACAGTCATTCTCGTCACACCATTACGTGACAGTTCACATGGTGCACCTTTCTCAGCAGCATTCAATGCCTTCATGACGTTGCATGAGAATCTGTATCCATTACCAAGTAAGGAAGAATTGAAAGAAGATCTAACGAAAGCTGGGTTTGAAAACATTTCGATCACACCATTCTTAAAAGAAGGTGCCTGGTATATCGTCACTGCAAACGCCACTTCCTAAGCGAAGTCTGGCGTTTTTACAGTTGGAAGACAGTTCAAATTTGTTGATTTCACTATGTGCTTAGTATAATAGTTGAAACGATGAGAGATAAAAAGGAGAGATTTGGGTGAAGCGACGCGTAGCAGTGATAGGAGCAGGACCTGGGGGACTTGCATGTGCCTTGTTATTAGCAGGAAAAGGAGTAGACGTCACCGTTTACGAAAAACAAACGCAAGTCGGTGGACGAACTTCTGCCGTCAAGCTAGGTGACTATACGTTCGATCGAGGACCAACATTCCTTAATATGCCGCATATTTTAGAAAATGTTTTTCACGAAGCCGGTTTACGATTAGAAGATTATTTAGATTTAAAGGCACTTGATCCGATGTATACACTCTATTTCAAAGGCGGAACAGAGCAGTTTACGATGACGACGGATCGGGACCGGATGAAAGAGGCAATCGAGCGACAATTTCCTGGAAACGGAGAAGGGTACGATCGATTCATGGCAGAGCAAGCACTTAAGCTTGGAAAACTCATGCCAATCTTACAGACACGTCACGATCGGCTGACGGATTACTTATCACCGCGTGTCTTAACGGCACTTCCACGCCTATCGCTCGGACGATCGCTTTATGATGTTTTATCCGACTACTTCACGAGCGAAGAATTGAAGTATTCTTTTACATTCCAAGCGAAATACTTAGGCATGTCAGCTTGGGAATGTCCAGGTGGTTTTTCGATCTTGTCGTACATGGAACATGCTTACGGTGTCCATCATCCGATTGGTGGAATGCATCAAGTACCGCTTGCAATGCAACGTGCGATCGAAGAGCTAGGTGGAACCGTACAGTTAGGTGCGGGCATCGAACAATTGATCTTAAACGGAAAAGCTGTCGAAGGAGTCATCCTCGAGTCAGGTCAACATGAGTTATTCGATGAAGTCATCATCGGTGCCGATTTCGCACATGCGATGAATCATCTGGTGCCGGAAGGGGTTCTGAAAAAATGGTCCCGACCAAAAATTGACCGTAAAAAATTCTCGTGTTCGACGTTCATGTTATATCTTGGTGTCAACCGGACGTTCGATGCACCACACCATACGATTTACTTTGCAGAGGATTATGAGAAAAACGTTCGCGAGATGACGCAGACTTTAGAATTATCGGATGACTTTTCGTTCTATGTCCAAAATCCATCCGTGATTGATCCAACGCTAGCACCTGAAGGCAAGTCTGCTATGTATGTCCTAGTGCCGGTGCCGAACAATTACTCTGAACTCGATTGGTCGATCGAAGGACCGAAACTACGTCGTCGTGTTCTGGACGCTCTTGAAACGCGTTCACCGTATCAAGGGATTGAGGCGGCAATCGAAGTCGAAGAGATGTTCACGCCAGACGACTGGGAAGCGATGGGGATCCATCAAGGCGCGACGTTCAATCTCGGTCATCAGTTGACACAGATGATGTATTTCCGACCGCATAATCAATTTGAAGAGCTCGATCATCTGTATCTCGTCGGAGGTGGCACACATCCGGGTAGCGGATTACCGACGATTTTCGAATCCGCTCGTATCACGGCAGAACTCGTGCTCAAAAAAGAAGGGGTGCGGACATGAAGATAGGATTCGTAGGAGCCGGTGTCGGTACATTGCATGCAGCGCTTTTGCTGACAGCAAGACATCCTGGAGTCGAGATTACGATTTTTGAAAAAGAAGCGCATGTCGGTGGTCGATTACGATCCGTCGATTTTAAATCGGGTGGCCGCATCGATGAAGGTCCGACGATCGTTCTGATGCCAGGCAAGTTAAAAGAGCAGTTGGCAGAAGCCGGCGTGACGGGAGTAGAACTTGAACGGGTCGATCCATTGTATGACCTTCACTTCGACGATGGTACCGTCGTCACGAAAGTAGCCGATGTCGTGGATCAAGCGATCGCGATCGAACGTCAATTCGGTGAAGGTCGTGGATTTTATGAATTCATGCATCAAAAAGAAAAGGATTATGAGACGAGTGTATCGAAATTTTTAGAACGTGGTTATCGTCGGAAGACGGAGTTGTTGCACCCAGACATGATGCGTCCATTATTACAGATGCATGCTCTAGAGACTGCACATGACCATTTGAAGCGATACTTCAAGAGTAAATATTTGCGCATGGCATACAGTTTCCCGACATTTTATATCGGCGGAAACCCTTATACGACACCATCGATTTACGGTTTGATTCCGTACCGGGAACAAGCAGAAGGTGTCTGGTATGTAAAAGGTGGCTATTTTTCGCTTGCTGAACGCATGTACGACACATTAGTCGAACGTGGTGTCCGATTCGTCTTCGAGGCACCCGTTGAACGAATCGTCGTCGACCAAGGACAGGCGAAGGAAATCGTCTTACAAGATGGCACCCAGGAAGCATTCGATCAAATCGTATTAAACGGAGAGTTTCCATTGATGGAACGTCTTGTAGAAGGTAAACAACCTAAGACCTATACGCCTTCAGGCGGTACGCTACTGCTGTATTTCAAGATGAAAGGGAAAGTCGATTTACCGGTGCATCGCTTTTTGATGCCAAACGACTTGGAACCGCTCATGACGAATATCTTTAAAAAAGGACGATTACCCGAACATCCGGCAGTCTATCTGTTCCATCCGAGTCGGATTGACCGTAGTTTAACAGGAACAGACGATAGTGTCGTCTACTCATTAATTCCTTCTCCGCGTGGTTATGGTGTAGAAGATTATGAAAATGTAGACTTCATTGAGACCGTACTTGAAAAAATCGAGCATCATCATCCGGGATTCCGGGAAAAGATACAAGAAATGAAGATTCGTACACCGAATGATGCACAGGCCTTTGGATTGTATCAGGGAGGTAGTTTTGGGATTGCGCCGACGATTCGCCAATCGGCTGCCTTAAAGACACAGGCAAAACCGTATCCGGATATCGATCGATTATATGCCGTCGGTGCATCGGTGCATCCGTGTGGAGGAGTACCAGTCGTCATGATGGGCGCAACGATACTCGTAAACCGAATGGAACAAGAGATGGGGTGGAAACATGAATTCAGTGACGATCCAGAACGCGTATATCAAATGTGAGGAAGTCATTCAGTCCGGATCTAAGACGTTCTATAAAGCCTTTTCACTCTTACCAAAAGCAGATCGACAAGCTGTTTATGCCATCTATACATTTTGCCGGTTCCTCGATGATACCGTCGATGAGTCGGATACGCCGAAAGAGAGTTTACTAGCTTTCTTGAATGAATTCAAACGATTCCGTGATGGCGAAGTATTAGATAAACCGTTATGGATTGCGTTGGCAGACGTATTTGAACGTTATGAAATGGATGAGACACCATTCCTTGAGCTCGCGGAAGGGATGCGTTGGGATATCGAGAAAAATCGTTATCAGACGCTTGAAGAGACAGAGCAATACAGCTACTACGTAGCGAGTACGGTCGGTTTGATGCTGTTGCCCATCCTTGCACCGCAACAGCCTGATCTCCGTAAGTCTGCTATTGATCTTGGAATCGCGATGCAATTAACGAATATTTTACGAGATGTTGGTGAAGATGCAAAACGCGGCCGCATCTACTTGCCCCATGCATGGATGGAGACATACGGTGTCACAGCGGAGTCGTTACTCGCTGGTCGTCCTTCAGGAGACTTCATCGGTCTCTGGGAAGAGGTTGCACTTCGAGCAGAGCATCTGTATGACGCAGCGATTCCATCGTTTGAACGGTATCCACGAGAGAGTCGGCGTGCTCTGAAGGCTGCTGCTTTCTTGTACCGTGGTATACTCGATGCAGCGCGGGATAATCATTACGACGTCTTTACAAAACGGGCGTACGTCAGCCGTTGGCAAAAAATGAAGTTACTTGCAACGATTTAATACATGACCATAGAAAAAAGACCTTGGCGGGGACCAAGGTCTTTTTTCTATGGTCTGAGACCGGGGAGTCTCAGAATACTTCTACACCAGAGCGAACATCTGGACTGCGAGATAGGTCTGTTTCGACCACGGGGATGGTCTTTTCTTTATCGAGCTATCTGTGGACCAAACGGATGAGACGATCTAAGGGGGAACGTCGTAAGTCATGCGAATGGACACACGATGAGTCACGTGATGAAATGGGTGGGTCCCATTTGATTTCGCTGGTTAGAAAAAGTAAGTTCTTCAACGCTCTTGACTCGGGGAAGTCACCTTGCGCTTGATTGAGGATGTGGGGTCAATCACTACCTCTTGAACTCGAAGTAATCGTATCAAATCTTAGTTGTCCGTACAAGTGATTGATATGCAATTCACATAACGTTCACAGGGTAGCGGCGACAGCAGAGACGATTCGTTCACTTGCTAGTTTTCCTGAAAGCGTCACCATTGGACTACCACCACCAGGATGCGTTGATCCACCGGCAAAAAACAAATTGTGAACATTCTTTGAACGGTTGCTCGGACGGAGGAAAGACGACCGGATACCATTGGATGACAAGCCATACAATGAACCGTGATAGGCAAAGAAGGTTTGTTCGATATCCTGTGGCGTGACGCGTTGTTCGAAGACGACATCGGACGAAATATCAATCCCAAAGGACTGCAATCGTTGATTGATCAGTTGATCATACGTATCAAAATCAATCGCATGTCCAGTATCCGTTGCAGGTGCATTGACGAGCACGAATAAGTTATCACCCGCTTGTCCCATTTCTGGTGCTGTGACGGAAGAATTCGAGATATAGATCGTCGGCTCCTCAGCGTACCGTTTTTCATCAAAGAGTGCCTTGAACTCCGCTTCGTAATCCGAAGAGAAGAAGACGTTATGATGAGCCAGCCCTTCGATCCGACGTGAGAGACCGATACATCGGACATAGGCAGAAATCGACGGTTCGACTTGAGCAGGTGTTGGGTTTTTAAAATCAGGTCGTGCCGTTTCTGAGATCAGACGTGGATATTGTGTCAACAAATCACCGTTCATGACGACGAAGTCAACCGGTAGATATTCCAAGTGATTCAATTCAATTTCCGTTGCTTGTCCATCGACGACTTCGATTTGTGTCACTTCATCGCCAAGACGGAAGACGACACCTAGTTCTTTTGCACGTCGGGCGAACCCTTCTGCGATTGCTGTATTACCGCCATTTGTGAAGTAGACACCGTCATTTAGTTCTAAATGAGCGATTAAACTGAAGGTAGCGGGTGTTTGATACGGACTACTCCCGATATACGTCGCATAACGATCGAGTGCCTGAATCAACCCTTTATCCTTAAAGTAGTGCTTATGCAACCCATGAAGGTTTTGGAAAGGATGCACTTTCAACATGTCTCGCCAGAGGGAGGGGCGGATGAATGAATCAATGTTCGTAAAGAATTGTTGTTTTGCGATCGTATGCAACTTCGCCACTTCTTCTTGGTAACCTGTAATATCGTTCTTCGCCAACTGACCGTTCGTGAAACGATCTACTTCTGTCCGCATCGCTTCGCGTCCAGACGAAAATGTTAATGTTCTTCCGTCGGAAAAATGATTGACCGTATGACGTTCAAGTTTCGTGAATGTAAAGTACTCATCGGGATCCGCACCGGATTCAAGAATGACAGACTGAAAAACTTCCGGCATCGTGATCGTGTTCGGACCAAAATCGAAGCGATGTCCTTCTGTGACGATTGGCATCATTTTGCCACCGATATGTGTATTACGCTCGATGACCGTGACGCGAAATCCTTTTGCTGCTAATGAGATGGCAGCGCTTAGTCCACCAAGACCGGCTCCGATGACAGCTATATGTTTCATGATACTGATTCCTCCTTATGAATAGGTCCTACCCTTCCATGTGATTTCCCGTTTCCTAAAGCTTCGAATCATTGCAGTTGCTAGCAATATGACATAAAGGAATACCGCCAGTGGATGGAGCCACCAAACATGTCGGATTCGTGCCGCACGATCGATCCGGAATCGTGCTAAATAAAGAAGAATCAGTGCGCCACCCATCTGCCAGGATGGGTGGAGGATGAGATAAGGTAAGACACTTGCTTGAACCAAGTAAAAGAGTAGAAAGTATGATCCGACGACATAAGAATCGTTCATCCCACGAAAGACATTCTTTAGAAAACCTTGCCAGACTTCGTCGTTCGTGGCGTACATATCACAAGAGACTGCCGGAGCCACTTCGACGAGCGTCGTCGTCAACCCGTGTCGTTTAAATGTACGACAAAGTTCTAAATCATCAACGAGAGCCGATTGGATGCTTTCATGTCCACCGACTTGGTCATACGCGTGTCGTTCGACGAGAACGACCATGCCGTTGGCTGCAGCAAACGCTGGATGTTTCACCTTGCGAAACGGAATCGGAAGATGCTGCGCGATAAGAACATGTTGCATCGGAATCAAACACTTCCCGAGAAACGTCGGTACAGGAAAGGACGGGAAACCGGAAAGGAAAACAGCTCGTTCTGTTCGTAACGTTCCGTATAAGCGACAAATCGCATCCGGTGTCAGTGTCACATCAGCATCGAGAAATAACAGATAGTCCTCTGTCGTTCGTTTCGCGAGTTGATGACACGCATGGACCTTTCCTGCCCAGCCAGCTGGTAAGGGAAGACCATCAATCACTGTAAAACGGTCGTCTTGACCGATTCGATCGAGCAATAACTCACGTGTCCGATCGGTCGAGCGGTCTTCATATAAGTAAACGTGCATCCCTGGTGTCAGAGCAGGTTCTAATGCGTCTAATAATTTTCGTACATTACGCTCCTCATTCCGTAACGGGATGCAGATTGCTAGACTATCTGGTTGAACGGGAGCCGTTAATCGTGGTAGAAAAGCTAAATTGATCCATGTATAGAGACAGACAGCTAGAGCGAAGAAGAGAAAGAACCAACTCATGACCGAAGGGCCCGTAACCAGCGCTCCGTTCGTGCAGGAAGTGGTTCCCTTCGGGTAGAGATACAGCGATACAAATCAACATGTTCAGCAATGGCATCTGCTCGAATGTCGTCGTATAAGGCAGTTAGTTCTGCTGTCAGTCGTTTTGCCTGAGCACTTGATCGTTCGTCAGGTAATGGATGAAAGCGACGCGTCCGGATATAGACGTCCGGTTGCTGTTCATGACCATATGAATAATAAAAGGCGACGAGAGACACGTGATCCGTATGACGCGTCAAATGTGTGGCACCACTTGCTAAGCGAAGCGGACGGTCCTCTTGATGACGTTCCTCGCCTTGAGGAAACATCCAAACGCTGCTGCCATTTTGAAGTCGTTCTTTTGCATAATGAAGGCTTGTCTTGATATCAGCGAATGATGTCCGGTCAACAGAGAAAGCTCCGAGACGGGAGAAGAACGGGAAACGAGCAAGCCCTGCTTGATCAATCATGACATAGGGGTCGTGATGGAAACAGGTCTGATCCAAATGAAAAAGAATCATACCGTCCCACCAAGAACTGTGTGTAGCAAGCATGAGACCAGGGACAGGTAGATCGTCTGCTCGATATAAGACACGGTGGAAATGACGTCGGATCAAAGCATGATCGACATACGTATGAAATACGGATTCAGCTAATTTGCTTTTGTTTGCTTCTTTCAACGATAACCCCTCGTTTCACAATGAAATAGACGATGAATGCACTTAAGCTGACCAAAGTGACACCATAGAGACCAGCAACTCCTGCTGTTACACCGAATAAAGTATGCAACATCAAAAAGAGATACTGATTGTTTTGTTCGAGTGCAGCATCCGTCGCCTTGACTTGATAGCGATTGATGAAAAAGGAAAAGACGAGCGCTGTTCCATACCACCCGAAGAAATTCTGTGTCGGAATATCGTAATACCAGCCACCGTCTTGCCAAAGCCAATACGACTTCACGTTAGCAGCAACTGGATCAATCGCTAAATCGAGCCAGACGGCAAACAATGGAACGAGAATCAATGTACTATAGCGAAACGAGAACAAACGGGAGAAAGCGAGACTTGCCCCCATGACCGATAGCCATGCAGCCCCGATCGTAATCGGCACACCTAATAATTGGACACCGAAATCCGACTCGTAACGATATGTTCCAAACGGCCAACCGGTATGGACCCCAATCGACTCAATGATGATCGAACCAAAGAAGATGAAGGGGATGACAAGACGCCCCTTCGGTAAGACATGCCAAAAATAGAGAGCTGCGTATAAGCCGGAAGCGAATAAAAAGACGGCATTGGCCCACTCGAGCCAAGGGGGAAGTAACGAAAAACCGACTAAGATCAAGCCGATGGTGAACCAAATCGAAAAGAAAATCCAAAGACGTTTATGAAACTGCTCCATGCGTGACATTCCTCCATTTCCAAAATAGCTTCTGTCATAAGTATACCCATATATCTTGAAAACGAGCGAGGGAGAAGCGGTCTTGTAAAAAAAGTGGTCCGGCTTCTCGTAAGAGAAACCGAACCACTTCCTATCATCATCCGTTTGAATGTTGTTTTTGCTTCTTCTTTTTGATAAACGAGAAAAGGAGAAACGCGATATACAACGGAACAGCAACGAACCAAAACGTCGACCACTCATTGCTACGGGCAATCATGACATACGTCACGTACAGCAACGTAAAGGTGATGACGAACGTATGGCGCGGAACGGGAATGTCTTTAAAACTTGGAATCTTGACACGACTGACCATCAAGAAGGCAAGACCTGTAAAGACGAGTGGGACCATCAAGTCGTTCATTCGTCCGCTAAATAACGTGACGACGGCCAAAATACCACCTGCCGCTGTAATCGGTACACCTGAAAAATAAGCAGATGCCACATTCGTTGCCGATAAATTAAACCGGGCAAGACGGAATGCGCCGAACAACGGGAACAGAGCAGAGATTAGTAAACCAACTTCTCCGAATTCATAGAAATACGTATAGTAGGCCATCATTGCAGGTGCGACACCGAATGTCACGATATCTGCTAATGAGTCCAGTTCTTTTCCGAAGTCGCCTGCTACACCAAGCATCCGAGCAAGACGTCCGTCCAGACTATCAAGCATCATCGCGATGACGATTAGTAAGGTGGCATTTTGAAAATCACCTTTTGCTGCCATGACGATGGCTAAAAAACCACAATACAGATTTCCGAACGTAAATAGGTTGGGTATTGAATTACGAACACGATCTTTCCACAAAATGATTCCTCCTGCCACTTCATCGATACTACTCATCATACCATAATTAGGAGATGGAATTCAGCCGTTCGTAAAGAGAATCCCCTGAGTGAAAGATAAAAAATCATGAGGATTCAATCGAACTTGATGTCCACGTTTTCCAGCGGATATGATGATGAATGGTTCATGGATAGCACGATCCGATAAAAGAACCGGAAAATTCTTCTTAGCACCGATGGCAGAGACACCACCTCGAATATAGCCAGTCAGGCCTTCTAACTCCTTCATCGGAACAAGCGCGACTTTTTTCGAATGCAATGCTTTAGCCGCTGCCTTTAGAGAGAGTTCTTCTTCCCCCGAAATGACGACGAAGACATATTTATTTTCGACCATTTTCAAAACAAGGGTTTTAAAAATGGTCGAAAGGGGGTAATTAATCTTTCTAGCGACGGCTTCAGCAGATAAATCATCAAGATCAACAGGATAAGTGAGGGATTCGAAGTCAATCTTAGACTGCTTCAGAAGCCTCTCGACGTTCGTTTTGCTCATGTGTTTCTCCTTTGACGAGTGAGTATTGGACCCATTTCCGTCCATGCCAACGTTTCATGGCGAAAATGCCACGGAACCATTCGTCAGCAGAGAAGGCAATCCAGATTCCAAGTAAACCGAGACCGAAACCAAGACCAAGTGTATAACTGAGGACGACCGCGATTCCCCACATTGATAGAATACCGATGGCGACAGGGAAACGAACATCTCCAGCCGATTTAAGAGTTCCCATAAGCACGATGTTCATCGCGCGACCTGGTTCAAGAATGACGCTTGCCCAGAGTAGTGGGATACCGATTGCAATGATTTCAGGGCTCGATGTGAACGCTGATAGAATCGATGAACCGAATGAAGCAAGTGCTACAGCTGAGATGAAGCTTGCGAAAACAGCGATCTTCAATGTTTTCACAGCCCGTCCATATGCTTGTTCAAATTGTTGAGCACCAACTTGGCGTGCGACGAGTAATTGCGTTCCTTGCGCGATTGCAAGTGTAAATAGGAAACAAAGCATTGTGATGTTTGATACATAAACACGAGCAGACAACGCTGCTTCACCAATTGTTGCGATAAATCCTGTGATGATGAGTTGTGAGAATTGATACGAGATCCCTTCACCAGCAGATGGGATTCCGATGTTCATGATTCGTTTCACATCCTCACGATTGAAATGAATCAAGTCTTTTACTGTAAAACGTAAAGAAAGTTTGCGGTAAACGACAAAGAACAAGACCAGGACAGCGATTGTCCGGGCGATGACGATCGACCAAGCGACACCAGCAACACCGAGAACGGGAATGCCGAAGAGTCCAAGAACAGCGATGACGTTACCAAAAGCACTAACGAAATTCATCAGTAGCGTGACATACATAGCATTTTTAGTGAATCCATGACTCCGGAGAATCGCACCCAGTGTCAATGAGATAGCTTCTAAGAAAAGGAATAGACCAACGATCTTAATGAACGTTTCGCCATAGACGAGCGTCTCTCCTTCTAACGAGAAAAATCCAAGGAGTTGTCTTCCGAACAACACGACGGTCAGAGAAACGATGAGACCGGTATACAAGTTAATCGCAAAAGCAGAACGAGCCGTTTGACGAGCGTTTTGCGTCTTTCTTGCACCGAGGTACTGACCAATGATGATCGTTGCACCGACCGAGGTGATGTTAAAGAGAATAATGAAGATATTCAAAATTTGATTGGATACACCGACTGCCGCAGCAGCGCTATCCGAGTAATAACTTAAAATCAACGTTGCAATGATCCCGAGGCTCATATGCAATGCAATCTCGATGAATAATGGCCACGTAATGTGGAATAAGCTTGGTTGCTTGACTGTTTTCATAAATAAATCCCCTTTGTTTCATAAAACGAATAGTGTTTCTTTATCTTTTTGAAACTATACGCCTTCGATTTTCATAATGAAAGAGGGTTTTTTGTCTTTCATCGAAAAAAAAGAGATTTAAAAGGATTTTCATAAAATATCACGAATACATCATAATGAACAATCATTCATTTTTAAAAGGTAGGGGAATCCGATGAAACGAGAAATGCATTATGTCGTCAAGGATCAAATCGCAACGCTAACGCTGGCTCGACCCAAACAACTGAATGCATTAACGTCGAATTTATTAGAAGAGTTGGCAGACGCTCTAGAAGAAGCGAATCAGGATGAGGAAGTACGTGTCATCGTCTTGACTGGTGAAGGACGTGGTTTTTGTGCAGGACAAGATTTGAAAACCGTCTCGCCTGAGCTCGATCATGGTGAATATCTACAGCAGTATTATCATCCTGTCGTTCGGGCACTCGCTAAATCGAAGAAACCGACGATCGCTGCCATCAATGGTGTAGCGGCAGGTGCCGGTTTATCATTGACGCTTGCCTGCGATTTCCGGCTCGTCCATGCTGAAGCGAAATTGTCGCTTGGATTCATCAATATCGGTCTTGTCCCGGATGCAGGAGCTCCGTATTTCTTACCTCGGCTAATTGGTGCAGCAAAAGCAACGGAGCTTGCGTTACTTGGTGATACGATATCAGCAGACGAAGCCGTTTCGCTCAATCTTGCGACACGAAGTATCAAATCAGAGCAATTTGTAGAAGAGGTCACAGCGTTTGCTCGTCAGCTGGCAGATCGTCCGACAAAAGTGATCGGGTACATCAAACAGCTGCAAGCAGCGAGTTATGAAAATAACTTGGAGGAAATGCTTGCTCAAGAAATCATCTATCAGTCACGTGCTGGAAAAACGGAAGACCATCGTCATGCTGTTGAATCCTTCATCGAAAAAAAACGTCCTGTTTTTGTCGGACGATGAATCGAAGAACATATATAGAAGAAAGACGTCGGAAACGCACGATGCGCCGACGTCTTTTTAATTCAATTTCTTTTTGATTTTTCGTGCGGTCGCATGTGTGCGATTCGTCAATCCTGTAGAGATACGGAATAGTAAAATTCCAAGAAAAGCAGAAACAAAAATGTATATCCCGGTCAACGTCACGAATGCGCCACTAGCGAGCGTGATGAAGAGAATCGAAAATTCACCACGTGGACCAAGACAGAATCCTGATTCGATCGCATGATAATTTGATAGACCGAACGATTTTCCGCCGAGGTAACCGACTAAGAATTTAGAGGCGACTCCCCAAATGACAAGAGCGAAGAAAAATAGATCAATCGGTAATCCGTCAGTCAACTCGAATGACATTCCGAACGTGATAAAGAACAATGGTAATAATAAGTCTTGGAACGGCGTGACTAGTCGTCTAAGATAACGCGTCTCATCCAGTTCGGTTAACAGAATACCGATGATAAAGGCGCCAAGTACTTCTGACAAGCCGAATAAGATACCGACACCGGAAAATAACAAGATTAACCCGATGATTCCGATGCCGGCATCAGGATGACGGTAGAGGGAATCGACGAGACGTTTCCGTCTTCGGATGAACAACGTCATGATGATTAAAGCAATGAAGAAGAAGCCAAATCCGAGAAAGATGATGCTGATTTTTGCTACCGAGAACGCCTCAGTCCCTAAAACGAACGGGGCCGTCGTCAGTAGGATCGGTGCCATCAAATCTTCGAAGACGAGTAAGGACAGCACGAAACGATTCACATCCTGATGTTTATCTGGTTCACGATCGAGCAGGCGAGCAGAAATCGAAGAACTCGTCGCATACAAGACACAGCCAATTAAAAACGATTCGGCGACGGAAAAACCGAACGATAAAGTCAACAGGATAGTGCCACCAAACGAAAGTAGAATATCGATGACTCCTGCTTTCCAAATGGAACGGAGCTGAATCAGCAAGTCCGCCACTGAAAATTTTAGACCGAGTAAAAAGAACAGGACGATAATGCCTGCTTCCCCTCCGAGTTTCAGCTCTTCGGGAGGATCGTAATAAAATCCAAGGACGATTCCGATCAAGATGAAGGCCAGAATACTCGGGACGTGGAATCGTTCACTCAAGTAACTGATCGTAAACAAGCCGATGAGGATGAGACCGGCGTAAAAGAAAATTTCCATGGAGGATGTCCTCCTTTCTGTACTCTATACCCTAATTCGATGGCATTTATTAACTTGTTTCTATCCTGGAGAACGGATACAGAAAAAAGCCTGTACACAAAACTTCTTTTTTAGAAGGGTAGTGTACAGGCTTTTAGATGGTTATAAGACTTGAACGATCGTTCCAGAATACGCAGGGAGAGAAACATCAAGTGTCTGCTGGTGCGTGTTCGTCAATAAATCAAGCCCTCGACCAGCTTGTGGAGCGGTCAATGAAACAGGAACATCTGAATTGTTGAAGTAGATATAATACAATCCTTCCGGGCTCATGCGACGCATGATGATCGTATTCGTCTCATCATTCGCGTGAACGAAAGAGATATGTCCTTTGTTCGCAAGTGTCTTATGTTGCTTTCGAAGCTGTAACAAGTGTCGCGTATAGGCGAATAACTCCCGATCCTGCTCTTCAGGATCCCATGGCATGCATTTTCGGCAGCCTGGATCTTGATCGCCATCGAGACCGATTTCATCACCATAATAGATGACGGGACTACCCGAGAACGTCAACATCGATAACAAGAGAAGACGAAGCTTCTGTTTGTTATTGCCAGCACGCGTCAACGCACGTGGTGTATCGTGAGAACCGATCAAATTAAAGGTCACTTCATTGACATTCATCGTGTTTGAGAACAATACATGCGACATATCGTTCGCATACGAAGTTGCTTTAGTCTTATCTAGGGCAAAGAAGTTCAAAGCGGCATTCGTAAATGGATAGTTCATGACGGCGTCAAACTGGTCACCGAGCAACCATTCCTGTGAGTCATGCCAAATTTCACCAAGGATATACGTGTCAGGGTTGACTTCCTTGACGACTTGACGGAAATCGCGCCAAAATGCGTGATCGACTTCGTTGGCGACGTCGAGACGCCAGCCATCGATTCCGAATTCTTCGACCCAGTAACGAGCGACATGGAGCAAGTAAGACTTGACTTCATCATTCTCGGTATTGAATTTTGGCATTTCAGGTACGAAAGCAAACGTATCGTAGTTCGGCAATGGTTCTGTCACGAGCGGGAAATCACGCAGATGGAACCATTCTTTATAGGTTGAATGACTACCATGTTCACGGATGTCAGCGAATGCTTTGTGGTGGAAGCCGGCATGATTGAAAACGGCATCTAACATGATGCGAATCCCGTGTGCGTGTAACAGATCGACCATTTCCTTGAATTTCTCTTTCGTACCGAATTGTGGATCAATTTCTAAGTAATCGATTGTGTCATATTTATGATTCGATTTCGCCAAGAAGATCGGGCAGAAGTAAATACCAGTGATACCAAGTTCAACGAGATAATCGATGTGGTCGATGACGCCTTGGAAATCTCCACCGAAAAGATTCGTCGTCGTCGGTGCTGTACTATTCCATGGAAGTGTACCAGCTGGATCATTCGTCGCATCGCCATTTGCAAAGCGATCTGGGAAGATTTGATACCAAACTGTATCCTGGACCCAATCTGGTGCAGTGAATACGTCGACTGCATTAAGGAAAGGAACACAGAAATAGTAGCCTGTATCATCGAGCGGTTTTTCATCGAACCATCCACGTTCCGTGAATACATGACTCGTTGAACCGTCATGGAGACGGAAACCATATCGTAGACGACGGAAAGGAGGTACGACATCGATGAACCAATAATCGTATAACTCATCTGATCCACTTCGCTTCATCGGTGTTTCAAATGTATTCCAGTAATTTGATTTTGAGGGATCGAAATTCCAATCGGCAGCATCCGGGTTTTCAGTATGCCAATCGTATGGGTCGCCCCATATCAAATCGACGCGATCAACGTCATTTTTTTTCGTTTGTAAACGGATGTGGATTGTTCGCTCATCGTATTTATAGACGAACGGAGACATCGCACGGTGAAACACAGCTTCTTTGAACATGGCAGTCACTCCTTAACGCAATCGCTTGCATCGTATTGATTATGTCTTCGACCTAAGAATAGTAAAGCGCTTTCTTAAAGTCAATTCCAATCCCGTGAAATCAAGGATTCCTGATAAAAGTCGAGAGTATGATGCAAACGATTGCATCATGTTGTGCAAACAATAAAAATGAAAACGTTTTCTTTTTATTCACTTATTGTTTTTAGCGTTTGATTCAAATAATGAAATCAAAAATAAAAAGTTTTTGAAATGTAAGAAAATAATTGAATAAAAGGACTTGTCAAAAGGATTTTAGATTGTATAATAAAAATGTAAAGGTGATGCAAACGTTTTCATAAAACGCTTACAACCACTCGGTTGTTATCATGAGAAAATGGTTGTGCCTTTATGCAAACGTTGTGCATTAAAACTTATCATTCATAAGTTAACTTGGGGAGGAAATTTCAATCATGGAAATGAAAAAATTCGTAGCAGGTCTCTCTGTATCTGTCATGGCAATCGGTGCACTTGCAGCATGTGGCGGTGGATCGGATTCTGAATCATCATCTTCAGATTCAGGCAGTAAAAAACCAAGCAAGATCGTCATCTGGGAAGACACTGAAAAAGCTGAAACGACTAAAGCTGCAGCTAAAGCGTTCGAAGAAAAAGAAGGCGTCAAAGTTGAAGTTAAAGAAGTCAAGATGACAGATCAACAGAAGAAAGTAGCACTTGACGGACCAGCAGGTAAAGGGCCGGATATCATGCTTCTTCCACACGACCAAATCGGTACAGTCGTTGACCAAGGCTTGATTGCAGAACTCAAAGATGGCGAAAAAGCACTTGAGCCATTCATCGATACAGCGAAATCGGCAGTAACGTTTGACGGTAAAGTCTACGGATATCCGAAAGCAGTTGAAACACCAATCCTCCTTTTCAATAAAGATGAATTAAAAGAAGCACCAGCTTCAATGGATGATCTGTACAAGATCTCAACAGAGCAAAAGAAAGACGGTAAATACGGATTCCTCGCGCTTTGGGATAACTTCTACTTCGCACACGGTCCAATCGGTGGCTACGGTGGGTATGTCTTCAAAGACAACGGTGGCAAATTGGATCCAGCAGATATTGGCTTGAACAACAAAGGTGCTGTCGAAGGTATGGATTACATCGGCAAGTGGTACAAAGAAGGTCTCTTCCCGAAAGGTCTTATCGGTGGTGGCGGTGGTCAAGCACTTGACCAACTCTTCGGCGATAAAAAAGCTGTTGCTGTCATGAACGGTCCATGGGCAGTTGCGAGCTATAAAGAAAAAGGCATCAACCTCGGAGCTTCAGCACTTCCGAAACTTCCAAACGGTGAGCCGATTAAAACATTCGTTGGTGTAAAAACATACGCGATTTCAGCATACTCGGAAAATGCAGAGTGGGCTGAGAAGTTCTTGGCATCACTCACTGGTGAAGAGAACGCGAAAGCAATGTTCGAAAAATACAATGAGATCCCACCAGTCACTGCGCTTCAAGAAGATGCAGCAATCAAGGATAACGAAGTCGCAGCAGCAGTCTTCGCACAATCACAAAACGGTGTGCCAATGCCGAACATCGCTGAGATGGGTCAAGTTTGGGAACCAATGGCAGCAGCACTCCAGCTTGTTGCAACAAACAAACAAGACGCACAAAAATCAGCTGATGATGCTGTCAAACAAATCAAGCAACAAATCGAAGCAAACAATCAATAAGCGTAAATGGAACGCGTGAATCCATGAAAAAGAGATAAAGAGAGGGGGATCTTGGATTCCCCCTCATCTTTATGGTTGGAAGAGAAGCCTGAGGTCAGACATGACCTTTGGAAAGGAGAACGGACGATGGCTGCGATTGCAACACCACACCCGACGAATCCAACGCCTGAAAAAAAGACGAACCACCGCACGATTGCGGCGCTGATGTCGATCATTCCAGGAGTAGGACAACTATACAATAAACAATTCCTTAAAGGCGCGACATTTTTTGTCGTCGTACTATCATATTTTCTCGTCAACTTTGAACTGTTCTTCAAAGGAGCCGGAAATGGTCCTGGCGATCGCGGAGCGATCTGGGGCTTGATTACACTCGGTGAGGTACCAGGCGTAAGGGGGGATCACTCGATCTTTCTAATGGTCGAGGGCATCATTGCCTTGATTTTACTTGTCTTTGGTATCGCCATTTACGTCTGGAACTTTATCGATGCGTATCGAATCGGTAAGTTGCGCGACATGAACCTCGAAGTACCTTCCTTGAAGATGCAACTACGGAATTTCCGTGATAATGGATTCCCATATGCGATGTTGATTCCTTCATTAGTACTTTTAGTGTTCACAGTCGTCTTACCGTTGATCTTTACTTTCTTGATTGCTTTTACGAACTATAAGTTCAACAACTCTCCTCCAGCGAAATTGGTCGACTGGATCGGGATTCAAAACTTCTTGAATATCTTCACGGTTGATATTTTCCGCGACACATTCGTCAGCGTTCTTGGTTGGACGCTTGTCTGGACCGTCGCTTCGACGACAGGTGTCATCGCGATCGGTATCGGACTGGCAGTCTTACTGAACCAAAAGGGACTCAAAGGAAAACGGTTCTTCCGTTCCATCTTGATCCTGTCATGGGCAGTACCAGCGTTCATCACGATTTTGATCTTCCGCTCGATGTTCAATGAGACATTCGGTGTCTTCAATACGACATTGTTACCAGCGATTGGTCTCGATAATGGTCTCGACTGGATGACGGATCCGACGTATACGAAGCTTGCATTGATCGGGATTCAGTGGTGGTTAGGTTTCCCATACATCATGACGCTGACGACGGGGATCTTGCAGTCGATTCCAGAGGATCTCTATGAAGCAGCAACAATTGATGGAGCGACAGCAGGAGAGAAATTCCGCTTAATCACATTGCCGATGATTCTTTTCGCAACAGCACCGATCTTGATCACGCAGTATACGTTCAACTTCAATAACTTCAATATCATCTATCTCTTCAACAACGGTGGACCGGCAGTACCGGGTCAATCGGCTGGTGGAACGGATATCTTGATTTCGTGGATTTACAAATTGTCGCTTGGCGCGAACCCGCAGTATGGATTCGCAGCAGCGATCACGCTTGTGTTGTCGTTCTTCATCATGACGATTGCCGTCATTCAGTTCAAGCGTTCAAAATCATTCAAAGATGAGGATATGATCTAATATGAGAAAACAAAACCGAATCAACATGGCGTTGTCATATCTCATTTTGACGGTCGCCTCCATCATTATCGTCTATCCACTCCTTTGGGTCGTTGGTACTTCACTTAACCCAGGGAAAAGTATTACATCGGATATCTTCCCAAGTAATCCGACTTTGATTCACTACTTCGATTTGTTTGATCCGTCAAAAACGGATTATGGCATGTGGTATTTAAACACAATCAAGATTGCCGTCATCACGATGGTCGTCTCCGTCGCGCTAATCACGTTAACAGGATACATTTTTTCACGCTATCGCTTCGTTGGTCGGAAAAATTCACTCATCTTGTTCCTCGTGTTGCAGATGGTACCGCAATTCGTTGCCATTATTGCGATTTATGTCTTGCTTAATATGTTAGAATTGTTTGATACGCATCTGGCGCTCATCCTACTCTACTCGGGTGGTGCGATTCCAATGAATACGTATCTTGCAAAAGGATATTTCGATACGATTCCAAAAGAACTCGATGAGGCGGCACGGATGGATGGTGCCGGTCACTTACGAATCTTCTGGCAAATCATCTTACCGCTCGCAAAACCGATGGTCGCCGTCATCGCGTTGTTCAACTTCATGGCACCATTCAACGACTTCATTTTAGCATCGCTCGTCCTGCGTTCTCCTGAGAAACAGACACTTGCGGTCGGGTTGTACAACATGGTGTCGGAGCAGTTCGACAATAACTTCACGTTATTTGCGGCAGGTGCCGTATTATCAGCAGTTCCAATCGTTCTTCTCTTCTTCGCATTCCAGCGCTTCTTCGTGTCTGGATTGACAGCAGGTGGAACAAAAGGATAATCATAAGGGGGAAATCAGCGGCATGAGACGAGGCATAATGCTTCTCCTCTTGCCGCTTCTCTTGTCTATCGGGCTTCAACCGATGACGGGTGAAGCAGCAGGTTGGGAAAAAGAACGAATGTATTTCATCATGGTGGACCGGTTCGAGAATGGCGATCCGAGTAATGACCGAGAGGCGGATCCTGAAAATCCAAAAGCGTTTCAAGGTGGCGATTTAGCAGGCGTGACGAAACGTCTCGATTACATCAAGGAAAAGGGATTCACGTCGATTTGGTTAACGCCGATCTTTAAGAACCGTCCGAATGGTTATCATGGATACTGGACGGATGATTATTACGAGATTGATCCGCACTTCGGAACAAAGGAAGAGTTTAAACGTCTCGTCAAGGAAGCACATGAACGGGATATCAAGGTCGTCCTTGATCTTGTCGTCAATCATTTAGGACCAAATCATCCAATGGTGAAAGAAAAACCGGAGTGGTTCCATAAAAATCAACCAATCATGAACTGGAATAACCCGTCGGAAGTCGAGAATAACTGGCTGTTCGATTTACCGGACTTCAATACGGAAAATCCGGAAGTCGTCGATTATTTAGTTGATGTCGCAAACTACTGGGTCGATGAAACGGGTATAGACGGATACCGGCTCGATACGGTTCGCCATGTGCCAGCCTCATTTTGGGAAACGTTTATCCCAGCAGTCAAAGAAAAGCATCCAGACTTATTCTTGTTGGCTGAAGTATTCGATGGAGATCCGCGAAAAATCGCGTCCTATTCAAAATTAGGTTTTGATTCCGTGACGAACTTCCCGTTTTATTATGGAGTCAAGGATCAGTTTGCCCGCAAAAATGGTTCAGCGGAAGAGCTCGATTCAGTTTATAATCGAGATACTACGTTTAATCCGAATGCCAAGGGACTTGCAACCTTCATTGATAATCATGATGTCAAGCGCTTCATCACGGAAGCAAAGATTGGTGGAGCAGATGAAGAGGAGCGGCAGCTTCGATTAGCGCTGTTCGCACTCTATGCTGCACCAGGGATGCCGATCGTCTACCAAGGAACAGAGGTGGCGATGCCAGGTGGTGAGGATCCTGGAAACCGGATGATGATGACATTTGATCAAAATAAGAAGATGCAACAGTACGTAAAAACGTTGAACGAGATGCGTCAGGACTACCCAGCGTTTGCAACAGGGAAGCAACGCTTGATCGCAAAAACCGATCATATGGCAGTCTACTCACGGGAGACGAAACAACAACAAGTCGTTTACGCGATCAATCTTGGAGAAAAAAAGACGAGCTTACGCGTGTCTGCGAAAGAAATCGGTGATGACCAGCGTTTAAGAGGACTTTTATTCTCAGACTTGGTGCGTCAAGATGGTGACGCCTATGAGATCACGCTTGATGCAAATAGTGCGAACAGCTATGTCATCGAAAAGTCACAAGTCAACTGGTGGTCGATCATCGCAATTGGTGCGATTGCTCCGATTTTAGCGCTCATACTTCTTCTCGTTCACCGTAAACGCATGCAACGTCAAACAAAATAAAATACTTAACTAGGGGAAATGTGAGGTGAAGGGGATGCAGGTAACAATCAAGGATGTAGCACGGGAAGCGAATGTCGCACCCTCGACGGTATCACGCGTCATTGCGAATAGTTCACGCATCAGTCAAAAGACGAAGGAACGGGTGCGGCAGGCGATGGATGAGCTCGGATATTATCCGAACGTTCATGCTCGCAGTCTAGCGAATCGAACGACACAAGCGATTGGTCTCGTCATGCCAAGTGCTGCAACAAAAACGCTACAAAACCCGTTCTTTTCGGAGGTCATTCGAGGAATCAGTACAAAAGCGCATCAAAATGGATATTCGTTATATATGACGACAGGTGTCTCGGAAGAAGAAGTATATGAAGGTGTCGTCTCGATGGTTCAGGGCCGTCGTGTCGATGGTGTCGTCGTACTGTATTCCCGTACGGATGACAAAGTCGTTCAATTTCTGCAAGATTCGAAGTTTCCGTTCGTCGTCGTCGGAAAACCATTCAGTGATTCATCACATGTCACGTATGTCGATACGGACAATTATCTAGCCGGTCGCGAAGTGACGAAGTACTTGCATCAACTTGGGCATGAGTGTATCGCATTCGTCGGAGGCGCACAGGACCTAGCTGTGACGCAAGAACGTGTCGGGGGTTACAAGACGGCTCTCATGGAAGAGGGGATTCCGATTCAAGAATCCTACATCGTCAGTGCACCATTCATGACGACAGGAGGCGCCGAGGCAGTCAAACGACTGATGTCGCTTGAACATCCGCCGACGGCCGTCGTCGTCAGTGACGATATGATGGCACTTGGTGTCATGAGTACCCTCAATGAAATGGGTATCGGTGTGCCGGATCAAATGGCCGTCGTCAGTTTCAATAACTTGTTCATCGCAGAATTCTCAAGCCCGCCGTTGACTTCTGTTGAAATCAATATTTTCGGACTTGGTTTTGAGGCGACGAATTGTTTGATTGAACAAATCAATGAAGATGCGACCCCTTATGGGAAGCGCGTCATCGTCCCGCATTATCTCGTCGTCCGTCAGTCTTGTGGCGGAAAATCTGAAGCATGAAACGACAGTCTATTTTTAAGCCGATTGGTTTAAAAATAGACTTTTTTTGATTCAAATGGATATCGATTTCTAGTAAAAGGAAGCGGTTGCAGAAAAAGAAATTTATTTTCGTGCAAACGATTGCATTGATGCTTTTTATGTGTACAATAAAGAATGTATAGTATAGATGAAACGCTTACATGATCAGGGTGACCGACATGCGTAGCATAAAAAGGAGCGACTTGACGATGAAACGACTTTTTGAGGTCAATGAGTGGAAAATTACAGAGCTTGGTTTTCATCCAGAAGATAATCGATTGGCAGAATCGATGACATCGATCGGAAACGGTCATATGGGAATGCGCGGGACGTTTGAAGAAGAATACACAGGGGACACGCATCAAGGCATGTATGTCGCAGGTGTTTACTATCCGGATAAGACACGTGTCGGCTGGTGGAAAAACGGTTATCCGGAGTACTTCGCGAAAGTACTCAATGCTGTCAATATCATGGGATTGAAAGTATCCGTCAACGGAAAAGCTGTTGACTTGAACACGTGGGAAGTCGTTGACTTCAAACGTGAACTTGATATGCAACATGGTGTATTGACGCGGGCGATGTTGTTGAAGCATGGAGAAGAAGAGATAAAAGTCGAATCCAAGCGCTTCTTCTCGATCGTCGATAAAGAAATCGCTGCCTTGCAATATACGGTGACACCTGTCAATTTCGAAGCAGAAATCGTCATTGAATCGTATCTCGATGCGGATGTTGAAAATGAAGACTCGAACTATGATGAGAAGTTCTGGCTTCCTGTCGAACACGGAATTGAAGAACGGTTCGGTTATGTGACATCAAAAACGAAAAAGCTCGATTGGCATGTGACGGCAGCGATGATCACGGATGTCGAAGGCGCACGGTGTGAAGTCGTCGATGGCAATACGCAGTACGTCGCGAATCGTTTTACGAAACAAGCCGCAGTAGGTGAAGGTGTCACAGTCGAAAAATTCGTCGCACTCGTAACGAATCGCGACCATGAAATCGATGCGTTACTGGAGCAAGCGATGAAACGGGTTCACGTCGCATTCGAATCAGGCTTTGAACCATTGCTTGCGACACATGAAGCCGCTTGGTTGCACCACTGGGAAGAAGCGGATGTGAAAATTGAAGGTGATGTCGAGGCACAGCAAGGGATTCGATTCAACATCTTCCATATGTTCCAAACGTACACAGGTGAAGATTCACGCCTGAATATCGGACCAAAAGGATTCACGGGCGAGAAGTATGGTGGTGCGACGTATTGGGATACGGAAGCGTACTGCTTGAACTTCTACCTTGCGACGTCGAAACCGGAAGTGGCTTGGAATTTACTCAAGTATCGCCACAACCAATTGCCGCAAGCGAAAGAAAATGCGGATAAGAATGTCGGCATGAAGGGTGCACTTTATCCGATGGTAACGATGAACGGAGAAGAGTGCCACAACGAGTGGGAAATCACGCATGAGGAAATTCACCGGAATGGTGCGATCGCACATGCGATTTATAATTACACGAACTACACGGGAGACACGTCTTACCTTGGACAATACGGGTTTGAAGTGTTAGTCGAGATTGCTCGCTACTGGGCAAGCCGTGTCAATTACGTCGCGCATAAGGACGTCTACATGATTCTTGGCGTGACGGGACCAAACGAATATGAGAACAACGTCAACAACAACTGGTATACGAATCTGATTGCGGCATGGTGTCTCGAATATACACAGACCGTTCACCGTCATTTAGCGCAAGAAGAGCCAGAACGTCTGCAAGAACTCATGCATCAATTAGCATTGACGGATGAGGAGTTGGCGAAGTGGGCAGATATCGACGCGAAGATGTATTATCCGAAAGATGAAGCAGCACCTGGGATCTTCATGCAACAAGATGGTTTCATGGATAAGGAGCAAATCTTGGTCGCTGAACTCGATCCGAAACATCTCCCGCTAAACCAGAATTGGTCATGGGACCGGATCTTGCGCTCTGTTTTCATCAAACAGGCAGATGTCTTACAAGGTCTCTACTTCTTGACGGATCGCTTCAGTGTAGAAGAGAAAAAAGCAAACTTCGATTTCTATGAACCACGTACGGTCCATGAATCGTCACTATCACCATGTATCTATTCAATCATTGCAGCAGAAGTCGGTTATGAGGAAAAAGCGGTCGAACTGTACCAACGCTCAGCACGACTTGACCTCGATAACTACAACAATGATACGGAAGACGGGTTACACATCACGTCGATGGTTGGATCATGGATGTCGATCGTTCATGGGTTTGCTGGATTACGGGTGGCGAACGATACGTTATCCTTCAAGCCGATGTTGCCAAAAGGATGGACGAGTTATACATTCCGGATGCAATGGCGCGGTCATCATATCCATGTCCATGTACAGCCGAATGCCGTCGAAATCGCCCAAACAGAAGGCGAAGCATTCAGCTTAAACGTTCATGGAACGACTGTGGAAGTTCCAGCAGGAGGACAGATTACAGTTCCTGCTTCGATGACAGTATAAGAGAAAAAAAGAACCGATTTTTGAGTCGGTTCTTTTTTTGTGTGTAACAAGAAGCAGGACACCTTTGTCACAAATGAAAACGCCATCATGAAAAAGAACATCAATCTTTGGAAATCTTGACTATCCGGCGACATTTGAATGTGCTAAAGTGTTTCAAGATAGTTATGAATGAGAGGAGAACGGCGTGTGACAGCAGTAGTAAAGGAAAGTATGTTAAAAGTGATCGTGGCTTCGATTGGGGGATTCGTCATTGCCGTTGCCATGAACTGGTTTTTGATTCCGAGTGGTGTCTATTCGACTGGATTTACAGGGCTTGCCCAAATCTTGACGCAAGTCCTTCAAAATACCGCGTTCGCGTTTGGGGAAAACGTTTGGTTCTTGGCGTTGAACATCCCTTTAATCGTGCTCGCATGGATCATGTTAGGTCGGAGTTTTACAATCGTCACCTTGATTTCAGTCTTGGCAACGACGATTTTCATTGGTCTTATTCCTCAATACGCTGTCATACCAGGTGATCAGACACTGAATGCAGTGTTTGGAGGGGTTTTGCTTGCGATTGGTACCGGTATCACGATTAAGTTCGGTGCTTCGACGGGTGGTTTCGATATCGTTGCCCTCATCTTTGCTCGTTTCTCCGATCGTAGTGTCGGCTTGTATCTGTTCGTCTTGAATTTCTTGATCGCATTATTAGCAGGAGCGTTGTTCGGTTGGTCGACTGCTTTATACACAATCGTCTTCATCTATGTGACGTCTAAGGTCGTCGATGAGATTCATACGAGCAATCAGCGTCTAACGATTTTCATCGTCACGAATCATGCGGATGACATCACGACGGCTTTGCATCAGCACATCATTCGAGGCATCACGCAAATTCCTTCGATTGGTACGTATTCTCGAGCTGAAAAAGCGACGTTGATGATGGTCATCGAGCGTCACGAATTACGGGACATTGAACGAATTTGCCGGGAAGCGGACGAGACAGTCTTCATCAACGTCGTCGCAACGGACTCGGTCGTCGGATACTTCCGAAAAGGATAATGAAAAAGGCACTTGCTCTGCAACATGCAGCAAGTGCCTTTTATCTGTTTTCATGCGAGCCCGAGGACGTGTCTCAAGTAATAGGCGATCCCGTCATCTTCATTTCGCTTCGTCGTGCCGTTTGCCAGATGCTTCAGCGCGGGGATGGCATTTCCCATCGCTACACCGTGTCCAGCATACTCGATCATCTCTAAATCGTTTTCCTCATCACCGAAAGCAATGATTTGTTTAGAGTCAATACCAAGGTGATGCGCGATATGGGCAAGACCGACCGCTTTGCTTGTACCTTTTCGCATCACTTCGACCATGAATTCAGGCTTCACCCATTGACGATTGAGTACCGTCTCGGCATGAATACCAGATAATTCGGAGCGGATCTCATCGACGTGTTCTCCTTTGGCATGAATCAAAAGAGATGTTGGTTCATGCATAAGCACCTTTCGTAAATCTCCGGTCGTGACGGATAAGGCATGGTCGGTATAGAATTCGTAAATGCCAACCGGATCATATTGAAAATAGACATGATCTGTGACTTCGCAGACGATGTTTTGTGTTTTCGTCTCAGCGACAGATTCTAAAATATGTTGAACAGTTTTTAATGGAATCGGATGATGCTGGACTTCAAAGTGGATGTCTTGTGGATGATGGACGAGACCACCGTTAAAATTAACGATCGGTGTCGTCAAACCGAGCTGTTCGTAATATTTCCTGGCGTGACGAAATGGTCGTCCGGTTGCGATGACGACTTCGTGACCGTTCGCACGCGCACGCTGGAGCGCAGCGATGTTCGCAGCGCTGATTGTCTTATCATCTTTTAAAAGGGTGCCGTCGAGATCGACAGCGATTAAGTGACGGGTCATGATGAAATCCTCCGCTTTCTTTTCGTTAATTCTACTGTAGCATATGAAACGATTGTCCTTCGTATGAAACGATTAAGTTTTTCAAGGAAAAGAAAGCGCTTGAAAAAATTAGAGAAAAGCTGTTGCTTGGATTAAAAAATGGTATACTACAAATCGTAGGATAACTCTATAGTACGTTATGGAAACGGAGGGGAAATCATGCGTTTTCTCGTTACATTCTTTTGGTCATTCTTACTCGTGAACACGGCTGTGTTCATCGTATCGGCAGTTGATGCAGTAACGTATAGCTTCGGATTCGCGACAGCTATGTCTGTCGTCACTTCACTTGTCGTCTTCGCACTCGATGCCGTCAATGAAGATTTAGGTCTTGGTCAAGGGACTAAGGCAGAATAAGGAAAAGCGAGATGTCGTCACTTGGGCGATAGGCTCGCTTTTTGTCTTAAGGAGGAATGAACGATGATCGTCATCGAACAGGTTCTGTGGCAAGAGATGCCGCAAAATGTCTACATCGCAGGAAATCAGATCATCGGAATCGGTTCCTACACCATAGATGAAGCACTGATCACGCAACGGATTGATGGTCGCAACAAACGGCTAGTCCCCGGATTCATCGACGGACACTTACATCCGATCGGTGGAGGTGGAGAAGGCGGATTTGCCACGCGAACGGCTCCGTTGACTGTTCGTGACATATTCGAAGGCGGTGTCACGACGGTCGTTGGATTACTCGGAACGGATGGTTGGACACGAACAGGAATTGACCTACTGGCACACATACGGGGATATGCTGCATCTGGTATCCGTCCCTTTCTATTAAGCGGAAGTTATATGGTTCCGCCGGTCTTCCTGACGCAATCGACAGGACATGATATCGTCCTCATCAATGAAGTGATCGGTATCGGAGAGATTGCCATCAACGATCACCGATCGACACAACCAACGGCTCATGAACTCGCGCGATTAGCGTCAGAAGCCCGAATTGCCGGCATGGTCAAAGGCGTGTCGGGAACGATGAACGTCCATATCGGAGACGGGAAACAAGGGCTCGATCTATTACATGAGGTGATCGACACGACCGATCTACCGATTCAACAATTCCTTCCGACACATATCAATCGGAGTGCACGGATTTTTGAGGCAGGACTCGCCTGGGCGAAACGGGGAGGTCGAATCGATTTTACGACGTGTACGACGGAAACTTTCATTGCGGAAGGCGAGATTCCAGCAGGACAGGCTGTCGCCCGTGCTTTAGCAGCGGGAATTCCACTCGAGCAGATCACGATGTCGAGCGACGCTGGCGCAAGTCTTCCGGCATTTGATGAGGCAGGTCGATTAGTGCGAATTGATACAGGAAAACCCTCTTCCTTGATGCAAGCCGTACGCGATGCAGTGGAGCATGGTGTTACTTTTGATCAGGCAATCGCGACGATCACGCGGCATGTCGCGGATGCATATGGTATACCGGGCGGGCGAATCGCGGTTGGAGAACGAGCGGATCTGTTACTGATTGATGACGCTTTGCAAATCGATACGATTCTTGCGAATGGTCATGCTATAATGGTTCAGAAAAAATGGCTAATACCAGAATGACGGAGGGATAGACGTGTCAAAGAAGTCGAAACGTAAAAACACGAAAAAACCGCAATCCAAAGCGAATTGGATTACAGCCGGAGTCATCGCCTTGATCGTATTGGTGGGGGGATTACTTCTTGTCTTCACGGATCGAGAAGATTCTGCATCGAAGAACGGCAATCTAACGGCTACACAAGTCGCAGATAAAGTAAAATCTGGCGATGAATTCTATACGTATTTCTATCAAACGGGTTGTGTTCACTGTGAAAAAGTAAAACCATATCTCGTCCCGCTTGGTGAAAAACAAGACATCCCATTCGAACAGATCGATCTTGCTGTCGAGCAGTCGGCTTGGGATACGTTTGGCATCGAGGGTACACCAACTGTCGTTCACTTTAAAGACGGTAAAGAAGTCGGACGCGTAGCAGGTGAACAAACAGAAGACAGCTATAAAGAGTTCTTCGCTGGAAAAGACGTAAAGGACTCAAAAGAAGAATCATCCGGTGATCTCAATGATTAAAAAATGGTTTTACTCTCGCGTGTTCGAATTAAATGGACACCCGCTTGTTGCCAAACAACTGAAACGTTTTGCGATGAGCCGTATCAGTCGTCCGTTCATCCGTCCGTTCGTTCAGGCATACAATCTAAATATGACAGAAGCGACTCGGAATTTAGAAGCGTATTCGAGTTTACATGACGTTTTCATTCGTCATGTCAAACCGGAAATGCGACCGATTGATCAATCAGAAGGCGCATTCGTCAGTCCGTGTGACGGTGTGCTATCCGTCGTTGACGACTTGACGGCTGATAGCCGCTTTACTGTCAAAGGACAATCGTATACGGTATCTGAGTTACTCGGTTCCCATCACGAGGCACAGCAATATGTTGGTGGACGTGTGATGATCTTTTACTTAAGTCCGCAAAACTACCATCGTGTTCATGTGCCGATGGATGGAACAGTCCGGACGAGCTATACGCTCGGTCGCGATTCAGCACCAGTGAATGAGATCGGTCTCACACATGCGCTTCGTCCATTGACGCGGAACTACCGTCGTGTGACGCGCATCGTCCAAGGAAAACATGCACTTGAACATGTCATGGTCGGCGCACTGAACGTTAACTCGATCGTTCGGACGAACGAGTCGAAGGACCTTCGTCGCGGGGATGAGTTCGGATACTTCTCATTCGGTTCGACGGTCGTCCTGATTTGTCCGAAAGGTGCATTGACGTTAGACAGTCAGGCGATTGGACCAGTTTTAATGGGGCAGCGCCTCGGACAATGGCATTCATGAAAGCGAGGCGCCCGTTTTGGGCGTCTCCTTACGTTTAGGAGGAATGAATCATGCCGGCACTGGCATTAGCAGAAATCGGAAGTACACAGGTCCAAACGTATATCGCACTCATCATTTTTTTAGTGACCTATGGCTTCATCATCAGTGAAAAAGTAAGTCGGGCGATCGTCGCCTTGCTTGGAGCGCTCGCGATGGTCATCATCGGTATCGTGGACCTTGAAACTGCATTGTTTGAATATATTGAATGGGGAACGATCGTCTTATTGATCGGCATGATGATTCTCGTCACGATTGCCAACCAATCTGGCTTGTTCGAATACATCGCGATCCGTGCTGCGAAGACGACGAAAGGTGATCCGATCAAGGTACTGATTCTACTATCCGCATTGACGGCACTTGGATCTGCATTCCTTGATAACGTCACGACGGTTCTATTGATCGTTCCGATCACGTTTTCGATTACGAAGATACTGAAAATCGCGCCGTTTCCATTCTTGCTCGCAGAAGTCCTATTTGCGAATATCGGTGGGACGGCGACCTTGATTGGAGATCCACCGAACATCATGATTGGTGCTGCGAATCCACACTTGACGTTCAATGCTTTTTTAGTGAATCTTGCACCAATCATCCTCGTCATCACGGTCGTGACGATCGGCATCCTGTATTTCATCTTCCGGAAGCAGTTGCATGTCGAAGCGGAAGATCGACAAAAACTGATGGAAATCGATGAGAAGAGTTATATCGTTAGTCGAAAATTGGTCACGCGAAGTAGTATCGTTCTCGTCAGTACGATTGCGTTGTTCGTGTTACATCCGGTGCTTGATCGAATCGGACTTCATCTCGAAGCACCGGCGATTGCGATTCTTGGAGCGACCGTCCTGATGTTGCTGACGATTGAAAACGATCATCAGCTCGAAGGGATTTTTGCTCGTATCGAGTGGACGACGATCTTCTTCTTCGCCGGATTGTTCGTGCTCGTCGGCGGGATTCAGGAAGCGGGCATCATCCGCTACCTCGCTGAAAAGACGATTGATTTGACAGGCGGTGATATTCAGACGACAGCGACTGCTGTTCTTTGGTTGTCTGGTATCGCCAGTGCGACGATCGATAACATCCCGTTCGTTGCGACGATGATTCCACTCATCAACGATGTGGCTGCTGGAATTGGATTATCACCAGCAGATGCGAAAGTGGACGTGTTATGGTGGTCCCTCGCACTCGGTGCATGTCTTGGTGGTAACGGGACATTGATCGGTGCATCGGCGAACGTCATCGTCGCGGGTCTCGCGACACGACAAGGTGAAAAATTCACCTATATGCGCTTTTTGATTTACGGAGCACCGATCACGATCGTGACGTTGATTCTATCTCAACTCTATTTGTGGATTCGGTATTACTAAGAAAACGGAAGGTCCGCCTTCCGTTTTCTTTTGTGCGTCGCTCTTGCTACCTGATTGTGCTATAATCGAACGATAAGAGCATAACTGTTTCTTAAACTTAACTATAGAGCTAGACCATTATCTGGAGGTTTTATTCTTGTTCAAACGACTTTATCCGAAACATTTCGTGGCTTCGATCTACGATATCGACCTTGAAATGCTCAAACGAAACGGTGTCAAAGCGATTTTGACCGATCTTGATAATACGCTCGTCGCATGGAATATCGCAGATGCTCCAGACGAATTGGTTGCTTGGCTGGATATGGTGAATAATCAATTTGGTTTCGACGTCATCATCGTATCGAACAATAACGGAGACCGCGTCAAGAAGTTCGCGGATCCACTCGGATTGCATTATATTGCGCCTGCTCGAAAACCGCTTCCTATCGGGTTTAAACGGGCACTGACGGAATTCGGTTATCACGCGAAGGAAGTTGTCTTCTTAGGAGACCAACTCTTTACGGATGTACTCGGTGCAAACTCCGTTGGAATCGAAGTCATCCACGTTCAACCTGTCGTTAAGACGGACGGTGTCGTCACGAAATTCAATCGCCTGATGGAACGTGTCATTTTCCGCCGGATGAAACGCAAAGGAATCTATAAATTGACACAACGCGTCAAGGAAGATCCTTCTGCACTGGAGCATCCGATCGAAACACTTCGTCAGGATAAGCAACAATAACCCTGTCAGATCGGTAGATGAAAGGGAAGGCAGCAGTCGCAACATGTACGGCGAGAGGTCGGAAGTTACGCTCTTGGAGTAGCGAGCAGGGCGCTACGGTGAAAAGAGAAGGGATATCGTTCCCGCATGCGGCTCAACATAATATGATCGAAGAAATCCACTGCGCTGGCTGTGGTGTCGCCATTCAAACGGAAGACACAAAAGCACCAGGGTACGCACCTAAATCTGCACTTGATCGTGAAATGGTCATTTGCCAACGTTGCTTTAAATTAAAGCACTACAATCAAATTCAAGATGTATCGTTATCGGACGATGATTTCGTTAAAATCTTAGACGGAATCGGTCAAAAAGATGCACTTGTCGTTAAAATCGTTGATATCTTCGATTTTAATGGAAGCTGGTTACCGGGATTACATCGGTTCGTCGGTAAAAACGACGTCTTACTCGTCGGGAACAAAGCCGATTTATTACCGAAGTCACTCAACCCGAACCGTCTCATGAACTGGATGCGTCAAGCATCGAAAGAACTTGGATTACGTCCAGTCGACGTTCATCTGATCAGTGCGAAAAAAGGGCACGGAGTCGATGAACTCGCTGAAAAAATCGATTATTATCGAAAAGGTCGCGACGTCTATGTCGTTGGTTGTACGAACGTCGGGAAATCGACGCTGATCAACCAAGTCATCAAACGCTTCGGTGAAGAAGATGAAGCCGTCATCACGGTCAGTCACTTCCCAGGAACGACACTAGACTTGATCGACATTCCACTCGACGATAACTGTAACTTGTATGATACACCAGGGATCATCAATCATCATCAGATGGCTCACTATGTTGATGCAAAGGACTTGAAGCTGATCACACCGAAAAAAGAGATCAAGCCACAAGTCTTCCAAATCCATCCGCAACAGACACTCTTCTTCGGAGGTCTTGCACGATTGGACTATATGGAAGGGAACAAGCGTTCATTCGTCATCTACATGTCGAACGAATTGAAAGTTCACCGGACGAAGCTTGAAAAGGCAGACGATTTATATGCGAACCACAACGGTGAGCTGTTGTCTCCGCCAAACGAAAAGACGCGTGAGATGCTACCGCCGCTTGTCCGTCATGAATTCAGCCTCCGCGACAACATGAAGACGGATATCGTCTTCAGTGGACTCGGGTGGGTTGCGGTTCACGGAAAAGGTGGACGTGTCGCTGCTTACGCCCCGAAAGGTGTCGCTGTATCCTTACGTGAGGCGCTCGTCTGATGCGCTTTGCCGTCATCGGTCATCCGATTGCCCATTCACTTTCACCTGAGCTGCATACAGCTTGGCTGGAAGCGGCTGGGCTTTTCGGCTGTTATGACCTCATCGATGTAACGGAGCAGCAATTGCCGCAAATCATTACGAAATTACGCACACATCAGCTAGACGGAATCAATGTGACGATTCCGCATAAAACAGCAATCATTCCGTATCTGGATCGGCTAGAGCCGGCAGCTCAAAAAGCAGGCGCCGTGAATACGGTATATCGGCAGGATGGGCAGTTGATTGGTGCGAATACAGATGGAATCGGATTCGTCCGCGCGTTGACAGAACGTCGTCCGTCATTTCAAAAGACGCTCGTTCTTGGTGCGGGCGGTGCGGCGCGAGGCATCATTGCTGCGTTGCCCGGAGATGTGACGATTACGAATCGTACAGAAGAACGCTCTAAGGCAGTTGCCGATGAATTCGGAGCAACCGTTCTACCATGGCAAGAAACATTTGATTTAACAAGCTATGACGTCATCATCAATACGACTTCTGTCGGGATGGCGCCACATATCGAGGCGCGTCCGATCGAATTGACGGAGACGCACGCCTTGATTTGTGATATTATTTATCGACCGACGCCGACCCGTCTATTGCGTGAAGCGACCGAAAAAGGTCTCGACACACTTGACGGCGTCCCGATGTTCGTCTTACAAGCGGCTGAAGCATTTGAACGCTTCACCGGACAAGCACCTGACCTTGCACTTGGCGAGCAGGTGATACGAAAGCAATTGGAGGAATTTTAATCATGTTAACAGGTAAACAAAAACGTTTTTTACGCGCGACAGCTCACGACTTAAACCCGATTTTCCAAGTCGGTAAAAATGGAGTCGGAGAAGCGATGTGCGCTGATTTGATGGATGCGCTCGAAAAACGGGAACTCTTGAAAGTACAAGTATTGCAAAATTGTACGGACGCACCGAAGGATGTCGCACAAGAACTCGTCGCAGGAACGAATGCTGAACTCGTTCAAGTCATCGGAAAAGTCATCGTTCTCTATAAAGAATCAAAAGAGAACAAGACGCTCGAATTGCCACGATGAAAATCGGACTGATGGGCGGAACGTTCGATCCTCCGCATATCGGTCATCTCCTGATTGCCGAACAAGCGCAGGAACAACTCGAACTCGATGCGGTCTGGTTTTTACCGGCGAATGTGCCACCGCATAAACAACGTACTGTCACAGATGCAACGAAGCGTCTACGTCTTGTAGAAGAAGCAATTGCATTGAATCCGGCTTTTTCCGTCTCGGCAATTGAGTTTGAGCGGAAAGAGCCTTCCTATACGTATGATACGATTCGTGCACTCAAGCATCGGTACCCAGAGCATGAGTTTCTGTTTCTGATCGGTGCGGATTCACTTGTGAGTCTCGATACGTGGTATCAAGCCGAACGGTTATACGAGGAAGTCGTCTTTGGTGCCGTCGCTCGACCGGGCAGTCGGTATCTGATTCCGCGTGGTGCCCGTGTGAAAGCGGTCGATATGCCATTGCTAGAAATTTCTTCGACGGATATCCGGCAACGGGTCGCGCGCGGACGGAGCATTCGCTACCTTGTACCGGAAGCCGTTCGACAACGGATTGAGGAGTGGAATCTATATGCGCCTTGAAGAAGCACGTCAAATCATTGAGCGTACGTTGCCTGAGCGACGCTATGTGCACACATTAGGTGTCGTCGAGACAGCGCGACACTTAGCTCTTAAATATGGTGTTGACGAAGAAGAAGCAACACTTGCTGCTATGCTTCATGATTATGCGAAATACCGCGATACGAATGAGATGCGTTCGATTGCCGTTGAATTGAATCAACGGGTTTTACTCGATTATGATGACGAACTGCTTCATGCGCCAGTAGGTGCGGAGCTTATCCGTCGAGAACTTGGTCTTGATTCAGACGTGATTTATCAGGCCATCGCAAATCACACGACGGGGGCACCCGGTATGCCGTTGCTCGATCAAATCATCTTCGTCGCGGATGCGATTGAACCAAATCGCAGTTATCCAGGTGTCGAAGCGCTTCGTGAAGTAGCGGAGCAGGATTTGACGGACGCTGTCATTGCAACACTCAGTCAGACGATTCATTTTTTATGTAAAAAACAAGCCATCATCTTTCCGCGTACGATTGAGACTTATAATGCCTTCGTCGCGGCCAAACGAAAGGGGACCGTCCTATGACAGTCGAACAAGAATTACAATTAATCGTAAATGCCATCGACGATAAACGCGCTGAAGATATCGTCGTCCTGAATATGTCGAGCATCTCACCAGTTGCCGACTACTTCGTCATCTGTGAAGGGAATTCAGAAAAACAAGTACAGGCAATTGCACGTGAACTCAAAGAAGTCGCGCACGAACATAACCTGCCGATCAAACGTCTCGAAGGATTCGATGCGGCACGTTGGGTGTTAGCGGATCTTGAAAACGTCGTCGTTCACGTCTTCCACCGTGACGATCGTGATTACTATAATCTCGAAAAACTCTGGGCAGATGCTCCAAAGGTTGAAGTCGAGGTCAACTAATGGCATACGAACAGTTCGCCTACATCTATGATGAATTGATGCAAGACGTCCCGTACGATCAATGGGTCGACTGGGTCAAAGCATACGTTCCGACTGGCAGTACGATTGCTGATATCGGATGTGGAACGGGTACGGCGACACTTGCATTAGCGGCACACTATGACATGCTCGGAATCGATTTATCGGAAGAGATGCTCGAAGTCGCGCAGGAAAAAGCGATGGAAGAGGGATTACGCATTCAATTCTGGGCGCAAGACATGCGCGAAATCGAATTGCCGACACCTGTCGATGCCGTGACGATCCTATGCGACTCCTTGAACTATCTCCGGACGGAAGAGGATGTCAAACAGACGTTTACACATGTAGCAGCAATCCTCAAAGAGGGTGGACGTCTCTTATTTGATACACACTCTCCATACAAGATGGAAACGTTGTTCAATGGAAAGACATATGCGACACATGCGGAGCAAAGTTCGTATATCTGGTTCGCTGATCCTGGTGAAGCACCGCTTTCTGTCGTCCATGAACTGACTTTTTTCATCGAGGAAGAGGACGGTCGCTATGAGCGTGTCGATGAAACGCATCATCAGCGGACGTATCCTCCAGCACAGTACGTGACGTGGTTACGCGACGCCGGATTCCGGGTCCTCGCGGTCACAGGCGATTTTGGACCGGATGCTCCTTCTGAGACGGCCGAGCGGATTTTCTTCGTTGCTGAAAAAATGTAAAAGTGATCTCATCCGTCTTCTTTAAGCGATACACGTTCGTGTTGCTTGAAGGAGACGGATTTTTTGTTCGTCAAACAGATGCTAATTCAAAGTAACGGTATGGATGATATGACCTTTATCCGACATAACACACCGTATCATGTTGTAAAAGAGTGGTTAGTGCGTATTCCTTCGTTTCCTGAAGTCCGTAGCGACCTGTTAGAGTCGTGGAAAAAGGAGGGATTCGTCTTGACCGTTCCACGTTTGCAACAAATCGCAGGTCTCGTCGTCGTCCTGCTACTCATCATTTTATTGTTCGTACCATTACCCTCTTGTTTGAATGAAGCGATGGTCGATCAACCGTCCTTAACGGATAAACAACAAGAGGCAAAAGCCGAGCCTGTAGAAAAAGATACCTCGATTCGAGACAAACTCATCATGGTCGATGTGAAAGGGGCGGTAGAAGCACCTGGACCCTATCAATTCCATCTCGGTGATCGAGTGAAGGATGCAATCGAAAAAGCAAAGACGACTGAGAAAGCTGATATTCGACAAATGAATCTCGCGGCACGCCTCATTGATGGACAGGAAGTCATCGTGCCGGTAAAAAAGACGAAAGATCAGCCGAAACCAACGAAACGCTCAAAAGCAGAGATACCGAAAGCATTGATTGACCTCAATGCGGCAACGGCGGAACAGTTGATGGAGGTTCCGGGAATCGGTCCTGCCAAAGCAGAAGCGATCTTGGCCTACCGTGAGGAGAAGGGAGGATTTGCGACGTATGAATCACTCGGAGATGTGAAGGGCTTTGGGGAAAAGACGTTAGAATCGCTTAAATCCTACCTGATCGTCTACTGATGCCACTTCATGCGCTGTTCGTTCTCTTACTCATTGTCGCCATTAAAGAATCGATCTGGTGGTTAGTGACGCTGATGCTATTTACTGTCATGAAGTCATGGTCTTTTTCAATCGGTCGTCTTTTCTTCTTGTTCATTCTGAGTTGTCTATTCATCGGAATGGGTCATCTGTCACCTGAACCGCACGACGTCTCGTCTGTTGACATCTTATCAGGTAAGCGTAATGGGGATCGAATTCGCTATGATGCGGAGAGCAACGGTCAATCGGTTCTATTGACGGCAACGATTGCAGAAGATGAGACAGGATACGAACGAATCGGTTACTCCTGTCACGTCGATACGGAACCGCTCGATGTCCGCCAACAATCGAATGCGGGAGGTTTTGACGAACTGCAATTCATGCATACGCATCGTTACGCTGGAAAGTGGGAAGTCCGTTCGTTTGATTCCTGTCATCCGACACTTGGATATGCGGCAGAAGGAAGACGGGTACGTGAAGCATGGTTGAAACGGATAGAAGAATTGTTACCACAAAAACAAGCATTCTACGTCGAAGCACTTGTATTTGGTGAGGATCGATTAATGGATCAAGTGACGCTCGAACGGTTTAAGAAATTCGGCTTATTACATGCGATTGTCATTTCAGGGTCACATATCGCTTTTTTAGTAGTTAGTCTGCTGTACGTCTTACGAAAAATCAGAATGACAAAAGAAAAACGACTTGATATCGTTCTGATCTTACTGCCGATTTACGGATGGTTGACGGAGTGGAGTCCTCCAGTCACGCGGGCTGTGCTCGTCGCGATCATTCTGTTGCTCGGTCGTCGTTTCCACAAACCGTTAGATCCGGTCGAGGTCATTGCCGGGGTCGCGGCTTTTCAATTGGCGATTCAACCAACTGTCATTTACGATATCGGATTTCAATTGACGGTCGGCCTGACGCTGTTTCTTGTGCTGTCGAGACGACTAATGGGTTCGGTTCGTCGTCCTTGGAACTGGCTGCTTATCAGTGCTTGGGCACAGTTTGGAACACTCCTCTTTTTACAGGGTATTGAACAGACGACGGTTTCAATTTGGTCGCCATTGTTGAACCTATTGATTGGTAGCTGGATTGAGTGGGTGATTCTGCCGGGATCTTTCCTCCTTGCGACACTCCCGTTCTTACCGCTCAGTTCGACGTTTCAGATCGCGCATCAGTACGCGATTCAATGGATGGACCAAGCATTACAGCTATCGGAACATCTGCCGTTAGCAATGGTTGCCGTTCCAACATTTTCTCCGATCGTCTTGACAATCGTCGTTGTCGGAACGGGAATTGCTTGGTTCATTGCTGAGCGGAGATGGTGGGGGCATGCGCTCCCGCTGATTCTTTTACTTACGGCATGGGGTTACACGGAGTGGCGCGCATCTGAACAAATCACGTTTTTAGATGTTGGGCAAGGGGATAGTATCGTACTTGAGAAAGCAGGAGAGACGTTCGTCGTAGACACAGGTGGTGTTTATCAGCAAACGACACATCCACTGCTCCGTCCGTTTGATCCGGGTAGTCATATCGTCGCGCCCTTTTTATTCACACGAGGAGAAGCAGAAATCGACGGTCTCATCGTGACGCATGCTGATCATGATCACGTCGGTGGACTGCTAGGATTACTGCGTCAAGTTCGCGTGAAAACCATTTATTTAGGTGCGTATGACAACACGGATGAGAAGCGAAACGATTTGATTCATTCGATCGAAGCAACTGGGACGCGTGTCGAGTTCGTTCAAAAGGGGCAAACGATTCGTCCTTGGTTACATGTACTTGCACCGACTGGACGAGAAGAAGAAGAGAACGATCGGTCTATCATATTACTTGCACAGATTGCCAAACAACGTGTTTTACTGACGGGTGACGCTGGCCTAGCAATCGAGGACGAATTAAGCGTTGGACCAATCGATATTCTAAAAGCAGGTCATCATGGTTCGAACACGTCGACCGGTGAAGAACTCTTGCAGAAGACAAATCCGAAGATTGTCATCTTATCAGTCGGACGAAAAAATCGATACGGGCATCCGCATCCGGACGTGCTTGAGCGGATCGGGACAGATCGGATCGTCTTTCGAACGGATGAGGACGGGAGTGTAACTTGTTCTTCAGCGGGCTGTGAACCTATGATAAAATAAAAAAACAGCAACCCCCCAAGGTTGCTGTTTTACTGATTATAGACTTAAGAACTTAATTGCGACACCGATGATGAACAAGACTGCGAAGAAGCCGAATGATGCACCAAAACCAACGGCAGAGTCGAGCGCATCGTTGCGTTTTGATTGAATATCGTTCTCGAACGCGTTTTCACTTGGTGGGCGTACTGAATGTGCCATGCTGCATTCCCCCTTAATAGATTCCGCTTCTAGTATAGCGGAATAAAAGAGGATTATCTATGATGAAGTTAAGAACAAACTGTGAAATGTGGTGGGAATGATGAAAACTCCTTGGCTCGTCAACGGAAAATTAGCGAATTTATACTTATTATATGGAACAGAACGACACTTGTTAGAAGAATGGGAACGTGAAATCGTAAAAGCGGCTCTTCCAGATGGAGAACGCTTTGATTATATGAAAATCGATTTGAACGACCAACCGCTTGATGCGGTACTCGATGAAGCGGAGACGGTACCCTTTTTAAGCGACTACCGCGTCGTCGTTGCAAAACCTGCAACGTTTCTGACAGGGGCAAAAGATAAAAAACAACATAACCTCGAACGGTTAGCGGATTATATCCTACAACCGGCAGACTACGCGGTCGTCGTCTTGATCGTCGAAGCAGAAAAGCTCGATGAACGAAAAACCGTCGTCAAACGATTGAAGGAGCGCGCGACGGTACTAGAAGCAAAAAAACCGACGACCGAAGAGTTGTTCCGCTTCGTCCTGGATGCTGTCAACGACAAAGGCTACCGGATGGAACGTCCGGCAATCGAGCGACTCATTTTTTTGACTGCTGAGATGTGGGGGACATTAGCCCATGAACTTGAGAAGTTGATGTTGTTTGCAGGAGATCGACCGACGATCGAAATCGAGGATGTTGATTTGCTTGTTCCGCGGACATTAGAGGACAATGTCTTTCAATTAACGGACTACTTGATGAAGCGTCAACTCGAACCAGCGATCCGCTTGATTCGCGATCTTGAAAAACAAGGTCAGGAAGTGTTGGCTCTTCTTGGACTGATGGCACGCCAATACCGGATGATGTTGCTGTCGAAACGATTAGCAGAACAAGGATACGGAGAACGACAAATCGCATCAAAAGTCGGAGCTCATCCGTATGCGATCAAATTGGCACTCCAGTCTGCCAAACGGTTTACGTTTGCGCAGCTCGAGCAAGCACTCATCGCCATCACGACGACAGATGAAGGTATGAAAACAGGACGCGGTGATAAGAAGATTCTATTCGATGCGTTGATCGTTCGCTTAGCGACGCTATAAGAGGAGGCAAATGATGATGGAAGTCCAGATCATTACAGCAGAAGAGGTCATCCCATTACGGCATGATGTGTTACGTCCGCATCAACCACGTGAAGCATGTATCTACCCAGACGATGCCTTGCCATCGACGTTTCATCTCGGCGGGATAAAAGCACAACAAATCGTTGCAATCGGTAGTTTCTCGGAACAATCGCATGCACAAGCGCCGGGAGCGACGTATCAGCTTCGTGGTATGGCGTCGAGTGAAGAGGTGCGTGGTGAAGGGTATGGTCGGGCGCTGATCGAAGAAGCCCGTCGTCTATTGAAAGAACGACAAGTGACAGCGTGGTGGTGTAACGCCCGCGTCACGGCACTTCCTTTTTATGAGCGTCTTGGACTAGAACGTGTTGGAGAACCGTTCCTCATTGAAGGGATCGGTCTTCACTATGTCATGATCGACCGTCTAGACAACAAGTAAGACAATAAATGGCGGACGAAGGAATCGTTTCACACGAGTCCTTCGTCCGCCATTTCAGATCAAATAAAAAAATCGCCACTGGAGAACCCTCCTAGTGGCGACCCATCACCGTATTCTTCGGAAAGAATTAAAGTGCGTTTACGAGTTTAGCGAGACGTGATTTGTCACGACCAGCTTTGTTGCTGTGGATGAGACCTTTAGCAGCAGCTTTGTCGATTTTTTTAGAAGCTGTAGCGAAAGCAAGGACCGCTTGGTCTTTGTTACCTTCAGCTGCGAAAGTTTCGACTGCTTTAATCGCTGAACGCATTGCCGATTTACGTTGTACGTTAGCGACGCGGCGTTTTTCAGCTGTTTTAACGCGTTTGATTGCTGATTTAATGTTAGCCATGGATGATTCACCTCCAATAAAACTCATTCGAGATTTATATTCGCATATCTGCAGTTATCGTTCAACAGAACAAACACAATTGTAGCAAACGTTTTTCTTAAAAGCAATACGACGTCTAGGGAATCTTCACATTTTGTTTTTAGGGTAAAACAAAACGAGATAGTACAGTGAAGCGCTTTTTGGTATAATGAACCGTATGTACGTTTGAAAATAAGGTAAGGTGACTCTAAACATGACGAATGAAGACCGTTTAAAGCGGCAGAAGAGTATTCGTAACTTCTCGATCATTGCCCATATCGATCACGGGAAGTCGACACTCGCTGACCGAATTTTAGAAAAAACTGGCGCGTTGACATCGCGCGAAATGAAAGATCAGACACTTGATGCCATGGAGCTCGAACGTGAGCGTGGCATCACGATTAAACTCAATGCTGTTCAATTGAAGTATACAGCAAAAGATGGAGAAGACTATATTCTTCACCTCATTGATACACCGGGACACGTCGACTTCACGTATGAAGTCTCGCGTTCACTTGCAGCTTGTGAAGGGGCTGTCCTCGTCGTCGATGCGGCGCAAGGAATCGAAGCGCAGACGCTTGCGAACGTTTACTTAGCACTCGACAACGATCTCGAAATCCTTCCGATCATCAACAAAATTGATTTACCTTCTGCAGACGTCGAACGCGTCCGTCAAGAAATCGAAGATGTCATCGGACTCGATGCGTCTGAAGCTGTTCCGACTTCTGCGAAGGCAGGGATCGGCATTGAAGAAATTCTCGAACAAATCGTCGAGAAAGTACCAGCGCCGACGGGTGATCCGTCTGCACCACTCGAAGCATTGATTTTTGACTCCTATTATGACGCTTACCGTGGTGTCGTAGCATCGATTCGAATCGTCAACGGAACAGTTAAAGTCGGCGACAAGATTCGGATGATGTCGACAGGTAAGGACTTTGAGGTTCTGGAGCTTGCCGTTGCGACACCAAAACCATTACGTCAGCAAGAATTGACGGTCGGTGATGTTGGAACGTTGTCTGCGTCGATCAAAACGGTCGGCGATGTACGTGTCGGGGATACGATCACGCTTGCGAAACAGCCAGCTGCTGAAGCACTGCCAGGATACCGGAAGATGAATCCGATGGTGTACTGTGGACTCTATCCAATCGATGCTGCGAAATACAACGATTTACGAGAAGCGCTTGAAAAACTACAACTCAGTGACGCGGCGCTTGAATTCGAACCAGAAACATCACAAGCACTCGGATTCGGATTCCGTTGTGGATTCCTCGGAATGCTCCACATGGAAATCATCCAGGAGCGGATCGAACGTGAGTTCAACATCGATATGATTACGACGGCACCGTCGGTTATCTATCACGTGACGACGACAGCGGGTGAAGTCTTGCACGTCGATAACCCATCGAAGATGCCGGATCAGCAAAAAGTCGAATTCATCGAAGAGCCGTTCGTTAAGGCTGCTGTCATGACACCAAATGACTACGTCGGTGCGATCATGGAGTTGTGCCAGAAGAAGCGTGGGACATTCGTTGACATGCAATACATCGATACGACACGTGTCAAAATCACGTATGAGTTACCGTTATCTGAGATCGTCTACGACTTCTTCGATCAGTTGAAATCGAGTACGAAAGGGTATGCGTCACTTGATTATGAATTGATCGGCTATCAACAGTCGCGTCTCGTCAAGATGGACATCCTGCTCAACAACGAGAACGTCGATGCGCTCAGCTTCATCGTTCACCGTGACTTCGCGTACGAACGCGGGAAAGTCATCGTTGATAAGTTGAAAGAACTGATTCCGCGGATGCAGTTTGAAGTGCCGATCCAGGCAGCAGTCGGAACGAAGATTGTCGCTCGTTCGACGATCAAAGCATTACGGAAGAACGTTCTCGCGAAATGTTACGGGGGAGATATCTCTCGGAAACGGAAGCTGCTCGAGAAGCAAAAAGAAGGTAAGAAACGCATGAAGATGGTAGGCTCAGTAGAGGTACCGCAAGAAGCCTTCATGTCCGTTCTATCCATGGACGAAGATTAAACAGGTGGGGGGCGCTTGCGTCCCCTTTTTGGTTTTTATAGAGAAAGGATGAGGCGAAATGGGAATACGCGCCGCATATGTCCACATCCCTTTTTGTGAACATATTTGTTATTACTGTGATTTCAATAAAGTCTTTTTAAAGAATCAGCCCGTTGATGAATACCTCGATGCGCTCGAACGCGAAATCGAACTGACGTTGAAACAATACCCGACGGATCATCTCGAGACGATCTTCATCGGTGGAGGAACACCAACCGCTTTAAATGAACCACAGATGCAACGGTTGATGGGAATCATCCAGAAACACTTGTTGCCCCTGACAGGCGATGATTTAGAGTTTACGGTCGAGTCGAACCCGGACGGTGTATCAGAAGAGAAGCTCGATATCATGAAGGCGGGCGGTGTCAACCGCGTCAGTTTTGGTGTCCAATCGTTTGATGACAGCTTGCTCGAACGAATCGGTCGGACGCACCGGGAAGCGAAAGTCGCGCAGACGCTCGACGCAGCAGCGAAACGGTTTGATAACATCTCCGTCGACTTGATGTTCGGCTTACCGAATCAGACGCTCGATCAGGTCCGCTACGATGTCACGCGGGCACTTCAATTGCCGATCACGCATATCTCTTCTTATTCATTGATTTTAGAACCGCATACGGTCTTTGCGATTCAGGAGCGAAAAGGAAAGTTACCTTTACCGACGCAAGATCTCGAGGCTGAGATGTACCAAGTGATGATCGATACGATTGAAGCAGGTGGATATGCGCAGTATGAGATCTCGAACTTCGCGCAAACAGGAAAAGAGAGTCGCCATAATCGCGTCTACTGGGAAAACGATGAGTATTACGGATTCGGTGCAGGATCACACAGCTATATTAATCAGACGCGTCGTGCGAACATCGCACCAATTCCGCACTATATCAAGGCGGAAGGGTTACCGGTTCGAAAAGAGACGCCGTTGACGAACGTCGAGCGGATGGAAGAAGAGATGTTCCTCGGACTTCGAATGAAGGATGGCGTATCACTCGAACGTTTCCGGACGAAATATGGAGTAGCGTTTGAAGATGTGTTTGGTGATGTCATGAAACGTTTATTGCCAAACGGTCTCGTCGAACAGACGGAGACACATATCCGTTTAACGCCAGCCGGTGTTCCGTTAGCGAACGAAGTCTTTGCAGAATTCATCGGTGAAGCGCAGGTTCAATGAATCTTGAATAAATGAAAAGAAGCGGTGTTCCCTTAAAAAAAGAGGAATACTGCTTCTTTTCATTTTTTGGATTTCCTTAAAAAATAGGCAGTCGTTCCGATGACCGCGATGAACAGCCAGACAAAGACTCCTGCCATTGCCAATAATTCAATCATCCGATTCATCCTTTCCGTTCTTTGTTTCACTGTATCGCAGAATGGGAAACTGTTCAAAGGGTCACGCAATTCGGTTGACATCGGACGGACAATTCCTTATAGTAAAAGATGTAATTAGCACTCGTTAAAAGTGAGTGCTAACAAAATAAGGTGGTGAAGAAGGTGCTGACGGATCGTCAATTGTTGATTTTACGTGCAATCGTCGATGATTACATCAAGACTGCTCAACCCGTCGGCTCACGGACGCTCTCCAAGCGAGACGACGTGACGTTCAGTTCCGCGACCATTCGTAACGAGATGGCGGACCTCGAAGAGATGGGTCTGATTGAAAAGCCACACACTTCCGCAGGACGGATTCCTTCCGAACTCGGATATCGTTTTTATGTCGACCATCTGATTCGTCCGGAAAGCATCACACCAAAAGAAGCGCAGGCATTGAAATCACTCTTTGCCCATTCCGTGAATGAGAATGATCGGTTGATTCGGCACACAGCAGACCTGTTGAGCGATTTAACCCATTACACGACGCTTGTACTTGGACCAAAAGAAGACGGACAACGCTTGCATCATCTGGAATTGATTCCTCTTGCCGAAGGTCGTGTCGTCATCGTTCTCGTCACCGAGACGGGACATGTCGAACACAAGACCTTGCAATTGAATCAAGCGTTGTCCCAGGAAGCAGCGGGCCGACTGATGGAACGTCTGAATCAGACGTTACGCGGTACGCCACTCTCAGCCTTGCGCAGTCGTCTGCTCGAGGAAATCCGTCGCTTCCGTTCAGAGCATTCTGAACAGACGGTGTTGCTCTCGAAGGCACTTGATCTCGTCTTGACGGATCAAGAGGAGCGACCGTTCATCTATCTGGGCGGGAAAGCCAACATGTTCGATCAGCCTGAATTTCAGGACGTCGCAAAACTACGACCTGTTCTCGAGTTGATCGAACAGCAAGAAGCCGTTCTCGATTTTCTCCGACCGAATCTCGATAATCAAATCCTGATTACGATCGGGAGTGAGAACAATGTGGATGCATTAAAAGATTGTAGCGTCATCCGGGCCCATTATTCGGTCGACGGTGTCTCGATCGGGACACTCGCTTTGATCGGACCGAAACGGATGGATTACAATCGGGGAATCAACTCGATCATCCATCTACTTCAAGCATTCCAAACCGAATTGCATAAGAACAATTTGGATTGAATATAGAAAGGGGCTCGATTCAGAGTGGAAGAAAAAGAACAGAATCAAAACCTCCAACAAGAAGAAAACGTGACAGAGCCGACTGAAACCGTCGAAGTCACAGAAGAAGAAGTCATCCAAGCGGATCTCGTCGAAGATGAGAAACCAGACTTCGAAGCACAACTCGCAGAAGCGAAAGCTTCAGAATTACGCCTCCGTGCGGATTTTGAGAACTTCAAACGCCGCAACCGTGTCGAAGCAGAGAATCGCGCGAAGTATTCTTCACAAGCCATCGTCGAAAAGCTATTGCCACTCGTCGATAACTTGGATCGTGCGCTCCAAATCGAGACGGAAAACGAAGAGACGAAATCCGTCTTGACGGGTGTCGAAATGGTGAAACGTCAACTCGTCGAAACGCTTCAAAATGAAGGCGTCGTCGAGATTCCAGCTGTCGGTGAAGCATTCGATCCGAACTTACACCAAGCGGTCGTTCAAGAAGCGAGCGAAGAACACGAATCAGGCGTCGTCATCGCTGAATTCCAAAAAGGGTACAAATTGCACGATCGTGTGATTCGTCCGAGTATGGTTAAAGTAGCTGAGTAATCAGCTTGCACTTTATTATTCCAATCATTGAAAGCGAGGAAATAGATCATGGCAAAAATCATCGGTATTGACTTAGGGACAACGAACTCATGTGTTGCAGTAATGGAAGGTGGCGAACCCGTCGTCATCGCTAACGCAGAAGGAAACCGTACGACACCATCTGTCGTCGCATTCAAAAACGGCGAGCGTCAAGTAGGGGAAGTCGCAAAACGTCAAGCGATCACGAACCCGAACACGATCATGTCGATCAAGCGTCATATGGGTACGGACTATAAAGTAGAAGTTGAAGGCAAAGACTACACACCACAAGAAGTCTCTGCGATCATCCTTCAAAAACTAAAAGCACAAGCAGAAGACTACCTCGGTGAAAAAGTCACAGAAGCTGTCATCACAGTACCTGCTTACTTCAACGATGCAGAACGCCAAGCGACAAAAGACGCTGGTACGATTGCTGGTCTTGATGTAAAACGGATCATCAACGAGCCTACAGCGGCAGCACTCGCATACGGTCTCGAAAAAGGCGAAGATCACACGATCCTCATCTATGACCTTGGTGGCGGTACGTTCGACGTGTCGATCCTTGAACTCGGTGATGGCGTCTTTGAAGTTGTTTCAACTGCTGGTGACAGCCGTCTTGGTGGAGATGATTTCGACCAAAAAATCATCGACCATCTCGTAGCAGAATTCAAAAAAGAAAACGGCATCGATCTTGCTCAAGATAAGATGGCGCTTCAACGTTTGAAAGATGCAGCTGAAAAAGCGAAAAAAGACCTTTCAGGTGTTTCTTCAACACAAATCAGCCTTCCGTTCATCACAGCTGGCGCATCAGGTCCACTTCACTTGGAAATGACGCTTTCACGCGCGAAATTCGACGATCTCACAGCAGATCTCGTTGAACGTACGATGGAACCAACACGCCGTGCTATGAACGATGCAGGTCTGACACCAGACAAAATCGACAAAATCATCCTCGTTGGTGGTTCGACTCGTATTCCTGCAGTTCAAAAAGCAATCCAGGACTTCACTGGTAAAGAATCGTTCAAAGGGGTTAACCCGGATGAAGTCGTTGCCCTCGGTGCAGCGGTTCAAGGTGGCGTATTGACAGGAGACGTCAAAGACGTCGTTCTTCTCGACGTAACTCCACTCTCACTCGGTATCGAGACAATGGGTGGCGTGATGACGAAATTGATCGATCGTAACACAACGATCCCAACTTCGAAATCACAAGTCTTCTCGACTGCAGCAGACAGCCAACCAGCTGTTGACATCCACGTCCTCCAAGGGGAACGTCCAATGGCAGCAGATAACAAAACACTTGGTCGCTTCCAATTGACGGACATTCCGCCAGCACCACGTGGTGTGCCACAAATCGAAGTTAAATTCGACATCGATGCGAACGGTATCGTTAACGTTTCTGCGAAAGATCTCGGAACGAACAAAGAACAGTCGATCACGATCCAATCATCAAGCGGTTTGACTGAAGCGGACATCGAGCAAATGGTCAAAGATGCAGAAGCAAACGCGGACGCAGACAACAAGCGTAAAGAAGAAGTCGAATTACGCAACGAAGCAGACCAACTCGTCTTCGCAACAGATAAAGCAATCAAAGACCTCGGTGAGCAAGTCGCTGACGCTGATAAAGAAAAAGCAGAAGCTGCAAAAGAAAAAGTAACAAAAGCTCTCGAAGGAACAGACATCGAAGCAATCCGTTCTGCAAAAGACGAATTGTCGACAGTCGTCCAAGAGTTGACACAAAAAGTCTACGAGAACATGGCACAGCAACAAGCTGGCGCTGAAGGCGCACAAGCTGGTGGTCAAGACGACAACGTCATGGACGCTGAGTTCGAAGAAGTCGACGAGAAAGACAACAAGTAATTCATCCGACCGATTTTTCGGGCGCTAGAGAGAGCCAAAGCGTATCCGCGCTTTGGCTCTTTCCATGTCGCACGAAGTTCGGTAAAATCAAACAGTATGAAATGAATCGGAATAGAGAGAGGAAGACTGCACGTGGAAAAACGCGATTATTATGAAGTACTAGGCGTCGCGCGCGATGCCTCATCAGCGGAAATCAAACGCGCGTACCGTAAGCTTGCCCGGACGTACCACCCGGACGTCAACAAGGAAGCAGATGCGGATGCGAAATTCAAGGAATTATCGGAAGCGTATGAAGTGTTATCCGATGACAATAAACGAGCACGTTACGACCAATTCGGTCACCAAGATCCATCACAAGGTGGCGGTGGATTCAGTGGAGCTGAAGGTTTTGGCGACATCTTCGACATGTTCTTCGGTGGCGGACGTCGTCAAGATCCAAACGCACCACGTAAAGGACAGGATTTGCAATACGTCGAGGAAATCGACTTCATGGAATCGGTCACAGGCGTCGAGAAGACGATTACGATCCCAGTCGAAGAAGATTGCGGTACATGTCATGGTTCGGGTGCTAAACCAGGAACACATCCGGAAACATGTAAACGATGCGGTGGTTCGGGTCACATCAACGTCGAACAAAACACGATGTTCGGTCGTGTCGTCAACCAAACGACATGTTCGACATGTCATGGCCGTGGACAAATCGTCAAGGAGCCATGTGAAACATGTCGTGGAGCCGGACGCGTTCGTAAAAACAAAGATGTCCGTGTCAAAATTCCAGCAGGGATCGACAATGGGCAACAAATCCGCTTAGCAGGTAAAGGGGAAGCCGGTGTCAACGGTGGACCAGCAGGTGACTTGTATGTCGTCGTTCGTGTCGCAGCACACGAACTGTTCGAACGTGTCGATGATCATATCGTCATGGATATGCCACTTACATTCGCGCAAGCAACACTTGGCGATGAGATCGAAGTGCCGACTGTTCACGGTAAGGTCAGTCTGAAGATTCCAGCCGGAACACAGACAGGATCACGATTCCGTCTCCGCGGAAAAGGGATGCCGAACGTTCGGTCCGGTCACCATGGCGACCAGTACGTCAATGTCGTCGTCATTACACCGAAGAATCTGACGGAACGTCAAAAAGAACTCTTACGGGAATTCAATGAAATCAGCGATGAAAAAGGTGTCGAAGAGCAACACGAAGGTGTCTTCAGCCGGATCAAGACATTCTTTACAGGGTGATCACTACAGAGGAGCGTGACAAGAAATGAAATGGTCAGAGATCTGTGTCCATACGACACAAGAAGCCATCGAAGCAGTTTCAAACATCTTACATGAAGCGGGAGCAAGCGGAGTCGTCATCGAGGACGTCGAAGATTTCGAGATGATGTCCCACCGCGAAGATAACTTCGGTGAAATTTGGGATGAGACGAAACGGGACGAGTACCCGACTCAAGGTGTACTCGTGAAGGCGTATCTTGCAGAAAGCAGCGATTTGACGGACACGATCAAAGGCATCGAACATGACATCCAACAATTGACGAACTTCGGTCTGTCGATTGGCACGGGTGCTGTCACGCTGACTCAAGTAGATGAAGAAGATTGGGCTCATTCATGGAAACAATTCTATAAGCCAGTCAAGATCAGTCGCCATCTGACGGTCGTCCCGATGTGGGAAGACTACACGCCACAGCCGGATGAAAAAATCATCGAGCTCGATCCAGGTATGGCATTCGGAACGGGAACACACCCGACGACGGTCCTCTGTATTCAAGCGATTGAGAACTACTTGCAAGAGCAAGACCGTGTCGTCGATGTCGGAACGGGATCCGGTGTCCTCGCGATTGCAGCTGCGAAGCTTGGGGCAAAGGATGTCTTTGCACTCGATTTAGACGAAGTCGCTGTCAAATCAGCGACGGAAAACGTCGCTTTGAACGAAGTCAGTGAGCAGATCACGGTTCGCCAAGGCGACTTGATGAAGGAATTGAGTGAGCCGGTCGAGTTGATCGTCGCAAACATCTTAGCGGAAGTCATCCTCCTCTTCGTCAAGGATGCCTATACATTGACGTTACCAGGTGGTCATTTCATCGCTTCCGGTATCATCAGTCAGAAGAAGGATATGGTCGTCCAAGCGATGCAAGAAGCAGGATTTACGATCGTCGAGACAACGAAGCTTGAGGACTGGGTCGCGATCATCGCGAAACGGGAGGCGTAAACACATGCAACGGTATTTCGTCGAGCCCTCGATGCGTCAGGGAGATGTGTTTCATCTCCCGAAAGACGACGCACACCATATGAAAAACGTCATGCGGATGGAAGTCGGCGGAGAGATTCTCGTACTCGACGGGACAGGTCTTTACCGGTGCCGCCTGGAATCACTCGATAAACAAGCGGCTTCTGCCCGGATCGAAGAGACTCTACCGATCGAGACAGAATTACCGATTCGTGTGACGATCGCCCATGGATTGCCAAAAGGTGATAAGATCGAACTCGTTGCCCAAAAAGCAACGGAACTCGGGATCCATCATCTACGGATTTTCGAAGCCGACCGTTCCGTCTCGAAATGGGATCAGAAGAAGGTTCCGAAAAAGATTGAACGACTTGAAAAAATCGTCAAGGAAGCAGCGGAACAATCGTACCGTGCCCACTTGCCGACAGTCGACTTCGTGGCGTATGATGAAGTCTTACAGGATGCATCGAACTATACGGCTTGTCTGGTTGCCTATGAAGAATCAGCGAAACAAGGGGAGGCCTCCGTCCTCGCTACGACGCTTGCTGGGCTGCAAGAGGGCGATTCGCTTCTTGTCGTCATCGGACCTGAAGGTGGGTTCGCTGAAGCAGAAATCGCACGTTTGACGGATGCCGGTTTTAAAAAAGCCGCTCTAGGGCGCCGCATCTTACGGACGGAAACGGCACCATTGTATGTCCTTTCCGCCGTCTCGTATCATTTTGAATTGAAAGGGTGAACGAAATGGCAACTGTTGCCTTTCAAACGCTTGGCTGTAAAGTCAACCATTACGAAACAGAAGCTGTCTGGCAACTGTTTAAGGACGCTGGCTACGCACGCGTTGATTTTGCGGATCATGCGGACGTGTATGTCGTCAATACATGTACGGTCACGAATACCGGAGATAAGAAAAGTCGCCAAGTCATCCGACGGGCGATTCGCCAAAATCCGGATAGTGTCATCTGCGTAACCGGCTGTTATGCCCAAACGTCTCCTGCTGAGATCATGGCGATTCCCGGCGTCGATGTCGTCGTCGGAACGCAAGATCGGCATAAAATGATTGGATACATCGAACAATTCCGTGAAGAACGCATGCCAATCAATGCGGTCGGAAACATCATGAAAGCCAAAGTCTATGAAGAACTGGATGTACCGGCCTTTACGGACCGGACACGGGCTTCGCTGAAAATTCAAGAAGGTTGTAACAACTTCTGTACGTTCTGTATCATCCCATGGGCACGTGGTCTCATGCGGTCTCGTCAACCGGAAGATGTCTTGAAGCAAGCACAACAGCTCGTTGATGCGGGTTACAAAGAAATCGTCTTGACGGGAATCCATACAGGTGGATACGGAGAAGACTTAAAAGACTACAACTTAGCGAAATTACTTAAAGCACTCGAATCCGTCAATGGACTTGAACGCTTACGCATTTCGTCGATTGAAGCGAGTCAAATCACGGACGAGGTACTTGATGTCCTGAAGGATTCGCCGATCGTCGTTCGTCACTTGCACGTTCCGATCCAGTCGGCATCGGATACGGTCCTTCGCCGGATGCGCCGCAAGTATACGATGGCAGAATTCGGAGAACGGATCACGCGTCTGAAGGAAGTCCTGCCTGACTGTGCGATCACGTCAGATGTCATCGTCGGTTTCCCAGGTGAGACGGAAGAAGAGTTTATGGAAACATTCAACTTCATCAATGATCATAAGTTCAGTGAGTTGCATGTTTTCCCGTACTCGAAACGGACAGGTACACCAGCTGCGATGATGGATGACCAAGTCGAGGAATCAATCAAAGAAGAACGCGTCGCGCGTTTGATCGCCTTATCGGATCAACTCGCGAAGGAATATGCTTCGAAATACGAAGGGGAACTGCTTGAGATCATTCCGGAAGAATTCTCGGAAGAAGCAGGCGGTCGTCTCGTCGGTTATACGGATAACTATCTGCGTGTCGCAATCGAAGGGGATGAGTCGATGATCGGACAACTCGTTCGTGTCAAAATCACGAAAGCCGGCTATCCGATGAATGACGGTCAATTCGTCCGCATCATGCAGACATTAAAAGACGCTGCGGTCTAATGATTCGTAAAAGCGATCTCGATATATGCATATAAGAAAACAGCCTCGAAATAGGGGCTGTTTTCTTACGTTACTATGTAGGGGGCTTTAGATTTTTAAAATAACTTTTAATCGATTCATTTTAGAAAATGATTTTATGTTATGGTTTTCATAAGTAGATTATTACCAGAAACAAGACCTCATGATAGGAGCATATCACTTCACACAAAAAGGGATTTTTCAAAATGAAAACAAACGGATTATCAGTTCTATCAGTCATCTTAACAGTATTGATGTTCATCGTTTTATTTAATCAAGAGGCATTTGCGTATAGTTCAATTATTTTAATCGTCCTAATAATAAGTATTACTTGTTTGACGTTTTTGAACACAGGTAAGAAAAAACAATGAATCGATCATTGAATTAAAGACTAAAGACGACATGCATTGCTTTTCTTACATAGAGGAGCATCGCATGTTATTTTGTTTTCATTTCAGGAATGCGCTACACTGAATACAGTTCAATTAAGGAAAGAGGATATCATTCATGCGAATCAACAAATTCATTAGCGAAACGGGCTTTTGCTCAAGACGTGCTGCCGATAAACTGATCGATGCAGGTCGTGTGACGATCAACGGTCTGACAGCAGAACTCGGCTCGCAAGCTGAAGAGACGGACGTCGTCGAAATCGACGGTCAGCCGCTCCAGACAAAACCAAAACCTGTCTACATCGTCTTAAATAAACCAGTCGGCATCACGTGTACGACGGAGCTTGACATCGAAGGAAACATCATCGATTTCGTCAACCATCCGAAGCGGATTTTCCCGATCGGTCGTCTCGATAAAGATTCAGACGGCTTGATTCTTTTGACGAATGACGGTGATGTCGTCAACCGGATCCTTCGAGCAGAAAACAATCACGATAAAGAATATATCGTAACCGTTGATGCACCAATCACGGATACGTTCATTCAAGGGATGGCAAGTGGTGTCGACATTCTCGGTACGACGACGAAGGAATGTATCGTTGAGCCGCTCGAGACACGGACGTTCCGGATCATTTTGACGCAAGGATTAAATCGTCAGATTCGCCGTATGTGTAAAGAGTTCGGCTATCGGGTCAAACGTCTGCAACGCGTTCGGATCATGAATATCGAGCTCGGCGATTTACCAATCGGTTCTTGGCGTGATGTGACAGAAGAGGAATTACGCGAATTGTTTACAACGCTTGACGGGCAATAAGGTTCAAAGAAAGTCGCCACTGGCGGCTTTCTTCATACATAAGGGGGATGACCGTGGATAAACGGGGTATGAGTGCGACATTCGTCGCCTACGTGATTGGTGGACTGTTGCCGATCTACAAAGTATTTGCTGCTGGTATTCCAGCATGGACGGTCGTTTCGATTCGGATTTTGAGTGCGTTCATTTTCGTGACACTGTTGTTACGCCTGACGAAGAAATTCCAATTCGTTCGTCAATTATGGCAAAACAAACGTCAGCGCTATACCGTGCTTGCGGCAGGACTCGTATTAGGCGGGAACTGGTCGCTCTATCTGTACGCCATCGGGGAAGGGTATATCGTTGAGTCGTCACTCGGGTATTACATCAATCCGCTCGTCAGCGTCTTGTTCGGTTTGATCTTTTTTAAGGAACGATTGACGCGTCCGCAAGCGATTGCGATTTTATCAGCAATCATCGGTGTGATGATTTTAACGCTCGGTTATGGTCAATTTCCGATCATCGCCTTTTCACTTGCCGTTTCGTTCGCATTTTACGGTGTGCTGAAGAAAAAGGCAGCAGCCGAACCATTATCCGGATTATTTTTAGAGACACTGGTCACGCTCCCGTTCGCTCTCTTGACATTAGGCGTAACGGATAGTCAACCGCTTGCGATGCCGACGAGTGCGCTGATTGCGATCATCATGCTCGGGATCGCAACAGCAGTCCAATTGATGTTATTCGGATACGGAATGCCGAAAATCCCGTTTGTCTACGTCGGGATTCTCCAATACATTGCCCCGACGCTGACGTTACTCCTTGGAATTTATCTATTTAATGACGTCTTTACGACGATTCACTTCATCGCTTTCCTGTTCATTTGGATTGCTGTTGCTCTCTTTACGATCAGCGGTTTATCGGCAGGGAAAATGCGAATGAAGAAGGTATCATAATGAAAGAAGGGATTACGTGAATCTACCTGGATTCTTCGCGACACTTGTCGCGTATGTCATTTGGGGACTCTTACCGCTCTACTGGAAGATGCTCGCCAATGTACCGAGTGAAGAGATACTGGCACACCGCATCATCTGGTCATTCTTATTTCTGCTCATCTTATTATCATTTCAAAAAGCACTTGGGAAGTGGAAGACGGCGCTGCGTGATCCGTTCACGCGCCGACTCTTTTTCTTAAACGGACTGATCATCAGTCTGAACTGGTTCATCTATATCTGGGCCGTCAATCATCAATTCATTGTTGAAGCGTCGCTTGGTTATTACATCAATCCGCTTGTCAGCATCGTCTTTGGTGTCTTCTTCTTTCGCGAAAAGCTTTCACGGATCGAATGGATCTCGATTGTTCTTGCAACGATCGGTGTCTTGATTTTGACGATTGGCTACGGCGAGTTTCCGTGGATTTCGATCGCACTTGCCTTAAGCTTCGGCTTTTATGGCGTCGTCAAAAAGCGACGACCGCTCGAATCAACGGTCAGTTTGACGCTCGAGACGATGGCGCCGCTTCCGCTGGCTTTGATTTTCCTCGGCTATTGGCAAGTACAAGGAACGTCTTCGATGACCGAATCTGTCGGTACGACGACCGGACTTATCTTGACCGGGATCGTGACCGCTGTTCCACTTTTGTTATTCGGATTCGGAGCACAACGGATTCCATTCACGTGGGTCGGGTTCCTCCAATTCGTCGCACCAACCTTGTCGCTTGGACTTGGTGTATTGCTGTATCATGAACCATTTACTAAAACACACATGGTGGCGTTTACATGTATTTGGACAGCAGCAATCGTCTTTACGCTCAATGGTGTCTGGATTCGGAAAAAACAGCTCCGAAAAGTCGCGTAAAAAGATAGAAGTCTGACCTCTTGCGTGATAGAATAAAAACAGAGTCTAAGGGATACCCTTAAGGAGGACAACAAACATGAATTTAGCAGGAATGATCGACCATACGGCACTGAAGCCAGAAACATCACGTGCTCAGATCGAAACACTCTGTAAAGAAGCATTAGAATACAAATTTGCAAGCGTCTGTGTTAACCCAACATACGTCGCGCTAGCAGCAGAACTCTTAAAATCAGATGACGACGTCAAAGTATGTACAGTCATCGGCTTCCCACTTGGAGCAAACACACCAGAAGTGAAAGCATTCGAAACAAAAGATGCGATCCAAAACGGTGCAACAGAAATCGATATGGTTCTCAACATCGGCGCATTAAAAGATGGCGACCTTGAGTTAGTAGAACGTGACATTCGTGCGGTTGTCGAAGCGGCAAACGGTACACTCGTTAAAGTCATCTTCGAAAACTGCCTTCTTACAAAAGAAGAAATCAAAACAGCTGCTGAACTTTCAGTTAAAGCAGGTGCTAACTTCGTGAAAACATCGACTGGTTTCTCAACAGGTGGTGCAACTGTCGAAGACATCCGTCTCATGCGTGAGACAGTTGGTCCTGACATCGGTGTTAAAGCATCTGGTGGCGTTCGTGACTTCGAAGGTGCAAAAGCAATGATCGATGCAGGTGCATCACGCATTGGTGCATCAGCAGGAATCGCAATCGTTACAGGTGGTACATCTGATAGCGATTACTAAGAATATCTGACATGTCCCTCTTTTTTAGAGGGGCATTTTTTTGTTATGGGACTATTCTGAATTTAAATTTTGTATTAAGAAGTCAGACATCGCTTCCGATAATCAGATGTAGAATGTCGGAAGGATGTGGAATGAATGAAACGGTGGAGCGGAATCATACTGGCATCGACACTTAGCCTCGCAGGGTGCGGCAGTGTCATCGATGATCCAGAACGGGCAGTCAAGGAGCGAAAAGAAATGGCAGTCGTCTTGTCGGATGTTGGTCTTGGTGATCAATCATTCAGCGATGCGGCGATGAGCGGTATGGCGTTGTTGCGGGAGAAGGAAGGTTGGTCAATCGATTACCGAGAGTTGAACGAAACGAAGACCTATAAAGCAGCATTCGAAGCGTTGGCGAAAAAGAAACCGACCGTCATCGTCGGACTCGGATTCATGGGGCAGACGGATCTTGAAACGGTTGCAAAAAAATATCCGAAACAACAATTCGCCTTGATTGATGCTGTATCGACGTTACCGAACGTACTCTCGGTTACGTTCAAAGAGGACGAAGGAAGCTATTTAGCGGGTGCGGCTGCAGGGATTCAAACGAAGACGAATACGATTGGTTTCGTCGGTGGGATGAAGTCGCCGCTGATCGAGAAGTTTGAAAAGGGATATATAGCTGGCGCTAAAGCCGTCAATCCAAAAACAAAAGTACTCGTCGAATATGCTGAAGACTTTGCAGCTCCCGAAAAGGGACGGACGCTTGCGAATGAGATGATACAGAAAAAGGCAGATGTATTGTTCGCTGCAGCCGGGTTGACGGGAAGTGGTGTTCTTGAAGCAGCGCAAACGAAGGGGAAAAAAGCGATCGGTGTCGATAGCGACCAAACCCCGATCGCACCTGACGCTGTCATGACGTCAATGCTAAAACAAGTTGATCTTGCGATTACGAAAATCGGACAAGATGTGGCTGCGAAGGGTTTACAGTCCGGACAAGTCGTCCTGGGTGTCAAAGAAGGGGCAATCCAGTTGGCGCCAATCCGAAACACGAACTTTACGGACGGGGAACGAAAAAAATTAGAGCAGCTACAACAAGACGTGCTCGAAGGTAAGGTGACGATCCAATGACGTTACGGAAACGATTTTTACTCTCCACGTTAGTGACGATTTTGAGTGTCGTCATCTTGATGGGATGGACGTTGTTCCAGCTCCGTCAAATTCAGTCCTATAACGAAGATTACGGGAAGCAGCTCGTTGAGATCTCAGAGCTTGAAACGAAGCTCTTATATGAACAGGCAGCCTGGAACCGACTGGCAAGCCAACCGTCTGAAAGTCAGGCGGAGCAAGTACAGGCACTTAGTAAAAAGAACGAACAAGCATTAAACGAATTACAGAAGACGTATTTGATTCCGGCGTTCCAAGAAGAGTTGAACCGGGCGGATATGAAATATAAGACGCTTGCTGCGAAACGGACAGAACTGACGGACGCGATGAATCCGATTGAGATTCGCTCGCACGCTGCACAGATTGAAGGGGTCCTCAGTGATCTCTACACGTTACATACGAAAAACGGAGAATTTTATGATGTCTTACAACGTGAAGCAAAAGACGAGACATTAAATTTGACGCGGACCGTCCTGATTGCGACATTCGCCTTATTGGTTGGTCTCGCACTATACAACTGGTACTTTGCACGTAGTATCACGCGACCAATCAGCCGTGTCGTTCGAACTGCTGAGCAGATTTCAGACGGAGACTTGTCGCAGGAATTAGTCGTATCCGGTCGAAAAGATGAGATTGGTCGACTCGAGACAGCGGTTGCGCAGATGCAGGGAACGTTACACGAAGTCATCGGAACGATCAGTCGTTCGTCGAATACGATTCGTCAGATGAGTACGGAAGCGACGACGGAGAACGCGAACATCGTTGAAGTTTCTGGTAACATGACCCATGCGATTAATGAAATGGCGAGTGGCACTCAAACGGTGTCGGACGATATCCAGACGACAGTCAGTACGATGTCCGATATGCAACAGCTCTTTGAAGAGAGTGAACAACGTGCACAAACCGCTTATGCAGAAGGACAGGCGGCCGATCACGTGATGGTTCAAAGTAGTTCCGTCATGGAACAGCAAGCACGGTCACTTCGCGCGTCAACAGAACAAAATCGCGAACTCGGTCAGAAACTGGAAGGTTTCTTAGAACAGACGCAACAAATCGAACAGATGGCACAACTCGTCGCCGGAGTTTCCGCGCAGACGAATTTATTGTCACTCAATGCGGCAATCGAAGCGGCACGGGCTGGGGAAGCCGGTCGTGGATTTGCCGTCGTGGCTAGTGAAGTCAAAAAGTTAGCGGATGAGACAAATGAGGCGACGCGCTCGATCTTCTCACTTGTCCGTTCGATTCGCCAAGACGGTGCTGTCTTACAAGAAGCACTCGTCCAAGCGGAGCGGGAGCAGACGAATCAGGTCGAGAACTTTACGCACGTCCAGCAAGCTTTCGGTGAAACACGTCAAAAGGTAGCAAACGTGACGGAAACACTCGATTACGTGACGAAACAACTTGTTCACTCGAAACAGCAAGCCCGCCATGTCGTTGGTCAAGTCAGTACAGTCAGCGGCGTCATGGAAGAACTTGCAGCCGGAAATGAAGAGATCGCTGCTTCGATGCGTGATCAACAGGCCTCGTTCGAACAGATTCATCAATTGATGCAAGAACTCGAATCGACGACGACGTCGCTTGACAGTCAGACACATCAATTCAAAATTTAATGAACACAGCAAAAAGAGGCTGACTCAAAAAAGAATGACGCGTCTTTTCACGCCCTTTCCTCAGGCGAGACACAAGCCAACTTTCCTGCTTCATTCAAGCAGGAAAGCGGGTCTTGTTTGTCTCTGACAGCGCAAAGATGCGCTTTTTCCTGTAGGAGTTGCGTGAAACGCGTCATTCTTTTTGTTGTGAGATAAGGGTGGCAGATTATCATTCTGCCACCCCTTACCTTTATGGAAACTGACTTTTAAGTCAGTCCCTTTTTCTTGAATCGACTTAGAAGAAGCTTTCTGGATCGAGCTCATTCGTCCGTCCATTCGCATCATACTGGTATCCACCATCGTGGATTTCAAAATGCAAGTGTGGACCAGTCGAGTTACCGGTGCTTCCGAGAACACCGATTTGCTGTCCTTGTTTGACTTGTTGTCCCTGTTTAACGTTTAAGGCATTCATATGGGCATACACGGTCGTATATGTTTTCCCATCGATATTATGAGAGATATAGACGTGGTTGCCGTAAGGACCACCTGAACTTGCTAAGATGACTGTCCCGCTTGCAGATGCAACGATTGGCGAGTTGAGTGGACCAGCGAAGTCGGTTCCATTGTGGTAAGCATAACCATTACTTCCGCTTGCTGCACCCATTCCTTGCGAAACAGAACCTTGAGCAGGTTTGATGAATTTACCTTTTGCTTTTGAGATGACTTTCGTACTGGCTTGACTGACAGATGCTGGTGCTGCCGATTGTTTCGCAGCTTTTGCAGCAGCTGCCTTTGCTGCTCGTGCTGCTGCTTTTTCAGCTGCTTCCTGTGCCTTCAGTTGGGCCGATGCCTCTTTCAGGCTGAGGATGTTGGATTCGATTTTTTTCTTTTGTGACGTCAAGCGTTTCAACAGTGCTGTACGCTTTTGTTTTTCTTGTTTTAGTTCACGTTGTTTCTTTTTTAAAACATTACGATCTTCAATCAAGTCTTGGCGTGTCTGCTTCAGTTCTTCTTTCGCAGCTGCCAGTTCTTTTTTGTTTGATTCGTAATCTTTTAATAAAGAAGCATCGCTTTCCGCAATCGTATTGAAGGCGTTGAAACGGCTAATCATATCACCGACATCTTTTGCACCGAAGACGGCTTCAAGCAGCGGGGCATTATCGGCTTTAGACTGACGGACCGCCAGACGATCACCGAGCATTTTTTCTTGTTTCTTGATTTTCTTTTGTAGCTTTTCGATCTTATCTTCTAATCGAGCAATCTGTTTCGTGTTTTCGTCGATTTTCTTTTGATTCTCGACGACTTGTAATGTCAGCCCGTTAATCTGTTGATCCAGCGCGTAGACTTGTTGCTGTGCTTTAGATAATTGATTCTTTTTTTGAGACAACGCCTCGCGTTGCTTCGATTGTTGTTGCTGGTTTTGTTGTTGCTTTTCTTTATATGAACTTGCCGCGTCGACGGGAGTTGTCGTCATGAGCGGACTTGCGAGTAAAGTGAGTGTCATGAGCGATAGCCCGAGTGACTTTCCGAAAGGTCGTTTCATAAACTAAGCGTCATTCCTTTCCCTTGTGAAGTGTTACCTTTCCCACTCTAACAAGAAAATCGGAAAATCCACTTTACAATTCTTTTAAAAAAATGCAAGAGAAGCTAGCGAAAAGAATGAAGAATTTATGAAAATAATAATGCGTGAACAGAAGGATAAATAGAAAATGTTGATATGAAGGGAAAAATCATTGTGTAATTGATTGATTTCCGAATGATGTCAGAAGATATATTTTTGTAACATCGTATAAATAGAAGGTTTATTAATGTTTGAAAAAGGTATAAATATAGTTTTTGTAAAATGAAAAAGTGCCCCGAAAGGCACTCCATCCGCATCATTCCTCATAAATCATCTTTCGTGTCATCCCACCGTCTAGGACCAATGTTTCGCCCGTCAAAAAGTCGTTATCTGGGTGTGTCAGATAGAGAGCTGCACGTGCGACATCACTTGGTTTTCCGACGCGACCAGCTGGATGCTGACTGTGGTCTTCAGGTGATAATTCTTGATAGTCACCGGTTTCGATCCAACCCGGAGCAATCGCGTTGACGAGAATTCCGTCTTCCCCGAGTGAGACAGCAAGTGCATGGGTCAGTGCAAAAATGCCACCTTTCGTCGATGCATAAGATTCTGTATGCGGTTCCGACATGAAGGCGCGTGTCGAAGCCAGGTTGACGATCCGACCACCACTTTTACTTTGTTTCAAATAAGGTGTAGCGGCCTTAGTCGTTAAAAAGATACTACGCAGGTTCGTATGATGAACCCGATCCCATTCCTCAAGTGACAATTCGAGTAAGGGTTTTCGAATCATGATACCGGCGTTGTTGATGACGATGTCGATGCGACCAGTATGTTCAATCGCTTTTTCAATCAATAGTTGAACGTCTTTTTCGTGTTGGATATCGAGGTGATAGAAGTAAGCCGTTCCACCATCTTCTTCAATTTGTTGGACCAGTTCGTCTCCTGTCATCTGATCGATGTCAGCAAGAACGACATTTGCGCCATGCGCAGCATAGGTGCGGGCGAGTTCTGCACCAATTCCATTCGCGGCTCCCGTAATGATGACGGTTTGATTAACATGATTCATAAAAATCATCCTTTCTGTAACGCTTCTCTCCCTTTTTTACCGTTCCATCATATCCTGAAACCTGACAGGATTATCATCCGTAGGAACAGGGAAATAGAAAAGCGTTGAAGTTACTTTAGAATGGGGGAAAATAGGAATGAAATTCTCGAATCAACAATTAGAAAAACAACAAAATCAATATGCCGAAGATGCAAAAGATTATATCGATCGCCCGAAAAAGACGAACTCGCTGTTACAACGAGCAACTGCAAAGGTAAACGGTAACTCTCGTTTGTCCGTCGTCTTCTCACCGTTGACGTTGTTCGTCGATATGATTCGCGCGTATCAGTCAGGTGAATATCGCAACATTCGTCGTACAACGATCTTAAAAGTAATCGGCGCGTTGATTTACCTCGTGTCACCGATTGACCTCGTACCTGATTTTGTACTCGGATTCGGTTTCGCAGACGATATCGCGGTCATCCTCTTCGTCACGAAAACAGTCTTCGAAGAATTGACACGTTTCAGCGACTGGCAGGATGAACAACAAAAGCGTCGTACACAACCAGTACAAAGTGAGGACGCGTATTAATTAAATTAGATGATCCGAGCGACTTCACACCAGAAGTCGCTCTTCTTTGTCCACAAAGAGCCGTTTCCTGTACGCCTTCTTGAAATTTCGATACACTAGAAATAGTTGGTAAAGAGAGAGGAGGGACGAAGATGGGACATCACTGGATGGAATCATACGGTTATATTGGAATCATGATGACGCTCATGTTTCCATTCATACCGAGCGAAGTACCGCTCGCGTATGCCGGATATCTCGTGCATACCGCACAGGCGAATCTTTTATTCATGTTGTTCCTCGCTGTAGTGAGCTTCGTCATTAGTCAGAACCTCTTCTTTACGATTGGTCAGTTCGGGAGTGAACGGTTATTGAATCGTTTGTTCAAATGGTTTCGGATTTCGGAAACAAAAATGCTTCAGTTTCAGACACAAATGGAGACGAAGGGACGCTATATCCTTCTTCTGTCTCCAATGTGGCGGATCGGATTTGCAATTGGTGCCGGTCTGACTGGTGTTTCACGCTGGACGTTTACCGTCGTGACGACGATTTCCTTTTTCCTTTGGTCAGCGATCTTCATTTGGGGCGGGAAAGCCGTCGGGCATGAATGGCGAAAATTGCACCATCTCAATCATCCAATCGTTTGGATTGGTTTAGGTGTGTTGATTACGGTTGGCTACTTGATTCAAAAAAAGAGAAAAGCAAAAAAAGAGATCTAAAAGGAGTGGGAACATGGCAATTATCTTATTCGATATTGACGGTACATTGATCGATTCAACGGAACAGATGACAGAAGCAATCCATCGGGCGATGGAGGACATGCCGCATCTTCCAAAACCTTCTCAAGCAAGTGTACAAGCAAGCTATGGTTTAGCAGGAAGTGCCTTTTGGCGTAAGGCGATTCCGGAAGCCTCAGAAGAGGATATTCGGTTAATCCGTAAAAAAAGACATGGTCATCTAGAAGCAACGATGGTTGAACAGAACGTCTTGTTCGACGGAATTCGATCTTTATTAGAAGCGCTAGTTTCAGCGGGACATACTATTTCAACAGCAAGTAATTGTGGCAACCACTATCTAAACCTTGTACTTGATAGCCAGGATATTCGTTCGTTCTTCACAAGTCCGAAATGCTTGGAATCCGTCAACGGGAAAGAAAAGGCGGATGTCTTGCGAGCGCACCGTGAGGAATTTGGAGAAGCGACTTACTGGATGATCGGGGATCGGTCTTCCGATGTCGAAGCGTCCCGTAAGGAAAACATGCCAGTCGTCTTATGCCAGTACGGTTTTGGGACACAATCCGAGTGGGATTCGGCGGATCATGTCATCGAAACACCGCTTGACTTACTATCAGTAATCAAATAAATGTACAAAAAGCCAAGCTCGATCCGTCGATTTTTTAGACGGTCGGCTTGGCTTTTTTGTGCTGAAAGAACGATAACGATGAACTCACTCGAAATCCAGTCGGTATGGTTCTGCACTCATCCATGGACGGAATCTCCGGAAGAGCAGATGGAAGACTAGACAAAGGATGACTGGTAAGACGATGAATAATCCAAGAACGAATGTCATGTTGAACAATGTCCAGCCTCCTGACATCAGATGTAACGCATTGATTGGTCCGATTAATCCAGACATCCCGAAGCCGGCACTAAACGGTGTCCCTTGGACGCCAAGCATTCCTGCTAGTGCACCAAGGATAGCAGCACTACACATGACAGGAAGAATCATCAAGGGATTACGAATGAAGTTCGCCATCTGGATTTTAGGAGAACCAAGAAAATGAGCAATCGACGTTCCACGTGAATTCGCTTGCCACCCGGCGATTGCAAGACCAAATCCAGCGGCACAGACGCCTAGATTTGCAGCTCCGGCGGCAACACCCGACAAACTGATGGCTGTAGCAATACCGACCGTTGAAAGCGGAGAGACGATCAGTACGGAAAAAGTAATCGCAATCAGAATACCCATTAAGACAGGTTGAAGTGCTGTAAAGTCTGAGATGACATGTCCGATCGCTGTCGTGATCCGTGTCACGAACGGATACGTCAATACACCAATCCCACCGGCACCGACAATCAAAATCGTTGGCATGACAAGCACCGTATACGTCTTGAAACGTTCACCGATCAATAAGACGATTGCCGTCGCAACAGCTGCCGTCAGTCCGGCATTGATGACGTCACCCGTACCGACGAAGACGAACGTCGCATCTGCACGAGTCGCAACACCTGAGCCAACGACCGTCGCGAGTCCAATCGAGGTGGTGGCAATCGGTGTCACTTTAAATTGCATGGCTACGGCAACACCAATCACCATCGGCAAAAGGCGCATCGCGAGTGTGGTGGCATCTAAAACATGTTGGGCTCCGGACGCATATGGCAACAATGCCTTAGCGAGTTCACCGAGTAGTGCTCCTGGAATAAGGGCAACGAGAATTCCGATACTGAGTCCGTTTAAAACATGAACGGCAAATTGACGTGGCTGACGCAAAATAGATGAATCCATACAAGTCCTCTCCTTATGTAACGCTTTTGTGCATAACAGTATAAAAGTTATGAATTGTGTTTTATCTTACGGTAAGAACAGAAGGACGTCAAGGAAAAGTTAGAAAATTCCAAACAAGCAAAGGATTCGTCTTTCAGAAACGGAATTGTTACAGTGAAGAAGTACATTGAATGAGGAGGTCATGAATCATGTCAGAACAACGTATCGTATTAGCAGCACGACCAAACGGAAAGCCAACAGGGGAAACATTCCGCTATGAATCATTTGAGTTAGCAGAGCTGAAGGAAGGACAAGTCGCATTAGAGTCACTCTATATCTCGGTCGATCCATATATGCGGGGTCGTATGAACGATGCGCGTTCTTATTCGCAACCATTTGAGATTGATGAACCGATTCACGGAGGTGTCGTAGCACGTGTCATCGAGTCTAAAAGTGAAGGGCTCAAGTCAGGTGATGTCGTTGTTGGGATGCTCGATTGGGCAACAAAAGCAGTCGTCGATGCAAAAACCGTTCGTAAAATCGATGAGCAGATCGCACCTATTTCAACAGCACTCGGTGTTCTCGGAATGACAGGGATGACAGCGTATTTCGGATTGCTTGATATCGGGAATCCACAACCAGGGGAAACGGTCGTCGTATCGGCAGCAGCAGGGGCTGTTGGATCGATCGTTGGTCAAATCGCTAAAATCAAAGGCGCACGTGTCGTCGGAATCGCAGGAAGTGACGAAAAGTTACAACACTTAAAAGCAGATCTTGGTTTTGATGAAGTCATCAATTATAAAACGGAAGACATCCGGGAAGCGTTAGACCGGACATGTCCAGACGGCATCGATGTCTATTTTGAAAACGTCGGTGGGGAAATCGGTGATGCAGTTCTTGATCGACTCAATCCATTCGCGCGGGTACCAGTCTGCGGTGCCATTTCTGGATATAATGCACAACAGGACATTGGTCCACGTGTTCAATCGAAATTAATCATCGCGCGTGCGCGCATGCAAGGTTTCTTAGTGGGTGATTATGGCAAACGATTCAAGGAAGCGGCTGAGCAACTTGGTCAATGGGTTAGTGAAGGGAAGTTACAATACGAAGAGACGATCTTTGAAGGATTCGATCGTGTACCAGATGCGTTCCTTGGCTTGTTCGATGGTTCGAACACAGGGAAACTACTAGTAAAAGTTAAGTGAACATGCCAAAAGAGGTTGCGGAATCATTTCCGCAACCTCTTTTTCTATGGCGTGAGATTCACGAATCTTTTCGATCGCGCTCGAGCTCTTCTGGATCAGGATCCGGATGCTGTGTTTCCGCAGGCTTGATTCCGGGATCTGATGTCTCAGCTGGATCAGGATCCGGGTGAAGACCAACGTCTGCCTTTTCATCTGGTAAATCATGATTTTTTTCATTTAACATGTACAGTCATCTCCTTTTATCAGTACGTAGTAATGTTTCCCCGTTTTTTAAATCCAAAACAATGAGAGTGCATAGGATTCGTTTTTGAAAACATGTGAATGACTTCCACGGACAAGAAAGCGAAACCGGTCGATTTCCTAGGAAATACAGGTTGACTGAACTGGAATGTAAGGAAAATCCAAAAAAGCTTCACTAAGTCTTTACAAAAACCTTGCAAGTCCTTCAAGTAGCCTTTGAACTGCTTCCGTAGACTAAGAAAGAGTTGAAAAGAGGAAGGGTGTTTACGTGTGAGTGATCAAAAATGGAAACGAAAAATCATGCAACAACTGAACTGGGTCCGCGAAGAGAAAAAACGGCTTACGAGCGCGACGACCGCAAGTAAAGATGCACTCGAAAAACTCCGTCAGTTAGACGTCTTGCGACTGCCGACGGTTCGAACTTCTAATAACACGACGACACGTTATCGACAAAATAGCCAAGCATCACTGCTGAATCAATTGGATGTCTCGGAGATTCCGGTCCGGACGACGACGCGCTACTATGAAAAGCGACCAATCGAGATGGCAATCGTCTGCTCGGAATTCATGTATGCCTATTATGAAGATGCCGTTCATCTCCACTACGTCAATGCGCATACATTCGAAGAAGTCTTCGAGCGTGAGATTGATCTCTTTTTAGTCGTTTCCTCATGGAAGGGGTTACGAGGAGACGATTGGAAGGGTGTCGCCACACCGAATTCAAAGAAACGCCAACGACTGCTTTCGATGATGCAGGAAGTCAAAGCCAAAGGAATTCCAGTCGTCTTTCAATCGACGGAAGATCCGAGCAATCATGAACGATTTCAAGACGTGGCGCAAGCAGCCGATTATGTCCTGACTTCAGATGAGGCGATGATTCCTGAATACCGCGTCTTATGTGGTCATGATCGGATCATGGCGATGCCGTTTGGTGTCAATCCATTGATTCACAATCCGATCGGAGCGACACGTAGCCGAAAGAAAGGCGTTTTATTTGCCGGTAGCTGGATGGCGAAATATCCGGAGCGTGTTAAAGATACGGAGATGTTGTTTGATGGGGTGATGCAATCCTCGCACGAACTCGATATCGTGGACCGGAATTATCATCTCGACTTACCAGCCTATCAGTTTCCGGAGCGCTATCAATCACGGGTCGCACCAGCGATTCCTTATGATGCTTTACAACAAGTCAGTAAATGTTACGACTGGGTCTTGAACCTGAATAGCATCAAATACAGTAAAACGATGTGTGCTCGTCGCGTTTATGAATCGCAAGCACTCGGGAATTTGATCCTGTCGAATTACAGTATCGCCGTCAACAACGAGTTTCCGAACATCTTCACCGTGCATGACGCACAGGAGGCGACGGCGATCGTAGAACGTACGTCGCAAGAAGAAATCGAACGGTTACGAGCAGAAGGACTTCGTGCCGTCATGACGGAACATACAGTCTTCGAACGGATGGATCAGATTCTAGCGTTCATTGGACGAGTACCTGAGACACGAAAACATCGTTTACTCATCGTTGTCGCTCAAGACGGGGAAGCCATTCGTGACGTGATTGATCGCCAAAGTCTCACACCAGACGAAATCGTCTCAGCGGATATGTTGACGGAGCAAACCTATAATCAAGCCGATCTCGTTGCTTGGATGGATGGACAGGAATCTTACGGTGAATATTATTTAGAGGACCTCGTGAATGGCTTTAAATATAGTGATACCAGCATCGTCCGAAAGGGAAGCAAGCATCCGTATCATGTACAAGAGATGAGCGGTAGCCGAAACGGTGCGATCGTTTGGCGATCAGCTATCGGATATGACATGTTCCAGGCAGATGAACTGAACGGAAAAACACTGTTGCTCGATCAATTTGAGTGGAACGAGCAGACGGTAGTTCCGACGAATCAGACCCCGCAACTGTCGGTCGTCGTTCCGATCTATAACAATGGAAAACACCTCACGTATAAATGTTTCGCCAGTCTAACGCGGATGGATCGATTCATGGAGTCGGAGATTTTACTCGTAGATGATGGATCGACGGATGTTGCGACACGTCAAGCCGTAGAGCGTCTCGCGCGACGCTATGGAAATGTCAGAACTTATTTCTTCGAGACAGGCGGAAGCGGTAGTGCTTCACGTCCGCGTAACAAAGGAGTCGAGATGGCACGAGCTAACTATGTGACGTTCCTTGATCCGGATAACGAGGTACTCAGTGATCGATATGCCTTTTTGCTTCAAGAACTAGAAAAAGATCCATCACTTGATTTTGTGGCAGGGCATATGAAAAAGCTTGCCGAGAAGACGAGCATCATCGCCTTGCCGACGATTCGTAAACAAGGACGAACGGTTTGTGAGGATCCGAAAGCTTTTCTACTGAAACATCGGTTTGCGGTACAAAGCATTCAAGCACTCGTCGTCCGTCGTACCTTCCTGCTCGAGCATCAATTGGAACAGGTCGTCGGTGCGGTCGGTCAGGACTCCTTGTTCTTTCAAGAATTGATGCTTCGCGCGAACCGTGTTTTACTCGTCAATCGGGTTATTCATTATTATTATGCGGCAGTTGCCGGGTCGACCGTGAATGCATTGACGGTAAAGTTCTTCGAACGAAGTGTCGTCCGAGAGCGGGCACGAGCTGAGAAATTCGCTCGTTATGGAGTACTGGAAGAATACAAGGAAACTCGATTCGAGCATTTCTTCGAGCATTGGTATCTCGTTAAATTGCGTTACTGCAGTGATAAGGATTTCGCACCAAGTGTCGCATTGTTACGTACGATCATCAGTTTCTATGAACCGATCACGTTGACGAATCCGTTGATCCGTCAATTCATGGAGCTTGCGGATCGTCAGGAGACAGATCGGCTTCAACATCTATTACTCGAGGAGGTGCAGAAATGACGGCATCGATGAAAACAGCACGACCAAAAGATCAAATCCGGGCTGCCTACTACGATCAGTTAGGGGGAGGGTTCGGTAAAAAAGTCCGCGCGCGTGTGCACTGGATCGTACGACAAGCAAAAGGGGAGCACATTTTAGATATCGGTTGTTCAGGCGGAGTCGTCCCGATTTTGCTTGGACGTGAAGGGAAACATGTCGTTGGGATCGATGTCCTACCAGAAGCGATCATCGAGGCCAAACAAGCGTTACTGGAAGAACCAGCATCCGTAAAAGAAAAAGTGGAATTACATGAAGCGAATGTCATGACGTACACACCTGACATTCAATTCGATACAGTCTTGATGACGGAAGTACTGGAACATATCGGGGAGCCGGAACGCTTCATCGCTCGTGCCGTCTCGTTCATCGCACCAAAAGGACGACTCGTCATCACAGTCCCATTCGGAGTGAACGATTATGCGGATCACAAACGGACGTATTATTTAAACCGACTGCTTGAGCAATTGACACCTTTCGGTAAAATCGAGACGGTCGAGCGGATCGATAAGTGGCTTGGAATCACGATCCAAGTCTATCCTGAACCACGAGAGGGTCGAGCAATTTTACCAACGGAAGTCGAATGGCTCGAAGACGCCTTTGAAGAGGTGGAACGATTGCATCTCGCGACGATCATTGATTTAAAACGCAAGCAACAGAATCTAGAACGAAAAGTACAGCGGTTAGGAGAACAAACGGACCAATTGGAACACGCTCAAGTCGAGGTGCTACGTCATGAACAGCAACTACAGGAACAGCGTGAACAATACAAGATGCTCGAAGAACAATATGCCGCACTGCTTGATCGGTTCGAAGGATCATTGGTGACAAATCTGGAATTGTTGGAGGCGAATGCATCATGGAAATCAAAATACCGCTCACTCGCGCGATCAAAGCTCGGAAAAATCGTCGTCCGCTACTGGAAGTTCCGACGTCAACTCAAGCAGCGCCGGAGTCGTCGATGAACGTCTTGATGATTTGTCAAAATTTCTATCCGGAAATCGGGAGTGCGGCAAACCGAATGAAGAATATCTTCAAGCGGATGGAACAAGCGGGAAGTGACGTCCATGTGTTGACGTCAGAACCGCTCTATCCGACGGCAGAACTTTATACGGACTCGATGTTCTGGGATGAACCGAGCCTCGATACGGCACATGTAACCCGTATCCAACCGCGTGATGTCCGGGCGACGAATAATTTATGGCGGCGTCTTCGCTTGTTCGTGGAACAATTCGTGCTCGCGGTAAAAGAAGTGCGACATGACCCGAAATCCTATGCCTACATCTATGCGACGACGCCATCCATCTTCATGGGGCTCGTCGGGGTCGTCGCAAAACATGTCAAAAAGGCTCCTTTGATTCTCGATGTACGTGATTTATGGCCGGAATCGTTGATTGGCGTCGGCATCACGAAATCGCGTCTCTTATTGACGCCGCTCTACTGGCTTGAAAAGTGGATGTATCGTCAGGCAGATCAATTGGTCATCAACAGTGAGGGGTTTCGATCATATATTGAAGGGCGGGGCATTGCACCGGAAAAAATTCATTACATCCCGAACTCGATCGAGGAAAATGAGTGGTTGATCAAACGCCGAAAAGTATCGGAACAAGTGCGCGTCGTGTATACAGGAAATATCGGTCTTGCTCAAGATGTGTTCTTGTTGCTTGACGTCGCACAGGAACTTCAACAAGAGGAAGATATCTGTTTTCAAGTCGTCGGTTACGGCTATCACAAGCAAACGTTCGAACGACTCGTCAAGGAACGTGGGTTGACCAACATCGAATTTCTTGACGCGATGCCACGCTGGGATGCGTTGAAACAACTTGCGAAGAGTGACATTGCCTTTGCAACACTCGTCGAAAGTACAGCGTTCGATACGGTGACACCTGGAAAGATCATCGACTACATGGCGATGGGGTGTGCCATCGTCGGAGCGGTATCCGGACACGCGGCGCATGTCATCGAAGAGGCAGGAGTGGGTTACGTGTCTGTCCAGCGAAAAAAAGAGGAGATCGTCGATCATATTCTCGAGTTATCACGAAATCCAGAAAAACGTGCAGCGATGGGACGCGCAGGTGTGGCATACGTCCAACACCATTTTGATTGGGAACAAAATGAACAGCGCTTGTTCGAAGCCATCGAACGAACACAGGCGCGAAAGGCGGTCGCAGAATGAAGCGCATTGGAATGTTTGTTTGGAATCCCTTTACGAATGACGCCCGAGTCTTACGTGAATGTACGGCACTCGTCGAAGCAGGGCACCGCGTGGACCTATACTGTCTCAATGACGGCACACTTCCAGAAGTCGAATACCCGATGTCAGGGTTTCGCGTCATTCGAATCGACCGGACGCCACCTTTTGCGAGGTGGCTCCCGTTCTTTCGCAAACGGAAAAAACGGACCCTTGTCATCGGCGTGATGGGTGCGCTTCTTGCGCCATGGCTGATTCCCGTGATGCTCGTGCTCTTTTTACTCACGCGAAGTCGGTTCATCCGTTACGCCCTGTACAACAGTTTCGGCATTCTGCGTATGACACGTGCTGCTAGGAAGCATGATTATGACGTCATGCATGCGAACGATGTCAATACGTTACCACAAGCGATTGGGGCGGCGCGTGGGACGAAAATCGTCTATGATTCGCATGAAGTCCAGACCGATCGGACAGGATACGGAAGCATGCAAGGGAAATTAGAGCGTTGGTTGCTTCATTTCGTCGATCAGACGATCGTTGAAAATGATACGCGTGCGGATTACCACCAAAAGTTATACGGAACACGACCGTCTGTCTTGCACAATTATCCGTTTTACGAACCGATTGTTCCGCAACCGCGACCGTTACGCGAAGAGTTAGCACTCGCTCAAGATGAGCCGATTTTGTTGTATCAAGGCGGAATCCAAGAAGGACGCGGACTAGAGCGACTCATTGAAGCGATGCCGTTCATCGATCGAGGAACATTGATTTTCGTCGGGGACGGAAAATTAAAAGGAAAACTGATGCAACTGGCTGCCCGATCATCGGAAAAGTCTCGCATTCGCTTCATTGAGAAGGTTCCGCTTGCTGAACTACCAAGTTACACGGCAGCGGCAACGGTCGGCTTTCAAGTCCTCCAGAACGTCTGTTTCAATCATTATTCTGCTTCTTCGAACAAACTATTCGAATACATGGCGGCGTTGATTCCTGTCATCGCAGCTGACTTACCAGAAATCCGTCGTGTCGTCGAAACAGAAAGAGTTGGATTAATCGTCGATGTCGAATCGCCGCAGAGTATTGCTACAGCAGTCAACCGTCTAGTGAAGGATGAGAGCTTGCGACGGTCGATGCAGGAGCGAGCAAGCGTAGCAAGGACACAATACAACTGGGAGCAAGAAAAAGGTCGACTTCTTGCTGTCTATGATTCGATTTTCATGGAATCTGACGCAAAATAAGAGAAATAGTCAACGACTCGAAGGGAAATCCACGTGCAATGAAGGCGGATTCCTGACGAGTCGTTTTGTTTCATTCAAATAGACACGAAGGATTCGCGAAAGCTTCATAAGATTTACAAAAACAATAGAAAACGCTGAAAATGTAAGGTCTGTGAAGAATGGTTTAAGAGATGGTTAGAAGCATTGGAAAGCAAAGGAAATGTCGTTATGGTCTAGTTACAGCCAAGCCACAGACCGTTCGTTGGCTAGTATGACTAACTCGATGGAGGAATGACAAAATGAAACTTTGCACAATCGGACTAGGATATATTGGATTACCTTCTTCTGCGATGTTCGCGGATCATGGCACGGAAGTCGTAGGTGTCGACATCGATCCACAAATCGTCAATCTTCTGAACACGGGAACGATTCATATTGAAGAACCAGGACTCGAGGATGTCATCAAACGGGTCGTCGCGAATGGAAAATTCCGAGCGACAATTACGCCAGAACGAGCCGATGTTTTCTTAATCGCCGTTCCAACGCCGAACTTAAACGATACGTATAAATCATGTGATTTGAAATATGTCATTTCAGCGGTTAACAACATGCTGCCATTCCTTGAAAAAGGAAATGTCGTCATCGTCGAATCGACGATTGCGCCACGTACGATGGATGACCATGTTCGTCCATTGATTGAAGAAGCCGGCTTTACGATCGGTGAAGACATTTATGTCGTTCATTGCCCAGAACGTGTCTTGCCAGGACAAATCTTACATGAACTTATTCATAATAACCGCATCGTCGGTGGATTGACGCCAGCGTGTGCAGAGGCGGGCGCAGCCGTCTATGAAACATTCGTTCAAGGTGAAATCGTTCGGACCGATGCAAAAACAGCCGAAATGTCGAAGTTGATGGAGAATACGTTCCGCGATGTCAACATTGCTCTCGCAAATGAATTGACGCAAGTATGTCATCAGCTAGAGATCAACGTCTTAGATGTGATTGAGATGGCGAACATGCACCCACGGGTGAATTTGCATCATCCAGGACCGGGAGTGGGTGGTCACTGTCTCGCAGTGGATCCGTACTTCATCGTCGCCAAAGCGCCATCGCTTGCACGCATCATTCATACGGCACGACAAACGAACGTTCAGATGCCACAATTCGTTGCTGAACAAGCAGCACGTCTTGTTGGTTCACGTGTCCGTCCAAAAATCGCTGTCTTTGGTGTCACGTATAAAGGAAACGTCGACGACATGCGCGAGAGTCCAGCTGTCGAAGTCATTGAACAATTACTCGACCGTGGACTTGACGTCGCTGTCTGTGATCCACACGTCGAACGCTCGATTTCGACACGTTTCGAACTTGTCGATGAGCTGGAAGCGATTCAAGGCGCTGATCTCGCACTCGTCCTAGTCGACCACGATGAATTCAAACAATTTGATTCACGTCGTCTCGCAAACTACATGCGGACACCGTTACTCTTTGATACGAAAGGAATCGTCAATGAGCTCGACGCTGTCAAAGTCCTGAACTTCGGTAATTTGCATACGCACCGCGTGACGGAAGTGGATGCGAAAGCGATATGAACGCGTTACGAACGATTGGGGGAGAGTTGAAGGATCATCTATATCTGATCTTTCGACTCTCGCTTTATGAAACAAAGAGTCAATATAGCATGCAATACCTTGGTTGGTTTTGGGAGATCATGACGCCACTTCTTCAAATCGGTGTCTACTGGGTCGTATTCGGCTTCGGGATTCGTGGTGGGCATCCAGTTGATGGAATTCCGTTCGTCTTTTGGCTCGTCAGCGGATTGATTGCTTGGTTCTTTATCGGCAGTACGATTCCAAGTGGTTCCAGGTCGATTTATGGTCGGGTCGCGCTCGTCTCAAAGATGCATTTTCCATTGAGTACGATTCCAGCGTACGTCATCTTGGCACAATTCTATCGCCACTTAGCGATGATTGCCTTAACGATCATTTTAGGGTGTGCCTTCGGTTACTTCCCGGGATGGCATACGTTTGAACTCTTGTATATCGTACCCGCTGGTGTCGTGTTCCTTTATGCGGTCTCCTTATTGTTGTCCGCGCTTGCAACGATGATTCGAGACGTGCAAAACATGGTGACATCTGCCATTCGGATGCTGATGTATTTAACGCCAATCATGTGGATTCCGCCAGATCACTCGTTATTTAAGATGTTGTTGATGCTAAACCCACTCGTTTATTTGATTGAGGGGTATCGGTCCGCACTCATCGGAACCGGCTATCTGCTCGATCATATGTGGTATGGCGTGTACTTCTGGTGTATGACGCTCGCAATCTTACTTGTTGGAGCATCGATTCACATTCGATTCCGACGCTATTTCATCGATTACGTATAGGAGGGAGAACGATGGGTCATGTCGTGTTTGAGAATGTATCGAAACGGTACATGCTCTATGCCCGACCGATCGACAAGCTAAAAGAAGTGTTGTTCGGTAAGGTGAATGGAAAATCGTTCTATGCTCTAAAGAACGTCTCCTTTTCTGTGGAAGAGGGAGAAATCGTCGGTGTCGTTGGCATCAACGGAAGTGGAAAATCGACACTATCGCATCTGCTTGCTAACGTGACACCACCGACGTACGGTCGGGTCACATTAGGTGGAAAGTCGGCATTGATTGCCATCTCTAGTGGATTGAATAGTCAACTGACCGGGCGAGATAATATTGAATTAAAAGGGTTGATGATGGGCTTGACGAAGCGACAAATCGAGACGATTACTCCAGAAATTTTAGAGTTCGCTGACATCGGTGAGTTCATCGATCAGCCAGTCAAGACTTATTCGAGCGGCATGCGCGCTCGGATTGGTTTTGCGATCTCGATTCATATTAATCCAGATATCTTGATCATCGACGAAGCACTCTCAGTCGGAGACCAAACGTTTACTGAAAAGTGCCTCGATAAGATGCGTGAATTCCGCGATCAAGGGAAAACGATTTTTTTCGTCAGTCATTCGCTCAGCCAGGTAAAGAGTTTCTGTACAAAAATCCTTTGGTTGGAATATGGGGAAGTACGTCTATTTGGTCCGACGAACGAAACGTTGGCTGAATACAATAAATATCTTTATTGGTACAAACAGTTATCAAAAAAGCAAGCCTCCCATTATGTAGCTAAGAAACGAACGGAACGGATTGGTTCCGTGGATCAGCAGATGATGGGCGAGACGATTGAACGATCGTCATGAAATGAGATAGGGGATGAAGTAAATGAAACGTGTCATGCTTGTATTCGGAACACGACCAGAGGCGATCAAAATGGCGCCGGTCGTCAAAGCACTTGAAAATCGTCAGGACGTCGAACCAATCGTCGTCGTTACAGCACAACACCGAGAGATGCTCGATCAGGTCCTTGAACTGTTCGAAATCACTCCGGACCATGACTTGGATTTGATGCGTCCGCGTCAGACGTTAGAGGAAATGACGGCGCGTATTTTAAACGCGATGCGTCGCGTCCTCGAAAAGGAACAGCCGGATCTCGTCCTTGTCCATGGGGATACGACGACGACGTTCGCTGCTTCTTTAGCGGCGTTCTATCAACAGATTCCAGTCGGTCATGTGGAAGCAGGACTACGGACATATGAAAAGTATGCGCCGTTCCCAGAAGAGATGAATCGTCAATTGACAGGTGTGTTGGCGGATTATCATTTTGCACCGACCGAACAGGCTGCCATGAACTTACGTGCTGAGAACAAGCAGACACCGATCATCGTAACCGGTAATACGGTCATCGATGCGTTGAAGACGACTGTATCACCGACATATACGCATCCTGTCCTATCACGTCTCGAAAAGTCGGGACGAAAACTTGTCTTGCTGACCGTTCATCGCCGTGAGAATCATTTACAACTGGCAACGATTTTTGATGCGATCGAACGGTTAGCAAATGATCATCCAGAAATTGAAATCGTCTATCCGGTTCATCCGAATCCGGTCGTACTAGAAGCGGCAGCTCGCTTGGAACATCATTCGCGGATTCAATTGATCGAACCGCTTGATGTCTTTGACTTCCATAATCTTGCGGCTCGGGCATCCTTCATTCTGACCGACTCAGGTGGAATTCAAGAGGAAGCACCTTCGCTCGGCGTGCCTGTCCTTGTCTTACGGGAAACGACAGAGCGTCCAGAGGGAGTCGAAGCCGGAACGTTGAAGCTCGTCGGGACGAATCCAGAGATGATTTATACGATGAGTCATCAATTGTTGACGGATCAGGTGTTCTACCAATCGATGGCACAAGCGGCGAATCCTTATGGCGATGGACAAGCGGCGGAGCGAATCGTCGATGTCATCATGAGTGAGGTACCTGTATGAGTCAACGTATTCCTCCAGCGATTTATCAATTCTTTCCATTCGGAACGCAGGAAAAAATCTTGCTTGAGGATGCTACAGATGGTGTCTATTTTGATTTTCAAGAAGCGACAGCAGACGACAAATTGTACATTCAGTTGTTTGATCAAGGATTTCAATATCCGCCTTCAAAGTTATACCGATCAGACGCTACGATTACAGGAGATCTCATCGAGGTGACCTGTCATTTCGAAGTCGATGCACCATGTGTCGTTCAGCTGTTCAAGATGCAATATGGACAGAAAAAACGGATGGGATCGGAAACGGAAACCGTCACATTGACGAATGAGACAGTCGTTCATGTACAGATGAAACGAGTACCAGGAGCGAAGTATTTCAAGGTGGCATGGAAGTTCTTGCAAGAGGGGAGCTTCCGGGTCCATCTCCGGGACATTCAGATTGTGCAACATGTCACGGCAGGGGAGGAAGCGACGTATGCTATTTAGTTCGACGATTTTCTTATTTCTGTTCTTACCGACTGTGTTGATCGTCTATTACTTACTCCCACGCAGCTTCCGAAATGGCTGGTTATTAGTGACGAGTCTATTCTTTTATGCATTCGGAGAACCGCGTTTTGCGTTGCTAATGCTACTGAGCGTCACGATCAACTACTTCTTCGCCTTGTTCGTCGATCTGTATCGACACAGAATCGGTGTCAAATGGATCATGTTCAGTATGATCGCAGTCAATCTGGGATTACTCGGCTGGTTCAAGTACAGCGGATTTTTTGTTCGTTCAGTCAACGAGACATTCGGATTAGGCTGGTTCGTACCAGAAGTCGTCTTGCCACTCGGAATCTCGTTCTATACGTTTCATGCGATGAGTTATGTCATCGACATCTACAAAGGGAAGGAAGCGGTGCAAAAGAATCCGCTTGACCTCGCCCTTTATATCGCGTTCTTTCCCCAACTCGTCGCGGGTCCGATCGTTCGCTATAACACGATTGCGAGTCAAATCGAGTCACGAGAAGAGACCGTTTCCGATTTTGCCCGAGGGGTTCGTCGGTTTACGATCGGCTTAGCTAAAAAACTGATTCTTGCCAATGGATGTGGTCAGATCGCGGATGCCATCTTCAACATGAAAGATCTCTCGATGGGGCTTGCTTGGATTGGCATCATCGCCTACGCCTTACAAATCTATTTCGATTTTTCAGGATACAGTGATATGGCGATTGGACTAGCTTTGATGTTTGGATTTCATTTTCTTGAGAATTTCAACTATCCCTACATTTCAAAGTCCGTTTCTGAATTTTGGCGTCGTTGGCACATTTCGCTTGGATCGTGGTTCCGGGATTATGTCTACATCCCGCTTGGTGGAAATCGTGTCTCACCGTGGTTACAGTATCGCAACTTAGCAATTGTCTGGATGCTGACAGGTCTTTGGCATGGTGCGAGTTGGACGTTCGTCGCGTGGGGAGCGTATTACGGAATCTGGATCATGCTCGAGAAAGCATTTCTCGGGAAATGGTTGGAGAAAATGCCAGTCTTCTCGACCGTTTGGACACTCGTACTCGTGTTGGTCGGTTGGGTATTCTTCCGTTCCGAGACGTTCCCAGAAGCCGTTACGTACATTCAAGCGATGTTCGTACCAGATGTGATCTGGGATGAACGCGCGAGCTATCAGCTTGTCCAAAATGGTGTTCTATTGCTTGTCGCGTGTATCGCAGCGACACCGATTCCGAAAATCATCGGAGAGCGATTAGTCGTGTCACTCGGAAGAATTGGTACGACGATGCAGTATGGATATGCGATGTTGCTACTATTTTTGGCGACATCAGCACTTGTTGCAAGTACGTTTAACCCATTCATCTATTTCCGCTTCTAAAAAGGAGGTCTACTGATGGCACAGCCACTTGAAACAGAAAATAAGCAGGGACAAAAACGGACGACTTCTTTTGAACGGATCATGATGTGGGTGACGACGATTAGTTTTTTACTCATCTTGTTAACGATTGGTATCGGAACAATCGTCCGAGAGGATCGTGTGCGTTCCCAGCTCGAAAACCGTACACTCGCTCAATCAGTTGAACCAACGATCGAAGGAATCGCGACTGGAAAAGACATGCTGAAGATGGAGACGTATTTCACGGATCAACTGCTATTGCGGGGGACGTTCGTTGAGATGCAAGCACTGCTATCAAAGGATGTCTTCCGGCAACCATTTCGAAATGGAATCTATACAGCTAAAAATGGCTATATGATCGAGCCGAGTGCCTCGACAAAAGTCCAGATTCCAAACGCGTTTCAAAAATTCGTTCAAGAAGTCGATCGACCCGTCTATATGGCGCTAGCTCCATCGAAGACGGTCATTGCTGAACGCGATCAGTTGATTCCATCGTATGTTGCTTCGAACGCACGGACACGATACGCAGGAATGATTCGTGACTTCAAGGCTGCCGGGATGACGAATTTGTCACTCGATCAATTAAAGCTAACGGATTACTTCAAGACGGACCATCACTGGAATATCGACGGGGCGGCGTCGGCGTATCAGACGATTACGAAAGGGATGGACTTACGACCAGTCATACCATCAAAAGCCAATCGTAAAGAGGATGAACATGCCTACTATGGTTCATTGGCACGAAAGACGACACTTGCGTACGCGACGTCTGGTGATCGATTAGCTTATTATGGACCAGCATTCTTTAAAGGGATCGATGTCTGTTACGACGGGGCATGCGACCGCCCAGTCATTGATGAATCCTTCGTTCAGCAGGAGGGAGATTACGTCGATCGGTATGAAGTATTCTTGCGCGGCAATCACGGCATCATGTCGATGAAGGAGCAGGCGAAGAAAGATCGACCAACGATTCTCGTCTTAAAGGATTCATTCGCGAATCCTGTCTTACCGTTTCTTGCTAAAAGTGCCAATCTGGAAGTCGTCGACGTTCGTTATGTGCCAAAATCATTCGACGTTTCGCAGTTTGCTAAACAAAAACAAGTCGACTCCGTGTTGTTCCTGCATAACTCGAACATTGCCGGATTGATGAAGACGTATGAAAACACACTATGAAGGAGTTCATGATATGAGATCCCGAATGGCGAAAAGAAAACCGCGTCTTGTTTGGCGCGTATTGAGTGCTCTCCTGCTTGTGGTCGTTCTGATTGCTAGTACATCAGCTGGTTTAGCTTTTTTAAAAGTGAAGCAAACGGCAGACGCGTTCTTAACACCGTTAGATGGAGAGCAGCCGAAGCCACTCGAATCGATGAAGCCGGTCAATGTCTTGTTACTTGGTGTGGATGAACGGAAAAATGATAAAGGACGTGCCGATGCCATCATGCTTCTTTCATTCAATCCAAAAACAAGACAAGCGACTTCCCTGTCCATTCCAAGAGATATGCAGGTAACCGTGCCGTCTGGCGAAAAGACTAAAATCAATCATACCTATGCCTATGGGGGTGTGAAAGAGACAGTCGAAACGGTGGAGCAGACGTTTGAGACCGATATTCCTTATTATGCGAAGATCAACATGGATGGATTGATTGAATTGGTCGATGCTGTTGGAGGTGTCACAGTCGACAATCCATCTGCCTTCAGTTGGAACGACCGTCGTCTTCAAAAGGAGTATGAGAAAGGGAAAATTCATCTGACGGGTCTTGAAGCGAGTGGTTACGCACGTATGCGAAAGCAAGATCCACTCGGCGATATGGGTCGACAAATTCGTCAGCGTCAAGTGCTAGAAGCCGTCGGAATGAAGCTTGCTGGACCACAGTTGTTGACGCAACTCGAAAAGATCACGGATGTCATGAAAAACAACTTTACGACGAATATCGGACTTGATGTCGCAGCGCAGCTAGCGCAGGAGAATCAGCGGGGGTTCGAGCAATTGAAGCCACTGAAAATCGAGGGAGAAGGATATATCGCAAGTGATGGTGTCTGGTATTTCTTTGCATCGGACGAATCAATGGAACAGACGAAGCAGACGATTGCTACACTTCTCGCACGATCGTAAGCCATCAAACAAACCAGGATGAGCGTCTCTAGCACATTATTGTGGAGGCGCTTTTTCCTGTTTGTCTCTGAAGCAACCATCGTTCTTTTTGAAAAAAAGTGCTTGGTTCAAAAGTCTTATTTTCGATCAAACCGATGAAATAGGCTTTGACAGGACTTGTAAACGGATGCAAAATGAAAACGATTACATACCAAAAGGAGATGGCTACCGTATGAAACGCATGAGATTCGTTTGTATCGTTGCGCTAACGTTTGCACTGATATTTAGTGGACTCTCTTTATCCGGTCAAGCACTGGAAAAAGGGAAGTCGACATTGGTCATCATTCACTACAAGGAAGACCCGAATGCCACAAAGGATTGGAATCTGTGGTTATGGGCAAATGGACCGGATTATTTTCCGAATAAAGCTCACGCTTTTAACGGCGAGGATGCTTACGGAAAAATCGCAGCTTATGAATTCCCAGTTGATCAGCCGGAAAAAATCGGCTTCATCGTTCGAGATGATAACTGGAACAAGGATGGGGGATCTGAGAATGATCGCTTCATTACGAAAGATATGATTAAAAATGGTGTTGCTGAAATCTGGATCGAGTCGGGAAGTAAGAACATCTCGACAGTCAATCCAAGCAATGGAGCAGATGTCGAAAAAATTGATACGAACATCCATTATTACCGGTATGACAATGATTATGACAAGTATGGTGTCTGGTCTTGGCCGGAAGAGCAAGATGGCAAGCGATTCGAGTTCGACAAACAAGATGAGTTCGGTGCCGTTGCCAAGGTAACACTCGATAATCCGACGAAAGCACGTCTTGCAGGCGTCATTCCTCATCTTGAAGGATGGTCGGAAAAAGACGGAGCTGATCGTTTCTTTTATGCAGGGGCGAAAGACATCTGGTTGATTGAAGGGGATCAGACGGTATACTACAGCAAACCGGAAATCGATCGTACACCGAAAATCACAAGCTTTTTAGCAGATGACTTCCGAACGATGACATTAAAAACGAATGCACCATTGACGGAAGAAGACTTAAAGGCATTTACGTTTGAAGGCGTGACGAATCCAGTCGTGTCAGCAATCGATTCTAAAACGATAAAAGTCGAAGTCACTTCAGATATCGATTTAGGAAAAGTCGTCCGAGCATCTCATCCTGTTTTTGGAGAAGCAGTCCTTGAAGCAGGTAAAGTGCTCCGTTCGAAAGCATTCGACCAAAAGTATGCCTACGATGGAAAACTCGGTGTCGACTATCAAAAATCAAAGACGACGTTTAAAGTTTGGGCACCGACAGCACAAGCGGTCGAACTCGAATTGTATCGCTTACCAAAAAAAGAAGCTGCTACGACAAAAGATATCACGCGTGAAATCAAGATGGAACGAACGGATCGTGGTGTGTATCAAGTGACAGTCAAGGGCGATCTTGACGGTGTCGGATACACATACGAAGTCAAACATGCCAAGGAATCGACGCGTGCTGTTGATCCGTATGCGACAGCAGTCGCGGTCAATGGCGACCAAGGTGTCGTTGTCGACTTACGCGAAACGGATCCAAAACGCTGGACGAATGGAAAAATGCCACTTCGACATGCGACAGACGCGATCATCTATGAATCACACGTCCGTGATTTATCGATGTTTGATGTGACGAACTCGGGTTACGATTCAGGTATCAAACAAAAAGGGAAGTATCTCGGCGTCATCGAGCCGGGTACACGTTTGACGAAGGATGGTAAAAAAACGAAGACGAAGACGGGACTTGATCATCTGAAGGAACTTGGCATCACGCACGTTCAGTTCATTCCAGTCTATGATTTCAACACAGCATCCGTCGATGAGACGAACCCGCTTAAATCGTACAACTGGGGTTATGATCCGAAGAACTATAACGCACCAGAAGGATCGTATGCGACAAATCCCTATGATCCAAAAGTCCGAATCACAGAAATGAAGCAGATGATTCAAGGACTACATGACAATGGACTTCGTGCTGTCATGGATGTCGTTTACAACCACATGTTTGACGCAAAGGCATCAAACCTTGATAAAATCGTTCCTGGTTATTACTACCGTTATACAGAAGGCGGCGATTTAGCAAACGGAACAGGTGTCGGAAACGATACAGCGTCTGAGCGTCAAATGATGCACAAATTGATTGTTGACTCTGTTTCCTACTGGGCGAAAGAATACCACTGGGATGGATTCCGCTTTGACTTAATGGGCATTCACGACGTCAAGACGATGAATGCTGTCAAACAGGCGACAAAACGAATTGATCCGTCGATTCTCGTATTCGGAGAAGGGTGGAGCCTTGGAACACCGCTTCCAGATTCAGAGAAGGCCAACCAAACGAATACAAAACAAATGCCTGGAATCGGACATTTCAATGACAATCTACGCGATGCGCTCAAAGGTAGCGTCTTCATCGATTCAGATGCGGGTTTCATTAACGGAGCAACCGGTCTTGAAACGCGCATCAAACGCGGAATCGTCGGAGAGATTGCTTATGACAAAGAGATTCAAGGATTTACGCAAGAACCAGATCAAGCCATCACTTACGTTGAAGCACATGATAATCATACGCTTTGGGATAAGTTGAACCTGACGAATCCACAAGACAATGACGCAACGAAGACGAAGATGCATCGTTTGGCTTCAAGTATCTTGTTGACGTCACAAGGAACAACGTTCATCCATGCAGGACAGGACTTCATGCGGACGAAGGGCGGAGACCATAACTCGTATAAATCACCGGATTCTGTCAATCAGCTCGATTGGAAACGGAAGATGGACCGTCAACAAGACGTTGATTATATGACAGGATTGATCGAGTTACGCAAAAAGAATCCAGTACTTCATTTAGCAACAGCAAAAGACATTCGTCGTTACCTGACGTTTGAAACAGCACCGGCACAAGTCATCGCTTATCGACTAGATGATGCTGCGCCACAACAAAAGGATGATCTCTACGTCATTCATAATGCGAATCGAACAGCAGTCGATATGAAGCTACCGACAGGGAAATGGAAGTTGCTTGTAGATGGTAAACAAGCAGGAACCAAAGCAATCCGTAAAGTATCAGGTACGGTTCGTGTCGAAGGACTTAGCTCATTCGTCTTATCAAAATAAGTGAACAGATAAAAAAGGACGTTCCGCAGTTGGCGGAACGTCCTTTTCGTCAGTCGAGAAACGTGCAATCAAGCGTAACGCTCATCCGTTTCTTCGTTCTCTTCTTCTTTCAGATTACCTTCTTCCGATTTCGCGACGATGACGGCACATGCTGCGTCGCCAGAGATGTTGACGGCTGTCCGCATCATATCAAGAAGACGATCGACACCGATGATCAATGCAATCCCTTCGACCGGTAGATTGACCGATTGAAGAACCATCGTCAACATGACGAGACCGACACCCGGTACACCGGCTGTACCGACTGAGGCAAGAACAGCTGTCAGGACGACAGTCGCAAGTTGACCTGGCGTTAAATCAACAGCGTAGACTTGCGCGATGAAGACAGTCGCGACACCTTGCATGATCGCTGTTCCATCCATGTTGATCGTCGCACCAAGAGGTTGGACGAAACTTGAGACGGAACGCGGAACCTTCAACTCTTTTTGAGCCGTTTGCATCGCGACAGGAAGTGTTGCGTTCGACGAAGACGTCGAGAAAGCAAACAACATGACAGGTGCGAACTTCTTAAAGAAGAAGAACGGGTTCATCTTCCCGAGTAACGAAACAGTCGAACCATATGTGAATAAAGAATGAACGACTAACGCTAGAACAACGACGAGCATATAGAAGAACATTGCTTTTAGCGATTCCCAACCTTGTGAACCGACTGCTGATGCGATCAAAGCAAATGCTCCAAGCGGAGCCATCTTCATGACGAGTGTGATGAGGTACGTCATCAATTCGTTTCCTTGTTCGACGAATGTCCGTAACGTCGAGACTTTTTTACCGAGGAATGTGATTCCAAAACCGACGAACACACTGAAGACGATGATTTGCAACATGTTGCCTTCTGCCATCGAGGTGATCGGGTTCGTCGGGAACATACCGACGATTGTGTTGATCAAACTCGTATCGGGAAGACTTCCACTATCGTATTCAAGGTTATTCGTAGAGAAGCTTCCGAGAGTACCCGGTTTAATCAGTAATGACAAACCGAGAGCAATGACAATCGCGACAGCCGTCGTCGTCATGAAGTAGCCGATTGCCTTTCCGCCGACACGACCAAGCTCTTTTGGATTCCCGAGCCCCATGACACCGAGAGTGATCGAGAAGAAGACGATCGGTACGACGAGCATCTTAATCAGGTTCAGGAAGATTGTCCCGATGGGCTGTAAAGCATATTTATTCAATCCCTCATAAATCGACTTATCCGGTAAGGTTGCAAGAATGATTCCGAGGATCACCCCGAGAATTAATCCCCAGATGATGCGCTTTGCTTCTTTCATAAGTGATGTCACACTCCTTTATTTGATAATTGTCTATATTTTGACACATCATCACCCATTTTGACAAAACATTTTAAAAAATACATGATAACGCTTACAAAAAAGTTTCTGGATTTTGATGCAGGAATGACTAGATTTTGTTGTCAAACGGATGCAACCATGAGAGGATAGAAAAGAACAAAAAGGAACAGCGTAGGGTATAGAAAAGTCGCTAGAATCAACTGTTGACCAAATTGTATATTCCTACTATAATGTTGTATGACGTGTCTGACACGTTTCCTTTAGTCGGTAATATCGGAGGGAGGGAAAACTAGTGGAAACTCGTGTACGTAAAAATGAATCACTTGAAGACGCACTTCGTCGCTTCAAACGTGGTGTTTCAAAAGATGGTACGCTTGCAGAAGTTCGTAAACGTAAACACTACGAAAAGCCAAGTGTAAAACGTAAGCTTAAATCGGAGGCTGCGCGTAAGCGTAAGAAGTTCTAACGTTAGAGAGGGTGTATCCTCATGAGTCTTCAGGAGCGTTTGACAGCGGATATGAAAGAAGCCATGCGTCTACGTGAAAAAGATCGTCTTACGACGATTCGGATGGTGAAATCATCGCTGCAAAATGAAACGATCAAACTCGGTAAGCAAGAATTGACGGACGAGGAAGAATTAACGATTCTTTCACGTGAAATGAAGCAGCGCAACGACTCCCTCCGAGAATTCGAAAGCGCTGGTCGTCACGATCTCGTCGAGAAAATTCAAGCAGAGATTGTCGTGCTCGAAGCTTATATGCCAAAACAGCTTTCCGAGGAAGAAGTACAGGAAATCGTCGACGCAGCTATTGCGCAGACGGGTGCCTCTGCTCCTTCAGATATGGGGAAAGTAATGGGTATCGTCATGCCACAGCTTAAAGGCAAAGCAGACGGTGCATTAATTAATCGACTCGTCAAACAACGGCTCGTTTAATACATGGAAAAGGTGTCCTTCGGGGCACCTTTTTTTGTCGTTCCTGTCACAATTAAAAGTTTCTTGATGAATTCAGAATAGTCATGAAACCTTTTTGTTTTGAAAGCGTATATAATTATAGTAACGAATCAAAGTGCAAAAGAAGCAGCTTCTGACACGAATGAAAAGGGGTGAACGTACGCATGACGTTTAGCTTAGGGATGATTTTGGCGGTCTTCATGATCGGGGTCCTCATGTTACTGGTCGAAATATTCGTCACAGGGTTCGGAATCTTTGGAGTCCTCGGAATTGGCGCTGTCCTTGCTAGTCTGATCATGGCAGGTGCTACAGTTGGTCAAGTAGGCATAGCGGTTGGACTTGCTGTATTTCTATCACTTGCGGCCGGATACTGGGCATATCGCAGAATTAAATCGAATCAATCCTTATTATGGAGAGGTTTGATTTTGACAGATTCCACATCGTCTGAAAAAGGCTATCTTTCTCATCAAGACAAAGTGCAACTGTTAGGACAAGAAGGAGTCAGTCTGACACCTCTTCGTCCGTCAGGAACAATTGAAATCGACGGAAATCGAATCGATGCTGTTACGGAAGGGACCTTCATTCAAGCGGGGGAAACGATCGTCGTAAAAGAAGTGACGCATGGACGCGTCGTTGTTAGAGTCCAACATACGAAGGAGGAGTCCCACACATGACACCTGAATTATTGACTGTATTACTCATATCCGGAGGAATTTTAATTTTCCTCGCCATTTTCTTCACGCTCGTTCCGATTCCACTTTGGATCAGCTCGCTCGCAGCGGGAGTGCGCGTATCGATCTTTACATTAGTCGGGATGCGTCTTCGTCGAGTAACACCGTCTAAGATCGTTAATCCGTTGATCAAGGCGGTAAAAGCGGGATTGAATTTGAATACGAATCAACTGGAAAGTCACTTCCTTGCCGGTGGTAACGTTGACCGTGTCGTCAATGCCTTGATTGCAGCACACCGTGCGAATATCGAGTTGAGTTTCGAACGCGCAGCGGCGATTGATCTTGCTGGTCGTAACGTTTTGGAAGCTGTTCAAATGTCGGTTAACCCGAAAGTCATCGAAACACCATTCATCGCCGGTGTGGCGATGAACGGGATCGAAGTGAAAGCGAAAGCCCGGATCACGGTACGTGCGAACATCGATCGTCTCGTCGGTGGTGCTGGAGAAGAAACAGTCATCGCACGTGTTGGTGAGGGTGTCATCTCAACCATTGGTTCATGTAATGACCAAAAAGAAGTACTTGAGAATCCAGAGATGATCTCACGGACGGTTCTTGCAAAAGGACTCGATTCGGGTACGGCGTTCGAGATTCTCTCGATTGATATTGCAGATATTGATATCGGTAAGAATATCGGTGCGGTTCTGCAGACGGATCAAGCAGAAGCAGATAAGAACATTGCGCAAGCGAAAGCGGAAGAACGTCGCGCAATGGCGATCGCAAGTGAACAAGAGATGAAATCACGTGTTGAAGAGATGCGTGCGAAGGTTGTCGCTGCTGAAGCGGAAGTGCCGCTTGCGATCGCTGAAGCGATGCGTGACGGTAACTTTGGCGTCATGGATTATGCGAACTACTTGAACGTAACGGCAGATACGAAAATGCGTCAAGCAATCGGTGGGCAATCATCACCAAATGACTCACAATAAAGGGTGAGACGGTATGGATATCATATGGGTCGGATTGATGATCGCATTCGGTGTCATCTCCGTCATCTCAAAAGCAGCGGATAAAAAACCGAAGCAGACGAACCGGACACCTTCAAAGGAGTTCGGTGACTACGTGAAACAAATAACCGAACAGGTGGATACGGCGCGACAAGAGATGGTACCTCCACCTGTCGTTCGTAAAAAAGCACCCGCGAAGAAACAACCGGGGGTAACCCAAACGAAAGCGCGACCCGTTCATGAACGAACGGAATTACAACAACGTTTGGAGCAGCGTCAGAAACAACATTCGAAAAAAGGGATGTCCTCTTCGACGATCGGTGAAATTAAAGATAGCGTCGCAGACAGTGCTATTGGAACGTCGAGTCGTTCGGCATCAGCGACGAGACTCTCACAAGATGAAATGCGTCGTGCCATCGTCTGGAGTGAGGTTCTGGGTGCACCCGTTTCAAAACGAAAACGATGATGATTAGACAGTGAGTTGATCCTACGAAACGCGTAGGATCGACTCTTTTTATTTCCTAAAAGGTGGGAACGGGTTTTTCTTTCCATCTTTTCGGCGGAAGTGCTAAAGTGGAAGAGATTAGATATGAAGCGATGACAACTTGTTATCCATGACTAGGAGGCCATTCACAACGTGATATTCAACGAAAGAATCCCATTTGCATTTTCGAATTCAGAACAGATTCAAGCATTCGTCGGTCCGAATGATGCAGTCTTACGTACGATGGAAGCAGAACTTGACGTTCAGCTGACCCATCGAGGAGATGAGCTGTTGGCACAATCCGAACAGGAGCAGTCTGTAATCTTAGCAGGGCAGGTCGTAGGCGTCTTGAAACAACTTGTGAATCGTGGAGCTGTTTTGACGGAACGTGACGCGACGAGCGCCATTCAACTGGCACGTCAAGATCGTGTGGATGAACTGCTAGAACTTTACGATACGGTCATTCATACGAATCATAAAGGAAAACCACTTCGTGCAAAGACACTCGGTCAAGCACGTTACGTTCGGGGAATCGACCGCTGTGATTTGACATTTGGTATTGGACCAGCGGGAACCGGAAAAACGTATCTTGCTGTCGTGATGGCGGCAAAAGCGTTAAAAGAAGGTCACGTCAAACGACTCGTCCTGACGCGTCCGGCAGTAGAAGCAGGAGAAAATCTAGGATTTCTTCCAGGGGATCTTAAAGAAAAAGTCGATCCCTATCTACGTCCTCTATATGATGCGCTACATGACGTGCTTGGTGTCGAGCATACGGCTCGTCTGCTTGAACGTGGTGTCATCGAAATCGCACCGCTTGCCTACATGCGCGGACGGACGCTTGAACATGCTTTTGTCATTCTCGATGAAGCGCAAAATACGACACGGGAACAAATGAAGATGTTCCTGACGCGTCTCGGATTTCATTCGAAGATGATTGTTACGGGCGATTTAACACAAGTCGATCTTCCGCGTGGAAAAACGTCTGGTCTACAAGAAGCGTTACATTTGCTCGGTAATGTCAAAGGAATTCATTTTGAGCACTTTGGCTCAGCTGATGTCGTACGTCACCCACTTGTCCGGAAAATCGTTGATGCTTATAGTCAGGATTTGACCTAAGCCGTTACGGAAATAGAGGGAAAAGGGGGAGATGATATGCGCAAGGTTGGGGTCTGGGTCGGTCTTTTGACAGTAGTATTCTATCTCATCGTATCGACGATGATGTATGTCAGCGTTCGACCAGAAGCCTTGTCCGCAGAACCATTCTCAATTGCAGAAGAAGATATCCGGTCACCCTTGACGATGGAGGACCGGGTCGCAACAAATCAAATCAAGGAAAATTCGGTTGCTGCAATCGAGAGTCAGTATACGATCAAACAAGAGTATGCAGCACAGCAAATTGATAAAGTCGAACAACTTTTTGCGAGTTTGTCTGGTATCAAAAAAACAAATGAGATCGGTAAAATCAAACAGCGTCTGCGTGGAACGGAGGCGGCAACTCTTTTGAAGGATGATGAGTTACGCTTGCTTGTGACGTCGACGACAGCACTGCGGAATACGACACGTGACGTCGTTATTACAGCGATTGAAGAAGCGATGCGTCAACGCATCTCGTCCGATGGTGGTGAAGTAGCGGAAGCACGTGAGAATGCGCGGACGGACATCGACCGTTCGCCGCTCTCCTTCTCATTAAAAGCAGTCGCTAAAGCGCTGACCGATCAACTGATCGTGACGAACTACGTCTATGATCCGGAAAAAACGGAACAGCTCCGTAAGCAGACGAGTGATAAAGTTGAACCGGTTATCATTTCAGAAGGTGAAGTGATCGTCAAACGAGGCGAAGTGATTTCACAAGATGCCTATCGTCAGCTACAACTCGTCGGATTGATTTCTGATCGACAGTCGTTGAAACCGTTACTCGGTGCGATGCTTGTCAGTGCGTTGATGACTGCCTTTTTATTTGGCTTCATTCACCGTTCGAAACTACGATACGCTCAAATGGGCCGGATTCGATTATTCGGGCTTGTCTATCTCGTCGTCAGTCTACAATTACTCGTCATGTATGGTATGGCGTTCTTAGCAGACGACATCAATCCAGCATTTTACTTACTCACGCCGACCGCTTTTGCTGCGCTCGTCCTGCGCAATTTATTGAACGAACGGATTGCCTTATCGAGCTCTCTGTTTACGGCGCTTGCCGGAACGTTCTTCTATAGTGCCAATCAAAACTTCAGCTTCAATATCGCGATCTATTTATTGGTTGGTGGGTTAGTCGCAACGTTTTTCCTACAATCTAGTTTGTCGCGTCGTCGTATTTTCATGAGCAGTATTTCGATTGCTGGAGCAAACATCGCGATTTTCTTAGCATTCGTCCTGTTACGAAGTGGTACGTTCGAACTGCGAGAAACGCTGATTTTAATCGGTTTTGCGATTGCGAGTGGTATTTTGAGTGCTGTCCTAGCAATTGGGCTATTGCCGTTTCTTGAAATGACATTCGGTATTTTAGCACCGACCCGTCTACTCGAACTGTTGAACCCAACGCATCCGTTACTCAAAAAACTATTAGTTGAAGCACCGGGAACGTACCATCATAGTATGATGGTCGCGAACTTAGCAGAAACAGCCTGTGAAGCAATCGGAGCAGATGGGTTGCTTGCACGAGTCGGAGCCTACTATCATGATTTAGGGAAAACACGACGGCCACTTTATTTCATTGAAAACCAGCATGGACGTAATCCCCATGATCGATTGACACCGGAAGAGTCGGCACGTGTCATCTTGGCACATACCGTGGATGGCGTTGAATTACTCGAAGACGCAAAACTGCCTGCGGCGATCATCGATATTTGTCGTCAGCATCATGGAACCTCTCTCCTTCGCTATTTTTATGTCAAGGCAGCAGAACAAGGTGAGGTCGACGAAGAGACGTTCCGTTACACGGGTCCGAAACCACAAACTCGTGAAGCGGCGGTCATCATGATCGTTGACTCGATTGAAGCGGCCGTTCGTTCGATGAAAGCTCCTTCAGAAGAAGGAATTCGGGACTTAGTCGCGAAAATCATTCGTGAAAAGATGATGGATGACCAATTTGCGGAATGTGACATTACGACACGTGAGATTTATCGCGTCGGTGAAAGTGCGTGTCATACCTTATCCGGTTTGTTCCATGAACGAATCGAGTATCCAGAATTAAAGAAAGAGGCAACGACATGAATATTTATATGACAGACGAAAATAATCGTCTAACGGAAGAACAACGACAGCTTGTCGAATCGATTTTGATTTACACGGCGGAACAAGAAGAAGTCGATTCAAATAGTGAGTTGTCCGTGACTTTCGTCTCAAACGATGAGATTCAAGAAATCAATCGTGAATGGCGTGGAAAGGATCAGGCGACAGACGTCATTTCCTTTGCGATGGAAGAACTCGGTGAAGATGAAATCGATTTTGGATTGCTCGAAGACGAACCAATCGTCCTTGGCGACTTGATCATTTCCGTGGAACGATGCCGTGAACAAGCGGCAGAGTATGGCAATCATTTTGAGCGAGAGCTCGGTTTCCTCGCTGTCCATGGATTCCTCCATTTACTCGGATACGATCACATTGAAAAAGCAGACGAGGAAGTCATGACGAAGCGACAGGAGGAAATCCTGCATCACTTCGAGTTATATCGGGGCACATTGTGAAAAGCTGGTGGCAACCCTTTCGGCATGCCATGAATGGATTGCGCCAATCGATTCGAGAGGAACGGCATATGAAAGTTCACGTGACAGTTGGTGCCATCGTGTTACTTGTCGCCTTTCTATTACCATTGACGTCTGTCGAGCGAGCAATCCTCTTCTTGACGGTCGGGGTCGTCATCAGTGCCGAGATGTTCAATACAGCGTTTGAGCGGATTGTTGATCTCGTGACGCAGGAATGGCATCCACTGGCAAAAGCAGTTAAGGATATTGCAAGTGGAGCTGTTCTTGTGTTGGCGCTTACATCTATTGCAATTGCACTATGCATCTTCATCCCATATTTGGTACAATAAGAATCCGGCCTTTTTGGCCAATACCGTTCCTAAGAAGGGGATATTCACATGAAAACAGAACAATTACTCGAACAAGCTAAACGTGCACGCGAAAAAGCGTATGTTCCATATTCGAAATTCCAAGTCGGTGCTGCTTTACTAACAAAAGACGGACAAGTCTTCCATGGCTGCAATATTGAAAACGCTGCATATGGTCTTTGTAACTGTGCAGAACGGACGGCAATCTTCTCTGCGTGGGCACAGGATGCGCGCGAGTATGCAGCGATGGCTGTCGTTGCGGACACGGAAGGACCGGTCGCACCATGTGGACAATGCCGCCAAGTGTTATCAGAGATGTGTGATGCGGATATGCCAATCTATTTGACGAACCTTAAAGGGGATGTCACAGAAACAACAGTGGGTGCCCTCTTACCAGGAGCATTCACGAAAGGGGATTTACATGTTTAAAGAAGGATTCAAATCGGGCTTTGTCTCGATCATCGGACGCCCGAACGTCGGAAAATCGACATTCCTCAACCGTGTCATCGGACAAAAGATTGCCATCATGTCTGATAAGCCACAAACGACGCGAAATAAGATCCAAGGTGTCTATACGACAGAAGACGTTCAGACGATTTTCATCGATACACCAGGGATTCACAAACCAAAACATAAACTCGGCGACTTCATGATGAAGGTCGCGACGAACGCCTTGCGTGAAGTTGATGCGATTTTGTTCATGGTCAACGTGACAGAACCAAAAGGAAAAGGTGACGATTTCATCATTGAAAAATTGAAGGAACTCGATACACCCATCATTCTCGTCATGAATAAGGTCGATTTGATTCACCCGAATGATATTCCGCCAATCATCGAGTCATATAAAAATGAACTCGAGTTTGCGGCAGTCGTTCCGATCTCTGCGTTACAAGGTAACAACGTCGGACCGTTACTTGAAGAAATCGCGAAGATTTTACCAGAAGGACCGATGTATTACCCGGCGGATCAAGTCACTGACCACCCGGAGCGTTTTATCATCTCAGAGATGATCCGTGAGAAAGTCCTGCAAAAGACACGCGATGAAGTACCACACTCGATCGCAGTCGCGATTGATCAAATCAAGACGCGTGAGAATGGCAACATGGTCGATGTCCATGCGACGATTTTGATCGAGCGCGATTCCCAAAAAGGAATCATCATCGGTAAACGCGGAGCACTTCTAAAAGAAATCGGCTCTGAAGCACGAACGGACATCGAGATGTTACTCGGAACGAAAGTTTACCTGAACTTGTGGGTTAAAGTCCAAAAAGATTGGCGCAACAAGGCCGGTCAATTGCGTGAACTTGGCTTCCGCGATGACGAGTACTAAGCGATGATCGATAAGGCGGAAGGGCTTGTACTACGAACGGTCGTATACGGTGAATCGAATAAAATCGTCACGCTACTGACACGTGAATACGGCAAGCTCGCCGTCATGGCGCGAGGAGCGAAGAAGCCGGGTAGTCGTTTTAACGCGGCAAGCCAGCCTTTCGTTCGAGCCGTCTATATCTATCCAAGGTCACGTGGTCTCGGTCAGTTGAAATCAGCAGATGTCATCACGAGTCATGCGCATATCCGGCAAGATGTTGTCTTGATGGCGTATGCGATGTATCTACTGGAGCTTGCAGATAAAGCGCTTGATGAACGTGTGCCGCAACCGGCACTCTATGATTTGTTCGTCGAAGGACTGGAGGCGATGGATGAAGGACTCGATCCCGACGTCGTCTCCTTCATCATCGAGTTGCGCCTGTTGCGTCATCTAGGGATTGCGCCACATTTGAACGGCTGTACGATTTGCGGGAGTGCTGAAGCACCGTTTGCTTTTTCGTTACACCACGGCGGTCTACTCTGTCGCCGGCATCGCCATGAGGATGAACATGCTGTCTTCATGTCAGAAGCAGTCGCGAAGATGCTCTACGTGTTTTCTGTCTACGATTTTTCGCGGATCGGGACCGTGACGGTGAAGCCGGAAACAAAGCGTCTACTACGTCAAATCATGGATGCTTATATGGAACGCTACAGTGGGTTACGCCTACGTTCAAAACGTGTCCTCGACCAGTTGATTGATTTCGGCAACGATTGACAGCAACAAGCGGGTTCGGTAGAATAAATGCGGTAGAAGCAACTAAATGAACACGATGACGAAAAGGAGTACCGTCTTTTTCTCAATCAAGCGATTCCAGGATGGTGTGAGCTGGGAGTGAGAGGGGCGCGAATGGCGTTTCGGAGTGTTCTTTGTCAAAAAGAGTGGCATGCGATGCATGCAAGTAGGGTGGAACCGCGGGCTCGTCTCGTCCCTATGTGCAACGATTGTTGTACATAGGGGCGTTTTTTGCGTTCCTTAATCATTTCGGAGGTGAAAGTCGTGAAGATGACAGTACAAGACATGATCTTGACATTACAAAAATTTTGGGCAGAACAAGGCTGCTTGACGATGCAAGCATACGACGTAGAAAAAGGAGCCGGTACGATGAATCCGATGACATTCTTACGGAGTCTCGGACCAGAACCATGGAACGTTTGTTATACAGAACCATCACGCCGTCCGGCTGACGGTCGTTACGGGGAAAATCCGAACCGTCTGTATCAACACCATCAATTCCAAGTCATCATGAAACCATCACCTGACAACATTCAGGAATTGTACTTACAAAGTCTCGAGTTGCTCGGTATCAACCCACTCGAACATGATATTCGTTTCGTAGAGGATAACTGGGAGAACCCGACATTCGGTGCTGCAGGTCTCGGCTGGGAAGTATGGCTGAACGGGATGGAAATTACGCAATTCACGTATTTCCAACAAGTCGGTGGAATCGAGTGTAATCCGATCGCAGTAGAGATCACTTACGGAATCGAGCGTCTCGCGTCGTACATTCAAGACGTTGAAAGTGTCTTTGATCTCGTTTGGACGGATGGCTTCAAATACGGTGATATCTTCTATCAACCGGAGTTCGAACATTCGAAGTATACGTTTGAAACATCAGATGTCGCCTTACTCTTCACGTTGTTCGATCAATATGAAAAAGAAGCGAATCGTGCCTTGGACGAGAACCTCGTTTTCCCAGCGTATGATTACATCTTAAAATGTTCACATACCTTTAACCTTCTCGACGCGAAGGGTGCGATTTCTGTCACGGAACGGACAGGATTCATCCATCGTGTCCGGAACATGTCGCGCCGTTGTGCGCAGAGTTTCATCGAAGAACGGGAACGTCTTGGCTTCCCATTGATCAAGTCGAAAGCAGGTGAGTCACATGCATGAATTATTACTTGAAATCGGTTTAGAAGAGATGCCGGCTCGATTCGTCCTTCAATCCGAAACACAACTCAAGGAACGCGTGACGCGTTTCCTTGAAGAAGCTCGGATTGAGTTCGCGAGCGTCGAATCCTTCTCGACACCACGTCGTCTTGCAGTGTATGTCAAAGGTCTCGCAGCACGTCAAAGTGACCTCGAAGAGACATTAAAAGGACCAGCAAAACGTATCGCGATGGACGAAGCAGGGAACTGGACGAAAGCAGCCGAAGGGTTCGCGCGTGGTAAAGGGTTAACGACGGACGATCTCTTCCTTGGAGAAGAAAAAGGAGTCGAGTATCTCTATGCGACACGTAAGGAAGTCGGACAAGCGACAGCAGATCTACTTCCTGGACTAAAGCAAGTCGTCGAAGCGATGACATTCCCGAAAAACATGCGTTGGAGCACACAATCGTTACGTTATATGCGTCCGATTCGTTGGTTGATTGCCCTGCTTGACGATCAAGTCATCCCGTTTGAAGTCGCATCCGTCGAAACAGGTCGGACATCACGTGGACATCGTTTCCTCGGGCAGGACATCACGATCCTACGTCCGAACGCTTATGTTGAAGCGCTCGCAGGAGAAAACGTCATCGTCAGTTACGAAGCACGTCGTCAATTGATCGAAGAACAAATCGCAGCGCTTGCGGCACGCGAACAATTCGAAGTGCCGATCGATGCGTCTTTACTTGAAGAAGTCACGAACCTCGTCGAGTATCCGACAGCCTTGTTCGGTGCATTCGATGAAGCGTATCTTGAGTTACCAGAAGAAGTCTTGATCACGACGATGAAAGAACACCAACGTTACTTCCCGGTCAAACGTGACGGTGCGTTGCTCCACTATTTCGTCACGGTACGAAACGGAAACGCAACACATCTTGAAAACGTCGCACGCGGAAACGAAAAAGTCATCCGTGCCCGTTTAGCCGATGCGCAGTTCTTCTATGAAGAAGATAAAAAAGCAGATATCGATGAACAGGCGAAACGTCTTGATAAAATCGTCTTCCATGAAAAATTAGGAACGACAGGCGAAAAAGTCCGTCGTGTCCGTCAGATGGCACTCGCACTTGCCGATCGTGTCGGTGCAGACAAAACACGTGTTGAACGTGCAGGACAAATCTATAAATTCGATCTCGTCAGTCAAATGGTCTATGAATTCACAGAATTGCAAGGTCTGATGGGTGAGCGGTATGCGAACATGAAGAATGAGGATCCAGAAGTCGCGGCTGCGATTCGTGAACATTACATGCCACGCTTCGCGGGGGATGCAAGTCCGGAGACACCGACAGGAACACTCTATGCGATTCTCGATAAGATGGACAGCGTCGCTGGATTCTTTGGTGTCGGTATGATTCCAAGTGGATCAGCGGATCCGTACGCATTGCGTCGTCAAGCACAAGGGATTGTTCAGATTTTATCAGATCGTAAGTTGAATCTGACATTGACTGAACTGATTGCTTTCGTCGTTTCAGAACAGGTGGCAGCAGGTCTTTACGCGAAGGATGCCGAAGAAGTTCAAGCTGCATTACAAGACTTCTTTGCACAACGCTTGAAATACCGTCTATCGGAAATGAACTTCCGTCATGATGTCGTCGAAGCCGCTCTTGATCATACGTTGACAGTCGAAGCGAATGAGCAGCGTGCTGCGATGCTTGAAAGTGCGACGAAAAAAGAATCGTTCAAGAAAACGGTCGAACAACTCAGTCGTGTCTTAAACATCTCGAAAAAAGCAGAAGACGTCACAACTGTTAATCCAGCGCTCTTTGAAAATGATGCGGAACGCGCGTTGCATGAGGCGATTGAGAAGACCTTACCAGAGGTCGATCAAGCGATCGCGTCACTTGATTATGAACGAGCGCTTGAGGCACTTGAGGCAACCGTTCCGTCGATCACAGCATACTTTGACGGTACGATGATCATGACGGACGACGAAACAGTCCGCACGAACCGTCTTAGCGAAATGAAACGATTTGCGCAAGCCATCGAATCAGTCGCCCGGTTCAATGCACTTACTTTAGCGTAAAGAAAAAGGACGGATGAGCCGATGAAGTTAAATGAACGGCAAAAAAAGATACTCCAAATCGTCAAAGAGAACGGTCCGATCACGGGAGAGCAGATTGCTTCTGCACTCTCCCTGACACGGGCGACGTTACGACCCGATTTGTCGATTTTAACGATGACCGGCATGCTCGAAGCGCGTCCACGTGTCGGCTATATGTACGTTGGAAAGAAAAATGCGTCCATGCTTCATGAGAAACTCGACACCTTGACCGTCGGCGAATTCATGTCGTCGGCAAAGGTCATTCATGAAGGGATGACCGTATACGATGCGATTGTTCACTTATTCCTTGAAGATGTAGGTTCGCTGTTCGTCGTCAGTAAGGACCATGCGTTGGTCGGTGTATTGTCACGTAAGGATTTTCTACGTGCGGCAATCGGTAATCAAGAATTAGACTCGTTACCGGTCAACATCATCATGACACGGATGCCGAATTTGACGGTCTGTGAAAAATCGGAGACGTTGATTGGTGCCGGTATGAAACTGATCGAAAAGCAGATTGATTCAATGCCAGTCGTCGAAGAGGAGAACGGCGTCTTGAAAGTCGTGGGTCGAATGACGAAGACGAACATGACGAAAGTGTTGGTCGCTTTAGCACGTGATGAAGAAATTTAAGGAGGGTTCCTGATGCGTCAACGGATTTATGTCGTGAGTGACTCTGTCGGAGAGACGTGTGAACTCGTCGTCCGCGCAGCTGCAATCCAATTCCCGGAACAAGCCATCGAAACGGTCCGCATTCCGTTCGTCGATGATGATCAAGTCATTTATGACTTGGTTCTTCATGCGAAAGAAGAACAAGCGACGATCGCTTTTACGATCGTTCATGCGACCCATCGTCGTCTGCTTGCAGACACAGCGCGTGCCCACGGTGTAAAAGCAATCGATCTACTTGGTCCATTGCTTGATACGATGGAAGATCGCTTGCAGATGCAACCGAAGGAAGAGCCAGGATTAATCTATCGCTTAGATGAAGAATATTTCCGAAAAATCGAAGCGGTTGAGTTTGCTGTCAAGTATGACGATGGACGTGATCCAAAAGGTATCAAACGTGCGGATATCGTCTTGATCGGGGTGTCGCGTACATCAAAGACACCACTTTCGCAGTATCTGGCTTTGAAGCGATATAAAGTAGCGAACGTACCACTCGTACCTGAATCGATCCCGCCAGCGGAGCTATTCGATATTCCAAAAGAAAAATGTTTTGGACTACTCATTTCACCGGAAAAGTTGATCGACATCCGAATGGAACGCCTGCGTTCATTAGGACTCAAACCAGAAGCAGCATATGCGCAGATGGACCGAATCAACCGGGAACTCGAATACGCACGGAATTTATACGAACGAATCGGTTGCCAAGTCATCGACGTGACGAATAAAGCAGTCGAGGAAACAGCGAATCTGATTTTGACTGGAATTTCCGGGAAAGCGCATGACTAGTCAAGCAGTCAGGAACATAGTATACTTGTTTAGCTGATAAATGAGATAATGCCCTTTTTCTAATGAAACGGAACGAGTCATCGTTCCGTTTCATTGCGGGTATGGTCATGTAAGGATAAGTTCTCAAGGAAAGGGGAGAGGACGGAATGAAGCGAATTCCTGATGAAATCGTCGATCAGGTCCGCCAAGCAACGGACATCGTCGAATTGATTTCAGAACGTGTAGAATTAAAAAAACAAGGGAATCGATATTCAGGGCTTTGCCCGTTTCATTCTGAGAAATCACCTTCCTTTTCTGTTTCGCCTGATAAAGGGATGTACTACTGTTTTGGATGTGGTGCAGGTGGAAACGCAATCACTTTCGTCATGGAAACAGAAGGAATGAGTTTCAAGGAAGCCGTCTCTAAATTAGCTGATCGCAGTGATGTCACACTTCCAGAACTGGAGCCGGACCGATTCGAACAATCGGAATCGACACCTGAACAGGAAAAGAAGTTCCGGATGCGCGAGGCACATCGGATCGTCACCGAGTTGTATCATGAGGTGTTGATTCAAACGGAAGCAGGCGACGCGGGACGAATCTATTTAGAGAATCGTGGTATCCGTGAAGGTGCGATGCGTGAGTTCCGACTCGGGTATGCACCGGATCAAGATCGTTTTACAGTGGATTCCTTGGCACGACGTGGGTTTGATTTAGATGAGATGGTCGAAGCGGGATTGATTTCAATCGGACGCGATGGCGATTATCGAGATCGATTCAACGGTCGAGTCGTATTCCCTATCTCCGATCGTGATGGCACGATCGTCGGATTTAGTGGACGTTCGATTGATGGTCGTGATCCGAAGTATGTCAATACAGCGGAAACACCTTTGTTCAATAAAAGCGAACTATTATTCGGATTTGCTCAAGCACGAGGGGCGATGCGCAAAATCAAACAAGTCGTCCTCGTTGAGGGGAATCTTGATGTTGTGCGTGTCGCTCAAGCGGGTATACCTTATACGGTAGCCTCTTTAGGAACAGCCTTAACACCAGTTCATGCCCAAAACCTAGCACGTATCGTCGATGAAGTCATTATTTGTTATGACGGAGACAAGGCAGGACGCGCTGCGACGTTAAAAGCCCTACAGTTGCTTGAAGCCGTTGCCGTCGACTGTTCCGTCATCCGTTTACCGGATGGCGAAGACCCGGATTCCTTCATTGGGAATCAGGGCGAAGAGACGTTTTTACACTGGATCGAACAAGAACGGGTTTCAAGTCTTGAATTCAAATCTTTTTATTTTCGACAAGGAAAAAACTTGCGATTAGAAGGAGAACGCGTTCGATATATTGAAACTATGCTTGAAGAGATTGGTCGAACATCCAATCCGTTGTTACGGGACATTTATTTAGGAAAACTTTCTGAGGAATTTAAACTCTCGAAAGACTCCTTGATCGCACAAGTGCGTCCAACCGTGCAACAACCGAAGAGAGAACAAATCGTTTCCGATCGCCCAGCTGCTCTACCGACATCACCTCCTGACCGAACGTTCGCGAACTGGAAGAAGGCAGAACGCTTCTTGCTTGCCTACATGATCCGTTCAGAAGAAGTATGTCTTGAAGTGCGAGAGCAACTAGGTGTCCAATTCAATGATCCGGCACACCAATTGATTGCCGGCAAGCTATATGAATTTTACGGAGCAGGTACGCAAGGAAGTCCTGATCGTTTTTTGACGATGTTGCACGACGCCTCTTTGCAACGAATCGTAGCGGATTTAGAGTTCATGCTGATGCCTGAGTATGATCCTGATTTGCTCAGTCACTACATTCGTGCCGTCCAAAATGAACAGCAACGTCGGTTGTTAGAAGAAGAAAAGTCACGATTGAATCAACAAACAGATATCCGTGCTCAAGCGGAGCTGATGCAGGCGATCATAGAACGGAAGCGTCGTTTAAAAGATCGATGACCTGCTGCATGATGTGGAAGGAGTGTATGGTTCGATGGCAGAAAAAGCAAGATCAGAAGCTGAATTACTCCGTCTCGCGAAAGAGGAACTCATCGCGCTCGGACATAAAAATGGTGAATTGTCACACCAAAAGATCGAAGACAAACTAAGTTCGTTCGAATCAATGGATGCTCAGCAGTTCGAGGAATTCCTTCAATTGCTTGAAACAGAAGGTATCAAGGTCAACAATGACGGCACAGGTGATGAGAAAGAAGAGGCGGATCTAAACGATTTGTCTGTTCCTCCTGGTGTCAAGATCAATGACCCTGTCCGGATGTATCTAAAAGAAATCGGTCGCGTTGATCTGTTGAATGCAGAAGACGAAGTCGAACTCGCGAAACGAATCGAACAAAACGATGAAGAAGCAAAAAAACGATTGGCGGAAGCAAACTTACGTCTCGTTGTTTCGATTGCGAAGCGTTATGTCGGACGCGGTATGTTGTTCCTTGATTTGATTCAAGAAGGCAACATGGGTCTGATCAAAGCGGTCGAGAAATTCGACTATACGAAGGGATATAAATTCTCGACGTATGCAACATGGTGGATTCGTCAGGCAATCACACGTGCGATTGCTGACCAAGCGCGGACAATCCGAATTCCGGTTCACATGGTTGAGACGATCAACAAATTGATTCGTGTCCAGCGTCAACTCTTGCAAGATCTCGGACGTGAACCATCACCGGAAGAGATTTCAAAAGAGATGGAAATCACGCCGGAAAAAGTCCGTGAAATCCTTAAAATTGCGCAAGAGCCGGTTTCTCTTGAAACTCCAATCGGGGAAGAGGACGATTCACATCTCGGAGATTTCATCGAGGACCAAGATGCGACGGCACCACAAGATGCTGCAGCATACGAACTCTTGAAAGAACAACTCGAAGATGTGTTAGATACACTGACGGATCGTGAAGAAAACGTCCTTCGTCTTCGTTTTGGTCTTGACGATGGTCGGACACGGACACTTGAAGAAGTCGGAAAAGTATTTGGCGTTACACGTGAGCGGATTCGTCAAATCGAAGCAAAAGCACTTCGGAAGTTACGTCACCCGAGTCGTTCGAAACGCTTGAAAGATTTCCTCGATTAATTCAAAGTGTGAAGAATATATGAAATTTTAGTGGGAAGGAAGAAAAAAGTTTCGTTTTTTTCTTCCTTCCCTGTTTTTTTTACAGTAGAATAGTAACGGGGAATACCATTCAGTCACCAACTTGGTTGGGTATAGAATATGGGGGGAATCCAAATGCGTAATCCATTAGTACCGTTCGCGGCGATCGCAGTCATCGCCATCATCGCTATGATTTCATTGTCTTACTTTGGGGTCGATCAGGTGAAGGAAGCTCGCAAAGGGCCGTCAACTGCAGAAATGAAGCCGGAAGACTTATTTGCATCTAAAGGATGTACAGGATGTCACGGTGGAAACTTAGAAGGCGGAACAGGTCCGAACTTAACAAAGATCGGCGCGAAGCTGAAAGAAGATGAAATTAAAGACATCGCAATGAACGGTAAAGGGCAAATGCCTGGCGGTCTTGCGAATGACGAAGAAGCAGCTGTTCTAGCCAAATGGTTAGCTGCTAAGAAATAAGAACAAGAGCATCTATCTCGTTACGAGATGGATGTTTTTTTGTGGTGTATGGTATCTTTTTTAGCGTAAATCCGCTATTTTTAAAAGAGAGTTTTTCGGAAAATAGGAAGGATGAAGATGATGCAAATGAACGTCGTATTGGATCAACGACTCCAAAAAGTCGTATCGTATATTCCACAAGGAGCGATCCTCGCAGATATTGGATCAGACCATGCATTCGTACCTTGTTTTTGTGTACAACAAAAGAAAATCGAGCGTGCGATTGCAGGAGAGGTGAATGAAGGACCGATGGAAGCGGCAAAAGGACAAGTGGCACTTGTTGGTCTTGAATCACAGATTGATGTCCGTTTAGGAAGTGGCTTATCGGTTTTGAAACCGGGCGAAGCAACGGCGATTACGATTGCGGGAATGGGCGGAACGCTGATTGCCTCTATCCTTGAAGAAGGAAAAGATCGGTTGTCAGGTGAGGAACGCTTGATTCTTCAACCGAATGTCGATGCAGTCGATGTTCGGAAGTGGTTGCTGACGAATTCATATGCGTTATTGTCTGAAGCCATTGTCGAGGAGAACGGAAAGATCTATGAAATTCTCGTTGCAGAACGTGGAGAGGAAACACTTTACTCAGAGGACGAAACAACACGTCAGTGGGAATTGTTCTTTGGACCACAGTTAATGCGGGAACGTGCACCAGAATTCATTGAAAAATGGCAGATTGAAAAACAAAAGCGAGAGTATATCCTAGCTCAGATGAAACAAGGGCAAGCAACGGAGGTTTTATCTGAAAAAATCGAAGCCATCGAACGATTGATTCAAAAGATGGAAGAGGTGACGAACTAATGGCGAATGGGAACCATATCATTGAGCAGTTTGAAGCATTTGCTCCGAAAAAATTCGCACTCGAAGGTGATCCGATTGGTCTACAAATCGGAACATTGAACAAGGACGTCAAACGTGTGCTCGTGACACTTGATGTCTTGGAGTCTGTCGTCGATGAGGCGATTGAAAAGAAGGTCGATCTCATCATTGCGCATCATCCACCGATTTTTAGTAAGTTAGCAAATGTGACGGATCGTTCTGCAACAGGACGGATTGTCACAAAATGTATCAAACACGATATTGCGGTGTATGCTGCGCATACGAACCTTGACGTGACACCAGGCGGGGTCAATGACTGGATGGCAGATACGCTTGGTCTTGAGTCTTGTGAAGTACTAGCACCGACGTTTGAAAACACGCAATATAAACTAAGTGTCTTCGTACCGACTGAGGCTGTAGAGCGCGTTTCAACAGCCCTTGCACAAGCGGGGGCAGGAAAAGAAGGGGACTACAGTGATTGTCAATTCCACGTCGATGGAACGGGTCAATTCCGACCGTTGACGGAAGCTACCCCGTATATCGGTGAAGCAGGTCGACTCGAACGCGTTTCAGAAGTCCGAATCGAGACGATCGTCACGGAACTGAATCAGAGACAAGTCATTCGAGCGATGAAACAGGCTCATCCATATGAGGAAGTCGCCTATGATCTCATTCGTCAAGAACGCCCGGCAACATCACTTGGTCTTGGACGGATTGGTCGGTTACCGGAAGCAATGACGTTGCGTGAATTTGCAGAGCATGTTCGCGATGCGTTTGGTGTACAAAACTTACGCTTCGTCGGAGACGAATCGCGCCATATCCAAAAAGTAGCGGTTCTTGGTGGTGACGGTAATAAGTACGTCTCGACTGCAGCATTTGCGGGAGCAGATGTCCTTGTGACAGGAGATCTCTATTTCCATGTAGCGCATGATGCGATGGCACTTGGACTAGCAGTCGTCGATCCGGGACATCATGTGGAGTCGGTCATGAAGGAAGGCGTCGTCAACGAATTGAAGCGTCGATTCGAACAGAAAAAAATCGACGTCGAGCTGCTGATTTCAACAGCGAATACGAATCCGTTTCAGTTTTTATGATGAATCGAATGAAATACGTCGATGATATCGTCATATTCCATAACAAAAAAACCGAGTCGCGAATGAGGATCGCGACTCGGTTTTGCTGTATCGATTGTAATGATTAAAGTACTTTGACTTTAGGCAAGATACGTCGTAATTCAAGGAACGGTGTCTTGTCATGCGTACTGATATCAGCAGGATCATATTGTTGGAGGAAATCAATGACCTTTTTCGTGATTGGTGTTGGCGTTGATGCACCTGATGTGACACCAACTTGCGTCACACCCTCAAGCCAAGTCAAATCAAGCTCCGTCAAGTCACCAATCCGATGCGCTGGAGTTCCTGCGATATCGAAGGATACCTGTGCTAGGCGGTTCGAGTTGTTCGAACGCGGATCACCGACGACGATGACGAGATCGCAATCTCCTGCTTGATCAGCCACCGCTTCTTGCCGGACTTGTGTTGCGTTACAGATTTCATTGTGTACTTCTACATGCGGATATTTTTTACGAACGTGTTCCATCAAAGCTTGGACATCCCATTGGCTCATCGTCGTCTGATTCGTGACGATGATTTTTTTGTGGGCAAGCTGAGGCGGGAGTTCATCGATATCTTCGACTTTTTCGATGAGGTGCACATGCTCTGGTGCTACACCGACTGCACCTTCAGGTTCCGGGTGTCCGTGTTTGCCGACGTAGATGACTTCATAATCATCCGCGACGACTTGACGAATCAAATCGTGCGTACGCGTCACGTCAGGGCATGTTGCATCGACGACGTGTAAGTTCTTCTCAGCAGCACGTGCGTAAACTGCAGGTGAGATGCCGTGTGCGGTAAAGATGACAGTACCCTCTTGAATCGTCTCTAACGCTTCGAGGCGATCGGGACCATCGACAGTGATGACACCCATATTTTCGAACTCACGTGTCACGTGAGCGTTGTGGACGATCATCCCTAAAATATGGATCGGACGTGGCAAGTCTTTATTCAATGCCGCTTGTTGTGCAAGTTTCATTGCATCGACGACACCGTAACAATAGCCGCGGGGGCTGATTTTTTTTACTAGCATAGTTATGGATTCTCCCTTTGTGAAAAAGAATGATTAGTTAGAGTGTACCATTGATTGAAGCTGAATGAAAATAGAGGAGTCTGTTTCATCCACAGAACATGCTATACTAATGAAGTTGTCAATTATTCAAAAGGGAGGCGAAGGGATGGAGTCTAAGAAAATGATGCGGTCGTATTTTTTTCAAATCACCGCCGTCTTATTCATCCTGATTTGTCTTGTCATTTCAGCGCTTGCCTTCACTGCGGACCGGGTGACGATTTCTCGGGTCGAGCAACAAACAGAGAAACAGAGCGAGAAGAGTGTCGAGGTCTCAGGAAATGCGATTCGCGACAATATTGGGAATCTGCATGAAGAGATCATGAGCTTGCAGTTGAATGTCAAAAACCCGGAAAAGCTGAAACAAAAAATTGAAGAATCAAATCTATTAGACATCGATACAGGGTTTAAGAGTTTCTTCTACTTTGATCGACAGACGAAGCAAGTCACTTGGTTCTCAAGTGAGGATCGACGTATAGAAAACAGTACGATCCTAAAAGACGATGAATTCTTGCAAACGTTGACGAGTACGGACTTTCATATGAGTAAGCTGTATACGATGGAATCAGATGCTGTCACCTATATGTTCGTTCCGGTTCGAGACGGCAATGAACGCGTCGGTGTCTTTGGTGGTGGGTTAAGTGTCATGAACTCGATCGTTTTTCGGAATTCGCTTGAATCATTTGACGATCAGACGATCGCCTACCTATTCAATAGTAAAAAAGAATTGTTAGCCACATCTAGTAATCTAGTACCGGATGAAGAACGCTTATTATCGAAAAGTGTCATTGAACGTGCGTTTCAGTCGGTAGAACCTTCTGAGATTTTTAGTACGAACCAAGACATGTATTACTTCGCGAAAGATTTGAAGGTGACGGATTGGAAGATTCTCGTTCGAACGCCACGAAGCGTCTTTTATGAACCGGTCTACACGACACGGCAACAGTATTTGATCATCGCTGCCTTGACGCTCGTCCTCAGTCTGATCGTCGGCTATTTGATGTCAAAACAATTGACGGCACCGATGCTTGAACTTGTGAAGAAGATCGAGAAAAGCACCTCACCCAAACCGATTGTTCTCGAGCGTGCCGGATCAAACGAAGTCAAGACACTCGTTGCTGCCTATAACGAGTACGCTCAACGGATGGAAAATGCGCGTCTTGAGCAGTTGAGTCAACAACAAACGATGTTACATCAAGAAAAATTAGCATCACTCGGTCAACTAGCAGCAGGAATTGCCCACGAAATTCGCAATCCACTAACACCAGTCAAGATGACGTTACAGTTGTTAGCAGCAGAAAAGGATCGTGATCCAGAAATGTTGATTCTCGCCTTATCGGAACTGGATCGAGCAAATGGCATGATTCAAACGATGCTTGATTTATCGAAAGGCGAAAACAACGCACTTCAAAAAACGACGATTGATATGAATGATTTAATGAAGAAGCTGACATATATATTAGAAGCGGAAGCTCATCATTACGAAGCGGACTGTAAGATTTATACACCGTCCTTCATGCCAAAGATTTATGCATCAGAAGAGGGGATTTTGCAGATTTTAGCAAACTGTGTTCGAAATGCCCTTCAAGCTGTCGCGTTTAAAGGACCGGATGGAATCTGTCATCTGCATGTCCACGTTTATCCAGAAGAAGTCGTCTTCATTGTTCAGGATAATGGGGTAGGGATGGATGGAAATCAGATTGATCATGTCGGTCAAGCGTTCAAGACATCAAAAGTCGATGGCAATGGACTTGGACTCTTCATGTCGAAACAAATCGTTCGTGATCATAAAGGCAAGATGATCTTTGATAGTAAGCCGGGTGTCGGTACGACGATTCAAGTCCACTTACCTCGAAAGGAGCAAACGGAATGAAATTCAATAAGGCCTGGTTATTCGTCCTGATTGTTTGGATTTCATCCGTTTTGTTCATTTCCAATTTATTCGTCAATCCGGATCCGAGTCCACGTCGTCATCTCGTCGGCTTCACGATCGTCAATGATAAACATGAATTTGCGCAACGGCTCGTCGATGCGTTCAAGACACAAGCCAAACTGAATAAATACGAAGCAGTCGTCGCGACGTCGCATAATTCACGCATCAATGAACGCGAGCAAATTCAAGAGTTCATTCGAATGAAGGTGGATGCAATCTTCGTGACGACGCTTGATGATGTCTATATCGCTAGTACGTTAGAAGAGGCAGCTCGTGCTGGAATTCCGGTCTTCGCGATCGATCGGTTGATCCGCTCCGATGCAGTCGTCAGTTCGATTACCTCGAATAACCAATTGATCGGGGAACAGCTTGCCTCGTTTATCAAACACGAACGCATCAAGCAGACGGGACAAGCTACAGCCGACATCATTGAAGTCGCAGGTACGGCAAACGTCAATACGACGAATGAACGACACCGGGGATTTTTGACTGGTCTTGAGCGGGAGTCGGATCTGAAAATCGTCGAATCCGTGAATGGGGATTACGATCCCGTCACTTCAGAAAAGGTCATGACACAGGTCATTGAGTCAGGAATTCCGTTTGATGCCGTCTATTGTCACAATGACGATATTGCGCTAGGTGTCCTCGAAGCATTGAAAAAAGCAGGGATCAAAGGAAAAATAATTGTCGGCATAGACGGGAATCGTGCTATATTAGAAGCTGTTGACATGAAATCGATGGATGCAACGGTCGTCCAGAGTGCTGATGAGATGATGAAAGTCGCCTTCAGTGCATTGAAGCTTCATACGAAAAACAAAAAGATTCCAACTCGTTTTTATACGTACTCCTATCTGTATGACGGTAGTAGACCCATAACCATGTTGAACTAATCGAGAGGCAGAAGCCTCAGCAAATAAGGAAAGGACGGTGTCAATTCATGAATGGATTCAGCCATTATCAATTACACCCGTTCGTCATCGAAGCACTCGATGACGCCCGCATCACAAAACCGACCGACATTCAGTCGCGGATCATCCCAGCTGCAGTAAAGGGACGCGATATCATCGGTCAATCACAAACAGGAACAGGAAAAACGTTATCGTTCCTTCTTCCAATCGTTCAAAACGTCGATCCAAAGCTTCAAGAATTACAAGCCATCATCGTTGCTCCAACGCGCGAACTTGCTTGGCAAATTCATGAAGAACTGAAATCGTTACTCGTGAAGGAACCAGACTTCATTAAGACGAGTCTTATTACAGGTGGAATGGATCGCGAACGTCAAATCGGTCGTGTGAAAGTCTCACCCCAAATCGTCATCGGAACACCGGGACGTATTTTAGACCTATTCAAAGAACAGGCTTTAAAACCGCATTTCGTGAAGCACTACGTCATCGATGAAGCGGATCAAATGCTCGACATGGGCTTCTTGCCAGAAGTTGACCGGATTGCGCAAGCTCTTCCAGAACAGCTTCAGATGATGGTCTTCTCAGCAACGATTCCTGAGAAATTGCAGCCGTTCTTGAAAAAATATATGAACAACCCGCGTTATGCGCATGTGGATCCAAAACAACAGACAGCGAAGAAAATCGTTCACCATACGATTCCGGTCAAGCATCGTGAGCGCTCACAATTGACGTTGAAAGTCGCGAAAGCACTGAATCCGTATATCTGTCTAATCTTTACGAATACAAAAGCAGAAGCAATCGAAGTCGAAGCTTTGTTCCTAGAAGCGGGATTGAACGTTGGTTCCCTTCACGGAGATCTTCCAGCACGCCGTCGTAAACAAGCCATCAAAGAAATCAACGATGCGAAGTATCAATATGTCATCGTGACGGATCTTGCAGCACGCGGAATTGATATTTCAGGTGTCTCACACGTCATCAACCACGGTATTCCAAAAGATTTAGACTTCTACGTCCACCGTGTCGGTCGGACAGGTCGTGTCGATCAAGATGGATTGGCATATACACTGTTTGAAGATCACGAGAACGGCATGATCAATCGCTTAGAGGACCGTGGCATTCAATTCACGAATGTTGATGTCAAAGGAACTCAAATCGTCGAAGTCAAAGAACGTCGCCGTGCGAAGCCGCACATGAAGACTGCCGTCTCGAAGACAGCGCATAGCCGTCTGTCGGGTGAAGCAGCAAAAGCGAAAAAACGTGTTAAACCAGGTTATAAGAAGAAGCATCAATATAAGCTGAAAGAAACAGCAAAACGTGAACGCATCAAAGAACAACGTGGTGTCGGTCGCGCGCAACGTAAAGAAAACGCACGCAAATCAAAATAATTCCATTGATGACACCCGTGAAATGAAAAAACATTTTTCGGGTGTCTTGTCGTTTTCAAGATTTGGTACACTGTAAAAAGAGAAAGGTGGAAAAGAACATGAAAATAGGTTCACACGTCTCCGTTTCGGGGAAAAAAATGCTGTTAGGTGCAAGTGAGGAAGCGGCATCTTACGGTGCAACGACGATGATGGTCTATACAGGAGCACCTCAAAATACACGCCGTAAGCCGATGGAAGAGTTACGGATTCAAGAAGCATTGCAACATATGAGTGCTAATGGAATAGAGGAAATCGTCGTGCATGCGCCGTATATCATCAACTTAGGGAATACGACGAAACCCGAGACATTCGAACTCGCTGTTTCGTTTTTAGCAGCAGAAATTAAACGAGCAGAAGCGCTTGAAAAGGCGCAACACATCGTATTACATCCTGGTGCGCATGTCGGTGCTGGGGAAGAAATCGGAATCAAACGGATCGTCGAAGGACTCAATGAAGTACTGACAGGTGACGAACAGGTCAAGATCGCGCTTGAGACGATGGCTGGAAAAGGATCGGAAATCGGAAAAACCTTCGAGGAACTTGCTCAAATCATCGAAGGCGTCACACATCATGATCGTCTGTCCGTCTGTCTCGATACATGTCACGTGCATGACGCAGGATACGATATCGTGCACGACTTAGATGGTGTCCTTGAACAATTCGACCGGATCGTCGGACTGGATCGTCTTGGCGTCATTCATGTGAATGACTCAAAGAATATCCGCGGTGCGCGAAAGGACCGTCATGAAAATATTGGTTTCGGTGAGATTGGATTTGATGCTTTACATCGTGTCGTGCATCATCCTGCCCTGGCACATTTACCGAAAATCTTAGAGACGCCATACATCGGACTCGATCCAAAGAAAAAAGTGGCACCGTATAAACAAGAAATCGATATGTTACGTTCAGGTGCGTTTGATGCAGACTGGCGTCTACCGATTCTAGGAGCACCGGTCGAATAACTCATAAAGGGGTGTCTGTGATGTGTCATATACTCGTCGTTGATGAGACTAGTTTTGCGATACGACAAGCTGTTGTCCACTACTATGAAACAAAGGAACCGTTTTATTTGCCGGCAGAACTGGCAGAGGGAGAAGAGGTGTTTCTTGCGACGACTGATGGCATTATTGCGTATGCTGAAGCCTTGTTCACCGAGTATACGACACGTCCAGAAGATCCATTTTGGTTGACGGCTGCTGACGATTCGGAAGGGGCTTACGTGTGTCTTGATCTCATCAGTGTGGATTTACGTCATCCGTTACTCGGACGGCCACTCGATCAACTTGGTCTGAAAAGCGGACCGGTCGAAGGCGTGTTTCGCACACGTCTGCTTGATTCATGGCAGTATGGGTATTTCGAAACGGATGTACTGACACTCGAACAGTCTAAACAACGTCGAATCGAGCGCTTCAAGGAGCGAAATCATCTGGAACAAGTCGCGCGTCAATGTATGCATTGTGAGGAGTCTAGGCAGTCGTTACTGGAATGGCATTTGACACCAGAAGGATATCAGACGGTTTGCCCGACCTGCCATCGATGGTTACATCAACAGATGCTTCATGCGGTGGATACGGCAGCGGCAACGGAAGAAAGTGAGTAAAATCTTTTCCTATTCAAGCAGAGCTCGCACGACTGACATTTAATCATTAAAACCTTAAAAAGAATCAAAAAAACAGTTCTCTTTTCTGCGCTGGCAGCAAAGAGAACTGTTTTTGTTTGGATTAGAAAAAGCGTTCTACTAAAAATAGATAGATTTTCATCCCAAGGAAGACACCGAAGATTCCGACGACGGCTGGAAAAACAGGTGGGGCAGGAATCGGCAGTTTCAGTGCGGTGAACACGACGCCGCAGATGACGCCGGCGAGAAGGGATAATAAGATTTGCTGAAGCATACATTTCGTCCTTTCTGCTGTAAATCAGCATTTGAAGTAGAGTACGTGGTAAAACATGACCAGAATCATGTAGCATTTTGGTCAAGAATGACTTTGTCCTCTTTCTTTTCGATCGTAATCCACTTATGTGTTAATGGAGCTGTAAAACTAGGTTTTTGTTTTAGTTTGCCGCTCGTATAGTCTTGAATCAGCAGCTGGGATTCACAGCTCTGTTTTCCATCCTTCACGTAATGATAGGATCCGTCGGCTGCCTGCTCACGCGACTTTACATTATCAGCAAGAGCGAGGGCAAGACAATCCTTTAAATACTCTTTATGTTCTTCATCCATGATCGGGAACAAGATTTCAATCCGTTTTCGCATGTTGCGTGTCATCCAGTCTGCGCTTGATCCATACATCAAATCCTGACCGTTGTGATGGAAGTAGAAGATGCGTGAATGCTCCAAGTAACGATCGACGATCGAGATGACGCGAATGTTCTCCGAAACATCTGGAATTCCAGGACGTAGACAACAGACGCCCCGAACGATGAGTTCGACTTGGACACCGGCGCGCGATGCCTTGTAAAGCCGTAAAATGATGTCTTTTTCCGTCAGACTATTCATCTTAGCGACGATTCGACCATTTCCGTGCTTTTTATGATGATGAATCTCTTCATCAATCAAGGACAGGAACTTCTCAAGCATCGCGTTCGGTGAAGTTTGAATGACGTTCCATTCCGGCTGTTCTCCGTATCCAGATAACCAATTGAAGAAGTTCGTCGCATCCTCGGCGATTTCTTCCCGAGCGGTCAGTAATCCGACGTCCGTGTATAGTTTCGCTGTCGAATCATTATAGTTGCCGGTACCAAGATGGACGAAACGCTGAATCTTGCCTTCGTGGAGTCGGACGACGAGCGTGATCTTTGAGTGTGTCTTTAAATCGCTATATCCGTAAATGACATGAGCGCCGGCCTTCTCCAGTTGCTTCGCCCACTCGATGTTTTTCGCCTCATCGAATCGAGCCTTCAGTTCAACGAGAACGGTGACCTGTTTCCCGTTCTCCGCTGCCGTTTTTAAGGCCTTGATAATGGGTGAGTCACCAGATACGCGATAAAGTGTTTGTTTGATGGCAAGGACGTTCGGGTCATTCGCCGCTTGGACGATGAACCGGACGATCGGATCAAACGTATGATACGGATGATGCAAGAGATAGTCGCGTTCGAGTAATTGATTAAACAGATTTTTTGAACTATCGAGTGCCGGTGGGTCGACCGGCATGATCGTCTGATAAATCAAATGATCATATTCAATACCGATTTGACTGTAGAAGGCAAAGGAGAACGTCAAATCAATCGGACCATCCACGGCAAAGATGTCGCGTTCCTGTAAATCCAGTACATCGCGTAACATGTTGAGCAGTTCGGTATTGATGGCAGCTTTTTGAACTTCGAGTCGAATGGCGACTCCCCAACGCCGTTTTTTTAATTCTTTCTCAATCAGCTTTAATAAATCATGGGTACCTTCCTCATGAAACGGAAGGTCGGCATTACGCGTAATTCGAAACGGCATGGCAGACAACACACGATAACCTTTGAATAGACTATCGATGAAGGCGATGATGACGTCTTCGAGTAAGATGACAGCCGTCGTCTCGTCATCTTCTACCGGTAAATCGACGAATCGTGGCAAGACAGCAGGTACTTGTACGAGCGCCAAATTTCGTTTTGTTCCGTCTTCTGCCTCAAGCACCGTCGCAATGTTGAGTGACTTTGACGAGAGCATCGGGAACGGACGATAGGCATCGACGGCAACGGGCGTGAGTACCGGAAAGACTTGTTCACGGAAAAAGGATTTTACATAGGTCGTTTGTTCCGAAGTCAGAGCGTCGTATTTCAAGAATGTAATGCCTTCATCGGATAACGTCTGATTGATTGCTTGAAATGCTTCGTATTGCCGATCGACTAACTCTTTTGTTTTCGCTGCGATCGCACGTAACTGTTGTTTGGGTGTCATCTGTTGTTTATTTTCTGGTTTATTGAACCCGGCGAGTACTTCATCCTTTAAACCACCGACTCGTACCATATAGAACTCGTCTAGATTGGAACTAAAGATACCGAGAAACTTAAAACGTTCCATTAGCGGATTGCGTGTGTCAAACGCTTCATCCAGCACACGTTTGTTGAACTGGAGCCAGCTGAGCTCACGATTATTGAAATGTTCAGGTATGTCGAGCTTCATGAAGGAAGATCTCCTTTCGTTTCGAAGGTAATCGTACAATCAATGATTCGTTCCAGGTGTTTCTTTTGTTTTTCCGCTTTTTCGACTTCGAATCCATAATCATGATCCCCTGTATCGAGGACGAATTGGAGTTGATCCTTTTCAAGGAACAGTTCCAAATGATCGACAGCTTTTCGCTCCGTCACGTCGAGCGCATGACTTAATTTGAGGAGAGATCCAAGTAGGTCGAAGCGATCCAGCGATTTTTCCGTAAACCAGTCCTTGAAAGGTTTCGCAAGCTGGTTCATCCGTTTGGCAGAAGAATAGGAACTGACGAGCGAGAGAGCAACGCGATCCTTGTGCGTCATGCCATTCAATTCGGTATTCGTCAACAGGTAGAACGTCTGGTCCGATCGTGTATCTGGATTAATGTATTGTCCACAATAAAATAAGCGACTTGCTGAATCGAGCAGTCGTAGATCAGACGCGTGTTCTGAAATCAAGTCGAGCGTGACGAGCTGCCGGTACATCGATTTGGCGAGTGTTCCAATATAGGACGCACGATCTCGATTGACCTTATAGTCGCTTTCGAGCTGATAGAGACTTTGCTCACGTACGTTTTCAATCCGACGGTATGCTTCGTCTTGCACATCGAACTCGTAAACAAGACCTTCGCGAAGACCGAGATTACTCATGACGAATTCTTCCGCTTCGATGTGATGGGCTAACTCTTGAATCGCAATCAATGCCGGCAGGAAGATATCAATTCGATCTTTTGAGAGTCCTTCGATTTTCGATAGTTGTTTCGCTGACTTTCCTTCGAGATCGTCGACCATCTTCGCGAGTTCTTTCGCTTTGATTTGATATTGGTGAACACTTCGAAGGGGATAGTCCTGATTCGACTGATGGATCCGAACGAAATTTCGGGCAGAACCACCGACACCGATTAAAGGAAGCTTTTTATCACTCAGCCATGGAATCGATTCGAATTGTTCCCGTAGGAATTTCACCAATTTCTTCTTATCGCTGGCACTTAGTGTCTCGTCCGAAACGAATTGCCGTGTCAAGGTGACGGCACCAAATGGAAAGCTGTGATACGCCACCATTTCGCGATTTTCAATCAAGGTGACTTCCATGGAACCACCACCGATATCGACAGAAAAGCCATCAGTCAGGAAGGTCGAATTGATGATGGCAAAATAGCCATAGTATGCTTCTTGTTCATCTGTCAGAACCTGAATGGAAAAAGGCGTGTTTTCTGTAACGGATTCAACGATGGCATCTCGGTTCGTTGCATTACGGATGGCTGCTGTCGCGACACAGATCGTTTCTTCGACCTCATGGGTGACACCAACTTCATAAAAACGATGTAAAGTTTCTTCGAGTAAGGCGATGCCTTCATCATCGAGTGCTCCATCCTCATTGATGTGAGCAGATAACCGGGCGACGACTTTAATATTAATCTTCTCGATATAGCGACCAGAAGCGATCGGATGGAAGATGACATAACGAATCGAGTTGGAACCGATATCGATGACTGCAAGTTCTTGTTTCAAATGACTCCGACTCCTCTCTACGATGCGTGCATTAAAAGAATTCCCTCTCTGAACAAGCCGGAAACAGCTAGCTTCTTTCTTTATTGTACCTTGAATGTTTTCTAAGGAGGATAGGAAGTTGCTAGAGTTGCACCAATAATTGGCGGGCGCTATAATAAGACAGTTGATTAAGGCGTAATTATTCCGTTTTACGAAAACGGAAGGAGTGAAAATAAATGGAAACACCAATCATCGAGATTGATCAAGTCAGCTATGATTACCCAGATCGTCGGGTGTTGAATCAAGTCTCGTTTCAGGTCGAGCAAGGACAATTTTTAGCCATTGTCGGGGAAAATGGATCCGGAAAATCGACGCTGATCAAATGTATATTAGGGTTATTGCAACCGAAAGGAACGATTCGTTTATTTGGACAATCCCAATCACAATTCAATGAATGGTGGCGGATTAGCTATGTTTCCCAAAAAGCGGCAGCGTTCAACTCCGGTTTTCCGGTGACTGTCGCAGAAGTCGTTGAGATGGGACTGTACGCCAAAAAAGGACTCTTTCGTCGCTTATCTCGCGACGATCGAGACAAAGTACGAACGGCCCTTGAAACGGTCGGCATGTGGGAGCGGCGCGATTCAAAAGTCGGCGACCTATCCGGTGGTCAACAACAACGTGTTTTCATCGCACGTGCGCTCGTCAACGATCCTGATTTAATGATCTTGGATGAACCAACTGTCGGTGTCGATCAGCGATACGTGAAAGAATTTTATGAGATCTTAGAAGAACTTCGTCGAGATAAGCGCCGGACATTCGTTCTTGTCACGCATGATATTCACTTCGTCAGTAAACTTGTCACGGATGTGATTCATCTGGTCGATGGACGTTTAGGGTGTAACTGTGGCATCAAGGAATACTGGGAACTAGATGAACAGACGATCCGCTCCCTCTATCCGGTTCCGGGACGTGTTCTCGTTCATGAAGGGAAGAGTGTCCAATGATTGAAGCGTTCATGACGTTAAAGTTTTTACAGTACGCTTTGGTGGCTGCCATTCTGATCGGATTCACGGCACCATTGATTGGTTCGTTCGTTGTTGTCCGGCGGATGAGTCTAATCGCAGATGCACTATCACACGTCACGCTGGCCGGAATTGCGCTCAGTCTCTTGATTTCTGGAATGGTCGCACAATTAGCGGACTTGAATCCACTGTATTTAGGAATCGTGACATCGGTCATCGCGGCACTGACGATTGATTGGTTGCGTGCGAAGTACAAGCACTTCCAAGAACTCGCAATCCCGATCATCATGGCGACGGGAATGGGGCTTGGGGCAACATTCATCAGTCTCGCGAACGGCTTTTCAATGGATCTCGTCTCTTTCTTGTTTGGAACGGTCTCGGCTGTCGCCTTGACGGATGTGTACACGATTCTTATCGTGACGGTCGTCGTCGTCATCTTCGTCTTTGCTTTTTATAAGGAATTGTTGTTCCTTTCCTTTGACGAGGAGCAGGCGCGCGTTTCCGGTATTCGCCTTCGCTTAGTGCATATTCTCTTTATGATCGTCGTTGCACTTGTCATTGCGATCAGTATGCGAATCGTTGGGATTTTGCTTGTTTCAAGCTTAATCACGTTACCGGTTGCGGCAGCACTTCGAATTGCGAAGAGTTTTAAGGCGACGATCTTTTTAGCTATCATATTTGGTGAGGTTGCGACAGTACTCGGACTCATCCTGGCCTATCAGTTCGATTTGGCACCAGGTGGAATGATCGTCTTGCTTGCGGTACTTGAGCTGATCATCGTGATGCTGTTGGAACGGTTTTGGATAGGAGGGAAAACACATGAAGACGAACATCGAACAAGCGCGTGAACGCATGAAGGCTTCCGGGTTTAAAATGACACCGAAGCGTCTCGATTTGCTATCGTATCTGTTTGAAGTCAATCGTTATGTCAGTGCGCGGGAAGTAGCAGAAGCTCTTCGAACGTCTCATCCTTCGTTAAGTTATGATACAATCTATCGAAACTTGAATGACTTTTCGGAAATCGACTTATTAGAAGTGACGGAATTAGATGGTGAGATGAAATACCGAGCAGCTTGTGCTTCAGGACACCATCATCATCATTTAATTTGCCGAATCTGCGGCAAGACGGAAACATTAAATGTCTGTCCGATGGAATGGGTTTCTCCAGTCCAAGAGACTGGTTTTGAAGTCGAGGATCATAAGTTCGAAATTTATGGACGCTGTGCGAATTGTCAACGCATGACATCTTAAATAAAAGAGGATGCCCAGCAGGGCATCCTTTTTTCGTTTTAGAAGACTAGTCCTGTTAAAAACGGGAATAGTCGAACAGAGGTGATGAGAAGATGATTTATGATACACAAGAAGCGCGACAAATCGATGAGTGGGCACGGACGTCCGGACTGCCACTTGAAGTGCTGATGGAACGAGCCGGAAGTCACATCGCAACACGTATCAAGGAGCGTCATAGGAAGACGGAGCGAATCTTGATTTTATGTGGGACAGGCAATAACGGTGGGGATGGGTATGTCATTGGACGCGAATTGATACGCGACGGATTTGATGTCACACTACATGCACCATTTGGAGAGAATCGTTCGGATACATCTATCGTTCATGTCCATTATGCAGAAGCGTTTGGACTCGTGACCGAACAACCGTGTGGTCAATATGATGTCATTCTAGATGCCTTATATGGAACGGGATTTGATCCAAAGCGGATTGATCCGGTGTTCGAAGCGCAATGTGAATTCGTATCGGAACAAAAGCGACAAGGGGCACGTATCTATGCAGTGGATGTGCCGAGCGGAGTACCGACGGATCACGCAACGGAATTTAAGGAGACAGCGGTTCGCGCAGACGTGACATTTCAACTGCATGCAATGAAACGATCTGCCTTTTTAATACGGACAGCACCGTTTTATGGCGAATCAGAAACGATTGATATCGGATTACCGACATTTGGTGAATGGCGCGTATCACCTAATGGTGTGACCGCCTTGTTCAAGCGGGAACCATACGGTCATAAAGGAACGTACGGGACGGCGCTATTGATTGGTGGAAGTGAGACGATGCCGGGTTCCATCCAACTCGCGACACGGGCAGCCTTACGAACAGGAGTCGGTAAACTACAAGTGGCAACGACGGCACTTGCGAAACAGGGAATCATCGTCCAAGCGCCGGAAGCGATGGTCATTGATCAGACATTACCAGCAATTCAGGAGATGCTCCCCTCCATCTCAGCAGTTGGAATCGGTCCCGGATTATCGCAAGAGGCAGTCGAAACATGGGTGGACTATCTGCTTGAGAGTGATTTGCCGGTTGTACTAGATGCTGCAGCTCTAGTAAAAGAAAGTTATCCCGAACGAACCGCGCCGATCATCGTCACACCGCATATCGGTGAATTCGCCCGGATGACGAATCAGAGTGTCGCAAGTATTCAAGATGATCTTTTCGGTCAAGCAACCGACTATGCCATCTTGCATCAAGTAACTGTCGTCTTGAAGTCTCATGTCATCTTAATCGCGAAACCGGATGGAGGCGGATTCGTCGTCTCGGGTGCATCAAGTGGTCTCGCCAAAGGAGGAAGTGGGGATACGCTGTTTGGTATATTAACCAGCCTTCTTGCACAACATCCAACAGGAGACATTGAAAGAACATTAGCGTTAGGAGCAGAGTGGTATGCACGTGCTTCTCGACAAGTCGAACGACACATGCATCCGAGCAGCTTGCTAGCAACGGATGTCATCGAGGAGTTAGGAAGAGTCAAGCTATAAAAACATCAATTTGAAAGAAAAGTCTTCCACGATACGTATGAGGGAAGACTTTTCTTTTTAGGAAAGAATTGACACATTCCATTTGACAGGAGTATCATCAAGCGATGTCGAAACCTTTATACGGAAAATCAGACGGAAAGGAGGGGGAAAGCATGGAGGATATCGTTCGGAAACAACAATGGTGGATTGGGAATTTTGCCTTATTCATGATGTTCGTTGGCGCTTTGATCATTTATACGACGACAGAAGAGACAATTAAGAATGCGTATTTGAGTCGTTCTGTCATCATTTCATTTTTAATCGTCATGGGTCTATTTATTTTTTATATGAGTCGACGCAAAATGGAAACCGTTTTGCAAACGCACTTATTGTCTTTGATGTTGCTCGTCGTTCCGATTACATCGATTAGCTTTTTACCTTATGCAGCTGTTACCGTTTGGGCAAGTAGCTTTTTGTTTTTGATGATCGCTTTAATCTCGTATCAACGAATCATGATGTGGTACGCCATCGCGATTACCATTGCAACTAGTTTGTATGTCATGTGGAATGCCGATACCGTGACGGTAGAAATTGATCCGACGGACCATTATGGACGGATTGGCATGATTGTGATTGGCGTATCGATTGCGCTTGTCATCAATCACTTGCATATTCGCAATTTAAATCGGTTAAATGACCTTGCGATACAATTACACGATACGGCGCGACGTGATGAAGAAACAGGTGTCTTGAATCGCCAAGGATTAAACGAAATTGATTTTCCAAGACCTGAACAACAGCTCATTTTTGTCGGGATTCATTTAGAAAACTACTATGAGCTGGCACGTTATTTTGGAGAAGATATTCAGTTACAAGTACTACGCGCCTGTATCGAGCGACTCAAGAGACAACTACCTCCTTATCAAGCTTTTGCTCGGATTGAAGCAGGGACGTTATTGATCGTCATGGAAAAGCCGGACGAGGTGGCATGTAAGGAAGCGATGGAAGAATTGAGCCGAAAAATCTCTGTACCATACGAAATCGAGGGGCATCATGTCTATGTCAACATATCCATCGTCATTGATAATGGCGAAGGGGCGACCAATAATCGAAAGCGTCGGGTGCAGCAATTATTGACTGCCTTACAAGAAGCAGCGCAACAAAACGAACGTGTGATGTGTATTGACAAAGAATGGCGTAAGGATCAAGAATTACGAGTCAAAGCAGCACAATCCCTAGCCCAAGCGAATATCGAAACGGATTTTCATCTGGTTTATCAATTACAATACGATGTTCAATCAGAGCAATTCATCGGTCTTGAGGCCTTAGTTCGCTGGAAGACCCCGTTACAAGGAGCTGATCGACCATCCGTATTCATTCCGATTGCTGAAAAAAGTGATTTAATCATTCGTCTAGGAGAATGGATTTTTGAGGAAAGCTGTAAGACGCGCAAAGCATTGGTCGATCTGGTTCCAGACGAGTTTACGTTATCTGTCAACGTATCACCACGCCAGTTGACGAGTGATTCGTTCATGCCGTTCATCGAACGAACGCTACTGAAGTATGCCTTAAAACCGCAACAGATAAAAATTGAAATCACAGAGAGTCAGTCACTTGATTTCGAGAGCCAATCGATTCATCGAGCGCTCAAACGAATCAAAACGCTCGATTTCCCGTTGTCACTCGATGATTTCGGAACCGGTCATGCGTCCTATCATGTTCTCGAGCGTTTGTTACCGTTACGTCAATTAAAGATTCCAAAGCAATTCATCGAACAAATCGGTGAATCGGAGAAACGACAATCCATCCTCGAGTCGATTTTTCAACTGAGCCAGTCGATGCATGTCGAATGTATCGTCGAAGGAGTTGAGACAGGAGAAGAAGTACGCATTGCCAAGGAAATCGGCATTCATCTATTCCAAGGTTATTTCTTTGCTAAGCCGGTATCACTTGAAGAAATCATCTGTCTACTTCAAAAAACTAATGAAGGAACGGTCCGTTGACCAACAAAAGCCACTTCAGTCCGAATCGCTCGGAGGAAAAGTGGCTTTTTAGTATTCATTCTGATCGATACAGGCGATACTGATTTCGTCCTTGTGCTTTTGCTTCGTACAAAGCGCTATCCGCTTGCTTAAATACTGTTTCAGCTGGTTGTTGATGAGCATAAGCAATTCCTGCGGATACCGTAATGGATACGGCATGATCTTGCATGACGAACGGTGTTTGCTGAACGGCTGTTACGATTGTTTCAGCTAGGACGACAGGAGGATGCCGTTCAATGTCTGGAACGATGACGATGAATTCTTCACCACCATATCGACCGACCGTAACGGGTGCCGGACAATACTCGTTCAATAAGATTGAAAAGTGGCGCAAGACAGCGTCTCCGATCGCGTGACCATGTGTATCATTTACATTCTTAAAGTGATCCAAATCAAACAAGATGACTCCCCAAGAATCTGTACTCTTTTCGAGCGTCGTGACTTTTTCTAAAATGACATGGCGATTCGCGAGCCGCGTCAATTGATCGGTCGAAGCAAGGTAGGATTGATAAGAATAAAGAACAAAATGTTGCTGAAGTAGTGAAGACAAACGATAAAACAAAAGAGCTCCACCAATCGTTAAAATGAAATATGGAATATAAATCGTTCCCCAGGCATCCGCTGGGGAGTTACTCATAATCAATCGCGAGAGTACGAGTAGGGAACCGACTGTGACGATGGCAGAAAAGAAGTACCCTTGCCGTTTGATGAATCGACGACAAATAAAAGAAAGTACTAGAAATCCAAGTAGTGTGATGACGGAACTAAACAGAGCGTCTAGTGAATCTCCGCTATCAATCACGAATCGGTAGATCAAGAGCATCAATCCTGTCACGGCAATACTGATATTACCACCGAACAAAGCGGACAAAGCGAGAGGTAATAACCGTAAATCAATCAATGCTCCATTTAAGTCGATTGCATTATGCATAAGTAGAATGCCAGTCAGACCATTGGAAAGTCCGAAATAGAGACGAGTAGATATTTTTGAGTCAGGTTGAATTGGCAAACGATCACGAAGTAGGTAAAAGGTGAACGTAGAAACGAGAAAAATAATACAGATATTAATAAAAAAGATATTCACTGTCGCAAGCATCATGAAGCCCTTTCTATATCAAAGTTTCAATCTATCGTCATTGTACGATATCAAGTCGTGCAATGACATAAAAATGGAAAAAACAGCCTAATCGGCTGTTTTAACGAATCGGTGCAAATTTTTGAATCTCTTGAACGGCCTCATTCCATGAAGCGACACGAATGACATTATTCGGTACGGCTTTACGGTTATAAGGTGCGTCGAACAAGATTACAGGAATCGATGTGTCTTCTGCGATCTGCACAGCATTCTCTAATCGATCTTCCATGAATAAATCGAGTGATAAATCACGAACGACTTGTACTTTGTCGTGTGATCCCGTCATGATCAAGGAATCAAGAGGAAGTTCGTGTTGTTTGATCCACTCTTCTGTTACAGGACGAACGAGCTCCGATCGTGCTGTTACGTAATGGAGGTCATATTGCTTCCGCAAATTCCATAAGTGGTGGCGAACATGTTCTTGAGGGATGGATTCACGATAAATGCCGGTCTCGTGACCGGAGTTCACCATGTAGTCCCAAAATTCGATTTGATTCATATCGGTGTACGTATGCAATTCATACTCGGACGCCTGATTGAAGTCAATCGACGTTCCGAGATATTTATTCATGTAAGTGAAGCAAGAGGATGGATGTGTGATCGTTCCATCAATGTCAATTCCAATTTTCATTTACAGTCACCCACGTTCTAAAAATTTTTCTTCACTTAGTATAACATAGTCGAAATCGAGATACGAAAAAAGACTCCTCGCGAGGGAGGAGTCTTCAACTTATGCATGGTTCGCTTTTTCGGCTTCTTTTTCAGCCTGTTTTTCGAGAACGATCGCATCGATCTCTTTCTTCAATTCTTCGACCATCGTTGCTTCCGGTACTTTACGGATGATTTCTCCGTGACGGAATAACAATCCTTCGTTTCGTGCACCAGCGATACCGATATCAGCTTCACGTGCTTCACCAGGACCGTTGACCGCACATCCGAGAACCGCAACTTTGATGTTCGCTTGGATGTTTTCGATATAGTCTTCGATTTCTGCAGCGATTGACATTAAATCGATTTCGATCCGACCACATGTTGGACATGAGATCAATGTCGCTGCGTTCGCTGCGAGACCAAATGATTTCAAGACTTCTTTTGCGACTTTTACTTCTTCGACAGGGTCCGCTGAAAGAGATACACGAACTGTATTTCCGATTCCGCGTGACAAGATCGCGCCAAGTCCCGCTGCTGATTTTAATGAACCAGAGCGAAGTGGACCAGATTCCGTAATCCCGACGTGAAGTGGATAGTCGAATGATTCAGAAGCGAGCTGATACGCTTCAAGCGCCAACTGTACGTCTGATGCCTTAAGCGAGACGATGATATCATGGAAGTCGAGATCTTCGAGAATCTTAATGTGGTGCAAAGCACTCTCGACCATACCACGAGCAGTTGGGTAGCCATATTTTTCAAGAATATGCTTTTCAAGTGAACCGGCGTTTACCCCGATCCGGATGGGGATGTTTTTCGCTTTTGCTGCTGTAACGACGGCTTCGACCTTTTCGCGGCGACCGATGTTACCCGGGTTGATCCGGATTTTATCGACGCCAGCTTCGATTGCCATAAGCGCAAGTTTATAGTTGAAGTGGATGTCTACGACAAGCGGAATGTTAATTCGGCTTTTGATTTCTGCAAGTGCGAGCGCATCACGTTCTTCTGGACAAGCGACGCGTACGATTTGGCAACCAGCTTCTTCAAGGCGTAGGATTTCAGCGACTGTCGCTTCGACGTCGTGTGTTTTAGTTGTCGTCATACTTTGGATGATGACTTCATTATTTCCACCAATGACAAGGTCCCCTACACGAACGGGACGAGTCTTAGAGCGATGGACCATTTTCGGCATATCGAAAATCTCCTTTTGTGGCATACCGCCATATTGTTTATGTTTACCTTTTCTATCATATCGAACTATTCCCTAAAAATCGAGAAACAAGAACGAAAATTGAACATTTACAATTGTTTAATGAAAGAAGAGCGTCCGTCAATCCGTCGGACGCCTGATTTTTATACTCATTGAGGTTTACGTGAAGAACGCGGCTTCGAGGAACGGGCAATCCATAATGGTACTAATGTGTAGACGAAGTGTCCGATTACGAGTAGCCCGATTCCGAAGCGAGGATACTCAAGTTGGTATAGAAGCATACCGATTGGGAAAGACCAGAGATTTGTTGCGACCGTGTAAGGGAACGTTTGGCGATACGCCCACGGACGGGGAAGTAACAATCGGACAAACCCCTTCGTTAGATACGCCATAAACAATACGTAAAGTAATACAGCGATTGCGATAAAGATGAAATGAAGGATGAACCAGACGACGATCGGGATGTTTTTTTGTAAAAAGAAGGAATCAATAACCGTCGTCCAAAATGAAATCCAAGCTAATCCACAAAAATAAAGGGAAACATCTGCCAAACGAAGGCGCAAAAACGGACGATTTGGAATTAAGGAAGTTTGTAAGTAATTAATTAGTTGACGTAAAAATGACAAGTGAACCACTCTTTCCATTGTTTTATAACAGATTTTAATTGTTTAATTTTGATTGGTGATAAAGGGTTTTTGTGTTATGGTACAGATTAATAAAACCTTAACAAACGGATGTCTCAAAAACTATTTACAAGTTCAACAGACCTTTACATAATGGGGGAGTTGAGAAAATAAACTTTACAAACACATCAATCCACATGAAATAAAGGAGCTGGCAAGATGAACTATGATTTGCAGGAAATGATTTTCACCTTCATCGGTGGACTCGGAATTTTCCTATTCGGTATTAAGTATATGGGAGATGGGCTCCAAAAAACAGCCGGAGACCGACTACGTTATATCCTCGATAAATATACGACAAATCCACTACTAGGTATCCTAGCGGGTATCGTCGTAACCGTCCTGATTCAGTCTTCGTCAGGAACGACCGTCATCGTCGTCGGACTCGTTAGTGCGGGTCTGATGAATTTACGACAAGCGATCGGAGTCGTCATGGGGGCAAACATCGGAACAACGATTACCGCCTTCATCATTGGCTTTAACGTCAAGGAAGCTGCGCTTCCGGCAATTGCGCTCGGAGCCTTCTTGATTTTCTTCTTTAAAAAAGAACGGATTCAATACATCGGACAGATTTTCTTCGGATTCGGTGCATTGTTCTATGGTTTGACATTGATGGGCGACGGAATGGCTCCACTCGAGTCAAGCGTCTGGTTCCGTGAGTTGACGGTATCGATGTCGGATAACCCATTGCTTGGTGTATTCGTCGGAACGATCTTTACAGTGCTTGTCCAGTCGTCGTCTGCAACGATCGGTATTTTACAAGAGTTGTACTCAGGCGGCATGATTGATATCAAAGCAGCACTACCGGTCTTATTTGGTGATAACATCGGAACGACGATCACAGCAGTACTTGCAGCACTTGGTGCGTCGATTGCAGCTAAACGGACAGCAGCAGCACACGTCATTTTCAATATCATCGGAACAGTATTGTTCCTGATTGCATTACCAATTTTCTCAAGCTTCATTATGTGGATCACAGGAACGCTTGATTTAGGTCCGAAAATGCAAATTGCCTTTGCACACGGAACATTCAACGTCGTCAATACGTTGATTCAATGTTGGTTCATCGCACAAATCGCATGGCTTGTACAAAAAATCGTACCGGGTACGGATACGACGATTGATTCGAAACCGCGTCATCTCGATCAGAACATCTTGAACCAATCTTCGGCACTTGCATTGAATCATGCAAAACTCGAAGTATTGCGAATGGGAGAATTCTCGAAAGACGCACTTGCAAAAGCGCACCGTTACACGCAATCGCATGATAAGAAAGATGTTTCAGAATCAGAGCAGATTGAATATGCAATCAACCACTTGAACACAGAAGTCACGAATTACCTTGTCAAAGTAGCGGCACATGATTTATCAGAACGAGAATCAAATGATCATTCGTTATTGATGCATGCCGTCAATGATTTTGAACGAATCGGTGACCACGTCGAAAACATCGTTGAATTGGTCGATTTCCAAATCGTCAACCGAATTCAGTTCACATCAGCTGCGAAGCAAGAGCTTGATGACATGTACGCATTAACGCAAGAAATCGTCGATTGTGCTGTTCGCGCTGTCGAAGAGGATGATGTCACACGAGCTCGTAAGGTTCTGGAACTCGAAGGCAAACTCGATGCACTCGAACGTTCATTCCGGAAGCATCATGTCCTTCGTGTTAACGCTGGTGAATGTACGGGACAAGCAGGGATGATCTTCGTCGATCTCTTGTCGAACCTCGAACGAATTGGCGATCACGCTGTCAACATCACGGATCTCGTCCTTGAACAGCGGACGGCTTTAACGAACTAAGTGAAATACGATTTTCTTATAACAGCTGATTTCAAAAATATGAAATCAGCTGTTTATTTTTTTGAAATAGCATATTGACAAGTTTCGCCACATCTCGTAATCTAGTAAGAGTAAGAAACATACATCATGGCGGTGTAGCTCAGCTGGCTAGAGCGTACGGTTCATACCCGTGAGGTCGTGGGTTCGACTCCCTCCGCCGCTACTATTACTTAAGGACCCTTAGCTCAGCTGGTTAGAGCTGACGGCTCATAACCGTCCGGTCGCAGGTTCGAGCCCTGCAGGGTCCATTCAGTAGAACGCTTCTCGTTGAAAAACGGGAAGCGTTTATTTTTGTTCCCCCGGGGAATAGTAAAGATATTGTAATAATATTCATACTATAGTAACTAAGGGAGAGCGAAGAGAGATGGAACGTAACCATACGATGATGCAGTTTTTTGAGTGGCATGTAGAGAATGATGGGAAGCACTGGCAACGCTTGAAAGAGCGGGCGCCTGAATTACGTGCTGCCGGCATCACGTCCGTGTGGATTCCACCGGCGTCAAAAGGTCAATCAGATGAGGATACAGGATATGGCATCTATGACGTCTATGATTTAGGCGAATTTGATCAAAAAGGAACAGTCCGTACGAAATACGGTACGAAAGATGAACTCGTCGAAGCAATCCAGGTTGCTCGTGAGAACGATATCGCTGTTTACGCTGATGTCGTCATGAACCATAAAGCAGCAGCTGATGAACTTGAAACGATCAATGTCGTCGAAGTCCATCCGGAAGATCGTTCGAAAGAAATTTCAGAAGAGTTTGAAATCGAAGCCTGGACGAAGTTTACATTCCCAGGACGTAACGGAAAATATTCAGATTTTATCTGGACACATGAATTTTTCAATGGAACGGATTTTGATGCCCGTGAAGAAAAGACGGGTGTCTTTAAAATTTCCGGTAAAAATAAAGATTGGAATGATCAAGTCGATGATGAATTCGGCAACTATGACTATTTGATGTTCGCGAACATCGATTATAATCATCCGGAAGTCCGCGAAGAAATGATCCGCTGGGGACATTGGTTCCAAGAAACAATTGATTGCCAAGGTTTCCGACTCGACGCCATCAAACATATCAATTATGAATTCGTTCATGAATTCGCAAAATCGATGATTGAAAAAAGTGAAGGTGACTTCTATATGGTCGGCGAGTTCTGGAAATCAGATCTCGATGATTGTCGTCATTTCCTCGATAGCGTCGACTATACGATCGATTTGTTCGATGTTCCGCTTCATTATAAGTTCCATGAAGCTTCGAAGCAGGGACAGGACTTTGATATGACGACGTTGTTTGCAGATACCCTTGTCGAATCACACCCGACGAATGCCGTCACGTTCGTCGACAATCACGATTCCCAACCGGGAGAATCACTTGAGTCGTGGGTGGATGACTGGTTCAAACAACATGCTTACGCGGCGATTTTACTTCGTAAAGACGGTTACCCATGTGTCTTCTACGGTGACTATTATGGAGTGCAAGGACCACATCCGGTAGAAGGGAAAAAAGAAATGATCGATGCATTACTCTATGCACGTTATCACAAAGCATATGGTGAGCAAGAAGACTATCTCGATGATCCACATTGTGTCGGTTGGGTTCGTCGTGGAGTTGAGGAAATCGAGAACTCTGGCTGTGCGGTCTTATTGTCGAATGCCGATATGTGTGAAAAACGGATGTTCGTCGGTGAAGAACGTGCAGGTCAAGAATGGTTCGACTATACGAACCATCAAGATCACCCTGTCGTGATCGACGATGAAGGATTTGGTGTCTTCCCGGTTCCAGGTGGTGGTGTCTCAGTTTTTGCTCCACGAGAAGTCGAGTAAATCCGAGGGTCTTGACTTGCGTCAACACAGGTTCTTTTGCTAGTCTTAAAGGGTATTGAAGTTTTCGAAAATAGCACAAAGGGGGACATGAACATGTCAAAATTTGAATTACCAGAACTCGGCTACGCTTATGATGCGCTTGAGCCACATATCGATGCTCGTACGATGGAGATTCACCACACGAAACACCACAACACGTATGTCACGAACGTGAATGCGGCGCTTGAGGGTACAGAACATGAAGGAAAGTCACTTGAAGAACTTCTTCAAAACTTGGATGCTCTCCCAGCAAACATTCAAACTGCAGTCCGTAACAACGGTGGCGGTCACTGGAACCACTCATTCTTCTGGAAACTGTTGAAGAAGAACGACGGTGCTGCTCCAACAGGCGAACTCGCGACAGCAATCGACGAAGCATTCGGATCATTCGATGCATTCAAAGATGCATTCGCAAAAGCAGCAACAACTCGTTTTGGTTCAGGTTGGGCTTGGTTAATCGTTGACGGTGGAAAATTGGTGGTCGTTTCGACACCAAACCAAGATACACCAGTCATGGAAGGCAAAACACCAATCCTCGGTCTTGATGTTTGGGAACATGCATACTATCTCAACTATCAAAACCGTCGTCCTGATTACATCAATGCGTTCTTCAATGTCGTTGATTGGGATCACGTAGCGAAGCTTTACGCTGACGCGAAGTAATGTGAAAACGAGCGTATCGTTCAATTGTGAACGATACGCTTTTTTTAATGCGGAAAATGATGGGATAGGTTGTTATGGAAAGTTTCCTTCTATATAATGAAACAAGATGACTTTTGAACGATAGGGGAGTACGCCATGGCTAAACGAATCACCGTACGAGGAAGACGGCGTAATCATCTGCCGCTTCGTCTGAATTTAATGTTCTTCGTCGTTTTTTTATTGTTTGCGATTTTGATTTTCCGTTTAGGAGTCGTGCAAATCGTCAATGGTGAGAAAATTTCGCGGGAAGTTCAAAAAACAGAAATGATCGCATCAAAATATGAAGTGCCACGCGGAAAGATTTATGACCGGGATGGTCGTCTTTTGGTTGATACGATTTCTAAATACTCCATCGTCTACCGTCGAGCACAAACGACGAAAGTCGATGAACGCATTGAGATTGCACAGCGCCTTGCGGCAATCATTGATTTGCCTAAAAAAGATTGGAAAGTCACAGAACGTGATATTAAGGATTTCTGGATCGCGACGAACACGAAAGAGTCTGATCGTCGTTATCAAGAAGCCGTCAAACAGAAATATCCTTCAGCAGAAGCACAAAGTAAACTATCAATCGCAGAACAGGATCAAATCCGATTAGATGCGATTACGAAAGACGATATCGATTATGACGATCAAACGATGGAAGTCATTGCGATCAAACACAACATGGAAGTCGGATATGCGCTTGATCCACAACTTGTCAAACTCGGTGCTTCCGCAAAAGAGATGGCGATCATCGATGAAAATCTAGAAGATTTAAAAGGTGTATCGGTGGAACCGTTCTATGAGCGTTCTTATCCATATGAAGGAACACTTCGAAACATCTTCGGGAAGTATTCGAAGATTCCAGCAGAACAACAAGCGGAGTTCAAAGCAAAAGGTTACAGCTTGAATGACCGTGTCGGAACATCATTCCTTGAACAACAGTATGAGGATCTTCTGCGCGGGAAACCCGCGTACGATGTGTATGAGACGTTCAATGGAGAGCCGGTCGGTGATCCAAAACGCGAAGAAGGCGAGTCCGGTAAAGATCTCGTTCTGACCGTGGATGCGGAATACAACAAACAAGTCGACCAAATCATGCAACAAGCCATTAAAATGGGACGTGGCATGGGTAGTCGTTATCTAAAAGAAGGTTACGCCGTCGTCATGAACCCACAGACTGGTGAGATTCTTGCGATGTCTGGTCAAAAGCTGGATCCAGCAACCGGTAAGTTTTCGGATGTCGCAATCAATAACGTGTTGACGTCCCTTCAAATCGGTTCGACGATCAAAGGTGCAACGGTTGCGATGGGACTCGAGGAGGGCGTCATCCGTCAAAACGAAGTCATCAATGATGCGCCGATCACAATCGGGGGTACGAAAAAAGCATCGTACGTCAATATGGGAGCAATCACGGACTTGACGGCACTTGAGCGTTCATCAAACGTTTATATGTTCAACATTGCGATGCGGATGGCGAAGTACCCAAGTAACGGTATTGCCGGAGCGAGTGTAGATGGAGCAGCTGCCATCATGCAGAATTACTATAGCCAATTCGGTCTTGGGGTGACGACAGGTGTTGATTTGCCATACGAAGCAAAAGGTGTTCAAGGGACACCTGACCGTGTCACGCTACTCATGGACCGAGTCATCGGACAGTATGATGCCTTTACGCCGCTACAAGTCGCACAGTATATTTCAACACTTGCCAACGGTGGCTATCGTGTTCAGCCGCACTTCTTAAAAGAAGTTCTCGCGTCGAATTCGATTGAAAAAGGAACGAAACAAGTTGATTATAGCTTTAAGACGAATTACCTGAATCGGATTGAAGTCAGTCAAGATAACATTGATCATGTCCGAGAAGGATTGCATCGTGTCGTCAAGGGAGAACGTGGTACAGCAAAAATCATCGCACAAACCGGTATTGATGCAGCTGCGAAAACAGGTACAGCGCAGGTCAGTGTCTATGGTGATGATGGGATCGCCTTACGTGACGGAAGTGGTCAACCGGTTCGTTCATTGAACTCGAACCTTGTTGGCTGGGCGCCGTACGATAATCCAGAGATGGCATGGGCCGTGTTCCTTCCTTATATGGAACAAGAAACCGTCAACTCGAAAATCGGTCACGATCTTGTCAAAGCGTACTTTAATGTCAAAGATATCCCGTGGCAAACTAAGCCAAATTAACTAGATGAAAAACGAGAGTGAGCAATCACTCTCGTTTTTTTTGTTTGCATTGACCTTTTTTTCTAATGGATTTCGAATTGTAAACACTATAAAACACGCCTTTACAATTCTTTTACGTTGGATTCATTTCGTTTTAATAGTTCATCCGTAGTATAAGTCTTGTAAGGAAAACGGATAAAAAGTCGTAGCATCGTCAGCGACATACTTTCGAGGAGGAAAATTAATCATGTCTTGGATGAAAAAAACAGCACTCATCACAACGGTAGCATCAATCGCAGTAGTGGGGGCAGCATGTGGTAACGATAAAGGCGGTTCTGCTAGTTCATCTGATTTAAAAGGAAAAATCGCAATCGACGGTTCTTCTACTGTCTTCCCGATCATGGAAGCTGTCGGTGAAGAATATTCGATGGAACAACCTGACGTAGATGTCACAGTCGGTGTCTCTGGTACAGGTGGCGGATTCAAACGCTTCGTCGTTGGTGAAACAGATCTTTCAAACGCGTCGCGTGAAATTAAAGAAGAAGAAGCAGCTGAAGCGAAAAAGAACAACATTGAATTCACAAAAATGGCACTCGCATATGACGGTTTGACTGTCGCAGTCAGCAAAGAAAATACATGGGTAAAAGAACTCTCAATGGAGCAACTCGAGAAAATCTGGCTCGATCCGAACATCAAGACTTGGAAAGATGTCGATTCTTCTTATCCGGCTGAACCATTGAAATTCTTCAGCCCAGGTAAAGACTCAGGAACATTCGACTTCTTCTCTGAGGAAGTACTTGAGAAAAAAGATATGCGTAAAGATGTTCAATTATCAGAAGACGATAACGTTCTCGTCAAAGGTGTTGAAGGAACGAAAGGCGCAATCGGATACTTCGGATATGCGTACTACGCAGAGAACAAAGATAAGTTGAAGGAAGTACCACTGGCTGCGGAAGGAAAAGATGCAGTCGATCCAACACCAGAAACGATCAAAGATCTTTCTTATCCACTGTCACGTGAAATCTACACGTACATCAATAACAAATCAATGAAAGACAAAAAACAAGTCGCTGATTTCGTTCAGTTCACGAACGAAAACGCTGGTGATCTTGCTGAAGAAGTCGGATACATCAAAATGCCGCAAGATCGTTACGATGAAAACGCAAAAGCAATTGAAGACGCAATGAAATAAATCATCGAGTCATGAGGATGGCCCAACCGGGGAAGTCTGTACCGGTTGGGTCCCGTTCTCATGTCAAGAAGGAGTAGGGAGTGAAGAAGGATGAGTTCAACACAAAATAAATCGGTTCGCGAGCTGATTCAACAGAACCGACAGCAAAAATATAGTATGAAAAACGTCATGGAACGCGTCATGCCGATCGTTTTATTCCTTTGTGCGTTCGTCTCGGTCGTTACGACCATCGGCATCATTCTCACGTTAGTCATTGAAACAGAACACTTCTTCGAAGTCGTTCCGTTCAAGGAATTCTTCGGCAGTACGAGCTGGTATCCACTCAACTCACAACCAGAGTATGGAATTTGGCCGCTTGTCGTCGGGACGCTTGAGATTACCGTGATTGCGATGCTAGTTGCCGTGCCGATCGGTCTCACATCAGCGATTTATTTAAGTGAGTACGCGTCAGACCGCGCACGCCGTATCTTAAAACCAATTCTTGAAGTGTTAGCAGGTGTTCCAACAATCGTCTTCGGATTCTTCGCGTTGACGTTCGTCACACCAGTACTCGTAAAATTGATTCCAGGTATTCAAATTTACAATGCGCTCAGTCCGGGGATCGTCGTCGGGATCATGATCATTCCAATGATTGCTTCGATTTCTGAGGATGCGATGAGCTCCGTTCCGAAAAAAATTCGCGATGGTGCGCTTGCACTCGGTTCGACACGTCTTGAAGTTGCATTGAAAGTCGTTGTTCCAGCTGCCTTATCAGGGATCATTGCATCGATCGTACTCGGTATGTCACGGGCAATCGGTGAGACGATGATCGTAACGATCGCTGGTGGTTCGAATCCGACAGCTGCGATCGATCCACTCGAGCCAGTCCAAACGATGACAGCGTATATCGTTCAGGTCGCCTTAGGTGATGCTGGATTTGGAACTGTCGAATATTACAGTATCTATGCGGTTGGTACACTCTTGTTCGTCTTCACATTAGTGATGAACTTACTTGCGAACTGGATCACACGCCGCTTCAGAGAGGAGTACTAAGATGGCCTTACCAGAAAAGCAACCTGTCTCAAAGAAATTCATTGATCCGGTCGCGGTGAAGAAATCCATTAGCCAGCGACTCGTCGTCAACAACGTCACAAAAGTCATTTTCCTTGCTGGACTGTTCTTCGGTCTTGTCGTCTTAGGTATTCTCTTGTTCGGCGTCATCCGTGACGGTGCGTCATGGTTATCACTTGAGTTTCTACAAAATGCACCATCACGCCGTGCGGAACGTGCCGGGATTTATCCGGCGTTAATGGGCTCCATCTTCTTGATGCTCCTCATCATCCCGATGATTTTCATCATTGGTGTCGGGGCAGCGATTTATCTAGAAGAGTACGCGAAGAAGAGTCGGATGACTTCATTCATCGAAGTCAACATCTCAAACCTTGCAGGTGTACCATCGATCGTCTTCGGTTTACTTGGTTTGACGTTCTTCGTACGTAACATGGGCTTCGGTTCAACATTGATTGCAGGAGCATTGACACTCGCGTTGATGAGTCTTCCGGTCGTCATCGTCTCGTCCCAAGAGGCAATCCGTGCCGTTCCACAAGCGATGCGTCATGCATCACTTGCACTCGGTGCGTCAAAATGGCAAACGACGTTCAAAGTCGTTCTTCCGGCGTCACTTCCGGGTGTCATTACTGGGATCATCTTGGCCGTATCTCGAGCGATTGGCGAGACAGCACCACTCATCATGGTCGGAGCTGCGATTTTCATTGCTCGTGCGCCAGAAAGTATTTTCTCAGAATTCACAGCATTACCGATTCAAATCTACAACTGGACAAGTCGTCCACAAGCGGACTTCCAAGGACTTGCAGCGGCAGGTATCATCGTCTTAATGGTCATCCTCTTGACGATGAACTCACTTGCAATCTGGATTCGGAACCGATTCTCAAAACGCTATTAATCGAACGATATAGATAGAAGGGATTTCTTTTAAGGAGGAAGACAGATGATGGATACGAAGCTGAATACGAAATCAGTCGTTACAGAAGGGACAGAGCGTATGAACCAACCAGTAGCAGCACGCGAGAGCGTCTATAACGTCAAAGACTTAAACTTATGGTACGGTGACGATCATGCGTTGAAAGATGTCAATCTCGACATTAAGAAAAATGAAGTCACGGCAATCATTGGACCGTCTGGCTGTGGGAAATCGACATTCATCAAAACATTGAATCGAATGGTTGAACTCGTTCCGATCGTACGGACGAATGGTGCTATCGAGTATCACGGACGTAATATCTTTGATAAAGAATACGGTGTCGAAGAATTACGGACATCGGTCGGAATGGTCTTCCAACAACCGAATCCATTCCCAAAATCAATTTATGACAACATCGCTTATGGTCCCCGTGTCCACGGTGTCAAAAACAAAAAAATCCTCGACGAGATCGTCGAACGCAGTTTACGCCGTGCGGCGATCTGGGATGAAGTCAAAGATCGTTTGAACGAAAATGCTTATGGTCTTTCTGGTGGGCAGCAACAACGTCTTTGTATCGCGCGTTGCCTTGCAATCGAGCCAGATGTCATCTTGATGGATGAGCCGACATCGGCACTTGACCCGATTTCTACATTAAAAGTAGAAGAACTCGTCCAAGAGTTAAAATCAGACTACTCGATCATCATCGTGACTCACAACATGCAACAGGCTGCACGTGTTTCGGACAAAACAGCGTTCTTCTTGAATGGTGAAGTCGTCGAGTTCGATCAAACAGACCGGATCTTTGGAAATCCGAGTGACAAACGGACGGAAGATTACATTTCAGGACGATTCGGATAAGAAGGGGAGACGAGACGAATGGCAGCGAACCGTACGATTTTTGGAGAAAATCTTGCAATACTCGATCAAAAGGTCTTTTTACTGGCTCGTAAGACGATGCAACAGATCGCAACAACGGCAGAAGCACTCGAAAAATATGATCAAGACATCGCGCGTGGTGTCATCGAAAACGATAATGAACTCGATGAACTTGAACTGGAAATCAACGATGATGCGATTTTATTAATCGCGAAGCAACAACCCGTTGCGACAGATTTACGACGAATCATCACCGCGATGAAAATTTCGTCGGATCTCGAACGGATTGCAGATTATGCGGGGAATATCTCAAAAGCGGTTCTTCGTGTCGAAACGTTCCCGTATGTCATTGATATCTCTTTATTGAAGGAAGCATTCGAGACATTACTGGATATGACGGAAACTGCGATCGTCGCCTATCGTGACGGAGATGTCGAGAAAGCAAAAGCCTTGTCTGATCTCGATAACGTCATTGATGAGACGACATATAAGGCACTTCGCCAGTACATGCGTCATATGTCACTGCAGCCGATCGTCGTCGATGAAGTCATGCAATTCACGAACATTTGCCGCTACATCGAGCGGATGGGTGATCACTTGACGAACGTCGGGGAGCATCTGATCTATCTCGAAAAAGGAAAACATTATGATTTAAACGGATGAATCAAGTAGGCAGGAGGAATTTCCTCTGCCTACTTTTTTTGTAAAGGGATTCGAAACACGTTTGTAGAATAGGAAAGAAGTGAATAATGACAGAGAGGTGATTGGGAATGCTTGAGCAAATCATTAAAATGAAGGAACAAGGGCTGACAACAAAACAAATCGCAGCTCAATTGGATACGACTGAAGGGAAAATCAAATATGCTTGGACTAAATATCGTAAATCGTTAACAGAACAACCTTCTGTAGCAGCGCCGAAAGTAAAATCAAAAACGGTCAAGCAGACGAAAAAGTCGACTGCACCGGTATTAGACGTCGTACCGTCTGTGCAAGTGGTACCTTCGCTAGAACGTGACGCGTTTGGAATGGCGACACATTACGAGGATGACATCCTCCACGCCATCGTTCAGTCACCGACAGCGTTGTACGTCTACTGGGAATTATCTGAACTGTCGAAACAGTTGCTAGAGACGCACTATCACACGACGTTTGATTCGTTCCGTAAAGAATTACGCATCATTGATGTCACACTTGTTGAATATGAACAAGGACAGGCAAATCGGACGTATCAATTCGAGCTACCAGAAATGACGAATGCTTGGTTCGTTCGACCAGTCGCCCCGAATACTACATACATCATCGAATGGGGCATTCAAACGATCGACGGGGACTTTGTTCCAGTACTGCGTTCAAAACCAGTCGAAACGCCACGTGACGAGCCAGTCACGGATGGACGGTTCGCGGAAGTCGTGCATCATTGGCAATACGGAGAGGTCGAACAACCGGAATGGGTCGAAGTATTACGTCCTTATTCCTATTTCGACCGCGTCCGGTAATGGAATTAGAGAGAGGGAAAGGAAGAGAAGCTATGCGAAAAGGATATTTTTCACTCGTCTTACATGCACATTTACCATATATCCGTCATGAAGAGGCGCATCGTCTAGAAGAACGGTGGATGTATGAAGCGATTTCAGAAACCTATATCCCATTATTGTGGGAGATCGATCGCTTGTCACGTCCGCTCGGCTGGACGGTCAGCATTTCACCACCCGTCATCGAGATGCTTGCCGACCCATTGATTCAAGAGCGGTATATCGAGCATATCGAGGATACGTTACGTTTGATTCGCCAGGAACTAGAGCGAGAGCTTGCTCAAAAGGAACGAGATGCGCTTCTATTCTATCAAGACCGCTATCAAGATTTATTGAATACGTTCCTTCACTGGGAAAAAGATTTGAACCGGGCATTCCGTCATTACAAAGAGCAAGGTTATCTCGATTTGATTACGTGTACGGCGACACACGGATTCAGTCCGCACATGTTGTCTGAACAAGCGGCACGTTCTGAAATTCAGACGGGATTGAACTGTTTCGAACGTCATTACGGATTCCGTCCATCTGGTCTTTGGATGCCGGAGTGTGCGTATACGCCAGGACTTGACCGTATTTTGTACGAAGAGGGCATTCGTTATACATTCGTTGACGAACATTCCATCTTAAACGCGGATCCGTCACCGAAACACGGAATCGGAGCACCTGTCTATTCGCCGCACGGTGTGGCACTGTTCCCGCGTGATCAAATCATTTCCGGGAAGATTTGGAGCTCTGTCATCGGATACCCGGGTCATCCGGATTACCGCGAGTTTTATCGTGACCTTGCGTACGATCGAGAGTGGGATCAAATCGCTGAGTTCATGCACCCAGAAGGCTTACGTTATGATACAGGGTTGAAATTGCATCGCGTAACAGGAGAAACGGATCAAAAAGACTATTACGTCCGTGATTGGGCATGGCAACGGACGAGTGAGCACGCAGTAGACTTCGCACAAGCACTCGGTGAACATTTGGATGCGCATCAAGGACAAGACTTCCCACCGTTCCTTGTCACTGCACCATTTGATGCCGAATTGTTCGGTCACTGGTGGTTTGAAGGTCCCGACTTCCTCGGTAAAGCGATGGAACGTTTAGAAGATCAAGGAATTGAGTCGATTTCACCGGCGATCTTCCTCGAGCGTCACTTCCAAGACATCGACACGGCACACGTCGCGATGGGAACATGGGGACGAAAAGGCTACGCGGAAGTCTGGATCAATGAACGGAATGACTGGATGATTCGTCATCTCCATCAGCTTGAGAAGAGACTAGCAGGTGTCGTAGCTCGAAATCGTCATCAAGATGCATTGACTGTCAAAGCGAAGCGTCAACTCATTCGAGAATATCTCCTCGCTGTCTCCAGCGACTGGCCGTTCATCCTCGATGGACAGACGACAGCGCAATATGCTGCGAATCGTTTCCGTGAGCACATCTTACGTTTTGAAGAAACCGAGCGTCGCCTGGATGCTGAGGAGCTGACGGTGGAATGGTTGGATGATCGATATCGCGAATATCCTTTCCTTCAAGATTCAGATATTGAACCGGATGTCTTCTTGACGGCACATGATTACTACGTGGCAGTGAAACGTGAGAAATCTTGGAATACAGACGCCATCTTATTGTTCGTCCGACAATATGATGCGTCAGACCGGCCAGCTTCAGAGCTCGCTCGACGGCTCGCTGCTGCTGGTGAGAACGTCTATGTCGTCACGGAACATCCGGAAGCGTATCGATTTGAAGAAGGTGTTCACGTTTACGGAGTGCAAGTGACGGGTCTACCGCTCGTTCAGACCTATAACCAATTGGCGGCACTAAACTTAGCTTTCTTACGTCAAGCGCAAGCCTTGAGTAAGATCGTTGATTTCGCAGTCATCCACAACTTCAACATGGAGACTGCATCAGCTGCCCAAGCCATCGCTAAGATCAAAGAATTGCCACTCGTCAGTAACGTCTACGATGTCGAAAGTGAGCGTTCACCTGATCGTTCAGGCGGTCTGGTCGTTGCCTTAAAACGACTTGAAGGAGATGCGTTGCGCCAATCAGCGGTCGTTTATCTAGAACGAGAAGAGTCACGTCATGGGGTGGAACAAGAGTATCACGTTGAAAAGAAGCCGCTGCGTTTTGAAGAGAACCTTGAAAAACCATATCAACACGTGACGAATCCGAAAAAGAACGGATGAACAGTTGCAATTCCTTTCCTTTCTTGGTACGATACTTGAGTATGCTTAACCTTATGTAAAGCAAAATCACTTGATACATCGAGAGCTAGATAGGAGGGAATCCCATGCGCGTTAAAATCACATTAGCTTGCACTGAAACTGGTGACCGTACTTATATCACTAAAAAGAACAAGCGTAACAACCCAGAGCGTCTTGAGTTGAAGAAATACAACCCACGTCTCCGTAAGCACACACTTCACCGTGAAGTGAAATAATTGAGATGGAAGCCGTCACTTCGTGTGATGGCTTTTTTTGTGGAAAGGAAGACAACTATGAACAAACAAGAAGTACGCCGTCTGATCAAAGAACGACTAGATGTGATGGAGAACCGTGCGGAAAAGGAACGATTGATTCACGAACATGTCTTGTTACTACCTGAATGGCAACAAGCGACCTGTGTCGCGATCACGTTAGCTTTTCGAAATGAATGTGATACAAGAATGCTGATTGGACAAGCGTGGCAAGAGGGCAAGACGGTCTTGATACCAAAAGTAGTCGGAGACGAGATGGTCTTTTATGAACATGGACCAGAAGATCAACTGCAAGCAAATCAGATGGGGATTGCTGAACCGATCGCTTCAGCACGTCGCGCCTCACTTGATCAAGCAGAGCTTTGCCTCGTTCCAGGTCGCGCCTATCGTCGGGACGGCTATCGTTTAGGATGGGGAGGAGGCTATTACGATCGTGCACTCGTGCCATATACAGGATGTAAAGTATCGATTGCCTTTTCTGAACAACTTCTTCCAGATTTCGAAGTGGAAGCCTTTGATATCCCCGTTGACCTGATCGTCACTGACTTAGAGGTCATCCGATGTTGAGCGCGACCATTTTGTTTTGTCTATTGCTTGCTTGGACCGGACGATCTTTTCGTTTATTGACGACAAGTGGTGCGATCATGACCCTGCTCGTCGGTAGTGGTGTCTCATTCGGATTCGGTTGGCAAGGATTAGTAGTACTCTTACTCTTCTTTGGTAGCTCGAGTCTGTTATCGAAGGTCGGACGGTCCAGAAAACAATCGGTCGACTCCATCGTTGAGAAAGACGGCGCGCGTGACGGATGGCAGGTCCTTGCGAATGGAGGGCTAGCGTTCGTTGCTGCCTTAGCGTATGCCATGACGATGGATTTTGCGTATCTCTTGTTATTTCTATTCGTCATCGCAGCATCGAATGCTGATACGTGGGCATCCGAAATCGGACCGCTCTCAAAACGTGATCCATGGTCGCTCAAAACGTTACGCCGGGTACCAGCAGGAACAAGTGGAGCGATGTCGCTGATTGGAACGGTAGGTACGATCGCAGGAGCTGCGTTCATCGCGATAGCAGCGCATTGGATATTTTCTCTTTCTTTAAGGGACGTCTTACTCGTAACAAGCATCGGTGTACTTGGGAGCCTATTGGATACACTATTTGGAGCAGTAGGGCAACGCGTTTACCGATGTACGGTTTGTGGGGAATACACAGAAAAGCGAGAGCACCATGGTCAACCGACCGCTTACGTTTCGGGCATTCGATTTTTAGGGAACGATGCTGTCAATGTCTTAACGAGCGGTTTGGCAAGTGGAATCGGGTTTATCATCGTTCGATTCTGGTAACTGGAAAGTATATGAGTATGTAATTCCTTATGTTAGGATATCAATGACACAAAATGGACAAATGTGATTAATTTCACATGATACAAAGAATGTGAAAGATGTTACAATTTACTTGTGAGATAGTTAACAAACTCTTAGGACGAATGAAAGGGTGGACATAACGATATGGAATTACATGCGAAAGTGACACGGGTAGCCCTCATTGGAGCTGGTGCAGTCGGTTCAAGCTTTGCCTATCAGATGTCAACAGCTGGACTTTGTGAAGAACTCGTCATCATTGATGTCAACAAAGCCAAAGCAGAGGGCGAGGCAATGGACTTAAACCACGGAACACCATTTAGCTCTTCACCGATGCGAATATGGGCTGGTGACTACGCAGACTGCCGCGAAGCGGAAGTCGTCGTCATCACGGCAGGCGCTCCACAAAAACCAGGTGAGACAAGACTCGATCTCGTCGCAAAGAATGCGTTGATCATGAAAGAAATGATTCGTCAAATCATGGATTCTGGTTTTGATGGGATCATCGTTGTGGCTTCCAATCCGGTTGATATCATGGCGCATCTTGCCTGGAAATATTCCGGTCTTCCGAAATCCCGCGTATTTGGATCAGGAACGGTGCTGGATACAGCACGTCTGCGTCAAATGCTTGGAGAATACTTTCACATTGATTCCCGAAATGCCCATGCCTATATTCTTGGCGAACATGGTGACACGGAATTTGCAGCCTGGAGTAACAGCCGCATTTATGGAAAAACGATTGATGAACTACTTGCTGAAGACGATCGTTATTCTCAAGCAGATCTTGATCAAATCTACATCAACGTCCGAGATGCTGCTTATCATATCATCGAGCGCAAAGGGGCAACCTACTATGCGATTGGGCTTGGACTCGTTCGGATCGTTCGTGCCATCCTCGGAAATGAGAACTGTCTATTGACGGTCGGCGCCCATGTCGATGGGCAGTACGGAATTTCCGGTATCCATATTGGAGTTCCCGCCATCATCAATCGTCAAGGTGTGCGTGAAATCATTGAAGTTTCATTGACGGAAGAAGAGTTGAAGAAATTCCATCATTCTGCTGATGTATTACGTCAGACGCTTGAACCCGTCTTGCAAGGATAAGCGTACGCATCATGATGAAGGTATTACGAAATAAAGTAGCAAAAAACTCAAGTGTCGGACTTGCTTCATATTGTCCACACTTGAGTTTTTTTGATGTAGAGAACGAATACATAAAAAATCACATCTATTCGTCCAGTAGTAAAAAGAAAAAAATCTAGGTTTTATTTTACTAGAAAAGGGTTAAGTAAGAGATAGAAGCATTTTTACGTCATTTTTTTGTACGTCATGATACCCAAAAAGGAGAGAACCGACAGTCATGTATACTTTTCGAAAACTAACTAAAGAGGATGCAGAACAATACTGGAATCTACGCCTTGAGGGATTAAAAAATCATCCAGATGCATTCGGTCATTCGTTTGATGATGAACAGCAAACCCCGCTCCGCGAAGTACAAGAAGGACTTGAGGGAGAACCCGACTCCGATGAGGTTTGGCTTGGTATGTTCGACGGTGATACATTGTTTGGGTTTGGTCAGGTCAAACCATATGAATTGTCACGTGAATCGCATAAAGCGATGATTTCTGGAGTATACGTATCACCTGAATATCGCGGTGGTACTGGTCGCGCTTTAATGGAAGCCTTAATCGAGGAAGCGAAGAAGTTACCGGACGTTGAGCAAGTCATTCTTGCCGTTTTATCAGGGAACGAGGCCGCGCAAAATCTTTATGAGTCGCTCGGTTTTGAAGTATATGCCGAAGATCCAGATTCCGTAAAATTAGAAGACGGCACATATCGTGATGATATTTGGATGAAGAAGTACGTCTAATTTCTTCAGATGATGTGGAAAGAAGCTGTAGCAAAAAAAAGTGCTACAGCTTTTTCGCATGGTATCCGTAAGATATCAGTATCGGCAAAGAATGAATATTTGTTATCATGAGAACAAAGCGGATGTCACGTCGTAGTCCGATTGAAAGGGAGCGAATGAACATGAAAGAAGTCATACGTACGATTGAAGAGCTTGTCTCGATTCCGAGTCCAACAGGTTCGACAAAAGAAGCGATTACATATGTAGAAAAGCGATTGATCGCAGAAGGGGTCACGTATCGAAAACTTGAAAAAGGAGCGATTTTAGCGACACTACCTGGTGCTTCAACGCGTACGCGGTTACTGACGGCACACGTCGACACACTAGGAGCGATGGTGAAAGAGATTCTACCAACAGGACGACTTCGTTTATCACAACTAGGGGGATATGCTTGGACAGCGATCGAAGGTGAGAACTGTCTCATTCACAAGATGGACGGTCAAACGGTTTCAGGTACGATCGTGTTCCATCATTCGAGTGTTCATACGTCGCGCGAGACGAACAAAACGGAACGATCCGCTGATAATATCGAAGTACGATTAGACATTCGTTCGACGACAGCAGAAGAGACGCGCGTTGCGGGGATTGAAGTAGGAGACATCGTAACGTTTGATCCGCGATTCCTCTATACGGAAACGGGATTTGTGAAGTCGCGCCATCTCGATGATAAAGCATCCGTTGCTTTGTTACTTGAATTGATCAAGGAATGGAAAACAATCGAGCTGCCACACACGATCCAGATTCTGATTTCAAATTACGAAGAAGTTGGATTCGGTGGGAATGCTGGATTCACGGACGAGGTCGCAGAATACATCGCGGTCGACATGGGAGCGCTAGGAGACGGTCAGCATTCGGATGAATTCACGGTCTCGATCTGTGCGAAAGATGGTTCAGGTCCGTATGACTTGGCTTTACGCCACCAGTTAACGCGCTTAGCACAACGTAATAGTATTCCATATAAGGTTGATATTTATCCGTTCTATAGCTCGGATGCCTCAGCAGCAGTAAGTGCGGGCCACGACGTCCGGCACGGATTGTTCGGTCCGGGAATCGAATCGAGTCATTCGTACGAACGTACACATGAGACGTCGTTACAAGCGACATATGATTTGCTACATGCCTATGTAAAGGAGCCGATGGTCGATGAAGACACTGTATGATGTACAGCAATTACTCAAGACATACGGGACATTCATCTATCTTGGGGACCGAGCGTCCGATATCGCGATGATGATGCTTGAACTCGATGAATTACAAGAAGCAGGCGTTTTGGAACAACGACAGTACGATTCAGCAAAACTAATCTTGCGACATGAATTAAAGCGTTCACAATCCGATAACATTTAAGATTGTGCAACCCTTTGCGCAAACGAGTTATGTCCGGTAAAATGAGGAAGCAGACATTATATGAGTATAGGGGAGACGAAGCAATGAAATGGTTACTCGGCATTGATATCGGCGGAACGACAGTCAAGATGGCAATTTTGGATTTGCAAGGAATCATCGTAGAAAAGTGGGAAATCGAGACGGTCGTTTTGAATGATGGCGTACAAATTCCTGGAGATATCGCAAAATCCTTCTTTGAGAAGTGTCAAGAGAGCAATAAACGACCAGAAGATTTCGTCGGAGCGGGCATCGGTGCGCCGGGATTCATTGATTTCAATACAGGTGTCGTTGAGAAAGCGGTCAATATCGGTTGGAACAACTTTGAACTCATCGGTGAATTCGAGCGTTTGACGGGTTTACCGGCTGTTCTTGAAAATGATGCGAACGCAGCGGCAATCGGTGAGATGTGGAAAGGTGCCGGTAGTGGGGCAACCGAACTCCTTGCGGTCACACTCGGTACGGGCGTCGGTGGTGGTCTGATCACGAACGGACAAATCGTGCATGGTACAGTCGGAATGGCTGGAGAAATCGGTCATATCACGATGTTGCCTGAAGGTGGCGTTCTATGTGGATGTGGTCGCAAAGGATGTCTTGAGACGATCGCGTCAGCAACAGGGATTGCCCGTCTTGGTCTCGAGAAGCGTAAAGGGAAGGAAACGTTACTCAACGACATCAAGGCAGTGACGGCGAAAGACGTATTCGAAGCGTATGAGAAAGGAGACCGGATCGCAACGGAAGTCGTAGAAGAAGTGACGTTCCACCTCGGTCTTGCCATCTCCAACTTAGCGAACAGTATCAACCCGGAAATCATCGTCATCGGTGGTGGTGTCTCAAAAGCTGGCGAGACATTGCTTGCACCACTCCGTCAACAGTTCGAACGCTTTGCTTTACCACGGGTTTTCGGATCGACGACGTTCAAGATTGCCGAGCTTGGAAACGATGCCGGAGTCATCGGCTGTGCATGGCTTGCGAAGCAGATGTTTCTCAAAAAATGATAATATTCAATTTCAGTAAAAGGTTCGCTTCAGCGAATCTTTTTTTTGTTTACAAACGTACAGTAATTGTGTGATTGTTAAGTATCTTCCGGATTCCAGTTGCATTTTTGTAAAACTAAGCGTAAAATTTTCACGTGATATGGGTATATGTAAATTATGATGTAAGTTGTGTGAACTGAAAGCAGAAAGCACATGTAAATTAGGAGGCAGGTTTTTATGCAGCAAGACGCAAACATCTGGTCGCGAATGCGCCTAAAGATGGGTCAAGGCGTTCGCAGCACCTATAAAGAGCATAAGCTCTTTTGGATTGCGACCTTATTGATTTGGTTAAAAACGTATTTAGCGTATACACTCTTCTTCAACGTTCCCGTAACAAACTCTGCGCAAGCATTCATTCTACTAATTAACCCAATTAGTTCAGCGCTCTTCATGTTCGGGTTCAGCTTCTTCTTCCGGGGAAATGTTCAAAAATGGTTCATCTACGGTACATTGTTCGTCGCGACACTCATTTTATATGCGGACATCATTTTCTTCCGCTTCTTTAATGACTATCTGACGTTGCCGGTATTGTTCCAAACATCGAATGCAGAGACCGTTTCTGCATCGCTCGGGTCACTCTTGAATTGGTCCGATTTATTGATCGTCGGTGACTTGATCATCTTACCGTTCTTCTTACGGAAAATGGACATGTCAAAAAACGTTGCGTCACGTGGACGCGCGATTCTCGCATTCGTTGCAGCAGTTGTCGTTTTCCTTGGAAACTTGACGCTTGCTGAGACAGAACGTCCAGAATTGCTCACACGTGCCTTTGACCGAGAACTGCTCGTTAAAAACATCGGAACATTTAACTTCCATATGTATGACGCACTCATTCAGTCGAAGACATCTGCGCAAAAAGCACTCGCAGACAGTTCTGAACTGTCGGAAGTTCAAAGCTTCATTGATTCAAAACATGCCGAACCGAACCCAGCTATGTTCGGAAAGTACAAAGGAAAGAACGTCATCGTCGTTTCCTTTGAGTCGGCACAATCCTTTGCAGTTGGATTAAAAGCACCAAACGGACAAGAGATTACACCGAACCTGAATAAGTTGATCAAGGAATCGCATTCATGGGATAACTTCTATCACAACACAGGACAAGGGAAAACGGCAGATGCTGAGTTCATTCTCGAAAACTCAATCTATCCACTTGGACGCGGTGCAGCATTCTTTACGAACGGAGAAAACGAATTCCGGGCAACTCCTGAAATGTTGAAAGAAGACGGCTATTATTCAGCTGTTTTCCATGCAAACAACAAATCGTTCTGGAACCGAGACATCGTCTACAATAGCTTTGGCGTCGATCGTTTCTTCTCAGAGACGGATTATGACCTAGGTGATCCAGCAGATTTGACGGAGTGGGGCTTGCTCGATGATAAATTCTTTGAACAGTCATTGCCGATGTTGAAAGATTTACCACGTCCGTTCTATTCGAAGTTCATCACATTGACGAACCACTATCCATTTGAGATGCCAAAACCAGAAGATGAACTCGTACCACCGCTTGAGACAAGTTCTACGACGTTGAACCATTATGTTCAGGCACTAGCGTATCAAGATATGGCACTCGGTAAATTCATCGAGGGTCTGAAAAAAGATGGTACGTGGGATGACACGATCTTCATGGTCTATGGCGACCACTATGGTATCTCGACGAACCACAATGCTGCGATGGCAGAACTCATGAACAAAGATGAGTTGACGCCGTATGATGTCGCACAATTGCAACGTGTACCATTCGTGATCCATTTACCGGGTCAAACGAAAGGTGTTAAACATGAAGACGTCGCGAGCCAAATCGATATTAAACCGACATTGCTTCATCTGTTAGGACAAGACTTCAAGAATGAAGTATTGTTCGGTACCGATCTCTTCTCGAAACAGCACAAGGATTATGCGCTGTTCCGCGATGGTTCCGTCATAACAGACAAAACGGTCTATACGCAGGAAACATGTTATGACCGCAAGACAGGTGAAGAAGTAAAAGATGGAGAGTTAGCGGAGATGTGTAAACAATCTACGAAACAATCCGAGAAGGAGTTAGGACTTTCGGATAAAGTCATCTATGGTGACTTGCTCCGTTTCCTTCAAACTTCAAAATAAGATGAGGAAAACGAATCTACTTTCGAGTGGATTCGTTTTTTGTAGAAAGGCAAATCTAAAGAGAGATGCGCGAGGCATCTCTTTTTAGATTTTAGACAAAAGGGCTGACACCAATAAATGACGCATCTTTTCATGCCCTTTCCTCAGGCGAGACACAAAGACCCGCTTTCCCGCTCCATTCGAGCAGGAAAGCGGGCCTTGTTTGTCTCTGACAGCGCGAAATTGCGCTTTTTCCTGTAGGAGTGGCGGGTAACGCGTCATTCTTTTTATACTCGGAAGAAGGGTCAGAGAAGCGTTTTGTTCACTCGACATCGATTCCTAAGAGCGACCCTGCAGCGAAGTGAAGCGGCGCGATGCTTGTTCCAGGAAAACGATTCGAAACGAACAAAAAAAGTACAATCTTTCTCGTTAGAGAAAAATTGCACTTTGTCTTTAGTCTCAAGAGAGATACGTGAGGCATCTCTCTTTTTAGCGTATCTTGATTACGATGGAATACCGCCGTAAATCAATGTCGCAATCCCGAACCAGCCGAATAAGACGACAGTCAGACCTGCGAATACGAGTGGAAACATTTGGCGTTTCTTAAGTGAACGAACGACGGCCCAAACGCCGACGAGTGCGACGAAGAAGAAAAGCCAACCGATTGGTTGATCCAAATGCATGACGTACTCCCCCTTAAACAATCACGTTATGAATTTCACGAAGATTTCACTTAAATCTCACTTTTTAGTTTATCCGACTCGCGGGATAAAGTCGAGAGGGCGTTGCAGGAACTTTCGACAATTTCGTGTATAGTAGGAGAAGAGTCTATTGTAAAGGGGTTTTATAGAATGGAAATCGTAATGATCACTTCCGGTATGGCATCTGAGAATGGTTATTTGTTATTTAAAGACAAGGAATGTCTCGTCATTGATCCGGGTACAGAAGATATGCGGTTTTTCGATGAGATTGAAAGTCGGGGAGCAACATTAAAAGCGATTTTATTGACGCATGCGCATTTTGACCACATCGGAGGTGTGGATATGTTACGACGCTTCACGGAAGCTCCTGTCTACGTGCATACGGAAGAAGCAGGATGGCTTGGTAATCCAGAATGGAATGGTTCAGCGAAATTCGGAATGCCACCGATGCGGATGAAACCAGCAGACCATCTGTTGCAACCAGGACGATTGACGATCGGTAGCTTTTCGATGCATGTACTTGAGACGCCAGGACACTCACCGGGAAGTGTGACGTTCTACTTTAAAGGAGAGCGGATCGCGTTTGGTGGAGACCTCCTGTTCCAGCAAGGCGTCGGACGAACGGATCTATACGGTGGGGATCAAGACGTATTGATGCGTTCACTGGATCGACTCATCGCGGAACTACCGGCAGATACGACGGTTTATCCAGGGCACGGTCCGAGTACGACGATTCGTCAAGAGATGAAATCGAATCCATTCCTATGACTAAAAAAACTCGCCATCCAAAAGGATGACGAGTTTTTTTCATTACATCTGGAAGTTCGACCAGTACGTAAAGACGATGAAAAATACAGTTAAGTAAGCTCCAAAGATATAGACATACGTTTTTTCAGTTAAGCGCAAGTAACCGAGCGCTGCAAAAAATACAGTTTGTGCTAAGAAGACGAAGCCCATGACTAAAAATGAATCCGTATGCTCACTTGAGCTTGCATCGCCACCCAATGCGCCGATAAATGCCATGACTGCGATGATACCAGTCCAGAAACCGAGTACGCGGTACATTCTCCCCATTCCTATAACCCCCTAAATCCGACAGATAGTCAATATACGTACTTATTTTACCAAGCAAACAATCATCCGTCCATCCTGTTCTAGTGATTGTTAAGGAATAACTGTGAACAAAAGATGAAGTTTCAAAAAAAGTTGTACAATAGTTGTACAAAAGGTGTACAAAGTCAAATTGACGTGCTATAGTAACTGTAATGAAGCCCCACACTTTGAGAGGAGGAGCAAAAATGACGAATGAGTTAGTCTTTTTCACATACCCAAGCTGTACATCATGTCGTAAAACGAAATCATGGTTAAAAGAGGAACATGTTGATGTAGAGGAACGTCATCTGTTCAGAAATGCTCCAACAGTTGATGAACTCATGGAACTGTTGAAATTATCGACGGATGGGATTGAAAGTTTGCTCGCAACACGCAGTCAAGCCTTCAAGGATCTCGGCATTGATATTGAAGACATGAAACTCAGTGAGTTATTACGCCTCATGAGTGACAATCCGAAATTATTACGCCGCCCAATCATCACTGATGGAAAACAACTTGTTATCGGATACGATAAACCAGGTCTTGAGACATTGGCGAAGCGTAAACATCGGACAATCGCACACGTATCGTAAAGAAGCCGGTTTGGTCGGCTTCTTTTTTTTGTGTATTGTTTGCGGTAGGGAGGTGAAGAGAAATGAAGGAATGGACGACACAACTCATGGAACGATTCGAATCACTTGGTGCAACAGATGTTCATTTCGTACCGAATGAAGCTTGCGTCCGAATCGTTTGTCGAACGGGTGATGGTTTGTGTGAACAAGAAGAGGTGGAACTGACGCGTTACCGGACACTTGTCAGTCATGTCCGCTATGAGGCGAACTTAAAGGAACAAAATGAGCGGATTCCGCAAAGTGGTTTGTATCCGCACGGGAAAAAGGGCATGCGTGTCTCATTGTTGCCGAGTCGACAAGGGGATGCGATGTCGTGGCGCTTCTATCGTTCAACGGTCTCTCGAGAGACGGCTTTACGAACATTACACAATCAATTGGACTTCGCTTGGTTAGCTGAACAACGACACGGGTGTATCGTCATTTCTGGATCGACAGGTGCAGGAAAGACGACGATGTTATATTCCTTGATGAGTGCAATGGAAGAAAAGCGAATCATCTCGATTGAAGATCCGGTGGAATGTACGGTACCAAACGTCTTACAACTGGAACTAAATGAAAAGGCAGGCTTCACTGCTACGCGATGTTTTGAGGAAATATTGCGAGCGGATCCGGATTGGATTGCTTTTGGTGAGGTGCGGACGAGAGAGGCAGCACGTTTGACGATGAATGCCGCACTTAGTGGTCACGTCGTGTTATTTACGTTACACGCTGGAAGTATTGATGAGGCGCGATTGCGATTGCGCAGTTTAGGGATCGAAGAGTCAGAACTGGCTGTCTGTCAACGCATCATTCATCTCGAGCGAAAAGGAGAGGATGTCCGCTGTACCGTCAGAAACTTACAAGCCGCAATCAAAGTCGGTTCTTAAAACGATATCACCGTTTGTTATCAAAAGGTATTTCCGCGAAAGAGACGTTACTCATTTTAAAACGATTCGAGCGTCAGCCGTTCGCGGAAGTAGTCGGAGAAATGGAACAACGTCTTGAAAAAGGAGACTCCTTTGCAGCATCCCTTGAACCGCTTGCGTTAACGAATACCTTAAAACGACTTCTTTTTGTTGGAGAAAGGACAGAGCGACCGTTGCTCGTTCTTCGCCAAATCGTGAAACTGCTCGACCTCGAAACAGAAATGCGATCGAAGTTTTGGAAGATGATTCGGTATCCGCTTGTTCTAGCGACCAGTCTATTCCTTCTGTTCTTCTTTTATGCCCTCTACGTATTTCCGTCTCTCCTCGAGATGTCGGACCCGAAGACTCTCCCCTCATTTCTTCATCTCCTTCTTCACCCCTCTGCGAAGTATCTACTCGCAAGTATTCCCGTTATTTTGTTGACCTCCGGTTACCTATTTTTTCGCTTCTTTCCGTTAAACCGTATTTTACGACTGAAACCGCTACAGCGATTGATTCGTCTCTACTACAGCTATTTATTCACGATCGAAGTAGGATCGTTCATCGATGCTGGCTTCTCGCTCGAAGAGACCTTTCGTCATCTGGAGCAAGGACAAGCGAATAAAAAAGGACATCTCTATGCTCGTCTACATGCTAAACAACAGGCAGGGGAACCACTTGCAGAAGCGCTTGGCGAAGATGAGATCATCGAAGCCGAGACGATTGGAATCGTCCATTTGGCGCGGGAAAGTGGCGATCTTGGGCCGTTGTTGCTTGAACAAGCAACACTCTTACATGAGTCGATGGAAGAGGAACTAGAGAAAAAGTTGTTATGGATCGAGCCGATTTTGTACGGCGGATTGACGATCATGACGGGAACGTTGTTTCTCATCTTGTATTATCCAATTCAGCTAGCGATACAGCAGCTTCCATTCTAAACAGAGGAGACGATACGATGAAACAATTCTTAAAGCGACAGGATGGATTCACCTTACTTGAGATGGCAGCCGTCTTATTGATCATTTCGTTATTACTGCTCGTTTTGATTCCAACGATGACAAGTGGAAAGGACCAGGCGAAAGGTGTGAGTTGTGAGGCGAACATTCGAGTCATTCGGTCAGAGGTTAATTTGTATTACGCGAAAGAGAAAAAGTACCCGGAATCGCTCCAGACAATCAATCGCGGAACAGCTGAAAAACCGAATGCTCTCGTCTGTGATCAGGAGACGTATACGTATGATTCGAAGACTGGCGAACTTACGAAGTGAACGAGGGTTTACCTTATTTGAGATGACGGCGGTGCTGACAATCATTGCTTGTTTACTTGTTTTTTTATTACCGGCACTGTTTGAAAAACGACCGGACTGGATTCCGCTTGAACAAGAGGTTCGCCTGATGGAACAAGATATTCAGACACTTCGACTCATGCAGTACTCAAAGCAAGATCAAGCATTGATGCAGTTTCGATTTCGAGGAGACGGTACAGGATACCTTGTCCTTGCGGATGACCGGTTGTTATGGCAACGGACATTCCAAAATGGTCATACGTGTACCGTTCCACCCTCGAATCGCATCATCTATTTTAAAAGCTATCACTCGATTTATGCAGCGACTTGGTCTTGCCGTTCGGCAACAGCCGAATATGAAATCAAATTCTTACTTGGGAACTATCAAATGGCAATCCGTAAAGTGAGGTGAGAAGTATGCAGAACGAACGCCAAGCGGGCTTCTCTTTGCTTGAAGTGATGCTCTCGATCGTTGCAATCGGTATCTTCATGATGTTAGCGATTGATCCTTATCTCGATTTACGGACGAAACAAATGAAATGGGAACAAGAGACGGAACAGCTTGAGCAGATGGCTACGGATCAAGTTGAAAACCGAACAGCGTCCTATGTTCTGAAACAAGGAGCGTGGTGCAATGAAACGATGTGTCTTGCGAGCGGAATCCGGAATGACCCTTCTCGAACTATCATTCGTCCTATGGCTGAGCCCACTTCTTCTGCTGGCAATCTTGACATTGACCCCACTCGTTCGTCCGCCGGAAGTCAACCGAATGAATGAAGAATTGTTCTTTCATACCGTGGAACGACTGATGTGGCGCAGTACGATGTGCGAGCGCGTCGGAGACGAGATTCGTGGAATGGACGTCAATCCGGGAGAGACGGCTGAAAAGTGGCGTCTCGTCCGTGTGCAAGATCAACTACGTCTCAAGAAAGAACAGGGAGGTGAACTGACATACGCCCGCGACGTCAAACACTATACCGTGACAGGGGATGCCGAGATTCTCTCAATTCAGTTGAACGACAGCAGACGTTCCTTCCGATGCGTCAGGAAGGATTCGTCTTGATTCAAACGTTACTGTTACTTCTAGGAATGGGAGTCGTGCTCTTGATTTCTTGTCAGCAGATTGACGAAGAGATGCGGCATCATCAGTTAGAGCAAGAAGCGCTCCAACTTGAATCTCTCATCCGAGCGGCGAAAGCAGATTGTACGAAGGACGAGACCCTTCGCTACCCAATCGGACAAGTCAGCTGTACAGCGACCGATAAAGGCTTTAAAATGGAAGCGAGATTAGAGAATGGTCAAAGAATTGAGGCGGTCGTCACACATGAGTAAGGTTTATTTGATTGGGTTTATGGGAACTGGTAAAACAGCCGTCGGACATCGATTGGGTACCCAATACGAGGTCGACGAACTGGATGAACGGTTCGAACAGGAACATGGACAAACGATTACTGCTTTTTTCGCTGAGCATGGCGAAGCAGGGTTTCGTACACATGAAAGCGAATTGTTGAAGAGTAGCAATGCGGAAGTGGTCGTCACAGGTGGCGGGATCGTCGAACGGGAAGAGAACCGACTGTACATGCAGGAGTCCGGAACAGTCGTCTGGATCGATACACCCTTTGATTTGATTTGGGAACGGATCGCCGCTGATCCGAATCGTCCACTCGTGACAGAACGGGAACAAGTGAGACGATTGTTTGAACGTCGCTATTCCTTATATGCTGGAGTAGCTACTGTCCGACTCGAAGGAACGGCATCAATCGAAGAATTAACGCGTGCGATTGAAACTGTATTGGAGGAGAAGTCATGACTTGGATTACGTTAGGTATTATTTTATTGGCTATCATAGGACTCGTTTTGTTCGGATTCAGTCTTTACAAAAAGAAGTTGTCTCAGGATATTCGGCAGTTAAAACAACTGATGGAACGCTTTACGATTCGTCAGCAAACCTTGCAGACGAACATTGATCATACGACGCAGCGAATCGATCAAATCAAAGGGAATATCAATCGAATCACTGAAGAAGGAAATCGTGTGAAGCAAGGAGCGAGCCAATTGGTGACGGAAGGTCGTCGACTCCAGGAGGAAATCAAACGAACTGCCGGAATCAAACAATTTTGAAATGGCTTTCATGGGAAGAATATGAAACAATAGGAGAGAAGGGACAGGGTCCTTTCTCTCTTTTTCGTATGTTCCTTTTTCCGAATAATACTAGATAATTATGATTTTAATTGGTAAGATGGATTTGAAAATGGAACATTAAAGAGAAGAGAGAGTGAAAACGTTCGTAAATAGGGGGATTTGTATGAGTCAAACGACATTGAAAAGAACACCGTTATTCGAAACGGTTTCGCAAACCGGTAAGATGGTGGATTTTGCGGGATTTGAAATGCCAGTTTTGTTTTCCTCGATTAAAGAAGAACACGTTGCAGTAAGGGAGAATGTCGGCATGTTCGATGTTTCGCACATGGGAGAACTGTTCGTCAGCGGACCGGATGCTCTGACGTTTTTACAAGCTACATTATCGAACGATATTTCGAAGATTGCGGTGGGGCAAGCGCAATATAACGTCTTATGCCAAGAAGACGGTGGGACAGTGGATGATTTACTCGTCTATCGTTTGGCAGAAACGGACTATCTTCTCGTCGTCAATGCTTCGAACATTGAAAAAGACGAACAACATTTACGTCACTATCTAACAGGGGACGTCACGCTTGAGAATCAATCGGAACAATATGGTCAAATTGCGGTCCAAGGACCACGTGCGGAAGCCATCCTTTCCGGCATGACACCACTTGCTTTATCAGAGATTGGATTTTTCAAGTTCCAACGGGGGACGGTTGCAGGAGTGGAAATGATTGTCTCACGCAGTGGGTACACAGGGGAAGATGGATTCGAACTCTACATGGCAGCTGGTGACGCACCTGCTGTCTGGCAATCATTGCTTGAGCAAGGTGTCGTACCATGCGGTCTCGGGGCACGTGACACATTACGTTTTGAGGCATGTCTGCCACTTTATGGACATGAATTATCAGCAACGATTTCACCCATCGAAGCGGGAATGGGCTTTGCGGTCAAACCACAAGTCAAACCGTTCGTCGGTTCAGAAGTCTTGTTGCAACAGAAAGAACAAGGAGCACCGCGTCGCTTAATTGGTCTTGAATTACTCGATAAAGGGATTGCGCGTCAAGATGCACCGGTTTGGCATGACGGGGAAGTCGTTGGTGTGGTGACGACAGGTACGTTGCCGCCGACAGTCGGAAAAGCGATTGCTTGGGCACTCGTTCCTGCAGAAGTAGCGGAACAAGAGCAATTTGAAGTGGAAGTACGCGGAAAACGTTTAGCAGCGAAACGAACAGCGACACCGTTTTATCGTCGCACGAAATAAGGGGGATATTTCTATGGATTTTCGTTATTTACCAATGACAGCAGAAGATGAGCAGGCGATGTTACAGACGATCGGTGCAGCATCGATCGAAGATTTACTCGCTGATATCCCGGCATCCGTCCGTGATAACGGTACATTGGAAGAAGTCGGTGTGCCACTTCCGGAAACAGACTTGATTCGGACGCTATCGAAGCTTGCCGACCAAAACATGAATACGAAACAATATCCATCGTTCCTTGGCGCCGGTATCTATGATCACTATGCACCTGCTGTCGTCAATCATATGTTACTGCGCTCAGAGTTTTACACTGCCTATACACCATATCAGCCAGAGATTTCGCAAGGTGAGCTACAAGCGATTTTTGAATTCCAATCGATGATTTGTGAATTGACAGGGATGGATGTCGCGAACTCGTCGATGTATGACGGGATCACGGCGTTAGCGGAAGCGGCCATGCTTGCGTGTGCCCATACGAAGAAAAAGACGATCGTTCTTTCAGACGGCGTTCACCCGGAAGCGCACGATGTCGTTCGGACGTATGCGAACGGTCCAGGACTAAACGTCGAGACGTTGGCGCTTGAGCAAGGTGTCACACGGATCGATCAACTCGATGCCATCGAAGACGTCGCCTGTGTCATCGTGCAGTATCCGAACTTCTACGGTCGTGTCGAAGAACTACAAGCATTGGCCGATGCGACACATGCACGTGGTGCGCTCTTCATCGTCTCTGCGAATCCACTGGCACTCGGTATCTTAGAAGCGCCAGGTAAACTTGGCGCTGACATTACGATCGGAGATTGCCAACCGTTCGGAATTCCACAAAGCTTTGGTGGACCGACATGTGGTTATTTCACGACGACAAAAGCGTTGATGCGTAAGATTCCGGGACGTCTCGTTGGACAGACCGTCGATGAGAATGGAAAACGCGGTTTCGTTCTGACGTTACAAGCACGTGAACAACACATTCGCCGTGACAAGGCGACATCTAACATCTGTTCGAACCAAGCGTTGAATGCACTCGCTGCTTCGATCGCGATGAGTGCACTCGGAAAACGGGGTATCCGGGAACTCGCGACACGTAACTTGCAAACGGCACATGCCTTAAAACAAAAGCTGAAACAGGCTGGCTTTACGATCGTTGACGATGGACCGAGCTTCAATGAATTCGTCGTTACGCTACCAATCGACGCGACACGTGCGAGTCAACAATTGCTCGATCACGGGATCATCGGCGGTTTGCCGTTAGGATCGTATGACGCGGCACGTCAAAATGAAATGCTTGTTTGTGCAACGGAATTACGGACGAATGAAGAGTTGGATCAATTCGTGACAGCGTTAGGGGGACTCACACATGAATGAGCAAACATTGATCTTTGAAATTTCTAAACCGGGTCGTATCGCCTATAGCTTACCGTTACCGACTGTCGATGAGGTGGCAGTAGAAGAATTGTTACCGACCTCGATGTTACGGAAGGAAGACGTGGCGCTACCGGAAGTATCTGAACTGGATCTCGTCCGTCACTACACGGCACTTTCGAACCGTAACCATGGTGTGGATTCTGGATTCTATCCACTCGGGTCATGTACGATGAAATACAACCCGAAAATCAATGAAGATATGGCACGCCTCCCTGGGTTTGCACACATTCACCCGCTTCAACCAGTCGAAAGTGTCCAAGGGGCACTCGGTTTAATGTATGATCTGCAAGAAAAACTCGCAGTCATCACAGGAATGGATGAAGTGACGCTCCAGCCGGCGGCGGGAGCACACGGTGAATGGACAGGCTTGATGCTGATTAAGGCCTACCATCATGCACGTGGTGACTTTAAACGGACGAAAGTCCTCGTACCGGACTCGGCACACGGAACGAACCCGGCATCGGCATCAGTCGCTGGATTTGATACCGTGACGGTCTTATCGGATGAACGTGGTCTGGTTGATTTAGCAGACTTAAAGAAAAAAGTCGGTGACGATACAGCGGCACTCATGTTGACGAATCCAAACACGCTCGGTTTATTCGAGTCGGATATCGTCGAAATCGCAAAAGCGGTTCATGAGGCGGGCGGAAAACTGTACTACGATGGTGCGAACTCGAATGCGATCATGGGCATCGCTCGTCCAGGAGACATGGGCTTTGATGTCGTCCACTTGAACTTGCATAAGACGTTCACAGGACCGCACGGTGGCGGCGGACCAGGGTCGGGTCCAGTAGGGGTCAAACAAGATTTGATTCCGTATTTACCGAAACCGATCGTCCGCAAAGAGGAAGAGCGTTATGTCCTCGACTACGATCGCCCGGAAGCAATCGGTCGTGTTAAACCATTCTACGGTAACTTCGGCATCAACGTGCGTGCCTATAGCTATATTCGGACGATGGGTGGAGCAGGTCTCGCTCGCGTCTCGAAAGAAGCGGTCTTGAATGCGAACTATATGTTGGCTCGTCTCAAAAGTGCGTATGACGCGCCATACGACGTCTATTGCAAGCACGAATTCGTCTTGTCGGGGAAACGTCAAAAAGCACTAGGTGTCCGGACGCTTGACATCGCTAAACGTCTGCTTGACTTTGGATACCATCCACCAACGATCTACTTCCCATTGAACGTCGAGGAGTGTATCATGATCGAACCGACGGAAACAGAATCGAAAGAAACACTCGATGCCTTCTGTGATGCGATGCTCCAGATTGCAAAAGAGGTCGAGGAGACACCGGATGTCGTCTTGAACGCACCACACACGACGATCGTCAAACGGATGGACGAGACGCTTGCTGCTCGAAAACCGGTCTTACGCTACGAACCAAAACAAGAAGTACACGTATAAGCTGTTTCATAAAAAAGAGGATCTCTCCGATGAAGGAGAGATCCTCTTTTTGCGATGAACGAAGCATTAGCTCCGTTTGATTTTTCCTGACCACTGCTTGAATCCGCCTTTTAACTGATACAGATTCGTATAGCCTGCTTTTTTCAAGACTTTTGCAGCCTGTGAAGAACGCATGCTACCTTGGCAATACAAGTAAATCGGCATGTCTTTTCGTAATTCCTTCGAGCGCATCTTCATTTGGCTGACCGGGATGTTACGGGCACCGACGATGTGTCCGCCTTTGAATTCCTGTGTTTCGCGAACATCGACGATTTGTGCTTTACGGTAGTTCGCACGGAATTCTTCTTGCGACAATTTCGTGATGCCTTTGACCGGCATGAAACGCCAAGCGATGTAGGCGATCAGCGCGACCCATAATACGATCGTAATGATAGTTCCAGTTTCCATATTCGACTTCCAACCCCTTCGTTCGTTTAACCTCTGTTTCATTATAGTCAACGAAATCGATTTCGGCAATCGACTCGTGATTGCGCGACCGAGAATGGGTTTGATACACTAAGACGGAAACGTTTTGGGGGTGCTCAAGTGAATAGAGAGTGGCAAGTGTTGACGACGCCGGCGATGGAGCCGGCAATGAACATGGCAATCGATGAAGCATTGATTCAGTTCGTCGGGCGGGGGGAGATCGCACCGACGCTTCGTTTTTACTCATGGGAACCACGTGGATTAAGTGTTGGTCATTTTCAACGGGCAACCCGTGATATCGATCGAAAGCGGATCGCGGAGCTCGGGATTCCGATCGTGCGTCGGATGACAGGAGGGCGCGCTGTCTTGCATGCAGACGAGTTGACATACAGTGTCGTCATCCCAGAAGATACAGAAGGTTTACCACGCACGGTCATCGAAAGTTATCGGATGTTGACGGAAGGGATTCGCAAAGGATACCATCACCTCGGCATTCCGGTCGAATTTTCCGTTCCGTTGACGGAAGAGGAAAAAGAAGAATTACGGAAGCCGAAATCAGCCGTTTGTTTTGATGCAGCATCGTATTATGAACTCGCTGTCGGAAAACGGAAAGTCGCCGGAAGTGCACAAGTCCGCCATCAAGGCGTTGTTCTACAGCACGGTTCGGTCCCACTCTCTGTAGATGAAGGTGAATTATTTGATTGTTTCTTGTATGATGATAAGTCGACGCGCGAGCGGATGAAAGCGCGTTTCTCAGGAAAAGCTGTCGCTTTGAATGAGCTAGCAGGTCGCGCTGTCGCATTTGACGAGGTACGAGAAGCGTTCACGAAAGGCTTTGAAGAGGCGCTTGAGTTGTCGTTCGTTCCGTTGGCGTTCACGAGTGAGCAGTGGCAGGAGATTGAGCGTCTTGCCGAGAAATACCGTAGTGATGAGTGGAACTGGAAACGCTAATGAATGAAATGGGAAGGTGATGTCGTGCCAACTCCGAGTATGGAAGATTATTTGGAACAAATTTATAAACTGATTGAAGATAAGGGATATGCCCGCGTATCGGATATAGCGGAGTCGTTAGGAGTTCATCCGTCCTCAGTAACGAAAATGGTTCAAAAGCTCGACCGGGAGACGTACCTCGTGTATGAAAAGTATCGGGGGCTCATGCTGACGCCTAAAGGACGCAAAATCGGGAAGCGTCTCGTGGAACGACATGCCTTACTTGAAGATTTTCTTCGTCTCGTTGGTGTGGATGAAGAACTGATCTATAAGGATGTCGAAGGAATCGAGCACCATATTAGTATCGAAGCATTGGATAAGATTAACGGAATGATTCAGTTTTTCGCGGAACGTCCTGGTTTAAAAGAGGAACTGCATCGCTATCAACAAGCCCATCCAGAGGATTGAGGCTTGTTTTTTTATATTTCCTTACTAATAAAAAAGTCCATAAACACGAACAATTCATTACATTTTTATGATAAAGTGCGCATTTTAAGGAGGATATGCTATACTGAGCCTGAAAATGGACGAAGGGGGTGACGGGTGTTCGCACCTTGTCATGGAAATCACGATTAAAGAAAAGTTAGTGTCAGAGTCACAACTGAAAGAAAAGGTTCGTGAATTAGCACAACAGATCGAAGCAGATGCGGCTGGGCGTCAAATCGTTCTCGTCGTCGTATTGAAAGGATCGATGGTCTTTGCTGCGGATTTGATGCGCGAAATCAAAGGAAGCGTTCAAATTGATACAGTCGCGTGCTCTTCTTACGGAACAAAGACCGTCTCTTCCGGGCGTGTTCAGTTAAAGAAAGATCTCGATCTCGATGTGCAAGGGAAATATGTCGTCGTCATCGAAGATATCATCGACACAGGGCGGACGCTCCATTTCTTATGTGATCATATGAAATTGCATCAACCTGGAGTTCTCAAAGTATGTACATTGCTTGATAAACCGGCACGTCGTGAAGTAGAACTCGACGCAGACTATGTCGGTTTCGAGATTCCGGATTACTTCGTTGTGGGGTACGGAATCGATTGTGCGGAGGAATATCGCAATCTACCGTATATCGGTTGGGTCGAAACGGATTGAGCACGAAAAAAGGAGGTTCGTCGCATGACGAACCTCCTTTTTAATGTACTTCTGAAATTAGAAAGCACGTTTTTTCTTTTTGCCTTTTTTTCCTTCGATGACTGTCAGATGAGGCGCTTTTGAACGATCGCGCAACGGTCTGACTTTATTCGATGCCGGCGCTTTTGAAGACTTGACCGGTTTTTTCTTAAAGTCTGTCCGGCGAACAGAATTCGAAGAGCCATGCATTTTTTTTGATTGAGCGACGGATTTTCGGTACTGAGCGTTTGCTCCCGTTCCGACGCTTCGATTACGAGTCAGGAACTTAAAGAGCAAGAAGATGATCCCGGCGGTAATCCCGAAGAACAGCAATTGTGAAAACAGACTACTTGGATTATTGACGAGTTTATATCCGAAGCCGACAAAAGCGAACAGTAACACGACGAGTGCAAATGTAGAACCAATGCGTTGTCTGATCATAATATCACCCCTGTTATCGATTAACCCAGTGCATTCTCATGTAGGTTATGTTCCTGTTTTTCCAATGCTTCAAACGCATAAATCGCAACCTCGATCTGTGCATCGTCTGGTTCTTTCGTCGTCAAGTACTGTAACCATAGGCCAGGCAAGGCGATGACGCGAAGTCCTTTGATGTGCTGTGCTTTATTCGTCAGCTGTAACACTTCAAATGAAAGGCCGATGACGACCGGTAATAAAGCAATCCGGCAGACGAGACGCAACCAAAGCGGATCCGTTGGCACGATCAGATAGACGAAAAATCCGACGATGACGGTGAAGATCAAGAAACTCGAGCCGCAACGGTAATGAAGACGACTGCTGACGCGAACGTTCTCGACCGTGAGCGGGCGTCCTGATTCGACGCAGTTGATGACCTTATGCTCTGCACCGTGATATTGAAAGAGCCGTTTGACGAGCGGCGTCAATGAAATCACGTAGAGGTAACTGAACAAGAGCGTTAATTTGATTGTTGCTTCGATGACATTTTGAATGACATGTCCCGATAAAGCAGGGAACACATCGAATAGTGACGCAAGGAAAGCAGGTAGCAACGTAAAGAGTAATTTACCGAAAAAGAATGATAGGACCCCGACGACAGCTACGCCGAGCCATTTCGTCAAAGGGCTGGCAGTCGTCTCTTCCGGCTCTTCTTCACCAGGTTTGACACCGTATCGGTCACTTGCGAAGTTCATATGACTGGCACCATTCGCTGAGGACTCCATCAAAGCAAACAAGCCACGCAGAAGTGGGATTTTTTTGCCTTTAGCGATTCGTGGTCGAACCGGCTTTTGTTGGGCGAACGTCTCGATCGAATCATCATTTCGACGAATTGCCGAGACCGCATGGGTCGCATTTTGGAACATGACGCCTTCGACGATGGCTTGACCACCGACCGGCGGATTAGTCGTTTTCATAATAGAACGCATCCCGTCTTCATTAAAATTAGGTGTATCGTCAGTGTACTTGATTTACGACAAAAAAACTATGTTCGACTCGTCAAAACGAGGTAATCTTTAGGAGTCGGAAATCGGGTTATGATACAATGAAAAGGAATTCGAGGAGGTGTTTTTTTGCGTGTCTTGATATTAAACGGACCAAACTTGAATTTACTCGGAACACGCGAACCGGATACATATGGAACGGCGACATTAGCCGACTTAGAACACGATCTTCGCGCTTATTTTCCGAACATTCAGTTTCGGTTTGAACAATCGAACCATGAAGGACGACTGATTGATGTTCTTCACGAGGAACGGGGGGCGGACGGTATCGTCTTCAATGCGGCTGCCTACACGCATACGAGTATCGCGTTACGTGACGCGATTGCCGCGATCGAAGCACCCGTCATCGAGGTACATCTATCGAATGTCCATGCACGTGAATCCTTCCGTCATCATTCGATGATTGCACCTGTCTGTCAAGGAGTCATTGCTGGACTTGGCATGACGGGATATCGTCTGGCAACGGAAGCACTCCAAGCTTTACAACAATCGGAACAAGGGGGAAATCAATCATGAAACAACGGATCGAGGCGTTACAAGCAGCTTTAAAGGAACGGGACCTTCCAGGATTACTTGTCACGAAAGCAGAGAATATTCGATACATTTCCGGCTTCACGGGCTCAAGCGGTGCATGTCTCGTAACAGAAGAACAAGCGTACTTCGTGACGGATTTCCGTTACACGGAGCAAGCGGCAGACCAAGTTAAAGGAATGGAGATCGTTCAAATCGAACGGTCGATTCCAGAGACGATGGGCGAATTGATGGCAGGAGCACGTGTTCGCGCGGTTGGTGTCGAAAAGGATGCGATGACACTCGGTGCTTTTGAAGCATACGATCAAGCTTCGGCAATCGAGCTTGTTCCGACGACAGGAATCATTGAAAACCTACGCTTGATTAAGGATTCGTCAGAGATTAAGATGATTAAGGAAGCGGTGGAGCTCGCAGACGCGACCTTCCAACACATCTTGACGTACATTCAACCAGGACGAACGGAACTTGAAGTATCAAATGAACTAGAATTCTTCATGCGTAAGCATGGAGCGACGTCTTCTTCTTTCGATACGATCGTGGCATCGGGCTATCGTTCTGCCTTGCCGCACGGTGTTGCCAGCTCGAAGGTCATTGCGACGGGTGAACTCGTCACGCTTGATTTCGGAGCGCTCTTGAACGGTTATGTTTCAGATATCACACGGACTGTCGCAGTCGGTCCGATCAATGCCGAGTTGCAGAAGATCTACGATACAGTCTTGCAAGCGCAACTAGCGGGTGTCGACGGCTTAAAACCAGGCATCACTGGGATCGAAGCGGACGCATTGACGCGTGATATCATCAAAGAAGCAGGTTACGGTGAGTACTTCGGTCACTCGACGGGACACGGCATTGGTCTAGAAGTACATGAAGGACCTGGCTTGTCGTTCCGCTCTGAGACAAAACTTGAACCGGGCATGATCGTTACGGTCGAACCAGGTATCTACGTGCCGCAAGTTGGCGGATGCCGGATTGAAGATGACGTCTTGATCACGGAAACAGGTCGAGAAATTCTTTCGTCTTCACCAAAAGAACTGATCACTCTCTAATTCAGAGTGACGGGACATTTTAGGAGGAACCATTCATGGTATCAGTAAACGATTTAAAAACAGGATTAACGATTAAGACTTCAGACGGTATGATTTGGCAAGTACTTGAATTCCAACATGTTAAACCAGGTAAAGGGGCAGCGTTCGTTCGGACGAAAATGCGTAACATCCGTAACGGAAACATCCAAGAGATGACATTCCGTGGTGGTGAGCGTGTCGAACGTGCACACATCGAGCGTAACAAGATGCAATACCTTTACCCAATGGGTGAGACTTACGTCTTCATGGACACAGAATCGTATGAGCAATTGGAATTGACGACAGCACAAGTCGAAGCAGCTCTTCCATACTTGCTTGAAAACATGGAAGTTCAAATCGCGGTTTACAACGGCGAAATCCTCGGTCTTGAATTACCGAACACAGTCGTCATGACGATCGTTGAAGCAGAGCCTGGCGTTAAGGGTGATACAGCTTCGAACGTCAAGAAAAATGCAACAGTGGAGACAGGTCATATCATTCAAGTCCCACTCTTCATCGAAGCAGGCGAAAAAGTAACGGTTGATACACGTACAGGTGATTTCACAGGTCGTTACAACGGATAATATTGAAACGACAAGACGTCTCTCACCTTTTATCAGGTCGAGAGACGTCTTTTTTCATCCAGCTTGACTTGCATCCAATGGTATGACCAGTTAATATAAGTATTTGAGTAGGCATTAGCACCTGGTATAATAATTGTGAATACAGCATAGATGGGGGAAGAATGACAGATGAAAATCGATCAGTTGAAACAAGTACTCGAAATGCTCGATCAGTCGAGTGTAAATGAACTCTCACTCGAGACGGATACGTATAAATTGAAGTTGAAGAAACAAGGAGAAACAGTGACGGTCTCGCATCAAGCACCTGCTGCGCCGGTAGCAGCGCCTGCTCCTGTGAAGCAAGCGGCAGCACCAGTCGAGGAAGAGGCGACTGCGGATGATACAGTCACGATCAATGCCTTGATGGTCGGAACGTTCTATTCGCGTCCGAATCCGGATAAACCGGCATACGTCAAAGTCGGTGATCAGATTGAAGTTGGTCAGATCGTTTGTGTCCTTGAAGCAATGAAACTCTTCAATAACTTAAACTCGGAAGTATCTGGAACAGTCGTCGAGATTCTTGTCGCCGATGGAGATCTCGTTGAATTCGGTCAACCACTCTTCCGGATCCGTCCGTAAACGGGGGTGAACAGCATGGAAAAATTATTGATTGCCAACCGTGGAGAAATCGCCGTCCGCATCATTCGAGCGGCAAAGGAACTTGGAATACAAACCGTTGCTGTCTACTCGACGGCGGATAAGGAAGCCTTACACGTTCGTTTAGCCGATGAGGCGTACTGCATCGGTGAGGCGAGTTCTGCTTCATCCTACTTAAACGTTACGAATATCCTTGCGATCGCAACGAACCGTCAAGTGACGATGATCCATCCAGGGTACGGTTTCTTAGCCGAGAACGTCGATTTTGCTGAGATGTGTGAAGCGTGCGGGATCAAGTTCGTTGGTCCGACGTCGGATGCGATCCGTCAGATGGGGATCAAGGACGTTGCGAAGAAAACGATGATCGAGTGTGGCGTGCCCGTCGTGCCTGGTTCAGATGGAACGGTCACGGACGAAGAAGCGGTCGCACTGGCGCAAGAAATTGGTTATCCGGTCATCATCAAAGCAACAGCAGGTGGTGGAGGTAAAGGGATTCGGGTCGCTCGTTCGGAAGAAGAGCTGATCAACGGGCTGAGTGAGACACGCCGTGAAGCAAAACAAGCTTTCGGAAACGGGGATGTCTATTTAGAACGCTTCATCGAAGAATTCCGCCATGTCGAGGTACAGGTCCTCGCTGACCGTCACGGCAATGTCATTCACCTTGGTGAACGGGATTGTACCGTCCAGCGCCGGATGCAGAAACTGATCGAGGAAGCGCCATCACCTGCGGTCAGTGAAGCGACACGATTGAAGATGGGCGAGGCTGCCGTAAAAGCCGCAAAAGCGATTCAGTACACGGGAGCTGGAACGATCGAATTCATCTTCGTCGAAGAGACGGAAGAATTCTTCTTCATGGAGATGAACACGCGCATTCAAGTCGAACACCCGGTAACGGAGATGATCACTGGATTCGACCTCGTTCAAGCACAATTGCAAGTCGCGCTCGATCATCCGCTTGCCGTTAAACAAAAGGATATCAAGTTCCACGGTCATTCGATCGAGTGCCGGATCAATGCCGAGGATCCAGATCATGATTTCCGTCCGTCTGCTGGACGCGTCACACAATACGTGACACCAGGCGGAATGGGTGTGCGCATCGATAGCGCGGTCTATCCAGGGTACATGATTCCACCATACTATGATTCGATGGTTGCGAAATTGATCGTCCATGCGGAAACACGGGAAGAAGCATGTGCGAAGATGGAACGTGCACTAGCTGAATTTTGGATCGAAGGTGTCAAGACGACGATCCCGTTCCACGAACGTGTTCTCAGTCACCCGGTATTCCGGCGTGGAACGTTCACGACGAAATTCGCAGAGCGTGAGCTAAAAGGTACGATCGTTAACTGAATCAGGACGGGAGTTTGTGCGACGAACTCCCGTCTTTTTTTGGCGTTCTCTATGTTTTTTAAAAGAGGAATGTGCTAAACTAACTGATTGAGAACGACAAAAAAAGGAGCACGCAAAATCATGATGAAACGACACATGGCACGCGAACTCGCAGTCCAATCTTTGTTCCAAATGGAGCTTTCGGATCTGACTGCACAAGAGGCCATTGAATTCGCGGTAGAAGGTAAGGAATATGACACATTCGTCGAGCAATTGGTGAACGGTGTCGAAACGAACAAAGCAACGATTGACCAACACATCCGAGAAGCACTGGTCAACTGGTCATTCGAACGACTCGGAAACATCGAGCGGACGATTCTTCGCTTAGCCGTCTACGAATTATTATTCGAAACGAACATTCCAGTTCGAGTGACGATCAACGAAGCGATTGAATTGACGAAGGCGTTCGCTGACGAAGAAGCGACAAAAATCGTGAACGGTGTTCTCGGTAAGGTCGCACAAGGCGTCGTCAAAGAAAATTCATAAACGTGTAAAACCGAATAGAGACAAACAGACAGAAGAGTGAATCGAACTTTTTGGGGGAGTGGACAAATCATGGCAGTAGTAATCGATGGAAAACAGGTAGCCCATTCATATCGTATGAAGCTGAAAGAAGAAGTCGCACGTCTGAAAGAACAGCGGATTCAACCGCAATTGACTGTCATCCTGATTGGCGAAGATCCTGCTAGTCAGTCCTATGTACGTGGTAAAGAAAAGGCGGCGAAGGAAATCGGCATGGATTCGGAGTTGATCCGACTTCCGGCAGAAACAACGGAATCAGAGCTTCTTCACTTGATCGAACGTCTGAACGTTGATGCGAGTGTCCATGGGATTCTCGTCCAATTGCCGTTGCCTGACCATATTGATGAGAGTAAAGTCATTTTTGCGATTTCTCCTGAAAAGGACGTCGATGGTTTTCATCCTGTCTCTGTCGGGAAAATGATGATTGGTGAACCGACATTTTTACCGTGTACACCAAACGGCATTCTTCATCTCGTCAAAGAGATGAACGTACCGATTGCCGGTCAACACGTCGTTGTCGTCGGTCGTAGCCAAATCGTCGGTAAACCCGTCGGCATGTTGTTCTTGAATGAATCGGCTACCGTTTCCTATTGTCATTCCAAGACAAAAGATCTCGGTGCAATGACGCGTCAAGCGGATATTTTAATCGTCGCAGTCGGTGTACCGAAGCTGATTACGGCGGATATGGTGAAACCGGATGCTGTCGTCATTGACGTTGGTGTCAACCGTGTCGATGGCAAACTCGTCGGTGATGTCGAGTTTGATACGGTACAAGACGTTGCATCGATGATCACACCTGTTCCAGGTGGCGTTGGTCCGATGACGATCACGATGCTACTGCATAACACGATCGAGGCTGCGCGATGAGCGAACCTCTTCACGTTTCCGATTTAGTCCACTATGTCAAACGTGAACTAGAAGGCGACGCCCTTCTGCAACAAGTCCAGGTGGTGGGAGAAGTGTCGAACTTTAAACGACACTCTTCCGGTCACCTTTATTTTACGTTGAAGGACGAGCAGTCACGGATGAAAGCCGTCATGTTTGCCCGAGATGCGAGTCGCGTCAAAGCAGACGTTCGCGATGGAATGCGTGTCGTCGTCACCGCGCGCTTATCCGTCTACGTCTCTTCTGGAGAGATGCAACTCTATGTCGAACGGATGACGGAAGACGGCGTAGGAGCGCTATATGAGGCGTTCTCACGCTTGAAGGTGGATCTTGAAGAGCGTGGTTGGTTTGATCCAGCCATCAAACAATCGTTGCCAGCGTTTCCCGAGCGAATCGGGATCATCACGTCGCCAAAAGGAGCAGCGCTTCATGATATCGCAACGACACTCCGGCGCCGTTATCCGCAAGCGGCCATCGTCTTCGCCCCGGTCCTTGTACAGGGAGCGGACGCGGCACCACAAATCAGTCGTGCCATTCAGCTGATGAATGAGCATGCTGCCTGTGATGTGTTGATCATTGGTCGTGGTGGTGGTTCGATCGAGGAGCTGTGGGCATTCAATGAGATGTCTGTCGTGACAGCCGTGTTTGAATCACGCATTCCAATCGTCTCTGCCGTCGGTCACGAAACGGATTTTACGATCAGTGATTTCGTCGCCGACGTTCGTGCGGCTACACCAACGGCAGCGGCAGAACTCGTCACTCCGGAAGCAGAGGCACTTACTCGACGGGTACAGGATGTGAAGCGACGTTTAGAACGAACGTATGCACAACTCCTCAAAAGTAAACAAGAGCAAGTGACACGGCTAGCTGCGAGCTATGGCCTGAAATCACCACGCGTCCTACTCGGACTGAAGCAGGAGCAACTAGACCGAGCAGAGATGTCACTCCAAAAGGAGATCAAGCAAGTAGTAGCGCAACACCAGCAACAGGTGGAGCGTCTTGACACACGCTTAATGCGTGTGCCGATGCGGGATCGCTTCGTGCAACAACGGGCGACGATTGAACAATCACGACGTCGACTCGAAATCGTGCGTCGACTTTTGCAATCGAAGCAACAACAGGTGCGTCATGTGCTCGCGCGACTCGACTCCGTCAGTCCGACGCATGTTCTGATGCGCGGCTATACGTATGTCGAACAGGATGGACAAATCGTCCGTTCCGCGAAGGCATTGACAGCGTCTTCGTTCGATATCCGATTCCATGATGGAACGATTCGTGCTAAACGAGAGGATGGGGAGTAAGAATGGAGACGGAACAATCTTTTGAAGAAGCACTGGAGCGATTAGAAGAAATCGTCACGTTACTCGAAGAGGGCGAAGCTCCTCTTGAACAAGCGATGGCTCTATATGAAGAAGGCGTCAAACTGACGGCTCTTTGCCAAGGGAAGTTATCCGTTGCTGAGAAAAAACTCGATCAAATCCTGGAGCAAGATGGTACGCTTCGGGAAAAAGGAGGAGCGCAATGATTGCTTTGAATGAGTGGAAGACACAAGTCGAAAACAAAATGGAAGAGTTCATGGAGCGACTCGACGCACCGGATCGTTTACGCGATTCGATGCGGTATTCACTCGATGCGGGTGGGAAACGAATTCGCCCAGCCTTGATTTATGCGGTACTCGATGCTTTTTCCATCGATCGTTCAAAAGGTGACGCGACTGCTGCGGCACTTGAGATGATTCATACATACTCACTGATTCACGATGACCTTCCTGCAATGGACGATGATGATCTTCGTCGCGGGCGTCCGACGAATCATATCGCTTTTGATGAAGCGACAGCGATTTTAGCAGGAGATGCCTTGCTCACGAACGCCTTCAGCTGTCTTCTTGAGACACCAGCTTCGTCGGAAGTAAAGCTTGCTCTTGTCGAACGGTTAGCAGCAGCGGCTGGTGCTACGGGTATGGTCGGTGGTCAGCTCGACGATATGCTCGGTGAGCGTGGCGGCATCAATGACGTAGCGGAGCTTGAGTCGATTCACCGTCGGAAAACAGGAGCACTCCTCGTCTTTGCAGTCGAAGCAGGTGGTTTGCTTGCCTCGGTCAGCTCGATGGATCTTGAGCACTTGAAGCAATACGGTCGCCATCTCGGAATCGCATTCCAAATCCAAGATGACATCTTGGACGTGACGGGAGATGCTGAAAAAATCGGCAAACCGGTTGGTAGCGACGAAGGAAACGAAAAAGCAACGTATCCAAAATTACTGGGTCTTGAAGGCGCGAAACGCGCACTAACAGCTCAGGTGGAAGCAGCGGAACAAGCGATTGATGCATTATCAGTCGAAGCGACGACACTTAAGGAACTGCTCGACTTCGTGGTCAAGCGCGACCATTAAGCAGGACGACGCATCTGCGTCGTCTTTTTCTATGCTGACAATGGCGCTCGATAGATTGTTCTAGTACAATGTAGGGTACAAACCCTATAAGATTGTAAGGAAAAGAGGCGGTAAGGTATGAAATTGACAGAAATACAGGATCCGTCATTTTTAAAGCGTATGTCGGTCTCCGAACTCGAAGTACTCGCAGGCGATATTCGACGCTTTTTGATTGAAGAATTAGCGACGACAGGTGGACACTTGGCACCGAACCTCGGTGTCGTCGAGTTGACGCTTGCGTTGCATCGTGAATTCGACAGTCCGAATGACAAGTTCGTCTGGGATGTCGGGCACCAAGCATACGTGCATAAGATTTTGACAGGACGTGCGGGCCAGTTTGATACGCTCCGTCAGCACAAAGGACTCTGTGGGTTCCCGAAACGCAATGAGAGTGTGCATGACGTCTGGGAGACAGGACACAGCTCGACGTCCTTGTCAGCAGCAATGGGGATTGCTGTCTCGAATGAACTGAGCGGTAAGAGTGATCGTGCAGTCGCAATCATCGGTGATGGTGCGTTGACAGGTGGGATGGCACTCGAAGCATTGAATCATATTGGAGCAGAACAACAAAACGTCATCGTCATCTTGAACGATAACGAGATGTCGATTGCACCAAACGTTGGGGCGATGCATCAAATGCTTGGACGAATTCGTTCATCACGTAAAGTACGTTTTGCCCAAGACGAGCTTGAAACGTTGATCAAAAAGATTCCGGTCATTGGCGGACGCCTTGAAAAAGGAAGCGAGAAGTTGAAGGAAGCCGTTAAAGGCGCACTTGTTCCTGGCATGTTCTTCGAAGAGCTCGGCTTCAACTATTACGGTCCGGTCGATGGGCACGATCTTGATGATTTGATCGAACAGCTCAATTACGTGAAAAAAGAAGAAGGCCCTGTCCTGCTTCATGTCATCACGAAAAAAGGGAAAGGCTATCGTCCAGCAGAGTTCGATGGCGTCGGCACATGGCATGGTCTTGGACCATACAAGATGGAGTCTGGCGAAGTCATCAAAGGGAAATCAAAAGCACCTAGTTATTCCTTTACGGTAGCGGATACTTTGACGAAGATGGCACGTGATGATGAAAAGTTGACGTTGATCACGCCAGCGATGAGCGTCGGTTCAAAACTCGATTGTTTTGAAAAAGAATTCCCAGAGCGGATGTTTGACGTCGGGATTGCAGAACAACATGCCGTCACGTTCGCAGCTGGTCAAGCGACGCAAGGCATGAAACCTGTCGTATCGATCTATTCGACCTTCTTCCAACGTGCATACGATCAGCTCGTTCACGACGTGGCGCGTCAAAATCTAGATGTGACGTTTACGATTGACCGATCAGGTCTCGTTGGCGCAGATGGTGAAACACACCAAGGTGTCTTCGATATCGCCTTCATGCGTCACGTACCGAACATCCGGATCGTTATGGCGAAGGATGAGAACGAACTGCAACACTTGCTCTATTCGGCCGTCAAATATGAAGGACCAATCGCCGTTCGTTTTCCACGTGGAGAAGGTATCGGTGTACCAATGGACGAGACACTGCATGAAATTTCGCTTGATACATGGGAAGTCGAACGTGAAGGAACGGACGTCGCGATCCTTGCGTTTGGACCACAAGTACAAGATGCGCTCAAAATCGCGGATCTCCTAGCAGACGAACTGTCGGTTCGTGTCATCAATGCTCGGACGATCAAACCGCTTGATGAGAAGATGTTGAATGCCCTTTATGCAGAAGGCATTCCACTCGTGACGCTCGAAGAAGCCGTCTTAAAAGGTGGATTCGGATCAGCTGTCCTTGAGCATGCGAATGAGCAGGAAGCATTCCCGCGCGTCAAACGCTTTGGTATTCCGGATTGGTATATCGAGCATGGCGGTGTGAACGAATTACTGGAAGAAATCGGATTATTACCTGGACAAATCGCAGAGGAAGTACGCGCTTTCGTCAATCAAGGAAAGAAACAGAGTGTGTGACGATTCATGGAAAATGTAAAGAAAATCCGCCTCGACGTTCTTCTCGTCGAGCGCGGTTTGTTTGAAACGCGTGAAAAAGCAAAACGATCGATCATGGCTGGACTGGTCTTTAGCGGAACGGAACGATTGGAGAAGGCCGGTGAGAAGGTCAAGTCGGACATCGACCTGCACGTCAAAGGTCAATTGATGCCCTACGTCGGTCGTGGAGGCTTCAAGATGGAAAAGGCACTTCAAGTATTCGATTTCGATGTCATGGGTAAAACAGGTCTCGATATCGGATCGTCAACGGGTGGCTTTACCGACTGCTCCTTACAAAATGGAGCAGCACATATGTATGCGCTCGATGTCGGTTCCAATCAGCTGGACTGGAAGCTTCGCTCGGATGACCGTGTGACGGTGATGGAGAAAACGAACTTCCGGCATGCGACACCAGACATGTTCCCTGTTGCGCCGCAGTTTGCGACGATCGATGTGTCATTCATCTCGTTACGGTTGATGCTTCCGCCGCTGAAGACGATCCTCGTCGAAGGAGGAGATGTCATGGCGCTCGTCAAGCCGCAATTCGAAGCGGGACGTGATGATATCGGCAAAAAAGGCATCGTGCGTGATGAACGGATTCATGTCCGTGTCCTCGATGAGATGGTCGAATTCTTCATTCAACAAGGATTCTATGTGAAACAGCTCGACTATTCGCCGATTACTGGTGGAGAGGGGAACATCGAGTTCTTATTACATGCGCGCCTTGGTCAACCAGGACTTGATTCATCCGTCGATGCGACGGAGACAGTCAAGCAAGCACATGCTAGTCTTTAAACGAACAGATGAAAACGAGGACGGACCCGGTTCATGGGTCCGTCCTCCTTGTTGTTTGAAGCGACGAAAACCATATAATAAAATGGCAAACGTGGACTTTTAATGATTTATTGGATTACAATAGTAACATCGAAGAATACTGTGAGGTGCAGGGATGACAAAGGGGCAACGGTTGATTAAGATTCGGGAGATCATCACCCAGTCGGAAGTAGAAACCCAAGATGAATTGGTAGAAGAATTACGGAATGCAGGATATAAGGTGACACAGGCAACGGTATCACGAGATATTAAGGAACTTCATCTCGTTAAGGTCCCGTTGAATGATGGACGTTACAAATACAGCTTACCCGCCGACCAACGCTTCAACCCACTCGGGAAATTGCGGCGTCTGCTCGGGGACAGCTTCATCTCGATTGATTCTGCTCAAAATCTGATTGTCATGCATGTCCTGCCGGGAAATGCGAATGCAGTCGCTGTCTTACTGGACCATTTGAGCTGGAACGAACTGCTTGGCACGGTGTGTGGGGACGATACGATCCTATTGATCGCACGAAGTGAGGAACAAGCGAAAGAAGTGACGGAACGAATTTTAGAAATGCTGTAAGGAGTTGACAGGATGCTAGCTGAATTATCGATCAAACAATTTGCGATCATTGACGAGCTACAGATCGACTTTAAAAAAGGAATGACCGTCTTGACTGGGGAAACAGGTGCCGGTAAATCGATCGTTCTCGACGCGATCGGATTATTGATTGGTGGACGTGGATCCGCGGAATTCGTTCGATACGGGGAAGATCGGGCGGAGCTAGAAGGGTTGTTTCTGATTGAAGACGACCATCTCGTCTATGATCTCGCAGAAGAGTATGGTATCGATATCGAAGATGGATTGATCATCTTACGACGTGATCTGTTCGCGACCGGGAAAAGTGTCTGTCGCGTCAACAATAAGCTGGTCACACTGACGATCTTACGAGAGTTCGGGCGTGTCCTCGTCGACATGCACGGGCAACATGAACATCAGCATTTAATGGACAGTACGTATCATCAAGCGATTCTCGATGACTTCGCGCAAGAGACGATTGCACCGCTCCTTCAAGCCTATCAATCCGGTTATCAAACGTATGAAGAAAAACGGACGGCGCTGCAATCGCTCGCGCAAAGCGAGCAAGAACTCGCTCAACGGATTGATTTACTATCGTTTCAGACGGAAGAGATCGAAGGCGCAAAACTTCGAGCACATGAGGAAGATGAGTTGCTCGTCGAGCGAAATCGTCTCGCGAATTTCGAGAAGCTATATGCGTCACTGAAGACAGCGTACGATGCTTTGCATGATGAGATGCGCGGCATCGACTCTGTTGGAGACGCGATGCGTGAACTACAACAAGCATCAAGCATCGACGAACAGTTTTCGCAGCAGAGTGACGCGATCGCAAGCGCTTTTTATGGACTCGAAGAAGTCGGGTATGCGATTCGAGATCAACTTGAAACACTTGAGTTTGATTCCAATCGACTCGATGAGATTGAACAACGTTTATCCGTCTTTCAACAACTGAAACGAAAATACGGGGCGACGATCGAGGAAGTCATTGCGTACGGGGAAAAAATTCGAGTTGAACTTGATACGATGACGAATCGAGATGAACGGATTGAGCGCTTAAAAGCCGAAGTCGAACAGCTTGAAGGCGAATTGTTTGAGATAGGTGGGCGTCTGTCGCAACAGCGACGAAAAGCGGCCGTTCAATTAAGCGAAGCGATTCATCTGGAGTTACGTGAGCTCTACATGGAAAAAGCGCGGTTTGAAATTCGTTTTCTTCAAGACGGGAAGACACCGATGCTACGCAAGAACGGGATCGACCAAGTGGAGTTCTTCATCATGACGAATGCGGGAGAGCCATTCAAGTCGCTCGGAAAAGTTGCATCGGGCGGGGAGTTATCTCGTATCATGCTCGGACTGAAGTCAATCTTCTCGCGCTCGGTCGGAGTTGCTTCGATCATTTTCGATGAAGTCGATACCGGAGTATCGGGTCGTGTCGCACAAGCGATGGCTGAAAAAATCTATCGTTTATCGGTAGACGGACAAGTGCTATGTATTACGCACTTACCGCAAGTCGCTTCGATGGCCGATCAACATCTCTATATTCGGAAGATTGAGGAGACCGATCGTACGACGACACAGGTCAATGTCTTGTCTCAGTCAGATCGAGGAAACGAACTAGGACGGATGATTTCCGGTGCGCATATGACGGATTTGACGTTACGTCATGCCGAGGAATTGATGGATCAGGCGAAGACGATGAAAGAATCGCTTAAAAATGGGGTGTAAGGATTGATTAAAGTCGGGATAGCAGATGATAATCGCGAAATGGTCGAATTGATTCGCCAGCATATCTCTGCGCAAGAAGACATGGAAGTCGTTTGCGTCGCCTACAATGGCGAGAGTTGTCTCGAACGTATGAAAGAACATGAAGTGGATGTATTGCTTCTCGACATCATCATGCCTCATCTAGATGGGCTTGGTGTTCTCGAGGAATTGATGAAGAAAAAGAAGAATCCTGCTGTCATCATGTTAAGTGCTTTCGGTAAGGATGAGGTCTCACAACAGGCGGTTACTCTCGGGGCATCGTACTTCTTACTTAAACCGTTCAGCATGGATCAGCTCGTTCAAAAAATTCGTCTCGTGACGCAAGGACAAGCACCGATTGTCGAAACGATTGACTTAAGAGTCGGTACGACACTTCGAGAAGTGGGGATTGCTCCGCATATCAAAGGCTTCACGTATTTAAAGGACGCTGTCTTAATGGTGCTTGAACGGGAAGATTTACTTGGATTGATCACAAAGGAACTCTATCCGACGATTGCGAAAAAACATCAAACGACGGCATCTCGCGTCGAACGAGCGATGCGTCATGCCATCAAGTCCGCTTGGAACGAAGGGATGCAACAGCACGAGCTCTTCAATGGTCGGATCGAACAAGAGAAAAGTCCGAAGAACTCGGAATTCATCTCGTATGTTTCGAGTCATATGAATCAAGAACAATCTGGTTAAAGGAAACACACCGTCTGATGGTTAGACGGTGTGTTTTTAGTTCCGATCCCGTTCATAGTAAGCGATCAACACACCGTTATCAAATGTGTGTTGTTTCGTGACGTTCCAAGTGAGAGGCGCCATTCCGTTGTCGGGAAATAGACGTTTACCAGAACCAACGATGACCGGATAGTGGATCAATCGGAGTTCATCAATCAGATCAGCTTGATAAAGCGTATGAACGAGTTGACTACTACCCCAGACGTGAAGCGGTGGTCCGTCTTGTTGTTTCAAGCGTATTAGTTCTGAAGTCGGTTGATTCAAATATGTCGTCGGCTGCCAACGAATAGGTGGTGTATGACGCGTAGCAACATACTTCATGGCACGATCGGCAACTGGCCAGATATCGGCATGGAGTGGCCAGTAACTCGACCATTGCTCGTATGTCGCGCGACCGAGTAACAGGGCGCAATCCTCTTGCATCCATCCACGGATGACCTGACCGATCTCAGGATGCTGAAATGGAGCAGTCCATCCCCCCTGTTCGAAGTCATTACTCACATCCTCATTCTTTCCGCTCGGTGCTTGAACGACACCGTCTAACGATAGATGTTCGAAAACGATGATTTTTCGCATGAAAGATCTCCTTTCGATTACGTTTTGCTTATAGCATACCGTAAAGCTAAAAATATATAAAAGCGCTTGCAAATAAATATTGCATAAACTGAAATGTTTGTTATAATAAAGGTACCAAATGATTTGGCAAGACGTCAGATGAACGTCGAGTCGACAAGGACTCCGGAAATCCTGTTGATGAACATCATCTCAGAACGCCAACTGTAAATGGCTCAAGAATGCCGGACGACATTCTCTTGGTAGAAGTCGTACCAAGGTATCTTGTTCATTCTAGATGGGAAATCTCGAATGAATGGGAGCTTCCATGATTTCGAAGCTAGGGAAAAGTGGAAGGTAACGGATCGTCTAAAATGAAAAGTACAGTTCGTGAAAAGGAGTGTTGTCTAGCAGTGATTGTTAGCAACCGAATGTTTGACTGCTTCAAGCGGATGACATTACGCTCCACCTAGGTCCCGAGTACAGTCAGATGATGGAACTGAAACACCATTCTATCGTTAGCCCGATAGCCAGATCTGATTTCTTTCTACCTCTTCATTAAGAGGAACACCTAAGGTTTTGGAGTACACGAATAGTTCTAACTATGAGAGGAGTTCATCCGTAAGTGAAACCAATTTTATACGAGTAAAAGGTCCCGCGCTTGAAATGAGTTCAAGAGATGGGGACCTTTTTCTGTGTTCATTTTTTTTGATAGCGGTCGGAGACTTTTCCACGTTTTCGATCGCGATAAAAGACATACCCTGCGACAAATCCAATGCCACCCATCGCAAGAACCAAACCAACGAGACCTTGCAATACATATACGTAAGCCGCATCGCCTAAGTATTTAAACGGCACTTGCGCAATTAGAAAAACACTATCACGCATGAGCTTAATACCAATCGCGCCGATGATGCCGGGGATTAATAATGAGAGCAAACCAATGATACGCATAGGACGCCACTCCTTTCCAAGCGTATTGTATCAAAAAATCGATCGTTCTGCGAATCGGGTTTGCTTCCCTATTTTATTCCGAGTACGATAGAAATGTAAGCAGTTTCAAAGGGGGAATTCATATGCATCATCTACTCGTCGTCGGGGCTGGTCAAGGGGGAACAGAAGTCCTGCATGCGTTTCAACGTTCACCATTATTAACGGTCATCGGTCTTGTCGATCCAAACATGGAGGCGCCTGGAGTGGCGCTTGCACGGCGTGCGAACATTCGGATTGAAACGAATTGGTCAGCTTTTGAAGGAGCTGATGTCGATTTCATCATTGACGCTACAGGAGAAACTGGCGTACTTGAGCAATTGATTCATGATTTTCCGGGAGCGGCGGTCTTACCGGGTGAATTCGTCAGAGTGTTGCTTGAGCGATTGACTGAAAAAGAGAAAATGCTCGAAGCAATCATTCATTGTACGAGCGAGGCGATTTCTGTCGCCGATCAAGACGGACAGACGATGCTGATCAATCCGGCATATACGCGTATGACTGGATTCACGGAGCGAGACGTCGTCGGAAAACCGGCAAGTGCCGATATCGGAATGCAGGAATCCGTTCATTTGAAAGTCTTGAATACGGGCGAGAACGTTCGAGATGTTCGCATGAAGATTGGACAAGATCAACGCGATATCATCGTCAACGCGGCACCCGTCATCGTCGATGGACAAGTTCGCGGTTCCGTTGGGGTCATTCGGGATATTTCGGAAATGAAGGCACTCGCCAAAGAATTGAAGGCAGCGCGTCAAAAAATCCGGACGCTCGAAGCTAAATATACATTCGATGATATCATCGCTGAGAGTGAAGCAATGCGCTTCGTCGTCGATCAAGCAAAGCTTGCGGCAACGATGCCCGTCAACGTCTTGATTCGCGGTGAATCCGGAACCGGCAAGGAACTGTTCGCGCATGCGATCCATGCAGCGAGCGAACGTAAATATGAACAATTCGTCCGCGTCAATTGTGCGGCAATCGCACCGACGTTACTCGAAAGTGAACTATTCGGGTACGAGGAAGGGGCGTTCTCAGGAGCGCGGCGTGGCGGAAAGCGCGGGTACTTCGAAGAAGCACATGGAGGTTCGCTATTCTTAGACGAGATCGGCGAACTGCCACTCGACGTCCAAGCCAAACTGTTACGGGTGTTACAAGAAAATGAAGTCGTTCGCGTCGGTGGAACGAAGGCGATTCCGGTTGATGTTCGGATCATCGCGGCGACGAATGCGAATCTCGAACAAAAGATCATCATGAATGAGTTCCGAGAAGATCTCTACTACCGGATTAATCGTTTACCGATTCACATACCGGCAATACGTGAGCGATCGGATGATATCGCACCGTTGACCTTACACTTACTCCGTAAATTGAATCAAAGTTATGGACGATCGGTCGGACGGATCTCAGATGATGTACTCGAAGCAATGAAGAAGCAACCGTGGAAAGGAAATGTCCGCGAGCTTGAAAATGTCATCGGTCGCGCGTTAATTTTTACGGATAAAACAGAAACCGTCTTGCGAAAAGGTCATCTGCAGCTTGTCGTGCCACAAACCACGAAAGTCGCGGCGAGACAGAAAAAGGAAATCAAACATTTATCGGACGAGATGTCACACGTTGAAGAACGATTAATTCGGGAAGCGCTTACTGCCTTTAATGGCAACAAAACAGAAGCAGCGAAACAACTCGGAATTTCTCTTCGGGCACTTTATTACAAAGTGGAACGATTTAACATCTACTCATGAAGCGCAAATTTTTGCGTGCAATATATTGCAAAAAATGCAAAAGCGTGCAAAATTAAAGACGTTCTTGCTTAACCTACCGTCTCTTTTGAATTGGCACGAAAATTGCTATTACTATTTATGTATGACAGGTGAGGGGGGAATATGGTGAGATTCAGTGAAATGGTCGAGCAGGCAGCTCGACTCGAAGATTCCGTCGTTGCGATTGCAGCTGCGGATGACGAAGAAGTGATGGATGCTGTCGCATTAGCAATTGAGAACGATTTAGCGCGTTTTCATTTGTTCGGGGATGCGACACGGATTCAGCAGATGATTCAAAAACGAGCATTACGAGAGTCACAGTTCGTGATCACGCATACTTCTACATCGCAAGAAGCGGCAGAACGTGCTGCTCATGCCGTTCGCAAAGGGGATGCGAGCGTCTTGATGAAAGGTCTTGTTCCGACAGCTACGTTCATGAAAGCTGTCTTGAACAAAGAAACGGGTTTGCGTTCAGGGAATGTCTTGTCGCATGTCGCCTTGTTCGAAGTACCGGGGCGTGAATCAGCGATCGGATTAACCGATGCAGCGATTCACATCCAACCGACACTCGAAGACAAAGTGAAGATCATCGAAAACGGTGTCTCCGCCTTACGTGCCCTCGGATACGGCTTACCGAAAGTCGCAGTCTTAGCAGCTGTCGAAGTCGTCAATCCAACGATGCAGGCGACGATTGATGCCGCCCTGCTGACGCAAATGAACCGACGCGGTCAAATCAAGGATTGCCTTGTAGACGGACCACTCGCACTCGACAATGCCGTAAATCTCGTCGCTGCCCAGCAAAAAGGATTGACGGGAGATGTAGCAGGTCAGGCGGATTTACTCGTCGTTCCGCAAATCGAAGTCGGAAACGTCATCTACAAATCACTCATGTATTTCGCACATGCCTCGGTTGCGGCGATTCTTGTCGGAGCGCGGGCTCCGGTCGTCTTAACAAGCCGTGCCGATACAGCAGAAGCAAAAATGTACTCACTAGCCTTTGCGCTATTAAATGCTCAACAGACGAAAAAAGTAAAACAAACAATCTGAGGAGGAACTTAAAATGGTCGAAACAAACGTAGAATCACGCTTCAGCATCTTTGAAACAATGGAGATGGAAGATTATGAACAAGTCGTTTTTTGCCACGATAAAGTATCAGGATTAAAAGCAATCATCGCGATTCATGACACGACACTCGGACCGGCACTCGGTGGACTTCGTATGTGGAACTATGCATCAGACGAAGAGGCGTTGATTGATGCGCTTCGTTTATCAAAAGGGATGACATATAAGAACGCAGCCGCTGGATTAAACCTTGGTGGTGGTAAAGCGGTCATCATCGGCGATGCGAAGACACAAAAGTCAGAAGCACTCTTCCGGGCATTCGGACGTTACGTCCAGTCACTGAACGGTCGTTACATCACAGCAGAAGATGTCAATACGACAGTTGCAGACATGGATTACATCCACATGGAGACAGATTTCGTTACTGGTGTCAGCCCAGCATTCGGATCAAGTGGGAACCCATCACCGGTTACGGCATACGGTGTCTACCGTGGGATGAAAGCAGCGGCAAAAGAAGTGTACGGAACAGATTCACTTGGTGGAAAAACGATTGCGATCCAAGGTGTCGGTAACGTTGCCTTTAATCTATGCCGTCATTTACATGAAGAAGGGGCGAAACTGATCGTCACGGACATCAACCAAGAAGCACTTCAACGTGCAGAAGAAGCATTTGGTGCCTTGATCGTCGCACCAGAAGACATCTACAGTGTCGAAGCGGATATCTTTGCGCCATGTGCCCTCGGTGCGACATTAAACGACGAGACGATTCCACAATTGAAAGTTAAGATCATCGCCGGTGCGGCAAATAACCAACTCAAAGAAGACCGTCACGGTGACATGCTTGAAGAACGCGATATTTTATACGTACCAGACTTCGTCATCAATGCCGGTGGTGTCATCAACGTTGCCGATGAACTCGACGGATACAACCGTGATCGTGCCATGAAAAAAGTTGAACTCGTCTATGATGCAGTCACGAAAGTGTTCGAAATCGCAAAACGCGATCATTTACCGACATACCGTGCGGCTGAGAAAATGGCAGAAGAGCGCATCGCGACGATGCGTAGTGCCCGCAGTCAGTTCCTGCGTCGTGATAAAAACATTCTAGGATCACGCGGCTGATCAGAGGAGGATATCCATGAGCGAACGTATTTTAACGATCAATCCCGGTTCGACGTCGACGAAGATCGGTATCTTCGAAGGAGCGAACCAGGTGTTCACGAAGACGTTACGCCATCCAGCGGAGGCGGTCGGAGGACCGCTTCCAGCACAGCTGGAGATGCGTCGTCATGTGTTACTCGAAGTGTTAGCTGAAGAACAGATTAATTTGAAAGCGCTTACTGCTGTCGTAGGACGCGGAGGACTACTCCGACCACTCGTCAGCGGTACGTACGCCGTTAACCGGGAAATGCGAGAAGACTTACTCAGCGGTATTTTTGGCGTCCATGCCTCGAATCTCGGTGGACTCCTTGCGGATGAGATTGCTCGGACACTCGACATCCCATCGTTCATCGTTGATCCAGTCGTCGTTGACGAACTCGAGCCGATTGCGCGGATTACAGGCTTACCTGAACTTGAACGAAAGAGTATTTTCCATGCCTTGAATCAAAAAGCTGTCGCGAAACGATATGCGAAGGAAATCGGACGTCCCTATGAGGAACTGCGCCTGATCATCGCACACATGGGCGGCGGGATTACGGTCGGTGCGCACCAAGAGGGGCGTGTCATCGATGTCAATAACGGACTCGATGGAGAAGGACCGTTTTCGCCAGAACGAAGCGGATCGCTACCTGTTGGTCAACTAGTAGAACTATGTTATAGTACCAAGTATAAACTTGAAGAGATGAAGCGTCTGGTCGTTGGGTCAGGCGGACTTGTCGCGCACTTGGGAACGTTTGATGCGATTGAGATCGAGCGCCGGATTGAAGAGGGCGACGAAAAAGCGGCATTGTTATATGACGCGATGGCGTACCGGATCGCAAAAGAGATCGCTGGTCAAAGTGCTGTCTTGTTCGGTCAGATCGACGCGATCATTCTAACAGGCGGACTTGCCTATAGTGATCGGTTGACGCGTGCGATCGAAGAACGTATCGCCCACCTCGGTCAAGTCGTACGTAGCCCTGGTGAAGATGAGTTGCAGGCGCTCGCAGAAGGAGTGTTGCGTGTCTTACGTGGGGAAGAAGAAGTTAAGGAATATGGAGGCGAACCAACATGGCTAGAGAATTCGACGTCGTTGTCCTAGGTGGTGGACCCGGTGGATATGTCGCCGCGATCCGTGCGGCACAAGCCGGGAAGTCGGTAGCAATCGTGGAACAAGGAAAATTAGGCGGGACATGCTTACATCGTGGCTGTATCCCATCTAAATCCTTTTTGAAATCAGCAGCAGTCTATCAGACGGTCAAACACGCTGCTACATATGGCGTGGACGTACCGGAATCGTTTTTACGATTCGAACAGGTCAAACAACGTAAACAAGAGATCGTAGATGGATTAGAGGCAGGTATTCAGCATCTGATGAAAAAAGGAAAGATTGAAGTCTTTCATGGTCGGGGTTCGATTCTTGGACCAAGTATCTTTTCACCGATGCCGGGAACGATCAGCGTTGAGCCGGAAGAAGGCGAAGGCGAGTTGATCCTTCCGCGTCAATTGATCGTCGCGACAGGATCACGTCCACGTCCATTGAACGGACTCGCTTTTGATTCAGAGTATGTCCTCAGCTCGGATGATGCACTCGATATGGCAGATTTGCCAAAGTCGATCGTCATCATCGGTGGCGGCGTCATCGGTGTCGAATGGGCATCGATGTTGACGGATTTTGACGTCGCAGTAACGGTCGTCGAATTCAGCGACCGGATTTTACCGACGGAAGATGCGGCAGTCAGTCGTGAAGTCGCTCGTCAATTGAAAAAGCGGGGCGTCAAGATTCATACCGGCGCAGCTGCACAAAGTGACACGTTCCGGATGTCAGAAGACGGTGTCTCGATCGCGATCGACCGTAACGGAGAACAAACGACGCTTGAAGCGGATAAATTGCTTGTCGCAATCGGTCGAATGGCGAACGTCGAAGGCATTGGGATTGAAAACACGAATATCGTCGTCGAAAATGGCTTCATCCAAGTAGATGACCATTTCCGGACGAAGGATCAACATATCTATGCGATCGGGGATGTCATCGGTCGCTTACAACTGGCGCACGTTGCGTCAGCAGAAGGTGTCAAAGCGGTCGAGGCGATTGTAAACGGAACGACGACACCACTTGAGTATGCGTTCGTACCACGTTGTATCTACAGCGTACCGGAAGCGGCATCGGTCGGTTTGACGGAAGACGAAGCGAAACGTGCCGGAATGGACGTCAAGGTCGGAAGCTTCTCGTTCAACGGATTAGGGAAAGCGCGGATCGAAGGAGAGGCGGCAGGCTTCATCAAGCTCGTCTCCGATGCGAAGACAGATGATCTTGTCGGCGTTCACATCGTCGGACCAAAAGCAACGGAACTGATCAGTGAAGGTGGATTAGCGCTCGTACTCAATGCAACGGCATGGGAAGTCGGACAGCTCGTGCATCCGCACCCGGCCTTGTCAGAAGCATTCGGAGAAGCAGCACTTGCCGTCGACGGACTTGCGGTTCACGCCTAAGGAGGAATTACGGATGGAAAAAATAGAATTCAAAGAATTAGTAGAACTCGGATTAACGGAACAGGACGCGATTCAGATGTTCGAAACGATGGTCCGTGCGCGGAAGATCGACGAACGGATGTGGAAGTTGAACCGAGCGGGTAAAATTCCCTTCCTCGTCTCATGTCAAGGACAAGAAGCGGCTCAAGTCGGTGCGGCGTTCGCCCTTGAAAAAGGAACGGACTACATTTTGCCGTATTACCGTGATTTAGGCGTCGTCTTGCACTTCGGTCAAACGTCACGCGATATCATGCTGTCGGCATTCGCAAAGGCAGAAGATCCGAACTCAGGTGGTCGTCAAATGCCAGGACACTACGGTTCACGTGCCTTGAATATCGTCACGGGTTCAAGTCCGGTTACGACACAAGTCCCACATGCTGTCGGGATCGCACTTGCTGCGAAGATGCGTAAGGAACCACTCGTTGCTTACGTCTCGTTCGGAGAGGGCTCTTCAAACCAAGGAGACTTCCATGAAGGGGCGAACTTCGCCGGAATTCATAAGCTCCCGGTCATCTTGTTCTGTGAAAACAATAAATACGCGATCTCGACACCTCTCTCGAAACAGCTGTCGGCGAAACACGTCGCTGATCGTGCGATCGGCTACGGAATGCCTGGTTATACGGTGGACGGCATCGATCCACTCGCTGTCTATAAGGTCGTCAAGGAAGCACGTGAGCGCGGATTACGGGGAGAAGGTCCGACCTTGATTGAAGTTGAAGTCGAACGCCTCGTGCCACACTCATCGGATGATGACGATAAATCATACCGTTCTGCTGAAGAACTCGATGCCTTAAAAGCACGTGACGGGATCAAACTCTTCCGGGCGCGTCTGATCGAAATGGGCGTCCTGACAGAAGAGTCAGCGACTGAAATCGAACAAGCGATGGAAAAAGAAGTCGATGAAGCAACAGCTTATGCGGAAGCAGCAGCTTACGATGCGCCAGAAAATGCATTACGTTACGTGTACGACGAGGAGGAAACGAAATGACGACGTTAAGTTTAATCGAAGCGATCAATAGTGCAATCAAAGAAGAGATGGAACGCGACGAGTCGGTCTTCATCCTCGGTGAAGACGTTGGTGTCCGTGGTGGTGTTTTCCGAGCGACACAAGGATTGCTCGAACAATTCGGAGAAGAGCGCGTCATCGATGCACCACTTGCTGAGAGTGCGATTGCCGGAGTCGGAATCGGGGCTGCGATGTACGGAATGCGTCCGATTGCTGAAATGCAATTCGCTGATTTCATCATGCCAGCGGTCAACCAAATCGTCAGTGAAGCAGCAAAGATTCGGTACCGTTCGAACAATGACTGGACGTGTCCGATCGTCATCCGCGCGCCGTTCGGCGGTGGTATTCACGGGGCACTTTATCATTCTCAGTCGGTCGAAGCGATGTTCAACTCGACGCCAGGACTGAAAATCGTCATCCCATCGAATCCATACGACGCAAAAGGATTGCTAAAGGCAGCGATTCGTTCGAATGATCCGGTCTTGTTCTTTGAGCACAAACGAGGCTATCGTCTGTTAAAAGGAGATGTTCCTGAAGGCGACTATACGGTCGAAATCGGTAAAGCAGACGTCAAGCGTGAGGGCGAAGACGTGACGATCATCACTTACGGGCTATGTGTCCATATGGCACTTGAGGCGGCAACACGCCTTGAAAAAGACGGAATCGATGTCCACATCCTTGACTTGCGGACGGTGTATCCAATCGACCGCGAAGCAGTCGTCGAAGCAGCGAAAAAGACGGGGAAAGTCTTGCTCGTCACGGAAGACAATAAAGAAGGTAGCGTCATGAGTGAAGTGTCGGCGATCATTGCAGAAGAAGCATTGTTCGATCTCGATGCACCAATCGAACGACTCTGTGGTCCAGACGTCCCAGCGATGCCATACGCTCCGACGATGGAGAAGTTCTTCAACATCTCAAGCGAGAAAATTGAAGATAAAATCCGGACGTTACACGCATACTAAGGGGGAACTGACCGATGAAGACTGAAACACTTACGATGCCACAACTCGGGGAAAGTGTTACTGAAGGAACGATTTCGATGTGGCTCGTCAAACCGGGCGATACTGTCAAAAAATATGATCCGATTGCAGAAGTCATTACCGATAAGGTAACGGCAGAAGTCCCATCTTCATTTGATGGTGTGATTGAAAAATTGCTTGCAGAAGAAGGCGATACGTTGCAAGTCGGTGACGCGATCGTCACGATGCAAGTCAGCGGCGGATCGACGGAAGTCGCGGCGACCGAACAAGAAGTGCCGGCTGTCGAAGAAACGACGTCGGCTGATACATCGATGAAAAAACGCTATTCACCAGCGGTCTTGAAACTCTCGAGTGAGCATGGCATAGATCTCGAACAAGTGACGGGTACAGGAGCGGGCGGCCGGATTACCCGGAAAGATCTCTTGAAACTGATCGACTCTGGATCGATCCCGACACCACAAGCAACGGAACCAAAACCGGAAGCGCAAGCGGCTCCGGTAGCGCCTCCGGCAGAAGCACCACCCGCACCAAAACGTCCGGTCAGTGCACCACAACCGACGGAAACGGGCGACATCGAGATTCCGACTGCCGGTGTGCGTCAAGCGATCGCTTCGAACATGGTTCGCGCGAAACACGAAGCGCCACATGCTTGGTTGATGATCGAAGTTGATGTCACGAACTTGGTCGAAGCACGTAATCGTCATAAAGATGCGTTCTTCAAACAAGAAGGGGTCAAATTGACGTTCTTACCATTCTTCATGAAGGCGACAGTCGAAGGATTGAAGAAACATCCAATCATGAACTCGACATGGGCGGGAGATAAGATCATTCAAAAGAAAGCGATCAACCTATCACTTGCTGTCGCGACGCAGGACGCTCTGTTCGTACCGGTCGTCAAGAATGCGGATGAACTAAGCATCAAGGGGATCGCACGCGCGATTGATGACTTCGGGAAACGCGCACAAGCCGGCACGTTGTCATCTGCAGAGATGCAAGGTGGGACGTTTACGGTTAACAATACGGGATCATTCGGTTCGATCCAATCAGCACCGATTCTTAACTTCCCACAAGCGGCGATTCTATCCGTTGAATCAATCGTCAAACGTCCAGTTTGGGTGAACGGCATGTTTGCAGCACGCGACATGGTCAACCTCTGTATGTCGATCGACCACCGGGTGCTCGACGGACTCGTAGCCGGACAGTTCCTACAAACTGTCAAACAAGCGCTCGAATCGATTGATCCGAACCAACTTTCCTTATACTGAGTTTTTCCAGTTGACAGGGAAGAAGAAGCATCGTAATATAAGAATCAATTCAACACACGATAGCAAAGACGAAGAGAAGTAACTTGTGAAACGATTCAAGAGAGCTGATGGGTGGTGCGAATCAGTATCGGGCAACAAGCGAATGGCCTTCTGAGCTTCAGACCGAATCCCTTCAATGGGTAGTAGGCTCTGACGGGTTCCTCCCGTTATCGGGGTCGACGAATCAGGACAACGGTCCGGTTCGTTTCAAAGGGGACGGTGTCAGCATCGTCAACGAAGGTGGTACCGCGGGTCTTCCCGTCCTTCATGTTCTACATGAATGGGCGAGAAGACCCTTTTCGTATACAATCGAATCAAACAAATCGTAGAGTGAGTTAAGTAGCGAGACAACATCGGCGTTTCAGAGAGCGGAAGAATGGTGCGACTTCCGTACGGCGAGGTTTCGTGAATGGTCTCATGAGAGCGTGGCTGAACGAAGAAGTAGGTCGCGACGGATGCCCCCGTTATCGTAGGCTATGATGTCTCTTATTTTTAGACGCATCAGACAGAGTGGGAGCGGTCGAACCGTTCCAATCGAGAGGTGGCACCGCGAGATCATCGTCCTCCATACAGCATACGCTGTGTGGAGGATTTTTTTATATTCCAGGAGGCGAACAGGGATGGTTCAGACAGACACACTTATCATCGAACAACTTGAACTAAACGGCGACGAGATGACGCCGATCATGATTTTTCAACAACTGAGCGGAACACAGAAATGTTTGCTTGAAAGTTCCGCGCATACGGATCAAGGACGGTATTCGATCATCGGTGTCGATCCGGTGGAGATGATTCGAGCAGAGGGACGAACCGTGACACGGGAACAATTGACGACAGGTCAATTGACGCAGGAAACGGGTGATCCGGTACGGCTGATGCAACAGATGATCCTCCGAGGTGGCGTCGAAGAGGAACTTCCGTTTTTAGCGGGTGGGATCGGATATGTCGGTTACGACATGATGCGCGCCTATGAAACACTCGGAGCAGTTCCAGAGCGAACGCGCCAACTACCAGACGCGCTACTCGCCGTATACGACCAAATCATCCTGTTCGATCATCTCGAACATCGTGTCCATTTGATTCAGACGTCGCTCGGTGGCATCACTGATCGTGATGAATTACGTCAACGTCTAGCAGAACGAAAAGCACAACTTGAGCAACCACGGGAGCGAACGGATATCGAGCGTCCTCTCCGGGATGTTGTCTATGAACCGTTGATGGATCAAGAGACGTTTGAAGGACTTGTCGAACAAGCAAAGAGACATATCCGCCAAGGCGACGTCTTCCAACTCGTTCTCTCACAACGCCTCGATGCGACATTCTCAGGTGACCCGTTCCAGTTTTACCGGAAGCTCCGCAAGGACAATCCAAGCCCTTATCTCTTCTATATCGACTTAGGTGAAGCGATCGTACTCGGGGCATCCCCGGAAAGTTTGGTCCAAGTCAAAGGGAATCGAGTGACGACGAATCCGATTGCCGGCACACGCCGCCGGGGGAAGACGAAAGAGGAGGACGAACGACTGGCAGAGGAGTTGCTTCACGATGAGAAGGAACGAGCCGAGCACCGGATGCTTGTCGATCTCGGACGCAACGACCTCGGTCGGATTTGTCAAATCGGTACCGTCGAGGTGACGCGATTCATGCAAATCGAGCGCTTCAAGAACGTCATGCACCTCGTTTCTGTCGTTGAAGGAACGTTAGCAGACGGAAAGACCGGCGCAGACGCACTCGTCTCTTGTCTACCGGCTGGGACGGTCACGGGAGCTCCGAAAATCCGAGCGATGCAGTTGATTGACCAGTACGAACAGGTGAAACGAGAAGTATATGCCGGGGCGGTCGGCTATTTCGATGTTCGGGGGAATATGGATTTCGCCCTCGCTATCCGGACGATGGTGATCAAGGATGGTGTCGCTTCTGTTCAAGCAGGGGCTGGTGTCGTCTACGATTCGATTCCACGCCTCGAGTACCAGGAGACGTTACACAAAGCGAAATCACTACTGGAGGTTTGGAAATGATCGTCCTAATTGATAATTATGATTCTTTTACCTATAACCTATACCAATACGCATCCGTTTATACGGACGTTCACGTCATTCGAAACGATGCGGTCAGCATCGATGAACTACGCGAGATGAAGCCGGACGGTATCATCCTCTCGCCCGGTCCCGGTCGCCCGGCTGACGCAGGCATCTGTATCGATCTCATTCGACAATTATCGGGTCAAGTACCGATTCTCGGTGTCTGTCTCGGACATCAGGCAATCGGCGAAGCATTCGGAGGACATGTCGTCGAAGCACCAGTCATCATGCACGGGAAGACATCGATGATTCGACAATCGGGACAACTCTTCGACGAAATGACAGGGACGTTAGAGGTCATGCGCTATCATTCGCTGATCGTCGCTCGAAACGACTTACCGACGGAGCTCGTCATCACAGCAGAAACGGATGACCGGACGATCATGGCACTCGAGCACCGGACGCATCCGACGTTCGGAATCCAGTTCCATCCTGAATCCGTCGGAACACCACAAGGACAGCAGATGATTAAACGATTCATCGAATTGACAAAGGAGTGACGAACGATGAAAGAGACGTTATTGAAATTAGCAGAAGCAAAACATTTACGATATGAAGAGATGCAACAGGCAGCACGCGAACTGTTTGCAGAAGACGTGACCGATAGCGAAATTGCCGCTTTTCTCGTTGCATTGAAAGCAAAAGGGGAGACTGCAGAAGAACTAGCCGGTCTCGCTTCAATCATGCGCGAGGTCGCCCTCGACATTCCGGTCACCGGCGATTTCATGGATAACTGCGGCACGGGAGGCGACGGCTCACAATCGTTCAACATCAGTACGACAGCCGCCTTCGTCCTAGCCGGTGCCGGCATGAAAGTCGCGAAGCACGGAAATCGAAGTGTCTCGAGTAAAACAGGCAGCGCTGATGTGCTCGAAGCACTCGGGGTTTCACTTGATGCGACACCAGAACGTTTAGCAGAACAGCTCGAGTCGAACGGAATCGCCTTCTTGTTTGCGCAACGGATGCACCCACGCGTCAAGCAAATCATGAAGGTCCGACGCGATCTGCGGATTCCAACGATCTTTAACTTGATCGGCCCGTTGACGAATCCGGTCCCACTCAAGACACAACTATTAGGAATTTACCGGGAGGATATGCTCGAGACGATGGCGTTGACATTGCACCGACTCGGGCGGAAGCGGGCAATCGTCTTGCATGGTGCGAATGGAATGGATGAAGCATCCCTTGCCGGAACGAACCAACTCGTCTTACTCGACGAAGGGGAGCTGATCCGCTTCAGTCTTCATCCGGAGGAAGTCGGACTGAAGACCGCACCGCTTGAAGCGATCCGTGGAGGTAGTGCACAAGAAAATGCGGCGATTTTACTGCAAGTCCTTGGTGGTGAGCATGGTGCTTATCGCGACACGGTCCTACTCAATGCCGGAATTGCCCTCTTTGCAGCAAATCGAGCGAAGACGATTGAGGAAGGGATTGCTTTAGCAGCAGATAGCATCGACTCAGGACGGGCGATGGAACGATTGAACCAATTACGACAAATGACACGGGAGGAAGCAATCGGATGAATATCTTAGATCGCATCATCGAAACGAAACGGACAGAAGTCCTGCAATTAAAATTAAACGGGGTCGAACGAATTGATCGAGAGGCATTGAAGCCGTCGATTAAGCAACGACTAGCGGGAGCGGAGTTATCCGTCATCGCGGAAATCAAACGAGCGTCGCCATCAAAAGGTGCCATCGCACTCGACGTCGACGTCGTCGCTCAGGCAAAACAATATGAAGCGAGTGGGGCGACCGTCATCTCTGTCTTGACGGACGAGACGTACTTCAAAGGATCGATGGACGATTTAGCGGCAGTCGCTGCAGCGGTCGACATCCCCGTCCTCTGTAAGGATTTCATGATCGACCGGGTTCAGATTGACCGGGCAAAAGCACATGGAGCACGGTTGATTCTCTTAATCGTCGCCGCTCTCGAGCAGGAGACGCTTGCTGACTTGTATGCGTATGCTTACGCGGAAGGGCTTGAGGTCTTAGTCGAAGTCCATGACGAAGAGGAATTACGCCGGGCAGAGGCGATCGGTGCGCAGATCATCGGCATCAACAATCGGAACTTGAAGAAATTCGAAGTTGATTTACAGACATCGGTCGGATTACTCGAACAGAAACAACCAGACGTCCGGTACATCAGTGAGAGTGGCATCAAGACGGTCGAGGAAGCACAGTTGTTACATGCTGCCGGTGCAGACGGGATTCTCGTCGGTGAGACATTGATGCGGGCAGACGATCCACAAGTCTTCATCCGAGAAGTGAGTGGCGTTCGCGTATGACACGGATTAAGTTCTGTGGTCTCCGGGAAAGAGAACATGTCGAAGCGGCAGTTCGCTTAGCGGACTACATCGGCTTCGTCTTTGCTAAAAGTAAACGACAGGTCACGCTAGAAGAGGCAGCGCTTCTTAGGCGCGACATTCCAAGTACGGTCCAGGTCGTCGGAGTCTTCGTCTCCCCGACCTATCAACAGGTGATTGATGCGGTCGAACAGGTAGAACTGGATCTCGTCCAAATTCATGGGACGATCCCGGACGGCAAGCTACCGGTTCCGATCATTCAAGCGATTCCGGTGACGGACATCGCAGAAGTAGAACAACAGACGGACTACCTGCTCGTCGACGCACCGGTTGCTGGAAGTGGCGAGACATTCGACTGGTCACAAGAGATTCAAGCCGATCGTCCACTGTTCATTGCCGGTGGCTTGACAGCAGGAAACGTCGGAGAAGCAATCAAACGATATCACCCGTTCGCCGTTGATGTCTCAAGTGGCATCGAAACGGACGGACGGAAAGATTCCATCAAAATGCAGGCATTCGCAGATGCCATAAAGGAGAGAGAAGCATGAGCTACGCACAACCGGACACACTCGGACAATACGGTAAATACGGAGGACGCTACATCCCGGAAACATTGATGCACGCGGTAATCGAACTCGAAGAAGCATACGCAACGGTAAAAGAAGATCCAGCGTTTCAAGCGCGGATGGATGAATTGTTGAAAGAATACGTCGGACGTGAAACACCACTATATTTTGCCGAACATTTGACGCAAACGATCGGTGGCGCAAAAATCTATTTGAAACGAGAAGACTTGAACCATACTGGTGCCCATAAAATCAACAATACGATCGGTCAAGCATTACTGGCTGAACGGATGGGGAAACGGAAAATCGTTGCTGAGACAGGGGCAGGACAACACGGTGTCGCGACAGCGACGGTTTGTGCCTTGCTCGACCTCGAGTGTGTCATCTTCATGGGAGAAGAGGACGTGCGTCGTCAAGAATTGAACGTCTTCCGGATGGAGTTACTTGGAGCAACCGTCATCCCGGTCACACAAGGCAGTCGGACACTCAAAGATGCCGTCAATGAAGCACTCCGTTACTGGGTCAAACATGTCGAAGACACGCATTACTTGATGGGTTCTGTTCTCGGACCACACCCATTCCCGCAACTCGTCCGTGATTTCCAAGCGGTCATCGGAAAAGAGACACGACGCCAAATCATCGAAAAAGAGGGGCGTCTGCCAGAGGCGATCGTCGCTTGTGTTGGCGGTGGCAGTAACGCGATCGGGATGTTCCACCCGTTCATCGATGATACAGATGTAAAATTGTATGGCATTGAAGCGGCGGGCAGCGGAATCGACACAGAGAAACACGCAGCGACGATGACAAAAGGAGAGGTCGGTGTCTTGCACGGCTCGATGATGTATCTCTTACAGGATGCGCATGGTCAAGTACAAGAAGCGCACTCGATCTCAGCTGGACTCGATTACCCGGGTGTCGGACCGGAGCATAGCTTGCTAAAAGATATCGGTCGCGTCCAATATGAAGCGGTGACCGATGAACAAGCACTCGAAGCACTTCAGCTGTTGAGTCGCAAGGAGGGAATCATCCCGGCACTTGAGTCGGCACACGCGATTGCCTACGCGACTCAACTCGCTGCAGAGATGGACAAAGAAGAGATTCTCGTCATCTGTTTATCAGGACGGGGCGACAAAGACGTTGTCACTGTCAGAAACGCACTAAAGGGGGAAGCGTGATGCGATTAGAAACAGCCATTCGTACCGTTACGAGCAAAGGGGAGAAAGCCTTCATTCCGTACGTCATGGGGGGAGATGGAGGAATCGATCAACTCCCGGAAATCCTGTCGTTTCTCGCTGAATCCGGAGCGACAGCGATTGAAGTTGGTGTTCCGTTTTCGGATCCTGTCGCTGATGGTCCGGTCATTCAAGAAGCGGGACTCCGGGCACTAGAAGCGAACGTTGGACTGAAGGATGTCCTCGAGGCAGTTCGCGTTGCTCGTCAGACCGTCGATGTTCCGGTCGTCTTGATGACGTACTTGAATCCGATTTTCCGCTACGGATTAACGGCGTTTCTAGCGACATGTCGTGAAGTCGGGGTCGACGGACTGATCATTCCTGATTTGCCACTTGAGCAGAGCGAACAGTTCTTTGAACAAGAAGACAAATCAAACATCGCGCTCGTCCAGCTCGTCTCCTTGACGAGTCCGATGGAGCGGATTCAAAAGATTGCCGATAAAAGTGAAGGATTCCTCTATGCGGTCACGGTCAATGGCACGACAGGTGGACAGACGACGTTTGATACGGCGCTCGAAGACCACTTAGCGAACGTCGCAGCAAACAGTCCAGTACCGGTCCTTGCTGGGTTCGGGATCAGTACACCGGAACACGTCAAACAATTGAGCCGACCAGTCTCGGGTGTCATCGTCGGCAGTAAAATCGTCGACTTACTCCATCAAAAAGATCGAGAAACGATTCAACAGTTGATGGCAGCACGTCTTGCGGCGACGCCGTCGCATTAATGAAAAGGATTTGACTCAAAAAAGAATGGCGCGTCTTTTCACGCCCTTTCCTCAGGCGAGACACAAGCCCGTTTTCCTGCCTTATTCAGGCTGGAAAGCGGGTCTTGTTTGTCTCTGCAGCGCATAAATGCGCTTTTTCCTGTAGGAGTGGCGTGAAACGCGTCATTTTTTACGAGAAAAGGGTGGCAGATCATCATTCTGCCACTCTTATTTTATGGAGATTGACTTTTGAGTCAGTCCCTTATTCGTATAGCTGTCACTGTTGAACGAGCGACTTCTGCAAGTTGGTATACAGCGGTTCGAATCCAAGTTCCTCATAAAACGTTGCGGCACGGTCGTTGACCGCCCAGACGTTCAATCGAACTGCAGCCACACCTCGCTCGAGCGCGAGTTCTTCTGCCGCCTGCATCAACTGACGACCAATTCCGGATGAACGATGGGAAGCATTGACACCAACGTCGGTGACGTTCAGGATCCGAACGGGCTTGAACCGATCAGGTGCTGGTGCCGTCCACTTACCAAACAAGTAACCGGTGATGTCGTCTCCGTCGAGCGACGTCAGACAGAGGTGTTGTTCTGAATCGAGCATTTGTCCTAAGGACTCCAGTGTGTAAGGCGTCAAAACATCCGGATGAAAATGTGGTGATAACCGCTTATGATGCTCGAACGTCTCTGCCGTCAAGGAAAGCAGGGCAGAGAGGTCTGAAGTACGGCTCGTGCGGATCATCAAACAATCACTCCAATCATCGATTTTGTTTGAGTACTTCGGCGACGAGTCCCGATACATACGGACTGCCGCGATCTTCTTTTTCGACCGATTCGATCATGATGGCAACAAGAAGATCTTTTTTGTCGTTGTCGTAACCGACAAAGAAGCCATTCTCTTTTCCATCGGTTTCACCTGCTTTTTTCAATTCAGCCGTTCCGGTCTTACCGGCAACATCGACTTCCTTGATGTCAGCAGGGAGCGTATAGCCGTTATGAACGACGTCATAAAGATCATCGCGAATCATCTTCGCGTCTTTCGCATCCAGCAGATCCTTTTTGAAGACCTGCTTCGTTTTTTCCTCTTGTAAAAGAGTCGGACGATAAATCGTTCCATCAGTCAAGAAAATTTCATACATCGACGCTAGATGGAGAATGTTCGTCAGCATCTGTCCTTGTCCATAAGACGTATCCATTAGCTGTCCATCAGAAGCAATCGTTCCGTCGTTTGAGATTTGAGAAGCGCGTAACGGATACGTAAACGGTAGCTCCTCTCCGTAGCCAAGTGCTTCAAGACCAGACGTGAACGCCTTCGTTCCGACCTGTTCGAGTGTGGAGCGGGCAAAATAGATGTTATCTGAATACACGAGCGCATTGTGCAGATTAACGGGTGCTGGCGTCTCATGAATCCGCGTGACGTTAAAACCATCGATCTTATTTTTCAGTCCATTGATCGTATAGGCTTTTTCCGGGTCAAGTGTTCCACTCTTTAAGCCAACCGCGGCCGTCAGGGGTTTTTGGGTCGAACCGGGTGCGAAGGCACTCGTGAATCGATTCAACAATGGTTGATCCGGATCCTGCGTCAGTTCATCGAGTCGTGCTTGCGAGATGCCCGACATGAATTCAGAAGGATCAAATCCTGGGGAGCTGAGTAAGACACGCGTCTCACCAGTCCGCGGATCGATTGCTGATGCCGTTCCTGGATCTTCTTTCATCGTGTCATACGTCTTTTTCTGAAGCGTAGCATCAATCGTCAACGGAATGTCTTCACCGTCTGTCGGTTTCGTTTCAGCGACAGTGACGCTTGATCCGTCTTTCTTTTGTAGAATGATCGAAGCTCCGGCTTTTCCGCGTAAGCGATCATCGAGGACTTGTTCGAGACCTCGTTTCCCGATCTGTTCGCCAGCCTGGATTTTATTTTTTGATTCTTTAATCTCGTCTGCTGTCGCCGAACCGATATAACCGATCAAGTGTGAAGCGGCCTTCCCGAGTGGATATGTTCGGACTTCCGTCTCTTTGACGCTGATACCTGCAATGTCACGCAATTTCGCAACCGTTGCTTCGTCGGTCAGTGTTTTGAGCGGAACGAATTGTCCGTCCTTGACCCAACTTGCTTTTAAGGAATCTTCGATCGATGAGGTAGGGTGGTCGAGCAACTCGGCAACTTGTGCGACATCTTTAAGTTGTCCTGCAGTTGCGCCGACAGCATATCCTTTACCGGAGGTCGCGAGCGGTTTATCGTTCGCGTCGAGTAAATCGCCACGTTTGCCTTCTACGGTTTGTAACTGAACCTTGTCTTCTTTCTTAAAGTCTTTTAGAACAAACGAAGAGTCCCAGTCAATGAACCAGTTTTCTGTTTCTCCTTGTTTTTCGAATGTTAACGGGACTTGTTTATCATAAGCAACGGCTCCTGCAACCGTATCAAAGGAGATTTGTACGGGAAGGGACGCTTTTTTGTCATCTGTTGCTTCCTCTGCTTTTTTTCGCTCGACGGATAACTTTTTGATATCAAGTGTTTTCGACAACTGTTTTGTCCGCTCGATGAATTCTTTTTTTCCGTATTCCTTTTTAGTAGCCGTACTCGCGTACGTATACATTTTATCGTAATCTTGTTTTTCCCAAAGTTTGATGTAGGCATCAAGACGTTCTTCAGGTGTCGGCTGATCTTGACATCCGGCAAGTAACGTTGCACCAAACGTCGCTGATAAAAGAAAGGGGATCGTTCGTTTCATGTGTTTCGCCTCCGTTGTGGATTAGACTCATAATCATACCGTACCACTCCCGTCAGGAGATTTCATCTGAAACACAAAACCGGACTTCTCATGGGGAGAAGTCCGGTGAATCAAGCTTAGTTGAAGTAATTGAGCGGATTGACACTGTTTGCAGCAGACGTTCCGCTGTAGACGTAAGGACCGCGATGCATTTCGAAGTGGAGGTGCGCACCGAATGCGTTACCTGTTGCACCAATCGTACCGATTTTCGATCCTTTAGCAATCGTTTGTCCGACTGAGACAGAGCGACTGTTTAAGTGTGCATATACCGTCGTATATTGGATGCCGTTGACGGTATGTGTCATCATGACATGATTTCCGTATGCGCCGTAATAACGGGATGTGATGACTTTACCGGCAGCCGATGCATAGACAGGTGTGCCTGTTGGAGCACCGATATCGATGCCGTTATGGAACGTATAACCGTAAACGCCACTTGCAGCACCATATCCTTGCGTGATTGGACCACTTGCTGGACGTGAGAAACCAGTCGTTGCTTTTGACGAAGTCGTCGTACTGTACTTTTTAACATATGTAGAAGAAACATAGCGTGATGCGCCACCGTAAGAAATTTTCGTCCATGAACCGGAAACACCGAGATAATTGAATGTCTGTCCTGTATTGACGCTACCGACGATTTTATAAGCTGTTGATGGACCTGTACGGACACGAAGCCCGTCTGCTGTGACCTTTACCTTATATGTCGTTGCAGCTTCAACTTTCGAAGCACTCGTTGTTGCAAAACCTGAAACTACCAAAGCTGTCATTGTCATTGTTGTAAGTAAACGTTTCATTGAGTGTATTTCCTCCTTAAAAATCTGAAGCGACAGAACGGATCATTACAAAATTGTAAGATTTTATGTATAATTATTTATTTTAAAGAATGATTTTTCGCCTGAGATGATTATATCATCGTCAATAACACGAAAATATTTCAAATATGTTTCAAAATTACGCTTTGTTAACATATATTGTAATGGATTAATAAGTAAAAAAGAACTGACGAAGAGTCAGTTCTTTTTTCGATGAACCTATACTATTATTCATTAGAAGATGGTGAAAACACAGTTAAATGTTGCGGGAGCACCTCGACGGTAACGGGAACATGACCTGCTGTATCCCCATCGGCATTAATCGGCAATTCTTCTTTCGAGCGAATTTCGACACGTGTCGTCGTGAAGTGTTCGATTTGATCGGCTTTTGATAATCCACCCGTGATGAGTTTAGGTAATGCTTGGAGCGCATCAAAGAATCCAAGCTTCGTAATGATAAACCCATGCAGCAGTCCATCATCGACTTTTGCGTCTTCTGCAAAGGATTCGAACCCACCAACGGAATTCGTCAAGGCGATGATCAACAAGTGCGCTTCTCCATCAAATTGTTTCTCAGCAGAATCAATTTCAATCGGATAGGGGCTATGATCCTTGAAGGCTTTTAGACCTTCAATGAAATAAGCGACCGATCCAAGTGACGTTTTTTGTTCGACACTGACCTCCTCGACGGCTTCTGCAATCAGACCAACAGCGATGACGTTCATGAAGTAATGGTCATCATATTTACCGATATCGAGCGGTCGGGCAGGGGCGTCAGCTAGAATCTGAATCGCCTCTTCGGGATCTGTCGGGATGTGTAATGCGCGCGATAAGTCATTGACCGTTCCGAGTGGGACGATTCCGAGTGTTGGGCGATGCGTTTGCTCAGCGATCCCAGTGATGACTTCGTTGACCGTTCCGTCACCTCCCATGGCGATGACAGCGTCATAATTAGACTGGGCAGCATGACGTGCAAATTCTGTCGCATCGTGTTCTTTTTCCGTGAACCGAACGTCGATGGTTTCAAAGCGAATAGCAAGCGTCTCTTCAGCGAGCGTCGCGTGTTTTTTTCCGAGTTCTTTACCAGAAGACGGATTGATGATCAACATGGCTTGAGACAAGATGAATTCCTCCTTCAGGACAATCTGTTGACTTTTTCCCTGTCCGATGAAAACATAATCCAAATTTTTTTGACAAATAAAAGCACCGAGTAAGCGCATGGCTTCCTCGGTGCTGAAGTTTGAATTCAGAGTTAAATTATTGTGATGGCGGCACTTCACCAGCAGCAGGACGTGCTTCTTCTTCAACGTCCCAACACTCTGTATTTTCGATCCCGAGTGCTTTTGCTGAGAAGACAGGATCGAGTCCCTGCTTCCGTTGTTCCTGATAATCTTTAATGACTTTGAGGGCGATGCCGCTTAAGAGGAGGATCGCCGTCATATTAATCAATGTCATGCCTGCCATGAAGAGATCGGCAAAGCTCCATACCATACCTAGGCTGAGAACAGATCCGATGAAGACGAAGCCCATTGTCGCAATCCGGAAACCGAAGACGGCTGCAGGACTTTGTTTGATGAACTCGATGTTTGTCTCACCATAGTAGTAACTACCAACGATTGAACTAAAAGCAAACAAGAAGACGCTGAGTGCGATGAATGGTGGAGCAATTGCACCAAATTCTTCGGAGAGCGCGTTTTGCAACATGCCGATTCCTTCGCCATTTCCAGCAGCATAACTATCACTGAGGAGAATGATCGTTGCTGTCGCTGTACAGACGATCAACGTATCAAGGAATACACCGAGTGTTTGTAAGAAACCTTGTTTTGCTGGGTGTGAAACTTCAGCAGCAGCAGCAGCGTTCGGAGCAGAACCCATCCCGGCTTCGTTTGAGAACAATCCGCGTTTGACACCGAGTGAGATTGCAGCACCGACCGAGCCACCGACTGCTTGCTCGATTCCGAAGGCGCTTTTAAAGATCATTGCGAATACACCAGGAAGTTCCGTCAGATTCGTGACGACGACATAAAGAGCAGCGATCAAGTAGAGACCTGCCATGATAGGAACGACGATTGCAGAGAATTTCGCAACGCGATGTACACCACCAAAGATGACGAGTCCCGTCAAGACGACGAGTGCAGCACCGACGATAGCTGTGTTAATACCGAACGCATTGTCAAAGGCAGCGGCAATCGTGTTCGATTGAACGGAGTTGAAAATGAGACCGAATGTAACAGCAATCAAGATTGCAAAAACGATTCCGAGAGCCCGGTTCTTTAAGCCCTTTTCGATGTAGTAGGCAGGACCACCACGGTACGCGTTCGATTTCGTATCGCGCACTTTATAAACTTGAGCCAGTGTACTTTCGATGAGCGCTGTCGCACCACCGAGAAGAGCGACCATCCACATCCAAAATACGGCACCCGGTCCGCCGAGTGTGACAGCAATCGTGACACCGGCAAGGTTACCTGTACCGATCCGTGTCGCAGCACCGATGAAGAATGACTGGAGAGAAGTGATGCTTTCTCCTTTATCGTCTGTTGTTTGTTCACTTTTATCGAGCGTGACGCGGAACATCTCTTTTAAGTAAGTGAATTGGATGAAGCCAGTTCGGATCGTGAAGTAGATCCCGCCGCCGATCAATACGGCGATTAATACATACGACCATAAAATATTGTTGGCGTAATCGACACTTCCTTGAATGACTTGCTGAATGGCGTTCATGATGGTGTATTCCTCCCAAAGAATAATAAAAGCTATACGCTAAATTATACGAATTTTCAGACAATAAGCAACAACAAAATAAAATAAAATTTTAAAACTTAATAAAGTTAGCTAAATGTTAGGAGTTAAAAGCCTTGTAGGTGAACGAAAAAACTGTCACTCTCGGTATCGAGAGTGACAGTCAAGGAAAGCTGAATCATCCATATTGTAGCAGCTGTTCGTATAGGTCATCGAGTTGCTGTTGGATACTTTTAGAAACGGTATCAGTCGATTTTTCACGTTTTGCTAATTTCTGTTCAAGCCGCTCGATCTGCACTTCCAACTCGTGTTGTGACAAGCGTTTTGGTTTTTTGGGGGTTACGTGAAGTGAAGAAGATATAGCGAACTCAGTACGCTTCTGTTGTGCATACGTATACGTACCATGATAACGCGTCAAACCATTTTCGAGCCACAAGATCTGCGGAAAAAGACGATTCAAGAAATAGCGGTCGTGTGAGACGGCAATCAATGTACCAGAAAAGTTCTCGAGTGCTTCTTCGAGTGTCTCTCTTGATTCAATATCGAGATGATTCGTCGGCTCGTCGAAAATTAATACATTGATCGACGAATGAACGAGGACGGCGAGTTGCAATCGCACACGTTCGCCTCCGCTCAGTGACAAAATGGACCGAAAGACAGTTGGTCCAAAGAACAGGAACCGGGCTAGGATATGGCGGGCCTCTGCTTCTGGAACGGCAATTCGGTCTCTAAACCAGTCGATTAACCGCGCGTCCTCTTCGAAATGGGCATGCTGGGACAGGTAACCGATCCGATTCGATGGTCCACGCGTGAGTGTGCCTGCCTCTGGTGATAATTCGTCAAGCAGCAGTGAGAGCAACGTCGATTTCCCGCTTCCATTCGTTCCGACGATCGCGATCCGATCCTGTGCCATGATCTCGAACGAGACGTCATCAAAAATGTGGCGGGTTCCGTAAGCAAACGAGAGTTCTTCAGCGCGAAAGACGACTTGGCTCGTGTGATCAGTGGAAGAGAAGGAGACATCAGCGGTTTTGGCTTCGAGTTGTGGTCGTTTAATCCGTTCGATCCGCTCCAGTGCTCGTTCCATTGATTTTGCTTTACGGAATAATTTCTCACTCGGTGGAGACGCTTCGTTTGCCCATTGCCGGAGTCGACGAATCGCTTCCTTCATTTTCTTTATTTTTTTCTGTTGCTCTTGGTAGGCGTGGAACTGTTCCATCAAGCGACGTTCTCGTTCGACGACGAACGCGCTGTAATTCCCTATATAGGTCGTCAGTTCACCGTCCTCGAGTTCAACGATCGAGGTGACGACGGCGTCCAAGAAGACCCGGTCGTGAGAGACGAGCAGGATGGTTCCTGTGTAGTCCCGTAAGAACTGCTCCAGCCATTCCACGGCAGCTAAATCAAGATGGTTCGTCGGTTCGTCAAGAATGAGCAAATTTGGCTCCATGAGTAACATGCGACCGAGACAAATCTTCGTCTGTTCACCACCGCTCAACTGGTGGAAAGGACGAGTGAGTAACGGACGAAGGTGTAACCCGTTCACCATGCGCTCGATTTTCGAGTCGAGTAGATAGCCATCCTTTTGTTCGAACGCATTCGTCGCTTCCGCATATCGTGCGAGTAACGCATCAAGATTCTCTGGTGCTGTCGCCATCATTTGCTCCAACTGTTGCATCCGAGAACGGATCGCGAGGATGTCTTCAAACGCTGTCCAAAGGACGTCGAGTCCGGTCATCGTCTCACTATATACAGGAAGTTGTTCCAAATAGCCGATCGTCAAACCGCTCTTTTGATAGATGACACCACCGTCCGGTTGCTCAAGACGAGCAAGCAAGCGGAGTAATGTCGTCTTACCGCTCCCGTTTCGTCCAATTAGACCGACACGGTCGTGTTCGTTTAAGAAGAGGGAAACATCCGTTAAGATCGTCTCGCCTCCGAATTGTTTGGTTAGGTGTTGAATGTCGCAAATCATCATAATCAATTGATCCTTTCGCGCGCATCAAAAAAAGGAGAGCGCAAATAGCACTCTCCATCACGTGTGAAAGATGCGCTTTGCTGTATTTTTCAATCATGAAGTTCTAAAAAAGGGCAGACGGGTGCCTTAGAACGCCATTCCATGAAAAATCGCGCGCAACAGATACAATTGTTCCATCAACCAGTGTTTGCACGCGGCAAAGTCCATCTTTTCACACCACCTTTCGTTTCAGATATCTCTAGTTTACTATTTTTTTGTCAGTTACGGAAGTCTGAATTATTTGAACACACCAGCGATTGAACTGAAGAAGTCACTGAGTCCATCGAATAATTTAGCGAAAAACCCTTTCGTTTCTTCTGATGTTGCGAAGGCATGGATGTCTTGCCCCGCATTTTTCAAACCACTCTCGATTTGTCCCCAGTTGATGTTCGCTTGCTCCATTTGATTGAATAGATTCGTCAACCGGTCCATTTGTGCGTCAGACAACTGGATATTGTTGTTTTGAATGACTTGGACGATCAGGTTTTCGATCTCGACTTTGGTTTCCGGTTTTTGATTGGCGATCTCAGCCTTGATCTCATTCATTAAGTCAGCGACTTTATCCGTGCCGACCGTTTTTCCGACGTCTGATGTGACCGATAATTCTTGCTGTGCTAAATCCTTGCGTTCGTCACTTAACTTAATTCCCGTCTCAGCGGAAGTTTGATCGTACGCTTTCATGATTCCTGTCAGTGCCGATGTCCCGGTCACCTTGTAGGGAGAAGTGATCGTGATATCGGCATCTTTGACACCCGCTGTGACGAGAGCGTTGAGATACATATCCTTTGTCACCCATGTGATGTTCTCCGTCGAGACGGAAAGTCCATCACCTTTTTCCGTCAGTTCAATCTTAGCCGACGAATACATATTGCCACCTTTTTGCGACTGTGGAATGTTTTTCCCGAGATATTTTTCTTCGTCAGCAGAAGTGGCGATGATCGGAGTGATGCCTTCCGGTGCATTGAGACGGGAAAGCACCCAAGCTTTATCCTTTGCGCCGAGCGACTCCCCGAGTGTGACGATCGTCTTATCGACGACTTGTTCGGCAGATGCGGCTGTCGGGAGTAATAGAGCAGAAGCGATAACGGCTGACGCTATGATTTTTGTTGGTGTATGCATAATGAAATCCTCCAATTTGTAAGTAACAGAATGAATTATAGTATCAGGTACTAAAGTTAGTGTACGAGAACGAAAGAAGTTCGGAATCGGTCTGTAGATGGAGACGGCATCCGTCTTCTGACACTCCATAGTATAGCGAAAAGAGGACAACTTGACTTCCATTTTCAGCATGCTATAGTGAATTTGAATCGAATAATGACCACTAGGGGAGTCGGTAGACCGACTGAGACGAACGAAGACGTTCGGACCCTTTGAACCTGATTAAGTTCGTACTTACGGAGGGAAGTGGCGTCAAGTCTTGTTCTTCTTGCGCCATGCCCGTGTGTTTCGGGGTGGTGTTTTTTCGTTTCATAACTAAACGAGGAGGATGAGATCATGACATTCACACAAGAAATCAAACAAGCGGCACAAGCGTATTGGGACAGTAGTTTTACGCACCCATTCGTTCAAGGAATCGGAGAGGGGACGTTACCACTCTCGAAATTTCGGCATTACGTCATGCAGGATGCCTATTACTTAAAACACTTTGCGAAGATTCAAGCAAAGGCAGCGTCAAAAGCAGACGACTTTGCGACGATCGCGACACTTGCCGAACATGCGACTTCGACTTACGAGGCAGAGCTGAGCTTACATCAATCATTTTTTGAGCCGCTCGGTATTACGGCAGCAGACCTTGAAGCATTTGAACCGGCACCGACAGCATATGCGTACGTCTCGCACATGCATCATGCGAGTGAAGGAACGCTTGGAGAGACGATTGCTGCCATCTTGCCATGTTACTGGTTGTATTATGAAGTCGGGCAACAATTACTGACGTGTACACCGGAAGAAAAAATCTATCAGCAATGGATCGACACGTACAGCTCGGAATGGTTTGAAAAGGTCGTCTTTGAACAGATTGCACGGCTTGATGCGCTGGCGGAGCAAGCAAGCCCGACGGAACGCGAGCGGATGAAACGTCATTTCGTGACGAGCTGTTATTATGAGTTGCTGTTTTGGCATATGGGATGGACGGAAGAGACGTTTACGTCGGTTTACGAAACGATTCCGGCACGAGCGGTATCTTCTTGAATCACTAAGTGGTAGAATTAGGAATACCATCTAGTGAAAGTAGGGATTGGAATGGAAATCGTCGTCATCGCACTCGTGATCCTCGCGGCATATGTCGTGCAGCAGGTGCTTGGAAAAGTAAAAGTGAGATTTGTTGGGTACATCATTCCCATCCTGATGGCGGTGTACGGAACATATGCTACGATTCAGAATTTTCAGGGGTTGCTTCAGTTCGGTTTTACAACGGGGAGTTCCATCGCGACTGTCCTGGTCGTCGTCCTCTACGCTTCGTTGACTTATTCACTTCATCGTGTCTACGAGCGTGCGAAAGCAGAAGCCGAATCTGCATATCCATCATTAAAAGACCGAGGCATCCTTTAAGGAGCTTCGGTCTTTTGTGTATCATGTCCTCATTTTTTCCAGTTTTTAAAGCCGTCACCGAATTCGAGATGCAGTTTGTCGGTAAAGACACCGTTCTGAAAGACCGGCACATCAACCGGTGAAGTGCCTTGCGGTTTGAACGTTCCGAAGATCGCGCGGATACCTGCAGGCAGGTTCGGTCCCGCTGATTTTAGATTGCCTGCTTCGGAGTCTGGACCGTTCGGATCACCTTTGAAGCCATAGACGAGGACATGTGCCGGTGCGTCCGGTTGAACAGCAACATCGTATGGGTTACGGAGACTGAGCAGGACGGATGGTGTCTCCGTTTGTTTCGCATAGCGGAAGATCGAAGCCGGAATCGCTTGTTCTGGTGCGTTAGGTAGTAGTTTAGCACTCGTGTTGACGTTGGAACCGACGATGATGTAATCTGCTGCATCGAGTTGCGCCCGTAATATCGGGTTTTGGTCGAGCGGTAGCGTAGTAGCCGAGTAATTCGCTGTCGTCACGTGCCAGTTCCGATTCTTAGGTAGGGAAGCGATCGTCTTTTTCATGCTGTCCGTCTGATCCGCCGCAGGAGCGATCACAAGGACGTTGGCATTCTTTTTCGGCTTGAATGGTAACGTCCGCTGATTATTTTTCACGAGTGTGACTGCGGCTTCCGTCATCGCGCGTTCTTTTGCTTTATGCTCGGGACTGCCGACGATTTGGTTCGCTTGCGCGATTTTTTCAGCTAGTGATGTCGAATCAGTCGTACCGTTCCATATTCCGCGTTCTGCCTTCAGGGTCAGGATTCGCTCGACCGATTGATCAATTCGTTTCTCTGAAAGACGACCGTCTTTAACCGCTGCGATCACGTCTTTAAAAATCTGGTCGAGCTTTTCGACATCTTGCTTGGAACGAAGAATCGTCGGCATAAGCGCGATGTCGACTCCAGCGTCAAACGTCTTTAAGACTGCTTCTGATTCTGTGAAGTTGTCGACGATCGCCTGCATGTTCAATGCGTCCGTGATGACGATGCCATCGTAGCCGAGCTTTTCGCGCAGTACGCCCGTGATGACGTCATCCGATAACGTCGCAGGTAACGGGAAAGTACCGTTTTTCGACGTGACGACTTCGGGTTCGATTTGCGGCATTCCGATATGTCCCGTCATGACCATATCGATGTCTTCAGCAATAGCTCGCTTGAACGGGAGGAGCTCGACTTGTTCTAGTTCCTGCAGGGACCGGTCGACGACCGGCAAGCCATAGTGGGAATCGGTCGCCGTATCGCCGTGACCCGGGAAGTGTTTGGCAGTCGCTGCGACGCCTTCATCCTGAATCCCCTTCATCAAAGCGGAACCGAGCGTGCCGACGAGCGCCGGATCACTCGAGAACGAGCGGACACCGATGACGGGATTTCCAGGGTTGCTGTTGACATCAAGATCCGGACCGAAGTTGACATTGATGCCGAGTGCATGCAACTCGGAACCGATGATATGACCGGCATCATTCGCATATGCACTACTACGGGTTGCACCTAACGCCATATTGCCAGGTAAGTTCGTTCCTGTCCCGAGCCGAGTGACGATTCCGCCTTCTTGGTCGATCGTGACGAAAAGCGGAATATCGTTGCTGTCGTCTTGTTTGACGACTTCTTGCATATCATGAACGAGTTTCGTCGTCTGTTCGGTTTCGCTGACGTTCTCAGCAAACAAGATGACGCCACCTAAATCATAGCGGTCGATGATGTTCGCGACTTCTGGGGCAAGCGACGTATGATTGCTGCCATTCCACTGCCGGAAGTCGGGCATGATCATTTGCCCGATTTTTTGTTCGAGTGTCATCGTGTCGATTTTTTGACTGATCCGATCGGCTGAAGACCCTGCCTCTGCCATGACAGGCAAACTACTTGAGACAAGTACTGCTGCGAGTCCGGCTGTTAACGTGAACTGTCCGATTTTTTTCATGATGTATGTCCTCCTTTAGTCAAACCGTGACTGGAATTCTTTTCAATACGGACAGTATAGCAAGGAGGTTGTTTTAAAACAATGTTTTATTTGTAAACGATTTCAAATTGAAATAAAATTCAATAAAAAAGTGACTCCCCCTGAAGAGGAATCACTTTCAAGTAAATTCAATCGATTAATCAGCTATAGCGTTCCACGATGCTTGTCAGCTGGCGTTCGACGAACGACTGATCTTGCAGTTCACTATTAGACAGACGCAATTTGATCATCGACTCATCCGCACCAGCCATTTCACTGAATAATGATCCGAGACTGTGCGCGCGACGGTCGACTTGGACGATTAAATCAATCCCAGACCCGTCTTGAAGCATGATGATTTCGATCTCATCCAGTTTATGAGCGTAGTGTGTATTGCGTGCTGAGTATTCAAGTTCCTGAGCAATCGGTAAATCTTTCCGGAATCGTCCAGGTAATTTTTCCGTATCGGCTTTTTTCAATCGGAAGCCAAGTGATTCCATGGCGTCTAAGACCGTCGCTTGATAACGGTTCGCTTCAACGATGACAGCATCACGGTCCGATGGATCAACAGCTTGAGCGATGTCGAGACCCGTTTCGATCCACGATTTCGATTGGCTGACCGAGAGTGGCGTATTCAGTGGCACGCGTAGTGTAAAGGGAATTTCCCGCTCGACACCCGCTTCGATCGTGAACTTCGCTTCATTTAAAGCAAACCGGTCGAGAGTGAAGGTCGTAAACGTCGTGCTATCATTGACTTCTTGTTTGTACTGCGTGTTGAATTCAAGATAAATCCGGTCAATTTCTTGATCGACGTTTCCGCCTTTGATATGGACGACACCGTGGATCTGACCGCCTGGTTCACAGCGATCATCCGTCAACCGTGTGTCGACCGTAGCGGCACCGATTCCGATTTGTGAGAGAATTTTTTTAAACATGATGAATTCCTCCTTTTGATTATGTGCGAATGATGAAGCGTGTAAACTTGTCGAACAGGTACGAATTTGCTACAGTTTCGAAAGAACATCAGAAAAGGACGGGACGACTAGTGGAACTACATGAATTAAAAGCGAGTCTTGCCTCGCAAATCACGCAAGGAATACTGATCCATGCAACGATAAGTAATCCGCGTCAAAAATCAAATGATCTCCGACGAATCAAGGTAAAACCGATTCTATTAAGAGATACGGTGATGATGCAGATAGAGTTTCAATTTGAACGCGTTATGAAGCATGAAAATATTTTAGTTGACGATTTCGTCGGGCGACTCGATGACTGGTTCACGGAATTCCGCCAATTCTTATTCCGATTTGAAGAAGAGGAATGGCAGTTCCAGCTCTCGAAAAAGATGAAAATCGCGCTCAAGACATCCAAAAAGGAACCGATGAAAGCTCTCTTGTCGCATGACCGCAAAAAAACATATCTATTAGAAGACGGTGTACCGGTTCCGTTTCTGATTCGCCTCGGCGTCATGACGGAAGCGGGTCAGGTCAAAAAACAGAAGTACGATAAGTTTAAACAAATCAATCGATTCCTTGAATTCGTCGAGGATAGCATAGCTGCCTTGCCAAAAGGAAAAAAACTCCGGATCTTGGACTTTGGCTGCGGGAAGTCGTATTTGACGTTTGCTCTCTATCATTATCTAAAAGTCGTCAAAGGATTCGACCTCGAAGTGACAGGTCTTGATTTAAAGAAAGAAGTCATCGAAGAATGTACACAAATTGCGCGTGATTTGGATTATACCGATCTGACATTCCGTGTCGGAGACGTTCATGATTACACAGGGGAGACGGAAGTCGACCTGATGGTGACACTTCACGCTTGTGATGTCGCAACCGACGTCGCACTCGCGCGAGCTGTTGACTGGAATGCATCGGTCATCCTGAGCGTACCGTGCTGTCAAAAGGAATTGAACCGTCAACTGGACTGTTCGCCACTCGATGTCATGCTCCAGCACGGACTGATTAAAGAAAAATTCGCGTCACTGGCGACAGACTCGATTCGTGCCGAGTTACTGACGCTCGTCGGATACGAAGCACAGTTGCTCGAATTCATCGATCTCGAGCACACACCGAAGAACATCTTGATTCGCGCCTATAAACAAAACAAGCGACCAACGGAAGAGAAAATCGATCGTTACATCGCGTTCCGTGATTTGTTGCATGCCCGACCATTTTTAGAAACTGAATTAAGCGGCAGACTTGGACAGATTTCACCGAAACTCGTACAATAAGAAGGAGAACGAATCAAAGGAGGCAATACGATGGATTTCCAAATGTATTTTGAAGATGTCGTCCAAACAGCCCGCAAAGAAGCGCAAGCTGCTGGATTTGAAGAATTAACGACGCCAGAGAGCGTGGATGAAGCAATGAAACGCGAAGGGCTAACACTTGTGCTTGTCAATTCAGTATGTGGATGTGCTGGCGGGATCGCCCGTCCTGCTGCAGCATACGTTAATCGGAAAGAGGGCATCAAGCCCGATCATTTCGTCACGGTATTCGCTGGACAAGATCGTGAAGCGACAGACCGTGCGCGTGAATACTTCGAAGGTTATCCACCTTCATCTCCATCATTTGCATTAATGCAAGATGGAAACATCCTCTCGATGGTCGAGCGGTTCGACATCGAATCGTTCACGGCAGAAGAGGTCGTCGACAAACTTGAATCATTGATTGAAATCTACGCATAAGCAAAGAAGGCTCCTGATAAAGGAGTCTTTTTTTTGCGCATTCATGAGATTAAAATAATAAATTTCAAAATTGAAAGCGTTTGCAAAATTGTATAAAAAGTCATTTATGCATGATTTATGAATAGAAAGTCAAAAAAATTTATATATTTATGCTTTACAGTGAATAAATATTCGTATATCCTAAAAGCAATAGAACAGGTCAGGCTTTTCGGTATTGAATTGGACATACACATAAGTCATACTATTGTTAAAGTTCTGACAATTGAGCGTTGGAAGGGGAAAACTCGAATGAAAAAATTATTAGCAACGGCAATGGCAGGCATTCTGGCAGTCACGATGGCAGCATGTGGCGCGTCGGAAGAATCAACAGGTGGATCAAGCAAAAGCGATAAAGTATTGACGATGGGAACGTCAGCGGATTACTTCCCATTTGAATACATCGATACGAAAAAAGGAGAGGACATCGTCGGGTTCGACGTTGCGATCGCCAAAGAAGTCACGAAAAATCTCGGGTATGACTTAAAAATCGAAGACATGGAATTCGGGAGCTTACTTGGTGCGCTCAGCTCAGGTCGTGTCGATTTTGTCATGGCGGGTATGACACCGACGGAAGAGCGGAAGAAAAACGCTGACTTCACGGACATTTACTTCGAATCGAAAAACTTGGTCATGACGAAGGATAAAGCGATCAGTTCAGAAGATGAACTAAAAGGTAAAAAAATCGGTGTCCAGCTTGGTTCGATCCAAGAGGGACTCGCGAAAGATCGCTACAAGGACAGTGAAACGGTTCCATTGAACAAGATTCCGGAAATCATTCAAGAATTGAATACAGGTCGGATTGATGCCCTCATCATCGAGGATGCAGTTGCCGTCAAATATATGGATCAAGATGCATCATTGAAAACGTATCAAATCAAAGAAGATGGTCCAGCTGGTTCAGCGATCGCCTTCAAAAAAGGGGATAAGATGCGTGACGATTTCAACAAAGAGCTGAAGAAGATGATCGACAGTGGTGAAATCGATAAATTAGCAGAAGAATGGTTCCAAAAAGAAGCAAAATAAGTCAAGTGCATGGGGGTGGGGGTAACCTCATCCCTTTTGTGCGACGTTAGGAGATTGATTATGATAGACTTTACAAAGATTCAAGATTCAATTCCATATATTCTCGAGGGGATTCCGGTCCTGTTCCAAGTTGTCATCGTCGCAGCCATTGCCGGGATGTTGATCGGAATCGTCGTCGCGGCACTGAAAATCACGAAGAGTCGAATCCTCCGTTTCATCGGTCATGCGTACACGGCGATTTTCCGGGGAACCCCACTGATCTTGCAACTGGCGATCGTCCACTTTGGATTACCACAGTTGACAGGGTATGTCACGACAGGATACCAATCGGCAATCATCGCCTTCTCCTTGAACTCCGGAGCGTATATCTCGGAAATCATTCGGGCAGGGATTCAGGCTGTCGATCGTGGGCAGTGGGAAGCGGCAGATGCGCTCGGTATTTCGTATTTCAAACAACTTCGTTCGATCATTTTGCCACAAGCCTTTAAAAACATCCTTCCAGCGATCATGAACGAATTGATCACGTTGACGAAGGAATCGGCACTCGTCTCGACGGTCGGTGTGCTCGACGTCATGCGTCGTGCGCAAATCGTTGGAGGAGAAAAGGCGATTTATTTCGAACCATTGTTGTTTGCCGGATTCGTATATTTTGTTCTCGTCATGGGATTGAGCTTGATAGGCCAACAAGTCGAAAAAGCTATGAGAAAGAGTGGGTAATCAGATGGAACCTATGATCCAAGTCACCGATTTGCATAAGCAGTTCGGAAAATTAGAAGTATTAAAAGGTATCTCGACGACAGTTACACGCGGTGAAGTCGTCGCTGTCATCGGACCGTCGGGATCCGGTAAATCAACATTTTTGCGGTGTATCAACTTACTGGAGCAACCAACAAGTGGAACAATCATCGTTGATGGTTTTGAACTAACGAAACCAAAAGCAAATATCTCAAAAGCACGTCAGAATATCGGCATGGTGTTCCAACAATTTAACTTGTTCCCACATAAGTCTGTTCTTGATAACTTGACGTACGCTCCAATCAACGTCCTCGGTATCTCAAAAGACGAAGCAGTCAAGCGGGCAGAGACATTACTTGAACGTGTCGGTCTAGCTGAAAAACGCGATAATTATCCGAACCAGTTGTCAGGTGGACAAAAACAACGGGTCGCAATCGCACGCGCTCTTGCGATGGAACCGAACGTCATGTTGTTTGATGAACCGACGTCAGCGCTTGACCCAGAGATGGTCAACGAAGTACTGGACGTCATGAAACAACTGGCGGAAAGTGGAATGACGATGGTCATCGTCACCCACGAGATGGGCTTTGCCAAAGAAGTCGCTGATCGTGTCCTGTTCCTCGATGAGGGCATTTTAATGGAAGAAGGTTCACCAGTCGAACTCTTCGACAATCCGAAGACGGACCGGGCGAAAAAATTCCTCGAAAAAGTTTTATGAGCACAGTACGCTAACTCTGAAAAAGGGTTAGCGTTTTTCGGTTTTTAGTAGAGGGGGGATAAGAATGAAAAAACTGCTTGAAGGTCACCATACTCGGCTGACGCGTTTTCAATCGGAAGATACCGAGGTGATGCAACGTCTACTCGACGATGTAACGTTTGCCCGCCATTTCAGTGCGACGCCATACCGTCACTTATCGATGGACAAGATTGAACAGATGATGGCGACGGATGCACCGGAGACGTTCCGGTTTGCCATTCGCAATTTTGAAGATGAACGGATGATCGGTGTCGTCGCGTTAGAAGATATTCTATTTACACACGGAACGGCATGGCTGATGATCGGCATCGATCCGGATTGTGAAGGGCAAGGATATGCGACGGATGCGCTACAGACGATACTAGAGTACGCCTTCTTAGAGCTGAATTTGTACCGGATTCAATTGACGGTCTTTGAGTATAATACACGTGCGGTTAAGCTGTACGAACGCCTTGGATTCGTTCAGGAAGGTAGATACCGTGCCTTTTTACGACGAGACGGAGAGCGGCATGATATGTTACTGTACGGATTACTTGAACCAGAATGGAGGGATCGCCAATGATTCAAGAAACGGAAATCTTTGTCCGGTCGTTTCATGCGACGGACTTTTCAGGTCATGATTATGCCCACATTGAACGGGTTCGTCGTTTAGCGTTACATATTGCCGAACAAGAAGGTGGGAACGTCAAGATCATCGAACTGGCGGCCCTACTTCATGATGTAGCAGATAGTAAACTCGGGGGAACGGTAGAGACGGTTGCAACCTTTTTGCAAGGAAAAGTGACGGCAGAAGAACAGAAACAGATTCTAGACATCATCACGAGTCTGTCCTATAAAGACGGTACACGCCCACCGATGCAAACAATCGAAGGGCAAGTCGTTCAAGATGCTGATCGTCTCGATGCGATCGGTGCAATCGGGATTGCGCGCACATTTCAGTTCGCTGGTCGGTTCGGGGAGCCGATGCATGTACCTGGACTAGCACCACGAGAACCGGGTGACCGAACGGGAGAGACGAGTGCCCTGAATCATTTTGAAGAAAAGTTATTTCGACTAAAAGATTTAATGAATACGAAAACAGCACTTCATTTAGCAGAGGAGCGACATCGCTATATGGAAGAGTTCGTTAATCGTTTTAAGCAGGAATGGGAGGGGGCTACGGGAGAAATAGGTAATATGTAAATCAATTTAAACACGTAAGGCGCGTTGTCCGGTTCATTTTCCAGACAACGCGCCTTATGTTGTATTTAACTAAGGATGATGGCAGTAATTAACCCAAGTGCTGCAAACAGACCGACGATCGAGCCGCCTTCTTCGTGTGCTTCCGGCATCATCGTCGAAGCAAGCATCGCAATGATCCCACCGCTTGCGAAGCCACCGATCATGGCGAATTGCATGTCCGGGAGTTCTGCGAGAATCGTGTAGCCGGCGAGCGAGGCGAGGGCGGAAATCAACCAGACGACTCCCCACATCAGTAATACTTTATTCTTCGAAAAGCCATCTTTTCGCAAACCGGTCGTACTCGATAAGCCTTCCGGAATGTTGCTGACAAAAATCGCCGCGACGAGTGCCGCGCTGACATTTCCCGATAACAGACTGGCACCGATCATAATTGATTCCGGGATCGCATCAAGAATCGTCCCGAAGAAAATCGCGGTTCCCGTACCTTCGTTCCCACCAGACGAGCGTTTCCGTTTACTCGCGCCGCGTGACGAAACGAATAGGTCAAATCCCGTAAAGACGAGTGCTCCGACAATGAAAGAGATCGCGACGACGAGTGTCGTTGACTTCTTTAGTGCTTCATCGAGTAACTCGAACGTCGCTGCTCCAATCAAGATCCCGGTCCCAAACGACATGATGTAACCGATCAGGCGTTGTTTTAATGGTAAGTACAATCCGAACAGGGCACCGATGACAACGGCACCACCTGCTAACGCTCCCCAACCGAATGCTTCCCACATACGATCGCCTCCTTCTTGTCCTTTCTACCTGTTCTAGATAATTCATAAACATAGCGAAAAGAAAGTAAAATAGTTCGCGACGCATGCAAGGGGCTGACCTAAAAACAGAATGACGCGTCTTTTCACACCCTTTCCTCAAGAGAAACGCAAAGATGTGTTTTTTCCTGTAGGAGTGACGTGAAACGCGTCATTCTTATCTTTGTGGAGGCTGACTTCTTGAGTCATTCCATCTCAATCATTAGAACGGTTGTTTATTTAACCAATGTCCACCGTCAAGAGCGATACATTCTCCGTTCAAGTAGCGGGCTTGATCTGACACCATCCACGTTGCAAGTGTTGCGATTTCTTCCGGTGTCCCGAATCGACCGAGCGGGACGTTGCGACGAATTCGTTCCGCGTGTTCTGGTGATAATGCGAGTTTATCAGCACCACCTGTCCGTTCGATCGGTCCTGGACTGATCGCGTTGACACGGGCTTGATATTTATAGCCCCATTCGACGGCAAGCGTCCGCGTCAAGTTCAGGACGCCGGCTTTCGCAGCGGCGCTCGGAGCGACACCAGCGCCGGCCTGCCACGCATAAGACGCAACGATGTTGACGATTTGTCCGCCAACGACTTGATCTTCCTGCCATCCTTTGACCAGAGCGTGACAGCAGTTGAATGTCCCGTTGAGGACGATATCGATGACCGTCTTCCATCCATTCGGTGATAACTCGTCGGTCGGGCAGATGAAGTTCCCGGCAGCATTGTTGATCAATGCCTCGAGACGACCGAACCGTTCGCGTGCTTGATTGACTGCTGCCAGACAAGCGTCAGCGTCACGGACATCCATCTGAATCGTCAGATGTTCACCTTGAATCTGATCCAATGCTTCATCCATCAGTCGCAGGCGCTCCGCGTCGCGTCCTGTAACGACAACGTTCCAGCCGGCTTCCTTTAAGGCGAGCGCCATCGCTTTCCCCATTCCGTTCGTTCCACCCGTCACCATGATCGTTTGTGCCATATTGATTCCTCCTTTATGTAATGAATGAACAGCCATTCATATTCTTTATTCAAAAAAGAAGGAGTGAACTCCTTCTTTTTCTGACTTATTGTGTTGCAAGAGCTGTATCTGTTAAGACCGGAACGACTTGTTTCTTACGTGATACGACACCTTCGAGGTAAACAAGGTTGTTCGTCGCTTCAAGACCGTAAGCACGCTCGACGAGATTCGCTTCTTTCCCGAGGACGAGTCCGACTGAGTTGTTCGTCAAGATATCCGTGACGATGAAGACGAATAGATCAAGTCCTTTTGCAAGGATGACTTCGTTGATCGCTGTTTCGAGTTCTTCTTGGCGAAGTAAGACTTCAGCTGTATCGACCGTGTTGACTTGAGCGATTTCGACTTTGAGTGTTCCCATCGTGAATTCTTTTGCATCAAGTGAGATCAATTCAGGAACGGATTTTTTCGAGAGATCAGCTCCAGCTTTGAGCATCTCAAGACCGTAGACGTTCGCATCGACACCAGCGATTTCTGCGAGTTCACGTGCTGCGATGATATCTTGCTCCGTGCAAGTCGGCGATTTGAACAGGAGCGAGTCAGAAATGATCGCTGATAACATCAACCCAGCGATTTCTGGTTTGATGGCAACACCATGCTCTTTGTAGAGTTTGTTCAGGATCGTTGCTGTACAGCCGACCGGTTCTGCCCGGTAGTAAACAGGGTCTGATGTCTCGAAGTTTGCGATCCGGTGATGGTCGATGACTTCTGTTACGGTAACAGCGTCGATATCGTTCGCACTTTGTTGACGTTCGTTGTGGTCGACTAAAATGACGTGTGACGCTTCCGTCGCGACTTCTGTCACGAGACGTGGTGCTGAAACTTTGAACGTATCGAGTGCGAATAACGTTTCATCATTCATTTCACCGAGGCGGATGGCTTCGGCATTGACACCGAGTGCTTTCTTTAATTCTGCATAAGCGATTGCCGATGTGATCGTATCGGTATCAGGATTTTTGTGACCAAATACTAAAACTTTTTCCATGACGTGTTCACTCCTCAATGATTGTTGTCTCGCCCTATAGTGTATCATATCTCGGATTTAGAAAGCGTTCATTTTCACCATGATACCAGCGATTTTTTCACTCCAGAAGGGGTCTGACGCGTAAAAGACGTTCATGCCTTTTTGTTTGTTCCCAAGGTACGCCCCGCGGAAATAACGTCCATCCCGATCAAGATAATCCTTTGCGATGAATCGACCGGTCTGCTCGATCGAGTCCGTCAAGGATTTATAGACGGTCGCATCTTCTCCCGGTGCGGAATCGGTCGCATTGACGCCGAACAAGTTATTTTTCTCGCGGGCAATCTCAGACCGTCCATAATCGGATTCGTGAATCGCATGTGCAAGCAGATAGGCCGCGTTGACACGGTATTTCTTTTCAACGGACTTAAAGACTTTTCCTTTACCGATCAAGGGACTGTCCGGTGCTTGCTCCTTGATGAACGCATCGAGTTGTTTGGCACTGAGACGCGTCGGTTTCGTCAAATCACGTGTTAATGTCTTCGATTCAACATATTTGCTCGTCCGAGGCGTCGTTTTCGTTGCTTCGCCGGCAACGATCAGTCCACCAAGTCCGCTGTCCGCGACGATGTAATGAAGGAGACGATCACCTTTCGTCTGATAATACGATGCATTCGAGACACGTTCTGCGGGGAAAGGGCGTAAGCGGTCCGTCGGGACATGACCCGTCACGCCGGCGATGCTGACACGACTTGTCTGTTCCCCGAATTCAAGCAACTGGACACGTGTGCCGGAAGCGACGTACGTGAGCCGTTTCTTTAACTCAGGGTCACGATGAATCGATAGGATACCACGATCGTCGACGATCCCAGTACCTGGTCCACCGAGGTAGACGTAGCGGTCGTCCGATGAACGTTTCACCGCACCGCGCTGACCCGCATATTCCTTCGCCTCGGCGAACGTCTGGAACTCTTGCTCGTTGATTTTACCTTTTTCATAGCGCTCAGCCGAATAAGGCGCTGGTGGGGTTAAGACGGTCTTCGGTTCCTCGCGGAGCCAAAAGAACAAGAGAACTCCGATGAGGAAGAAAAAAAGTAACCCTTTTATCGAACCGGTCCGGCGCACGGGGCGACCGGGGCGGATAGTGCGTGTCGTCAAAGTAAATCACGTCCTTTAAAAAGCAATGGACATTCCTGTCCAACGTAGGTAGTCTAACAAAGAAAAACAAAAGGGGGTGAACCTGTTGCAAATCGGTTATCGCACGCTGAAGACAGCGGTCGCTGCTGCGCTCGCGATGTGGATCGCAGAACAACTCAAGCTCGACTATTACGTCTTCGCTGCCATCATCGCCATCTTGAGCATCCAGTCGACACGAAAGAAGACGTTCCGGTCTTCTTACGAACGCATCATGGCATCATTACTTGCCATCGTGCTCGGATTCATTCTATTCGAGGTCATCGGCTATCGTCCGGTGACGTTATTGATCTATTTCATTTTATTCCTTCCATCCGTTCAACGCCTCCGACTTCAGGACGGTTTCATCACGAGTGTCGTCATTCTGACACATTTGTATACGGAGCGTCAGCTCAACGCGCACATCCTGTTAAATGAATCCTTATTGCTTGGCATTGGTGTTGGTGTCGGATTGCTTGTCAACATGTACATGCCAAGTCTCGATTTGTTGATTGACGACCGACGAGAAAAGATCGATCAACGGATCGCTGCCTTATTCTTCGAAGTCGCCGCTGCGATTGAGACAGGGAGAGTCAATCATCATGCGTTGACGCTTGACGAGACAGAACGTCTGTTACGTGAAGGAAAAGATGCCGCCTTAAAACGGATGGGAAACGCAATCGGTCGTCGGAACGATGATGAAGATTATGCCTACTTCCGGATGCGCGAACAACAATTCGAGTTATTGCGCGGTATCGTCCATCATGCCGAGGAACTCGTTCTCGTAGTCGAAGAAGGAAAAAAAGTCGCCGACTTCTTTCGGACGATTGGTGACAATGTCCGACCTGAAGCCGACGCAATGGTGTACATTTCAGAACTCGAGGCATTATTGACACGTTTTCGTGCCTCTGCCTTACCCGTCACGCGGGAAGAGTTCGAGGTCCGCTCTGCCTTACTGCATATGTTACAAGAAGCGGAGCAGTATTTACGTTTAAAACAACGTTACGTCAATCAAAAGAAATAAAACATCGTCGAAGCGAACGTACCGATCAGGAAGATTGCTAAAATCCCGATCGTCGTCCATTTGATGATGCGTTGTTGTTTCGATGGTTTTGCCATATCCACTACTCCTCTCTTACATCAACTGATTAATGCCATTGTACAAACAACCTTTCAGAAGTGCAAATGACGATCGGGATGGTATACTAAAAAAGCGCTAATGGATTGAAACATACTAAGAGGAGGGTTTTGTCATGGTCAATGAACAACGCGTATTAGATACGTTTTTAGAACTTGTCCAGATTGATTCGGAATCAAAAGAGGAGGCACGGATTTGTGCTCACCTGAAAAAAACGTTCGAGGATCTCGGATGTGAGGTGTTCGAGGATGACGCTTCGTCCAAGACGGAACATAAAGGAAACAATTTAATCGTCACACTTCCGGCAACAAAAGAAGGCGTCGATAAAATTTATTTCACTTCCCATATGGATACGGTATTTCCGGGACAAGGCATCAAACCAATCATCGAGGACGGTTACGTCAAGACGGACGGCACAACGATTCTTGGAGCAGATGATAAAACCGGTCTCGCTTCTCTGATCGAACTCGTGCATGTATTGAATGAAACGAAACAACCGCACGGGAAAATTCAGTTCGTCATCACAGTCGGTGAAGAATCTGGGCTCGTCGGTGCGATGGTGCTTGATCCATCAAAAATCGATGCCGATTATGGTTTTGCACTTGATTCAGATGGAAAAGTCGGAGACATCATTACGGCTGCTCCAACGCAAGCAAAAGTCAATGCGAAGATTTTCGGGAAAACAGCGCATGCTGGTGTCGCACCGGAAAAAGGTGTCTCGGCGATTACGATTGCTTCGAAAGCGATCGCGAAGATGCCGCTCGGTCGGATTGATGAAGAGACGACAGCGAACATCGGACGTTTCAGCGGTGGTGGTCCATCAACGAACATCGTTTGTGATTATGTCGAAATCTTCGCGGAAGCACGGTCACTCGTCGCTCCGAAGATGGAAGCACAGACAGAGAAGATGAAAGCGGCGTTCGAAGAAGCGGCAGCAGAGCTTGGTGGTCGTGCTGAAGTTGAAGTCAAAGTCATGTACCCAGGCTTCAAGTTCGAGGATGGAGATCAAGTCGTCGAAGTCGCGAAAGCAGCGATCACACAACTCGGACGCACGCCACGCCTCTTACATTCTGGTGGCGGATCAGATGCCAACGTCATTGCTGGTTTTGGTATCCCAACGGTCAACTTGGCTGTCGGATATGAAGATATCCACACGACGAATGAGAAGATGCCGATCGAAGAACTCGTCAAAACAGCGGAACTTTGCGTGACGTTAGTCGATTACATCACGAACAAATAAGCTGATGAAACACAAAAAAGAGTGTACCGCAACGTTGCGGTACACTCTTTATCATTGTACGATTAAACTACTTGAGGACGATCAACATATTCCATAGACTCTAGAACGAGTTCTTCTGTACATAATAAGGTCGAAGCGATTTCATCGATTTGAATCGACTTTCCGTATTTTTGCCGATAACTCTCGTTCAGTTTGCGGGCTTCCCGGACGATGCGGGCATAGGTCCGTTCAATCTTAGTCATGGAAAAAAACCACCTTCCAAATCTGAATAGGTACAGTTTACCATGCTTCAACAGAAGAAAGGTGTATTTTGTGTATAAAAAATGCTAATTTTACGAAAAGGGGAAAAAGATGGAATTTTATTTTTTAGGGACAGGAGCCGGTATGCCGTCGAAACAACGAAACGTCACATCGATTGCCTTGTTACACCCCAAAATGACCTGGTTGTTCGATTGTGGAGAGGCGACGCAACATCAAATCTTACACAGTCCGATCAAACCACGGAAAGTCAATGCGATCTTCATCACCCATTTACATGGGGATCATATCTTTGGATTACCAGGATTCATTAGTACACGAGCAGCGCTGGAAGGCACGACACCGCTAACGATCTATGGACCAACCGGGATCAAAGAATGGATGGACGCGACATTACGCATCACAGGAACATATCTACGTTATCCACTTCGGATCGTTGAAGTCGAAGACGGTCAAACCTATGAACAGGACGGATTTCGCGTGACAACGCGGTCGCTTGAGCATCGTTTCCCGGCGTTTGGGTACCGACTCGAAGGACCAGAAGAGCGGGGCGCCTTGCGTGTGGATGCACTGAAGGCATTAGGCGTACCATCCGGTCCGATCTATCGCCGAATCACACTGGAAGAAACCTTCGAATTCGAAGGAACGGTCTATCCATCGTCCGACTTTTTAGAGTCACCAAAACCAGGTGTCAAACTAGCCGTTCTTGGCGATACGATGCCGTGCGCAGCCTCAATCGAACTGGCGCGAGACGTTGATGTATTAGTCCATGAAGCAACGTTTGCCGATCGAGAAGTCGAACATGCGGGACGCTTCGGTCACTCGACCGCTCGACAGGCAGCTGTCATTGCAGAAACGGCACAAGCGAAAAAGCTTCTATTGACGCACGTATCCGCTCGTTATGTCGATCAAGAGGAAGTACTGGAACAAGAGGCACGAGAAGTATTCGCGAACAGCCATCTCATGTTTGATCACCGGGTCGTCCCGGTCAAAGGATAGACGATGGACTTTCTCATTTTATGGGCACTCTTTTTACTGGCTGCTAGCGGATTAGGGTTTTTACTCGAACGTCGGACGGAAAAAGAAAAATACTTGTACATGAAGTTCATTTTTTATGCGTGTCTCGGGGCCGTGTCATTTCCAGTCTATGATATTCAGTTACCGCTCGGCATCATCATTTTCCTGATCGTCCTGCACCCGAAAAAGAACTCGCGTTATAAACGGTACATGGCACTCTTTGGGTTCTTATTCTTCCTGTTCCAACTCTTTCTCGGTCCGTTTGATGCGGGGATGTTGCGGGAAGAAACTCAACAGATTGGTCGCGTGACGATCACGGATGACTCATTCGACAATTTCCTTTCTCAAATCGAACGACGTGTCGGTGAAGAGGGGTTGCGGATGGAACAAAGTCAGTTGATGTTCGATCGGGGCGGGAATCTCCGGAACGCCTCGTTTGAGATGCTCGTCGAAACACCGAAACGCTTCATTCGTTACGATGTCAGTTACCAGGAGCTGACAGGAACGATTTCCTATCGACCACGTGAAGAGTTGACGACAAAATCGTTGACGTCGTATTACCAGAAACTGATTGATGCGAATCAATCGTTTGAGATGTTGCGAAAGCTTTCGATTCATGAAATCTTACATGATTCTAAAACACCCTATGTCGAGATGGATCTCGATGGGCTCTACGAAACGTTTAGTCTACAGGATGCAACAGTCTTCTTGATTGATGACAAAGGGAAACTGATTCCGTACGTCAATACAGGGGACGATGTCTTAGCGAATGCGGTCCGTCTGACGTATTACCGTTCTGACGGTCAATCCTTACGCGATAAAACCATTCTGCTATACAATTACAGCTTTGAGACATCAAGGCGAAAAGGAGTCGTACGATGAAAAAATGGCTATTTGCTGCAAGTATTGTGTTACTTGCCGGTTGCGCGGAAGCAAAAGAGGAACAACAAACAGCGTCTTGCGAGGCGGAAGTCAAGGTATCGGTCGTGGATCACGTCAAGGATAAGACCTTGTTTAATAAAGACGTATGCTTGAACGAAAAAGATACAGCACTGGATGCACTGGAAGATACGACGCTCGATGTCGTCAAAACAGGTAAAGGTGAGATGGCATATGTCACGGCAGTCGATGGAATTCGAGAGAAATCAGCTGGAGCAGGTAGTGGCTGGGTCTTCGGGGTCAACGGCAAACCAGGCGAAGTCGGTGCCGGAAGTTATGAACTGAAAAAAGGAGATCGTCTCGAATGGCGATTTGAAAAAGATGCAATGGCTTATTTTGAGTAAACCAGAACGGGAGCGACTTCACCCAGTGAACGTCGCTCTCTTTTTCATCGGGATGATTACGATTCCGTTCGTCCTCACACATGATCAATCAGTGATCGTCGTCTATCATCTGCTCTTGTTCTTATTCGTTCAAGAACGGACTGTGTTTCGTTATTTAGTTCTCCCGGCTCTTTATGCGGTCATGATGTGCGTCCCGCTTCTTTATGGTGCAAGTATCGACACAGTAGCAATTTATGAAACGACGGTCCAAGTGACGTTATTCATCACGTCGAGTCAATGGATTTTTACGTTGGTTCGACTCGATCAGATGGGACCGTTGTTTCGCTTCTTACCTCGATTGACACGATTGACGGGGATGGTGCTGGCGCTGATTCCGTCTTTCTTACGGACTTGGCCCGAAGTCAAGATGAGTCATCCGAAAGCGTCGCTTGCTGTTCGAATGGAGCGGATGGCCGCCTATCATATCGTACCGATCGAAGCGGTACCGTCTCGCTTAAGACCGATCACGCGACGTGATGTTCAGACAGGCTTAATGCTTGCGGCAGGACTGGCTCTTTGTCTGACACCATGGGCGATCATTCCGGCGCTAATTTTGCCTATAACGCTATTATTTACAAAAGGAGGAATCCGGGATGCCTATCATGTATACCGACACAAGTCGTGAAGAACGGCTACGTCAACAGGCGAGCGAACATGAACAACCGGTAGTGACACCGGAGCGGTTGCTTCATGGACGTGTTCGAGATCTTCTGGCGACGGATTCCTTGTTTCGAGCAGGAGAACTCGCGACCTTACTTGGGCTAGAAGCTTTTTTTGAAGCGGAGTCGAGTGAACTCTCATCTGGAGAACAACAACTCGTCGGACTCGGTCATGCGTTGTCTTCGTCACCAAAGGCATTGTTCTTGTCGGAACCGTTTCTCTTTCTTGATCATGTCAGGCGAAAGCGATTGATGGGATTGCTTGAAGAAATCGAACGACGGTTTGATTGTCAGATCCATTGCTCGATGACGATACAATCCGACTTGGCGATCACGAGTCGCGCCACTGAACTGACAGGGCGTGTCCTGAATCGGATCGAAAACGTCCAACACCGTTATCCGTTACAGACACGCTATGCACTCGTGACAGAAAAAATGTCGTTTCATCAAGGTGAACGCATTGCGATCATCGGTGCGAATGGTAGTGGGAAATCGACGTTACTCCGACTCGCGCTCGGTGTCGAGCGACCGCTATACGGAAAAGTCCGACGGTCAGGGGAGACGCATTATGTACCAGCGCATCCGATGCTTGCGCCATTAGACGATCGAAGCGGTAGTTTTACGACGCAAAAAAAACGTCTCTTGGACGGTATCGATTGGAGTAAAGACAGCTATTACTTTGATGAACCGACGGCTGGACTTGATGACAGCGCACGAATGGCTTTCGTCGCATCATGGAAGAAGAATCCGACGAATCTGATCGTCATGGCGACGCATGATCCAGTTCTCATTCGGGCAGCACAGCGGATCATCTATCTCGTGCATGGAGAAGTTGCTTTTGATGGACCGACGAAGGATTTTTTACAAGAAAGTCGGTTGTTCGTATGATCGTCGCAACGGTTCTGATTGTCTGTCTGTTTTTAGTCATGTTTGAGAGACTCCAGATGACGGATCAACGATTACGGTTCATCGCCATCATTACGGCGGCGGCAATCGTCGGACGATTGTTGTTCTCCAGTTTACCGAACGTCCAGCCGGCGACGGCACTCATCTTGTTAGTAGCCGTCTTCATCCATCCGATCGTCGGTGCCATTTCTGGGATGCTTGTCGTCGTGTTGACGAGCTTGTTTCTCGGAAGCGGTCCGTTCGTACTCTTTCAAGCGCTGGCGTATGCAACGATTGCCAGTCTAGGATTCGTTCCGTTTCTTCGTTACCGGATCGTCTTGACTGGGTATGGATTTCTCGCTGGTTTCTTATATGGATGGGTGAGCAATCTCGGGTTCTTGGTATTGACCGGATTCTCGTGGCAAGCTTTTTTGACACTGCTTGTAGCTGGAGGAACGTTTGATATGCTTCACGGATTCAGTAACGCGATCTTCATTTGGATATTGTTTCCGATTTTTTTACGAATTATGCATTCATTCGATGAAAAGAGGGGTAGAGAATAGTAACATACCGAACAGGAGGGAAGGCATATGCTGGGATCGTCGATTTCGCTTGCTTATGTCGTCATGTTGCTCATCGTCTCGAGTATCGGCTTAGTGTTTGGCAGTATTCTGTTGATGAAAGGTACGATTAGAGGACGTTACGCTGCTTGTTACTTACTTGCTGCCGCCATCTTCCCAAGCGCCATGCTCATTACCTCATCAGAGGGATTACTTTGGCAACATTTACGGTTCGAGAGTTCATGGTTCCTTGCGATTGTCTCCTGGTTACTCGTCTTATCGACGGGCTATATCGTCTCGATCACGGGTGCGCTCGTCATTCGTTATCTGTATCGCTATACGACGACCTTTGATCGCTTCAAACGTTATGCAACGCGGCGTTTTCGTCATCACGAGGCATAAATACAAAAACGGAAGAACCAGCTATCTGGTCCTTCCGTTTTTTTCATGAATTCGCGTACAGGAGTTCTTCTTCTATCGACGATTCTTGCTGGCGAGCAGGATCTTGAATTCGACCTGTCACTTCTGTCAGGAGACGGCGTGGCAAGAGACGGGACAAGGAAACCATGGCGCGGTTGCTTGCGCCTGGAACGACGACGCGGCGTCCTTTGAGCATACCACGGTACCCGGCGAAGGCGACGAGGTGTGACGGCATACTCTTAAATGGTAGCGTGATGTTCGCTCGATCGAAGAAGTTCGTATCGGTCGGTCCCGGGCAGAGACAAGTCACACTGACACCCGAGCCGTCGACTTCTGTCGCAAGTGCTTCCGAGAACGATAGGACGTAGGCTTTCGTTGCGTAGTAGACACTCATGTATGGTCCTGGCATGAAGGCAGCGACCGACGCGACATTCAAGATGCGTCCAAAGCCACGTTCGACCATTCCCGGTAAGAGACGTTTCGTCAAATCCGTCAAGGCGACGACATTGACCTGAATCGAGTTAATGTCTTCTGTTGGATCGATTTCCGCAAAGCGTCCCGACGTGGCGAAGCCGGCATTATTGAACAATAGATCGACCGTCAATTCTTGTTCCTCTAAGTACTGCACGAGACGATCAATACTGTCGCTTAGTGATAGATCAGCAGCGAATACATAGACCTTGATCTGATAGCGTTTTTCAAGGACCTGTTGAAGCTCCTTCAATTTCTTCTCATTGCGAGCAACGAGTACACAATCGAAGCCATCTCGCGCCGCGAGGACAGCGAGATCGAGTCCGATTCCACCGGATGCACCGGTAATCAGTGCCGTTTTTCGTAACATAGGACATTCCTCCATTCGAAATCGTGAATCTGAGTCTAGTGTATACCATTCCATACCGTTCCCGCGAATCCTGTTTCGTAAGCATTTACTTTTCTTATCACTGGTCCAACCAGTATGATAGAACAGTAGAGGGGAAGTGGAACAAATGAGGAAAAAAGTAACCGTCGCCTTGTTGCTCGCGACGTTTTTAGCCGCGATCGAGGGGACGATCGTCGCAACAGCAACACCTGTCATGGCGAGTGAATTGAACGGGGCGAAATTAGTCAGTTGGATCTTTGCCGGGTTCTTGTTGTTCATGGCTGTATCAACACCGATTTACGGAAAGATGGCAGATTTATATGGTCGAAAACGGGTTCTGTTATTCGGGATCGGCGTCTTCACCGTCGCGTCGTTAGCCTGTGGACTCGCTCAATCGATGGAGATGTTGATCGTCTTCCGTGCCGTCCAAGGTATCGGGGCAGGAGCTGTATTACCAATCGCGATGACGATCATCGGTGATTTGTATACATATGAGGAGCGGGGGAAAATCCAAGGAGTGCTCAGTGCCGTGTGGGGGATCTCGGGTGTCGCTGGACCACTCGTCGGTGGGTTCCTCGTCGAATCGCTTTCGTGGCGGTATATTTTCTTACTAAACGTACCGTTTGCCTTATTGTCGTTCTTCATGATTGTCGTTTACTACAAAGAGACGGTCCGTGAAACAGAGCGGAAAATCGATTACCGGGGCGCGTTATTGTTTGCGCTCGGGATGAGTGCGTTTCTATACGGTTTATTGTCGGGGAGTGAGTCGGAGACGTTCTTGCGTCCGATCATTCTAGCGAGCTTTTTCATTAGTTTCGTGTTATTGTTCACGTTCTATCGGGTCGAGAAAAAGGCGAGCGATCCACTCTTACCACCAGCAGTCATTCGCCATCCGGTCATTCTCGTGATCAACTTAGCGGTCTTCTTTTCCGCCTGGGTACTCGTCTCGATGTCAGCGTATATTCCGATTTTTGCTCAAGGGGTACTCGGCAAGAGTCCGACCGAAGCTGGTTTCATGTTGATGCCACTGTCGCTTTTTTGGACGCTGACCGCCATTATCGGTGGACGGACGATTGGTGTCGCCTCACCCCGGTATCGGACGATGACAGGAATGGGACTGCTGATTGTCGGTACAGTGATTTTATCGTTGATCACGCGCGAATCAAGTGATGTTTTCATCTATCTTGCCGTTTCGCTGATCGGGATTGGTTTTGGTCTCTCACAACCCGTCTTCATGGTAGTCTTGCAGACTTCCGTCGATTGGTCACTTCGTGGCTCAGCGACGGCCGTCAACTCGTTCTTGAGTACGACGGGACAGACGCTCGGTGTTGCGATCTTCGGTACGATCTTCAACCTATCCATCCTTCGTTCGTTTGCAGCGTCGGACACGCTCTCAGGGTACGCGATTGATCCATTTTTCCAATCGAGTACGGCAAAAACGTTCGGACAGGATGTGCAGTATGCGGCAGAAATCGCGTTATCACATGGATTACGTTACGTCTTCATCGGTGGCGTTCTTTGTGCGATTCTTGCGTTCGCGATGACATGGCGTTTACCGAAAGTTCGACCTGACGATCCACGATCTTGACACTCCCACGGCTAAAGCCGCAAGCCCACACCGTTGGTGAGGGTGGGATTCTCAAGTGCTTGGCGGACTCAATCCATTTCTGTTTCGTCCGAGCCTTGAGGTAGGGGTGTGCCATCACCCCTCCTGAGACAGACCGTATAGGTTCTCAGGCTGATGGACTG
>NZ_JADOYC010000015.1:0-650 GCF_015645365.1 Exiguobacterium abrahamii
TTCGTCCGAGCCTTGAGGTAGGGGTGTGCCATCACCCCTCCTGAGACAGACCGTATAGGTTCTCAGGCTGATGGACTGTTACCATCCATCACAGGTGCGTATCGAATGTTCATCGCACCGACGGCGTCCCGATGTCCTTTAAACCCACAGGCACACGTGTAGACCCTATCCCTCACCTTGTTCCTGATGGAACAGGATGGGCAGGTCTGACTCGTGTAGGCGGGGTTCACATACTCAACCTTGATGCCCGACAAGGCGGCTTTGTATTCGATGAAGGACGCGAGACGATAGAACGACCATGAGTGGAGGTTCTGGTTGTTTTTACGGCTTGTTCTTGCCGTCTGTCGGATGTTCGCCAAGAGTTCGAGGCGAATGACAGAGATTTTCTTCTGTCTTGCAAAATCGACGATGGCTCGGCTGACCTTGTGGTCCTTGTCCCGCATCCACCGCTGTTCCTTCTGATTGCGTCGTTTGATAGCCTTCGGCTTCTTCTTTTTGCCGAGTGCCTTCCGTTCCGCACGGAACTTGCGTTTCATATACTTGTTCTTACGACCGTTCCCGAAGAAACGGGTCGTGTCTTCATCGGTGACGGCGACCGCCGGCACTTTCAGTCCGAGGTCAACCCCCATCACCCGCACCCCCGTCCGAGG
>NZ_JADOYC010000016.1:0-350 GCF_015645365.1 Exiguobacterium abrahamii
ACGGTCGGGACATGGACGGAAATCTGAGCGATCCACTTCCTTCCCTTCTTCGTGACCCTGAGCGTCCCGAGTTTGTTGGCAAGGAGTCGGGTATTCCGATTGTCCTTGTCAACCATGGGAGCACGGAATCGCATCTTCACGGACTTCCCGTCCATCCAAACGGGGAAGGAGATGCTCTCGAAGTCGAAGGAATAGTTCTGATTGTTCCAGACGCAGACCGGCTTTTTGAGGACAGGGATGCGTTTGAAATCCTCTTTCCTCGCCTTCTTGTAGATGCCGACGGCATCTCCTGCGAGTTGGTTCTTCACGGCGCTCGGAAGGGGGGTGTCGATGTCCTTGCTCGACCACCT
>NZ_JADOYC010000003.1:0-172198 GCF_015645365.1 Exiguobacterium abrahamii
ACGAAGCTTGCGCTTCATTCGTTTTTGTATTCCGTAGAATACGATTTTTGCCTCATCGTTCAGTTTTCAAAGTTCGTCTACCGCCTTAGCGACTTTAATAGATTAACAGGTTGTTTTGATTATGTCAACCATGCTTTTTAAAAAACTTTTCAGCCCCAACGAACCGTTTATAAAAGGCGTCTCGCTGGAACATTTATTAATATAACAACAAAATTCGACAAACACAAGCATTATTTCAAAAAAACTTTGCAAAGAGTTTGAATCCTCTTCGCAAAGTCTTTACCTTCTTAACATAGCACCTACTGTAAACGCGATATTCGCCGGGCGTTCTGCTAACCGTCTCATCAAATACGTATACCAATCCACACCATGCGGAACGTAGATGACAACACGATACCCTTGTCGAACTAATTCTTGTTGTCGTTTCGGTCGCATGCCTTGAAGCATTTGAAACTCGAACTGTGATCGATCAATGTCTCTCATTTGAGTAAAGTCAATGATTTGTCGAATGATCTGTTCATCGTGTGTCGCGATCTGAGTGTAGTTGCCTTCTAACAAATTAACCTTCACTAACTGAAGGTACGTCTCATCTACTGTCTTTTTCGGTTGAATATAGATTTCATCGTCTCCATCGTACGCTCCTTTGACGACTCGGATTGTCGCATGAAGACGTTCTACATCAAAACGACTTCGATGGACATTTGCCTGTAGCGCAATCCCGACGTTCGGATAATGTTCATGTACACGCTCGAATATTTGGATAATCGCCTCGACCATCATCGCTTCTTCCATATTGACTGTCACACGCATATTTTGTTGATCTGCAACCTCTGCAATGCGACTCAACTGTTGATAAGCGATATCCGAATCAATTCTTAATCCGATTGATGTCAGCTTTAAAGATACTTGTGCGTCCAGATCATGTTCTTTAATTTGCCCGATGACTTTAATACATTCATTTGCGATGTCTACCGCGTCCTGCTCCGTCTCAATGAACTCTCCTAGACAATCCACCGTAGCGGCTCGTCCATCTTGATTAAATTGTTTCACCGTGTCGAGTGTCTCTTCAGCGCCCTGCCCTCCGACAAATAACGTCCCACCAAGCGGCAATCCAACTTTTCTCGCTAATTGAATCAGTAACCTATTCTCAGCCAAGTATTCGAACACAGGTCCAGTAATCTGCTGTAACATCTGAATCACCCTCTCTTTTCTCCCTTACCCTCTCCCAATAAAAAAACGTCTTTCTTCTATATAGAAGAAAGACGCAGTTTGGATTAATGCAACCAGATGAAGTAACCGAGGAAACCGAGTGATAATACATACATGATCGGATGCACTTCTTTTGCTCGTCCTTTCGCGATCATCGTGACCGGATAGAAGAGGAAACCGAATGCAATCCCTGTTGCGATTGAATACGTTAACGGCATCATGATGACGGTCAAGAACGCGGGAACCGCATACTCGAATTTTTTCCAATCGATCTGGAGCAATGAAGCTGCCATCAATACACCGACGATGATTAATGCAGGTGCCGTGACCGGCGCTGTGATAATTGCAAGTAATGGTGAGAAGAATAAAGCAAGACCGAAGAACAATGCTGTGACGATTGCCGTCATACCTGAACGACCACCTGCTGCGACCCCTGCACTGGATTCAACGTAAGAAACCGTTGTTGATGTTCCAAGAATCGAACCTGCTACCGTCGCTGTTGAGTCAGCGATTAATGCGCGACCAGCACGCGGTACTTTATTTTCTTTAATCAGACCAGCTTGGTTTGCTACTGCAACCAACGTACCTGCTGTATCGAAAAAATCAACGAAGAAGAAAGTCAGGATGACGATCATCATTTGAACCGTGAAGATTTCATCAAAGTGGAGGAATGCCTGTCCAAATGTTGGCGCGATACTCGGTGGTGCTGAAACGATTTCACCAAGGCTTGTTGGGACTGGAATCAAACCGAAGATCATTCCAGCAATCGCCGTCACGATCATTCCGAAGAAGATTGCGCCTTTGACACCACGTGTCATCAAGATCGCTGATACGACAAGGCCAAATACCGCGAGAAGTGTTGTTCCTTTACTTAAATCACCGAGTGAGACGAGTGTCGCTTCATTCGCAACGACGAGACCACCTGTTTTTAAACCGATGAACGCGATGAACAATCCGATACCTGCTGCAACAGCCATTTTCAACGGCTCTGGAATTGCGTTGATGATAACCTCACGAATACCTGAAGCCGTCAATACCATGAAAACAAGACCTGAGACGAGAACGCCTGAGAGTGCAGTTTGCCACGGAATACCCATTCCGATGACGACACTATAGGCGAAGAAAGCATTTAGTCCCATACCTGGTGCAAGCGCGATCGGATAGTTCGCGAGTAACCCCATCGTGATGGAACCAATCATTGCGACGAGCGCCGTTGCTCCGAAGACCGCTCCTGCATCCATTCCCGCGTCTGCTAATGTGTTTGGATTGACGAATAGGATGTACGCCATCGCAAAGAATGTCGTCATGCCGGCGATGAACTCTGTACGCATGTTCGTACCAAGCCCATTGAAGTCAAAGAAACGCGCAATCGCATTTTCTTTTGCTTTCGGTTGGTGTGGCTGTTTCAATTGTGTGCTCATGATTGCCTTCCTTCCAAATAAGCCGTCTCCTTGAAAACAAAAAACGGCCCTTACCTAAGCGGTAAAAGCCGTTTCAATAAGCGCACGATGCTGCGTGTGCGCCGTAGTAGGAACCTTTACGGTGTTCCTGTAGAGACTTCCGGGCCCTATCCCCAGAATTATACGGCATTATTTATGTTTTTTTAGTGGTATGAAAAATAAGAACAGACACATCGTAGCACGGTCAAATTCATGGGTCAACCATAAAAGCGAAATTTAACCACTTAATTTATCCGAACGTTCGGTTTTGAAAACGTTTTTTTGAAGGATATTTCACGATTGTTAGAAATTCGCCCTGTCACTGAGCGTATATATTTTTAAAGTAGTCGGATAATAGTCCCTCTCCTTTAAAGCGATCCTCTAAAACGTTTTGGATCTGCTGTAATTCATTTTCACGTGTTCCGTAAGTATTTGAGAGTGACCCGAGATAAGAATACGCATAAATTGGTTCATCTGGACATAGTTCATGAGCACGTCGTAACATGGATGCGCCTTTTTCTTCCCACTCGTTGTACTCTCCAAAATAATAAGGAGTCATCGAAATCATATAACCAAAACACCATAGAAAGTCCTCATGGTTCATAAAATAACGTAAACCATCGTATGTAACTTCCTTTAGTAAAGATTCTAATTCCTCAATATCTATATCGTTCTCTGTAATTCCTAATGGTCCGTGTTCAAAGGTGACGTACCAACAAAAAAAGCCCAGTCGAATGACTGTTTTGAGATCTTCGGGATGGTGTCTCCAAGAATTCAAAAGATAGCGTTTAGCTTCATTCCATTTTTCTAGTTTTTCTAATTGATCAACTTCAGTCCATGTCCAGTCTATCATAAGGCAGTATCCCTCTTTTCCATTAGATGATGTATTCCATAATACAGAAAGAGTCTACGCTTCTCAGCAAACTGGAACTAAAGTATCTAAATTCGTCGGTTCAGTTTTAAAACGTCCAACGGTTTCATAATTTCGTTCACAAAAAGCCCCCTTTCATTCACAAATCATGCGAACAAAAGAGAGCTTCATTTTTTAATATAGTTGTTGAAGGTGGTTTCGACGTCACATCTTACAGGACGCGGTTAACGTTCTGAACTGAGATTTTCTCGATAAACTCTCTAAATACTATATATTCATCTGAACTTCACATTATCGTTGAAAACACTTTGAATATTCTATATTTAAAAATAGTCTAGTATAAATTAGAGTTGATATACATTGATAGAAAGTGGTGATAAAAATGACTTTAAAAGATTATCCTGATTATGTAAAAGTTCCTGTCAAAGTTGATGATACTTCAACTCCTATTAGATGTAGATTTTCATTAGTGGCTGAAATCAATGATAGATCCAACTCCAATTCAGTACTAGTAGTAATGATGAACCCTAGTAAAGCTACTGATAAAAAAACTGACTCTACAGTATTTAACATTATAGAACACTCTTATAATTTTTTGAACGCAAAAAAGGTTGAAATTTTAAACTTATATCCTTTTTATGAACCTAACTCATCTAAAGTAAAAACATCTACCTCAAAACTAAAAGATAGTGAATATGACAAATTAATGTCCCAAAATATATGCACAATAAAAAACTCATTTAAATGCAACTATGATTATATCATTTTAGCTTGGGGTAACGCTCCCAAATCATTTACTAGTAAGGAACACAAAATATTAGGTCAGAGTGTATTATCCTCTATAAACGATACATCAAAACATAAAATATATGTCTATTCCTTTAATAAATATAAAGGTTTGACTGTAAAAAATAATCCTTTTCATCCATCTCGAAAAGGAAAAATTATTGGTATTCAAAAAGTCACATCGTTTTCTATATTGAAAAACCACCCCAAATATTCCATTATGCTTGATTCAAAATACTTAAAAAATAAAAATATAGGAGATATTTTAAAATAAAGATGTTGTGACCCGCTTGAATTTACTACTAAAAAATTTCTTTTTTTCAACAAATACTCTCTTTTTTAACTTTATAACTTCTGTGGATTTTCATAAGTTTACTAAAAATTTGGATAGTACAATACAAAAGTCCCTACAAAAGCAATAGTTTAATTAGCTAAACTGTTGTTCTTGTAGGGACATATTATGTGCATAAAAGTTTTACTCTTTTATATATTACTTAGTTTTTTAATCATCATTATTCCCACTCAATCGTTGACGGTGGTTTCGACGTCACATCGTACAGGACGCGGTTAACGTTCTGGACTTCGTTGACGATTCGAACCGAGATTTTCTCTAACACGTCCCATGGGATACGTGCCCAGTCTGATGTCATTCCGTCAATGGACGTGACAGCGCGGATGCCGACCGCATAGTCGTATGTCCGCTCATCGCCCATGACACCAACCGAACGGATTGGAGGAAGGACTGTGAAGTATTGCCAGATTTCGCGCTCGAGTCCTGCTTTTTTGATCTCATCACGAAGAATGAAATCAGATTCGCGAACGATTTCGAGTTTCTCATCTGTGATTTCACCGAGGACACGAATCCCGAGACCTGGTCCTGGGAACGGCTGACGCCACACGATTTCATCTGAAAGACCGAGTTCTTTCCCGAGTTCACGGACTTCATCCTTGAACAACGTGTTGATCGGCTCGATCAATTCAAACTGCATGTCTTCCGGCAGTCCACCGACGTTGTGGTGTGATTTGATTGTTTGTGCCGTATCCGTACCACTCTCGATGATATCCGTATAGAGTGTACCTTGCGCAAGGAAGTCCATATCCGTCAGCTTCGCTGCTTCTTCGTCAAAGACGTAGACGAACTCGTTGCCGATGATTTTACGTTTCTGCTCCGGATCTGAGATACCACGGAGTTTGTCGAGGAAACGATCCTGGGCATCAATCTTGATGACGTTCATGTGGAAGTGATCCGCGAATGTCTTCATGACGCTTTCCGCTTCACCTTTACGCAGTAAACCGTGATCGACGAACATACATGTCAATTGATCACCGATTGCTTTGTGGATCAAGGCTGCGACGACAGACGAGTCGACACCACCAGAAAGTGCACAGAGGACTTTTTTATCACCGACTTGTTCTTGAATCTTCGCTACTTCGATTTCGATGAAGTTCTCCATCGACCAGTCGCCCGCACATTGACAGACTTCAAAGAGGAAGTTCTTAAGCAATTCTTTCCCGAAGACCGTATGGTTGACTTCCGGGTGATACTGCACACCGTACATTTTCAATTCTTCGTTCTTGATCGAAGCGATCGGACATGACACGTTCGTTCCATCGACGACGAAACCGTTTGGTACAGATGTGACGAGGTCACTGTGGCTCATCCAGACCGTTTGTTCAAGCGGTAGGTTCGCATACATCGGTGACGGGTCTTGTAACGTCAATGTGGCTTTTCCATATTCACGATGTCCCGCACGTTCCACTGTTCCGCCGAAATGTTGTGACATGAGCTGCATGCCGTAACAGATCCCGAAGATTGGAATACCGAGGTCGAAGATTTCCGGGTCACACCGGTACGCATCCTCTGCGTAGACGCTACGTGGACCACCTGAGAAGATGATACCAGCAGGTGCGATTTCCTTTACTTCTGCTGCAGTGATTTTATGCGAATGCAACTCACTGTAGACACCAAGGTCCCGAATACGACGTGTGATCAATTGATTGTACTGTCCTCCAAAATCGAGGACGAGAATCATTTCCTGGTCCAAATGTGCTTCCAAATCTGTTCCCGCCTTTCTGATTTCATGCGTACCCTATGAAAAAAGCCCACTCTTCGCCCATGGATAAAATGGAAAAAGAGCAGGCCGCTTCACAAAAAAATGTATACGAAGGGTCTGCTCCTTCATAGTCAGGTCGTTTAAGGTGACCCGGTAGAGACTCTCGCGCCATATTCGCGAGTATATACAAAGGAGATTGCATGTGTGTGATTTACGTTGTTCCCATTGTAACTGTATCGTTTCGTAAATATCAACCCTCTACATGACGAATGATATTTTCGAAATATTCACGTTTTTTCTCAGCCGACAGTGATTCTCCACCATAGACCATCCGTTCGTAAGCATCCGTCAACGGTCGCATCGCATACGTCTCGTAGTACCCATCGACTTCATGAGCGAGTTCTGCAAGCGTCCGACCATCTTGATAATGGAATCCTTTTTTATCAAGACGTCGTAAGAGGTAGCGATACATCCGGCGGAATCCTTCCGGTCGCTCGATTTGTCTTCGGAAGAAGAGAATCGCGAGCGTTCGAATGATTGGTTTTCGGAACAGATAGAGGAACAAGAGAGCAAGTGCCGTCAGGAAGATTGGCCAAAATGGAATCGACTTCTGCTCCGTCTGTCCAGCGCTAGTCGTCTGTTCTTCATCAAGAAGATTTTCTTGCGGACGATTTGGCGTCGTCGTCTCCGTATTATCTTCTGTCTCACGTTGCGGATTTGCTTGTTCCGTCTCGTTCTCCGTTTCCCGATCGATCGTGTATTGTCCTGCTCCATCGAAACTGACTGTTGGCTCAAGCGGTACCCAGCCTGGTCCTTCGATGTACACTTCGACCCACGAGTGCGCATTTTTATTCCGCACTGTATAACTCGTCACGGCAGCTCCGATGACGTCGGATTCGCCTCCTGTGAACCCTTTCACCCAGCGTGCGGGTAACCCGGCTGCCCGTAGCAAAACAGCAGCCGACGTCGAGAAGTTATCACAGTATCCGAGCTTCGTCTCGAATAGGAATTGATCGACGTAATCCTGATTTTCTCCTGGTACAGCGACTTCCTCCGTATTATATTCAAAGTTCTCTTCTTCGAAATAATTTTCAATCGCCCGTGCTTTGTCCCACGGTGTCTCCTCACCCTCAACGATTTGTTCCGCTAAATCACGGACCCGCTGTGGTAAGCCATCCGGCAGTTGGAGATACCGCGCTGTTTCATTCTCCGATAAATTGACGGGTTCATCTGTCTGGAGTTGTTCTTCCGTAAAGAGCGGATACGAATAGTCAATTTGATAGTTACGTTGACGATCCGCCTCGTCTAGATACGATATTTTTTGATTCTCTGGATCAACCAGTACATTTTGTCGTTGTTGATCGACCGAGACCCGGACATTGTCTCCGTTGTATGGCACGAACGGTAATTCACGTGCCATCTCAAACGTCGCTGTTTCCTCGCGTGTCTTGACTTCTCGCCCGAAGTGCGAGAAGAAACCCCGTCCATCGATTTCCGGGTTCGATTCCGACAGCACCCAGCCTTTGCCCGTGTAAATATCTTTCGTCTCGACTCGCCAGTATCGGTTCCCTTCACTTTCGACTTGGAAGACTTCCCGGTCGTCCATCTGGAACGGTCCTCCGAGTTGCTCATCATTGTTACCGTAGCCAACCTTTTGAATCGCATTTGTCGGCTCTCCTTCACCTTCAAGACCGGACGTCAAATCGTACCAACTGTCTTGCCATGTCGCATTGATGACAGGACTTTGGACAGCAGCGACGATGACGGCACCCATGATGAATAAGGCACTCAACGGACGAACGTAAGAAGCACGTGGTCGTTCGTTGACCTCCGTCGCATACAGCAACACCAAGGACAAGATGATCGGATAGAGAATGAACGTCTCTCCCGAGTAATCCGTCCATGTATCACAATACGCGATGAATCCAATGACTCCGAAGGCAAGCCCGAAGACGAACCCACGATTCGGGAACGTCCGACGCGCGAGATAGGCGATCAAAAAACTAATCAAACCGATCGAGAGCGCGAAAGCGGGTCGTCCTGGTAATTCACCATTGATGACGCTCTGAATATCTGAACTGATTTCCGTAAAGATGCCCCATGGTGCTGCTCCCGGCGTCAAAATCAGATAGAACGACAGCAGTAATCCACCGAGACTTCCGAGTAAAAAGTAACGCCGCGATAGATGCGACAACAGCAACGGCAGAAACAGCATCGGTAAGAAGGACCAGAGATGTTCGAACGTCGTCAGTTCGAGAAGTGGTGGCATGAAACAAGTCAGGACGGATGCCGCGATGGCGTTCCAAATCAAACGTCGCATCATCGCACTCCCCTCCGTTCTGGTGTATAGACATGAACGGTGGCTTCTTGATTAATCTTCGAAATCCATAGTTCATTGTTCGATTCAAGATCCGGTGTGATGAAAAGGACGTTGCCACTCAGTCGAAGTGCTTTTGACGAGTACTCCCATGACTCGATGAACGTCCGCGTCCGACTCGGCTGCGCCGTCATCAGGTAATGCGTCAGCTTCGCTCCTTCAAGCGGTAACGATAACGATTGAACGGCATGTCCGACGAGGTGAATTCGGTAGCTCAGACGTCGTTTGTTCAACTGATCCGTCGCTTCTGCCAGCATCGAGATGACGCGTTCGAAGGCTTCACCCGCTTCCGTCCCCTCATCAAAGACGATCGTCGTCTCCCGTTCTTGCTCTCGCTCGAACGTCTTCGTCATTAAGCCTTGGCGTTTCGCTGTCGCTTTCCAGTCGATCTGATTCATCCGGTCACCACTGACGTATTCCCGGACCCCGACGACAGTAAAGGACGATTGACGAAGATCAAGCGACACAGGGGAGATTCCCCCATCGCCACGATCCTCCTCATGCGGAAGTTGAACGGCAAGACGTGCCGGTTCGATTGCAAGATACGTCTCGACCGGAAACATCCGCTTCCGTTTGAACAGACCGAATGGATCCGTAATTTCAACGATACAGCCAGGAATCTGATAGACTCCTCGACGAATCGATGGAATCGTGTAGTCGATTTGCTCTGTCTTTCGGTAGTGGGCACGGAGCGGACGGCTGATATCGAGTTTTTCTTCGCTGAGTTCGTTTGGAATCGCCTCCGTCACCTCGACGGCTCCGACCAGAAACGGAAAACGCCGGCGAACCCGTAAGGAAACCGGGATATCCGTTCCGGCAACGAGCATCTTATTCGAGACTTGGCGCGTCGCCAGTGCCTGCGTGACGGGCCAAACGAGGAAGAGCGTCCAGTAGAAGGTCAAACCAGCCATGACATAAAACAGCAAGGAAGCGACATTTCCGCCATCGACGCGCGCATATGTCCATAAGGCAACCGTCGTCAAAAGGAGTACAGCGTAACGCCAACCAATTTGCCACTTCGTCATAGGGACTCCACGTCTTGTTGGATCGGTACAGCAACCTCTTTTTTGATTTGTTCTAAAATCCGTTCAGACGATTGACCGTGATAACGCGCGTCCGCTGTCAAAATCAAGCGGTGTGACAGGACCGGAATCAAGAGATGTTTGACATCATCCGGTAACACGAAACTGCGCCCTTCCATGTATGCCCATGCTTGCGCGACTTTCATCAAGGCAATCGAAGAACGGGGACTTGCGCCGAGATAAAGTGAACCGTTCGTCCGGGTCGCTTGGACGAGATGGACGATATATTTTTTGACAGGCTGTGAGACATGGACGTTCTTGACTTCTTCTTTCATCTGGAGCAATTGATCGCGACCAATCACCGCTTCGAGCGTTTCAATTGGTTCATCCCGTTCGAAACGTGTCAGCAGCTTCATTTCTTGGTGGAAATCAGGATAACCCATTTTGACTTTGACGAGGAAACGGTCGAGTTGTGCTTCTGGTAACGGATACGTTCCTTCGTGTTCAATCGGGTTTTGTGTCGCCATGACGAAAAAGGGATTCGGAAGCGTATGAATCTCACCATCGACGGTGACGTTCGCTTCCGCCATTCCCTCGAGTAAGGCAGATTGAGTTTTCGGTGATGTTCGGTTGATCTCATCGGCTAAGACGATGTTCCCCATTAGAGGACCCGGTCTATATTCGAATTGGCTTGTTTTCTGGTTATACATCGATACACCCGTCAAATCCGACGGAAGTAGGTCTGGCGTGAACTGAACACGTTTGAAGGTCAACCCGATCGATCGGCTGAACGCACGGACGAGCATCGTCTTCCCGACTCCCGGTACGTCTTCTAATAGGACGTGACCGCCCGCTAGTAGTGCTGCCAATGATTGTGTGATGACATCTTCCTTACCGATGATGACTTTCTCTACGTTGTCGATAATCGCTTGAATCTCCTTAGTGTATGTTCGCATTGTCAGGCCCCTTGCTCTCGTAGTAGTTGAATTTTCTGACTTTTTATATCATCTCATATTCCGCTACGCTTTTAAAGAAATACGAGCAGTTTCTAGCACATGAAAAAGGGGGAACGCCGTAGCGTTTCCCCCTTATTTGTTTCAGGAACGAACACATGCCGTGATCCGTTCTTGAACCGTGCAGTTGCACGTAAAACACGAATACATCCGTGTCAATGGACAACGTTCGTCAAGTCCGGTGATCCTCTTCTTTCAGAAGCGACATGCGATCGTTCCCTCTACATTGGTAATCATTCATGTGCATCACCATCCTTTCATATATTGAATATTACCGAATATGTTATAAACGAAACGTCGAATTTTAATTATTTTTTTCGATACCGCGCATAGGTCGTCGCGAGTGCGACCGCAAGGACCAGCCCTTTGATGATATTCAACGAATAGTATGGAACAGACAGCATGACGAGACCATTTTCAAGAATCCCGACGAGACAAGCCCCAACGAGTGTGCCAAGCGCATTCGGCTTCCCTTGTCCTGCGAACGACGAGCCGATGAATGCCGCCGCAACCGCTGGCATCAGATAACCGGAACCGGCATTAATTTGTGACGATCCGACTTGTGACGCAAGTAAAATTCCACCGATTGCCGCAAGTAATCCAGCAATCAGATACGCGAGTGCCCGGTAGCGGTTGACACGAATTCCTGTCAATCGTGCGGCTTCCGGATTCCCACCGATGATATAGAGAAAACGACCGTGTCGCGTATGGCTTAAGAAGACATGTGTCATAGCGACGACGACGAGCATGATGACGATGATCCAAGGTGCCTGGCTGATTTTCGCGAATGCCTCCGGAATCGTGCCGACTGTTGGTGTACCGTCCAAGCGCGGCATTCCGGCACTGATTGAACCACCACCGGTATACGTCATCGCGACACCTTCGACGATGAACATCGTCGCAAGCGTCGCAAACAAATCCGGAATCTTAAACCAGACGATGAGTAAGATGTTCACCAGAGCAACGCTAAGAGATAAGAGAAGTGCTAAACCAATCGAGACACCGAGCGGTAGACTGTACCAGACGAAGAACGAGACGACGAAAGAACTCGCAAGCGTCGCGGTCGACCCGACCGATAAATCAAATCCATTGACCGTCAAAGAGACGGTCAAGCCGATCGCGATAATCGTCACGATGGAGATACTTCGTAAAATATTAATCAAATTCGTCCCTTGTAGGAATGTTGGAGCCGTCGTCGCAAAAAACAGGACGAGGGCAAGGATCGCGAGGACGATCCCCCAGTCGTTCAAGAATCCGAGGACAGGACGTAAACCCTTCCCTCGGTTCGTTTGTTTTGATACTACCTCATTCATCGTTGCCCTCCTCCTGTCGCATACCACAACAAGGTTTCTTCTGATGTGTCCGCCGTCTTCGTTTCATGGACGATCCGTCCATCGAACATGACGTAGATTCGGTCCGTGACGGTCAAAAGTTCATCCCATTCACTCGTCGCGTAAAGGATCCCTTTTTGTTGTTGCGCGAGTCCGTCAATCAGACGATAGATATCTTGTTTGGCTCCGACGTCGACACCTTTTGTCGGTTCGTCCAAGACGAGTACAGAAACATCGGTCAGTAACCATTTTCCGATGGCGACTTTTTGTTGATTCCCACCGGATAGTTGACCTACTTCCTGTTTCACGTCTGCCACTTTAATGCCCAGCTCCTTGACCCATTGCGATGCCTGATCTGCTTCTTTACGACGATCCATCAGCCCCCAGCGGTTGACGAAATCATGAGCTGCCGCTGCTGTCAGGTTTTCTGCGACAGAATCGGCAACAAGAATTCCTTCTTTTCGTCGTTCTTCTGGAACGAGACCGATTCCCGCTTGAATCGCCGCTTGTGGATTGCGAAGGCGATGGGCTTTGCCACCTATCCGAACCTCCCCTTCCTGAAACGGGCGATCACCGAACAATGCTTTGCATAATTCCGTTTTACCGGCACCGACAAGACCCGCGATACCAACGACTTCACCTGCTTGAACCGTCAAGGAGATATCGTGGACGTCCGCATTCGTAGCACTCTCGACCGTCAATACGTTCGTTGCATTTACCCGTGACGTTTTCGCAACAGACGTAAGCTGACGCCCGAGCATCTGCTCAACGACAGCTTCCTTCATGATGTCTGTCAAAAGATGTCGTGAGATGAGTTGACCGTCGCGCATGACCGAGATGGAGTCGCAAATCTCATATAGTTCCTGTAAACGATGCGAGATGAAGATGATCCCAAGCCCTCGTTCGGCTAAACGACGCACGACTGAAAAGAGATGGCTTGTTTCCGCCTGACTGAGCGGTGCCGTTGGTTCATCCAAAATCAAAAAACGGCGTTCTTGGACGAGGGCGCGAGCAATCAATACGAGTTGCTTTTCAGCAAGCCGCAACTCCTCGACGCGTGTCTTGACGGAAATATCCGCCTGTAATGTCGCTAACGCTTCCTTGGCACGCTGTATGTAACGGCGCTGGGATACGAAGCCAGTCATCGTTCCGTCCGTCAACAGATCGAGACAGATATTCTCAGCGACCGTCAAATACGGGACAAGTGCCACATCGACCTCTTGTTGGACGAGGTCGATTCCAATCTGTTTCGCATCACGTGGTGACGTGATGGACAACTCCTGCCCGTCGAGACGGATCGTTCCTTCGTCCGCCGTTTCCGCTCCGGATAAGACTTTCATCAACGTCGACTTACCGGCACCATTCGCACCGACAAGCGCGTGGATTTCACCGGATTTCACTTCAAATGAGACCTGTTTTAAGGCTTGCACTCCTGGAAACGCCAGTGAAATCCCGGTCATCTTCAAGTGATGATTGGTAGACGTCATTGTTTTTTATGGACGTCACGCAACCGGTCCATCCACGGCTCATTGAATTTGTCCGATGTACTCCAACCTTTGATGATCGTATCGAGATTATACATCGTCGTGTCCTGCTTCAATGCCTTCTGCTCCACGAGTTTCGCATCGAGATCAAAGCTATCCGGCGTCTTCTCTCCGGCAATTTTCTTAGCCAATAATCGCATGTCCGTTTGTCCAATCAAGAATGGATCCACCGCACTCGTCGAGACCCAGTTACTGCCTTTTTCACGCATCAGGTTGATATCCTGATTCGAGACATCGATCGAGATTAGCGGGATTTCTTGACGTTTATTATCCTTGAGCGATTTATAAGCCCCTTTTGCAACTTCGTCCCACGCTCCCCAAACCGCATCAATACTTCCTTTCGGATATTTCGCGAGAATCGCATTCATCTTCGTTGCGATATCCCCTTGGACATCTTGGAAGTTTGTCGGTCCAACCGTCTCAAGCGTTTTGATTTTGCCGTCTGCTTCGTACGTCTTATAGATTTCCTGACGACGATCGAGCGGGGCAAAACCTGGTCCGAACCAAAGTTTGATGACACGGACCGGCTTTTTGTCCGTCACCTTCGTCACTTCATCAAGCGATAGCTTCGCGAGTTGATGATCGTTTTGGAACGTTTCCGTCACACCTTTTAACGCCGTTCCTTTTTTCTTCGTGACCGTATCAAACGTCACGACCTTCAGTCCTTTATCGACCGCCGGTTTGATCATGTCATAGGCGTAGTCTTCCTTACCGTGCGAGATGATGAGCCCATCATAATCTTGCTGAATCGCTTGCGCGACAAGCTCCTTGAACTTGACGTCGTTACCTTCCGAAATGAACGTGCTGACTTTAAAGCCGAGCGCTTCGCCTTCACTTCGTGCGCCATCAAGGAATTGTTTCGTATGATCATCCGATGCCAGGTTGCGGATGACGGCGATCTTGACGTCTGATTGAACCCCTTTTGGTACATCCTTGACGACCTTCGTCGTCGTGGCTTCTCCATTCGCACAAGCCGCTAGTAACAGTGCCGGTGCTAGGACGGCGTAAGCTAGTTTTTTCATGACATATCTCCTTATCCGAGGGGTTGAAGCCCTGTTAATTGTTCAATCGTTTCTTCATTCGGTTGCGTGATGACACCAAGTTCGGTGATGATGCCTGTGATGAAGGTGTGTGGTGTGACATCAAACGCCGGGTTGAAGACGGCGATGCCTTCCGGTGCTGTCGCAATACCTTGGACAGTCATCACTTCTTGCGGATCACGTTCTTCGATTTCGATCGCGTCTCCGGAAACGAGCGAGAAGTCGAACGTCGAGAGTGGTGCTGCGACGTAAAACGGAATACCAAAAGCTTGCGCGAGCAATGCCAATTGGAACGTCCCAATCTTATTCGCGGTATCTCCGTTTCGTGTAATGCGGTCGGCACCGACGATGATTGCATCGATCTGTTTTTCTTTCAGCGTATGGGCGACCATGTTGTCCGTAATTAACGTGACATCGATGCCGGCACGTTGCAGCTCCCATGTCGTCAATCGTGCTCCCTGCAGTAACGGTCGCGTCTCACTCGCAAAAACGGATAATTCAATGCCGCGTTCTTTTGCGATGTAGAACGGCGCAAGTGCTGTTCCATAAGCAGCGGTCGCAATCGATCCAGCATTACAAATTGTTAGGATCCGGTCGCCTGATTGGAATAATTCCAGTGCATGAATCCCGATTTGACGTGACGTCTGCGCATCCTGGTCGTATAAGGCGACCGTCCGTTTTTCCAACCGTTCGCGAATCTCTTCTACCGACGTCCCGTCTTGAATGATTGGATTCAATTGATTGAGGACATTTCGCAAGTTGACGGCCGTCGGTCGTGTCGCAAGTAACGTCGCTGATGTCTCAAGCAAGGCTTGCTTGTAGACCGGAAGCGCCGCTTCAAAGCGGTACGCTTCTTGAACGAGCACGAATCCACCGAATAAGCTGATCGCAGGTGCGCCCCGGACACGTAGTTGTTTGATCGCCTCAACCGCTTGCGCGAGATCAGCAATGACTTCATAGTGCTCTTCTTGCGGTAGACGTGTCTGATCGAGAATCGTCAAGACACGGTCTTCGTAACGAATACTTTGAACGAATGTAGTCATCGGCTGAGTTCCTCCGTTACGTCAAAGTTTCGTAAATCATCGAATGTTCGGCATTCTGTACGGCGTTTGATTAACGCCGATCCTAGACGGAGCACGTGACGTTTTCGCTCTAAGCGTTCCGTCGTTGAATCGATCGATTCTAAATCAGCGACCGGTGCAAGACCGATCGTCCGCCGAATCAATTCGCAACCGGCAAAGCCAAGGGCATCCTGCAAGATCGTGCTCAGTACATCATCGACGAGTCCTGATGCCTGGAACGGTTCGACGGCTTCCCGTTCCCATAATGCACGGAACGTTGAAGCGAACGTCAGCCAGAACGTATCAATGTCCTTGATTCGGGCGTCACGTCGTGTAGGGTAATCCGGATATGCTGCGAAGAATAGATGCGCAATGAACTGTCCGACATCGAATCCGAATGGACCATAAAAGGCGAATTCTGGATCGATGACTTTCGTTTCCGTCGCCGAGGCGAAGATGCTGCCTGTATGTAGATCGCCGTGCAGCAATGCATCTCCTTTCGTGATGAAGAGCGCTTCGAGTTTTGCGACTTCGCGTTTCAACTCATCGTCTGCCCATAGACGTGCCACCTCTTCTTCGAGTCCGGATTCAATCTCGTTCGTCTCCGCGTCATGAAACGGATCCGTGAAGATTAATTTTTCCGTGATGTCGCACAAGTCTGGATTGTAGTACGTTCGGGCGACACGTTTCTTTTCAACCGGACCAAGCGCAAAGTCCGATGTATGGAATAACGTCCGAGCGAGATAAGAACCGATATGTTCCGCAAGCAACGGATACTGTTCACCTGCGAGTAAACCGCTTCGAACGATCGTCAGATGTGAAAGATCTTCCATGACCGTATACGCCTCTTCATGACTAGCATGAAAAACACGTGGCACGAACGGTACCGCATGCCGTGCGAATTCACGGAGTGCGGATTGCTCGATCCACGCCCGTTCGAGCGATAACGGCCAGCTCTCCCCGACGACCTTCGCATATGGTAATGCTTGTTTTAAAATCAAGCGATGTTCACCCTCTCGAATTCGAAAAACGAGGTTGAGGTTGCCGTCGCCAATCTCTTCTGCTTCGACGGCTCCGTCGCCGATCAGTCCTAATGTCCGAACACGATCAATCGCGTCCTGTTCTGTGAATGCTTTGTATGTCATCTCAGTTTCCCCCTATGTGATACACGAAAAAGCGCCTCTTTTCGTCATCGAAAAGAGGCGCAGGAAAGTCACTGCGTCCTCTTATCTCTCAGACGAAACGTCTGTTGGATGTAGCACCGTGCCTAGTGGTCGGTTGCTGCGGCGTCATCGGGCCAATTCCCTCTGCCAACTCGCGATAAGAGTCGTATGTAGTTGTCGTGTGTGATATTGATTTGAATCTTACGCAATCGACTTCCTCGCTGTCAAATCGAAATCAAGCAGAAACGGACATCATTTTTAAGTCATCTATAGAAAGAGTATTTTCAAAAAAATAAATTTTCTAAAAATAGTTTGACAAGTCACGATTCTCATGTAAAAATTGCAATTAGATTTCACAATTTCATCCAATTCTTATCAAGAGCAGACGGAGGGACAAGCCCTACGATGTCGCAGCAACCGACCTTTTGGCACGGTGCTAATTCTTGCAGCTACTAAGCTGACAGATAAGAGTCCACGTTCGAATCATTCATGGTCTCTTGTCGCTGACGAGAGACCATTTTTTTGTTGAAGGAGGAAAGACATGGCTTATATCACTGCTACTTATCAATTGACTGTCCGTGATCGACTCGAGCAGCGCGCTGAACAACTCGCGCTTGGTCTGACAGTCGGTTCTTGGACGGAACTGAATCATCTCGAACAACAACAACTCGCCTCGTTCAAAGGGGAAGTCGTACATACCGAAGAGCGCGATGGCAAAGGATATATCACGATTCGTTACCCGGAACATAACGTATCGCGCGACTTTTCTGCGATTCTGACGACCGTCTTCGGGAAACTCTCACTCGACGGTGAAATCAAATTAACAGAATTGCTACTACCCGATACATTTACGTCGGACTTTCCAGGTGCGAAGTTCGGGATCGAAGGGGTCCGTTCCTTGATCGGTGTCGAAGATCGCCCATTATTAATGAGCATCTTCAAAGGAGTCATCGGACGCGATTTATCGTTCCTTCGTGATCAACTCGAAGGACAACTCGCTGGTGGGATTGATCTCGTCAAGGACGATGAGATCCTATACGACAATCCGTTGACACCGACGATTGACCGGGCACGGATCGGACGTGAGGTCATCGATGCTCACTTCCAACGGACCGGTAAACGTGCGTTATATGCGATCACACTCAGCGGTCCCGTCTTTACGCTCAAGGATCAAGCCAAGCGATTGATTGATGCTGGAGCGACTGCTTTCTTGCTGAATACCTTCACATACGGACTCGACGTCTTACGCGAACTGGCAAGTGATCCGGAAATCAACGTTCCGATCTTCAATCATCCGGCATATAGCGGTGCGTTGATCGCTAGCCCGAATCACGGAGTCGCAGCCCCTGTCTTACTCGGCACATTACCGCGTGCTGCTGGAGCAGACTTGACGCTATTCCCGTCTCCTTACGGCAATGTCGCTTTGCCAAAGGATGTCGCTCGTGGCATCGCGGTCGAAGCGACCCGTCTCGGGCAGACAAAATCAATCTTCCCGGTTCCTTCAGCCGGTATTCATCCTGGACTCGTCGCTCAACTCGTACGGGACTTCGGGATCGATTCCGTCATCAACGCCGGTGGCGGCGTACATGGTCATCCGCAAGGTGCTGCGGCTGGCGTCATTGCTTTCCGTCAGGCACTCGATGCGGCACTCGCAAATGAATCCCTATCGACGGCAGCATCGCGTCATGAAGAATTACGAATTGCCCTCGACGCTTGGGGGATCAAGTCATGACCGTACGGATTCTTTGTGACTTCGACGGGACGGTGACGACACAGGATAACATCATCGCACTCATGCAGGCATTTGCGCCAGCGCGTGACTTCGAACCGTTAAAACGCGGCGTACTCGACCGGACGTTATCGATTCAAAGTGGTGTCGGACAAATGTTCGCACTTCTGCCATCTGATGGGAAAGCGTCCTATCTTGACTTTTTACTGGAGCGCGCCGTCATTCGCGACGGATTTTCGGAGTTGCTTCAGTACAGTCGTCGTCAAGACATCGATTTCTCGATCGTCAGCGGTGGAATGGACTTTTTCGTCGAACCGATCTTAGCGCCCTTCCTCGACCAAGAACAGATTTACTGTAACGTCGCTGATTTCAGTGGTCCATTCGTCCATATCGATTGGCCAAACGCCTGCGATGCCCATTGTACGAACGGGTGCGGCTGTTGTAAAACGTCCGTTGCCCGGACACTACGTAAAGACGGTGACGTCATCATCGTCATCGGCGACTCGGTGACGGACTTCGAACTCGCAAAACAAGCGGATCGTGTCTATGCCCGTGATTATCTGATCACGTTGTGTGAAGAGAACGATATCGCCTATACACCGTTTGAGACGTTCCACGATATCGTTCATGATTTAACACGAGCGGAGGTGACAACATGACATTCATGCGACGCTATGAAGAATTACGTGCCATCAAACAAGAGCTTGCGGCGCGTGATTGGTTCCCTGGTACGAGTGGCAATCTCGCCATCCGGACATCCGGTGTCCCGGTTGAATTCCTTGTGACGGCAAGCGGAAAAGATAAACGGCAGACGACTCCTGACGACTTCGTTCATGTCGATGCGACCGGTCAATTGATCGGTGAGCAATCCGGGCGTCCTTCCGCTGAGACATTGCTCCATGTCGAAGTGTTCAATCGAACGGACGCCGGTTGTTCCCTGCATGTCCATACGATTGCGAACAATGTGATTTCGGAACTCTATGGCGATCAAGGCAGTATCACCTTTTCCGGTCAAGAAATCATCAAGGCACTCGGACACTGGGAAGAGGATGCGACGGTCACGGTACCGATCATTCCGAATCATGCGGACATCCCGACGCTTGCCGCTGCTTTTGCACCGCATGTCACAGCAGACAGTGGTGCCGTCCTGATCCGCAATCACGGGATCACTGTCTGGGCACCGACCGCCTTTGAAGCAAAGAAACACCTCGAAGCCTTCGAGTTTTTATTCAATTACACGTTGACGTTGCAATCATGCCGTCAATCCATTCATTAAAAGGAGGAATCATCTCATGGCAACAGTCTTATTCCAAGAAACAAACACACGGTATACGGATCAAACGGAAGTCGCTGACTTCCTTGCGTCACGCGGCGTTCTTTACGAACAGTGGGACGTTTCGAAACTTCCAGCGCCTCTCGTTGAGAACTTCACACTGACGGATGCAGACAAACAAACGATTCTCGATACGTTCGCTCCAGAAATCAAAGACGTATCAGAACGTCGTGGGTATCAGACAGCTGATATCATCTCACTTTCGGATACGACACCGAACCTGGATGAGTTGCTCGTCAACTTCCAGAAAGAACATCACCATACGGATGATGAAGTTCGTTTCATCGTCAGCGGTCATGGCGTCTTCGCGATTAAAGACGAAGAAGTCGGCTACTATAACATCGAACTCAATCCTGGTGATTTGATTTCCGTTCCTGTTAACACACGCCACTACTTTACGCTTCAAGACGATCGTAAAGTCGTTGCTGTTCGAATCTTCGTCACGACAGACGGCTGGGTTCCGATTTACGAAAACGAGACGTCAACGGTCTCTTAAGAACGATATAAGCGCTGTTTTCCTTCATATGAAGGGAATCAGCGCTTTTCTTATCGCACAAACATATCACTACATTGACACGTAACCGATATAATGAAGGAAAAGCGATGAGGAAGTGAGCGTCATGCATATTCGTCCCGTAACGGAACACGACTTACCAGCGATTCTCGACATCTATAACGAAGGCATTGAAGATCGGATCGCAACGCTTGAGACCGATCAAAAGGACTTATCCTTCATGACCCAGTGGTATACGGAACGCACTGATCGATATGCCGGATATGTCGCTGAAGATGACACAGGTGTCCTCGGCTTCATTTCCCTCGATCCATATAATCCGCGTCCTGTCTACGCATCCGTCGGTGAGATTTCGGTTTATATCACCCGGACTCATCGTGGACAAGGGATCGGCACACGTTTGCTCGAAACGGCTGAGCAACACGCCCGTGATCATCAGATGCATAAACTCATTCTCTTCACCTTCCCGTTCAATAAAATCGGACAAAAACTCTACATCCGCTCCGGGTTCCGGATCGTTGGAACGTTTAAGGAGCAAGGACAATTGAACGGTGAATATGTCGACGTCATGGCGATGGAGAAACGCTTGCGATAGGATTCATTGAATGCCAGAAGGGGAATAGTCAATCCGAGTCATTGAGAGAGGATGAACCTAATGGATATTCAACAAATTCGCAATGCAACACTCGTTGTCACGTATGCCAATCAAGTCTTACTGATCGATCCGTTCCTCGGCGAAAAAGGCAGCTTGCCTCCCTTCGGTCAAACACCGAATGCCGTCGCCAATCCACTCGTCGACTTACCGGTCGATGTCAACACACTGCTTGATCCTGACGCCATCTTCGTCACGCATCTGCATGCCGATCATTTCGATGATGCTGCTAAACAACTATTACCAAAGCATTTACCGCTCTATGCGCAACAAGAAGAAGACGCACAGCACATCCGAGAAGCCGGCTTCACGAACGTCTCTTCCTTCGATTCCGGTGTGACGATTGGTGATATCCAAATCCATCGAACAGGTGGACAGCATGGTGTCGGTGAAATCGGCGAACGGATGGGACGTGTGTCTGGGCTCGTCCTGACCCATCCGGACGAACCAACACTTTATATCGCAGGTGATACGATCTGGTGCGACGAGGTCGCGCATGCAATCGAACAACATACACCTGATATCATCGTCGTCAACAGTGGCGCCGCCCAGTTCTTGACCGGAGAGCCGATCACGATGTCACAGCGTGATCTCCTTGCGGTACATCAAGCAGCGGCGGAAGCGACGATCATCGTCTCGCACCTCGAGTCCGTCAATCATTGTCTTCTGCGACGTGATATGATTGCTGACTTTTTAACTGCCTTCCACCTTTCTGCCCATTTCCTCATCCCGGAGGATGGCGAAACGATGTCATTTTAAGAACAGTAACCTTCATTAAAAAGAAGTCCTGCTTTTCGAGTAACAATCGAAAGCAGGATTTCTTTTTGTTATGGAATGACAAGACCTAACAAACGAGCAAAGGCGACTGCTTGCTCTTCCGTAATGACAGCACCTGGTAAAAATCGCGGATCGATCGTAATACCAGAGAGTTCCGTCTGCCGGAGGTCGAGACCTTTTAACGGTGTTTCAATCCATTGGCTATCTGTAAGCCGGACCGCTTCGAGTTTCCAATGGGTCGGTTTCACTTCGAAGAACTGTGCTTCTTTCATCGTCGTTTCGCTCCAGTGTTGATGACGGACCGTACTGCGAATGAACTGTGCGTAATCTGCAAGTCCTTCCTGAATCGTTAAATGGTCAAGCGTACAATCTTCAAACTGGATGCCCGTCATTCGGCATCCGACGAAGGACACACGGTGAAAACGAGTTTCTTGGAAGTGACATCCGGTTAAGTCGCATTGTTCAAAACGAATATCTTCGAACGAACCACGGTCAAAGTTGAGGTTCGCGAACGAGACATTTTGAAAACACACTTGATAGGCATCGATGCGTTCTGTCAGTTCACTCGGCATCGACTCTTTCTCATAACGCGCTCCTTTCAGATACGGGTCATCGATTTCGACTTGATCGAAGGTCTCTGACTGAAGCGTCTTCGGTAATTCTGGTAAACGGATAACGGTCTCTTTCAATGAAGGTTCCCCCTTTTTTCTCTCCCTTAGTGTACCAAACTCCTGTTATATGAGGAGAAATCGTTCGAATTCCCCTTTTTCAACAGTTTTTATTTTGAGACACTTTGAGACCGTGCTATAGTCAAGGAAAATCAAAATAAGAACATACGTTCTTTTGTGTAAAGGAGTGATTCAGATGTTTCCTTCCGTCGTTTTACCACAAGATAAACGGATTTTTTGCGTCGACAGTGTGTCCTTCTACGCCAGCTGTGAATGCCAGTATCGCAATCTCCCCCCCTTGACGACACGCCTGGCGGTCGTCTCCGATTTAAAACGAAGCGGGTCCGTCATTCTCGCTGCCACCCCTGCCTTAAAAGCACTTGGAATCAAGACGGCCGGTCGATTATATGAAATCGAGCAATTGCCATACGCTGTTCGTCGTACGATTCGACTTGTCGAACCACGTATGCTCGCTTATATGAAGACATCGATTCGTGTCCTGGATGTCCTGCACCAATTCGCCCCACCTGAAGCCATCCGCGTCTATTCAATTGACGAAAGCTTCATTGACATGACCGGAACCGATCGCCTATTTGGTTCCGACCTGCAAGCTGCCCTCAAAATTAAAGAAGCAATCCTGAAACAGACCGGCATCCACGTCCGCATCGGGATTGGTCCAAATAACGTCATCGCGAAACTGACGCTTGATTTAATCGGGAAAAAAGAAGGCATCGCGCGATGTGGATATGCTGATGTCGCACGACGTCTTCATGATTTTCCGATTCGAAAGATGTGGGGAGTTGGACATCGCATGGAACAACATCTGCAGATGATGGGGATTGAAACGATCGGTGATCTTGCCATGCGCCCCGTTGAAGAGTTACACGAACGCTTCGGTGTCATCGGTGCCGAACTGTGGCATCACGCTTGGGGACTCGACGCGTCACCGACACTGCTTCCCCCGCATCATCTGTTCGAGAAAGCCCCTCAACGGACGATTGGACACGGTGTGACCTTAATGCAGGACTATTATCAGTTCGAACGCATCCGGAATGTGCTCAATGAACTGGTGCAGGATGTCGCCGCACGTTGCCGCTTTTCGAATCAAGTCGGCTGGACCGTTCACATCGGTGTCCGTTATTCTCGAAACGTCGTCCGAAGTGGCTTCTCCCGTCAAGTGCGGTTGCCTTATCCGACATCCGATGAACGCATTATTTTGCGTCACGTCTTACAATTATTCGAACCGAATTGGCTCGACGGGGAACCTGTTCGTTTTTTATCCGTTGCAGTGGGGCATTTGACTGCCGATCAAGGCACCTTACAGTTGTCTTTGTTCGAGGATAATGCGCGGCTCTGGAAACGGCGACGGTTATTAAAAGCAATGGATGTCGTTAACCTCCGCTACGGAAAAGGAACGATTCGCCTCGCTGTCTCGTTTCTTGATACGAGTGTCGCCAAACGTCGGTTTCGTTTTGTCGGCGGTCATCCGGGAGGTGATCTTCATGACAGCGTATCGTGATCGGGGAAATTTAAAATGGATTCCTTTTCTCATGCCGGAACATTTGCAATTGTTGCGGGAATACTATGTCCAGATGCATCAGCTCGACTTGCCTGAAATTGATGAACAGTTGCAAGAATCATGGCACTTTCTGCTTCAAGAAGCTTTAATAGAAGGAAACGAACTTGAAATCACGTATTATAAGGAAAGTAGCTACGTGACGGTCGTCGGTTTCGTCGAACGACTAGAACCCGAGCGTTCCGTTCTCTTTCTGCGCGGACGTGAAGTCATTGAAATTCCCTTCACACGAATCGTCCGGATCGAAAACGGGTAAGCTCTCATACAGATGGATGCTTTAAATCGTGCCCGGAAAGAAGGAATAGTCATGTTGGATTGGTTTACTTCCCTCCCCGTCGTCGTGCAAGCATTGCTTGCCGGAATGATGACATGGGGGTTAACCGCACTTGGTGCGGCACTCGTCTTCGTCTTTACGACGATTGAAAAACGCGTCATGAACATGATGCTCGGTTTTGCTGCCGGCGTCATGATTGCCGCGTCGTTTTGGTCGCTGCTTGCTCCTGCGATCGAGTTCACGGAGCAGGATGGAGGAATCGCCTGGATTCCTGCTGCCATTGGTTTTCTCGCTGGTGGATTTTTCGTCCGTCTCCTCGACTTCGTTACGCCGCATTTGCACTTATCTGCACCACTCGAGACAGCGGAAGGTCCTTCGACAGGACTCAAGAAAACGACATTGCTGTTTCTTGCGATCACGTTGCACAATATTCCCGAAGGTCTTGCGATTGGTGTCGCTTTCGGCGCCGCTGCCTTAAACATGGACGGGGCGACCGTCGCCGGTGCCTTGACGCTCGCACTCGGTATTGGGATACAAAACATGCCGGAGGGAGCTGCCCTATCGATTCCACTACGCGGTGAAGGAATGTCGCGTCGGCGCGCCTTCCATTACGGTCAATTGTCAGCAATCGTCGAACCGATTGCCGCGATGGTCGGAGCAGCCGCGGTCTTCTTCGTTCAACCGCTTCTACCGTATGCGTTATCGTTTGCTGCCGGAGCGATGATTTTCGTCGTCGTCGAAGAATTGATTCCGGAATCACAAGCAGAGAACGGATCCGATTTAGCAACACTTGGTCTGATGGTCGGTTTTACGGTCATGATGATTCTTGACGTCGCTTTAGGATGAGCCCGTTGCAAAACGAGTAGTGGACGATATCGTCTCCTGCTCGTTTTTCTGTTTGTAGATTCAGACATATTCCAGTGAAACTAATCGATTTGAAGTTTTTCTGACCTTGTGTCCTAACAGAAAGATTTCCCTTTCCTTCATGCCGTTTTAGTATGAATGGAAATGACCGGATTTCCTGATCTATCCGATGACACCTAAATCCATCTATTATCTTATCCAAACGAATTTAAATCGTACAACGCGTCTTACACATACGATCGTCTCTCAGACCTGCGCCCGATATTCCAATTAGTTCTATCTCACAAGAATAAAACATGATATGTTTTTAACTAGCACATCATATAGAAGGAGATTATCATGACAATCATTGAACTTTTAAAAGCGCTCTTACTCGGTTTCGTCGAAGGGATGACAGAATTTGCACCGGTCTCTTCCACAGGTCACATGATCATCGTCGATGACATGTGGTTGCAAACGACCGATTTTCTCGGTAAATATTCGGCGAACACCTTTAAAATCGTCATTCAGCTCGGATCGATTCTTGCGGTCGTCGTCGTCTTTTGGAAACGCCTCTTCAGCTTGATCGGTTTGTATAAGATTGAAGGCGAACATGACGCAGCAGGAACACACAAGTTAAAACTACGTCACGTCTTGATCGGTCTTCTACCAGCAGCTGTTCTCGGGTTGTTATTCGAAGATTTCATCGATGAGAACCTCTTCTCGATTGAAACGGTCATCATCGGTCTTGCTGTCGGTGCCCTCTTGATGATCGCAGCCGATAAACTCGGACCAAAGGAACCAAAAACGACATCGCTTGATCAGATTACATATCGCCAAGCAGCACTCGTCGGTCTGTTCCAATGTATTTCCCTTTGGCCTGGCTTCTCCCGTTCTGGTTCAACGATTTCCGGAGGGGTCTTCCTCGGAATGAATCACCGGACGGCAGCCGACTTCACGTTCATCATGGCTGTACCGATCATGTTCGGTGCAAGTTTCCTCTCACTCGTCAAAAACTGGGAGAACATTCAACCGAACCACTTCGCATTCTATGCCGTTGGATTCGTTGCATCGTTCGTATTTGCTCTCTTATCGATTCGCTTCTTCTTGAAGCTGATCAATAAGATCAAACTCGTTCCGTTCGCCATCTACCGCCTTGTCTTAGCAGCTGTCTTAGCTGTCATCGTCTACATGTAAGTTCAAACCGTTAGCTATTTTAGCTGACGGTTTTTCATTTTTTTGAAACTAATTCAGTCGCTTAAGGGTATATAGGGATGAGACATAATTAAAGGAGTGAATGCCACATGGCACGCAGAAGTCGGAGTAGATCAAAACTCCCATTAATCATCGGAGTCGTTATTGTTGCTGTAATTGCCTTTTTAGCAATCGGACAATACAACAGCCTCGTCAATGTAGAAGAAGATGTATCGAATAAATGGTCGCAAGTCGACAACCAAATCAAGCGTCGTGCGGATTTAATTCCGAACCTCGTTGAAACTGTCAAAGGTGTTGCGGGTCAAGAAGAAAAAGTATATGGAAAAGTCGCAGAAGCCCAAGCTGGTCTTGCGCGTGCTGCGTCAACTGAACAACGAATTGAAGCCGACCAACAAGTCACGTCTTCGCTTCGCGGATTGATTGCTTTGCAGACGACTTATCCTGAACTAAAATCAAGCGAACGGTTCCAATCCTTGATGGATACGCTGGAAGGAACAGAAAATCGTCTCGGGATCGCCCGCAAGGATTACAATGATGCTGTAACCCTCTATAACAAAAAACGTCGGAGCTTCCCAACGACACTTTACGCATCCGCCTTCGGATTCGAGAAAAAACCATATTACGAGATTTCAGACAGCGACCGGGAAAATCCGACCGTCGACTTTAACAGTGATTCGAAATGATTCGGCAGTGGACGCGACTTCTATTGAGCGCGTTCCTCGTCTTCTTCCTCTTCGTTCCAACAGCTAGTGCCGTTTCAGAACGAACGGGAGCAGCCTTCTTCATTCAGGATGATGCTCAGCTGCTCACCCCTTCGGAAGAAGCCGAACTCGCGCAACTCGGTCAGGAACTCGAACAATATACGACGGCACAAGTCGTCCTCAAGACGGTTCCCGATTTAAAGGGACAGGATTTAAGCTCTTACGCCAATGAAACGTTCCGGCGCCAGGGCATCGGTCAAGAAGGAAAAGACAATGGTGTTCTTGTCGTCGTCGCTCCGAATGAAAAGGATCGCCAATTCCGGATCGAGGTCGGTTATAAACTCGAAGGTATTCTGACGGACATCACGGCCGGGCGTATTCTCGATCAATACGCGGTTCCTTATAAAGAGAACGGTGAGTATGGAAAAGCGGCGTCTGAAACATATAAAGCGGTCGTCAGTGTCATTTCAAAGGATCAGTCGCTTGAGTCACAGGATCCTCCGAAAACACAAAATGACGACGGACTTCCACTGTGGACGAAGATTTTGATCGGTGCTGGATTACTGATCTTATTGTTCCTCGATATGAAGTTCACCGGTGGTATGTTCTTCTTTGCGATTTTGAACATCTTCTCCGCGATCATGCGTGGCGGTGGTGGAAATGGTGGCAGTCGTGGTGGTGGCGGAAGTTCCGGCGGTGGTGGTGCCGAACGGTAGAAAAGGAGTCGTTTTTTCATGAGGATCATCTTAGGGTATTACCTCCTCCTGACACTCATCGGATTTGTCTCGATGTGGCAGGATAAACGTCGAGCGCAACACCATGCTTACCGGACACCCGAATCGACACTATTGACGATTGCTTTCCTCGGTGGTGCGCTCGGTTCTTGGATCGGTATGTACACAGTTCGGCACAAGACACGGAAAGCGAAGTTCCAATGGCTCGTTCCAATAGCCGCTGTCTTGCATCTCACTTTCTGGTTTGTTTACACTTCACAATGAAAGAATGTGACCGATAGAGGAGAGAACGTACGGAATTGTGTCCGTCGTTCCCTTCTCTTTTTTGTATGAGGTCAATGATTATGAATAACAGGTTTGATTTCTTTTTTGTTCAGGGTAAAGAATTTAACCAATTTAATAAATACATCTTTTTTTGATGTACTGAGAGGTGGACATCCCTTTATGTGGCATCCTTGCGCCGAATGTACGACATCCATCCGTTTCGTTGAAGCGGGAGCACTCCATATTCAATCACCAACGCCAGAAATCTATTCCTATCAATCGTTTGAACAGCTCGAACAGCTACTGACATCGCTCTTACGTGTAGCGGATTATCCGGTGTCGTGTCGCGCCACACAATCGCGTTATGTGACAGCACCCATCCTAGCTTCAGCGCTTCTAGAACAACTGAAGCATCGGTCTGCGATTGATTTCATCCAGCATGGGATCATGACGAGCCATTTACAACCGATTTATGATATCCAGCGCAACGTGCTCGTCGCGAACGAAGCCTTATTGCGAGCAGCAGATGATAACACGCCTATCTCGCCTGGTGTCCTGTTTTCGACGGCCTCGAAGATGGGACTTCATTCCCGTCTTGATCAGCGGGCGCGTGAAGAAGCCATCCGTGCGACGCATCATATCGGTGGCACAACAAAAACGTTCATCAACTTTCTCCCTTCGACGATCTATAATCCGGAGTATTGCCTGCGCCATACGTTTGAGATTGTCGAACGTTATCAAGTCGATCCGAGCCGGCTCGTCTTCGAAGTCGTCGAAACGGAAAAAATTGAAGACGTCAACCATTTGAAACACGTCTTCGAACAGTATAAAAAGCAAGGCATTCAAGTAGCACTGGACGATGTCGGCGCTGGTTTCTCGACACTCGATATGTTGTCCTTGCTTCAACCGGATTATATTAAGATTGATCGTTCCTTCATCGATCACTGCGATACGAACTCAGAAAACGAAGCCTTTTTACGAAAAGCCCGTCACCTGACACGAGAAATGGGGATTCAAATCTTAGCGGAAGGTATCGAACGGCAAGAAGAACTCGATCTTTGCCGCGAACTCGGCTTTGATCTTGGTCAAGGATACCTACTCGGTCGTCCTGCTCCTTATGCTCGCTTTGCGAAAGCACAATAAAAAGACGCACATGGACCGTCTGATTCGGTCCATGTGCGTCTTTTTATGTTAAGTCGTCGAAACGGAAATTGTCTCGTTTCGTATGATAGCATCGACGAGTTGTTCCGCTGACACGATCGGACGCAACAGACGACACAGTTCCTCTTTCGATGTCCGTAAAGCAAGTGTTTCGACGACATCGAGCGATAATGCGAAGTCTGCGAGTGCCGTCGGCTGTTCTTGTGCAAGAAGATAGTCACGCAACTCTATGTAATCATCATCATGTCTGAGTAACTTCTCCTGAACGAGTAGTCCGTAACCGACCTTACTCCCGTGCAAGAACGCATGCGTTTCTGGATGAGGAGATAACGCGTTATGCACTGCATGTCCGATTGCACCACGCGTCGCCGCGTCACCAAAACCACCAATGCTTCCGGCTAACGGAATGACGGTTTCGACGAGATGTTGCATTTCAACGGGATACTCACGAAAACGCGTTTCCGTTATATTCGTCGACAAGATAATATCCTTACAACGTTCAGCTGTCCGAAGTGCCATCTCGATGACGGGATCTTCAGCCGATGATCCGCTTAAGGCACGTGCTTCATACCACTTCGCTAACGTATCGACGAGCCCGGCTACAAAATAGTCATATGGACTCGCTGCGATGATCCGATGATCGAGTAAAAGGGCTTCAATCACGACGGGGAACGTATCAAATCGGATATACTGTCCCTCTTCGTTATACATGACACTGAGCGGAGTCCATGGAGCACAGTTCGAGACGATCGTCGGAATGATGATGATCGGGCGTCGCAATTGAAACGCGACCTGTTTTGCCGTATCGATGACACTCCCGCCTCCGAGCGCAAGAATCACGTCGTACGGAGCACATACTTGTTTGAAAGCTTCCACCTGTTGATCCGTACAATGCCCTTCAAATAAAAGACGTGGTAATGCTGGTAAGGCAAAAGCGGCTGCTTCATAGGCTTGACGTCCATGAATCAGGACTGCTGAACGATTACCTATCACTTCTTTAAGTTGATCGAGCGCGTTTTCCTCATGTATGTATTGCAAAACAGCTTGTCGAATCACAGAATCGCCTCCTAATATTTGTTATCGCTCAGTATACGCAAAAGAACTCGCTTCGGCAATCATTCGATTTTCATCGAAGGAGAGCGTACACTAGAAAAGACAACAGTTCACTACAAAGGAGTCGATGAATCGATGCAACAGATCACGTTAAACAACGGCATCAGTATGCCCCAACTCGGATATGGTGTCTTTAAAGTACCGGAAGAAGAAGTATATGAAGCGGTCAGCGAAGCACTCCGCGCTGGGTATCGTTCAATCGATACAGCGATGATTTACGAAAATGAAGAAGGTGTCGGTCGTGCGCTGCGTGATTCGGGCATTCCCCGAGAAGAGATCTTTCTGACGACGAAAGTCTGGAATTCCGATCACGGCTACGAAGAGACACTTGCTGCTTTCAAGACGAGTCTGCAAAAGCTTGGTGTCGATTACGTCGATTTGTACCTGATTCATTGGCCGATGCCAAAAGAGGATCGTTATGTCGAGACATGGCGGGCACTCGAACATCTCTATGCAGAAGGAAAGACGCGTGCCATCGGTGTTTCGAACTTCCATATTCCGCACTTGGAACGAATTTTAGCCGAAGGATCAATCGTTCCTGCCGTCAATCAGATTGAACTCCATCCGTTCCTTAGCCAAGAAGCGATCCGAGACTTTTGCCGCAAGCACGGTATTGTCGTTGAAGCTTGGAGTCCGTTGATGAAAGGACGCGACGCGTTAACGCATCCGGTCATCGTCGATATCGCCGATCGTCATCAGAAAACGCCAGCTCAAGTCGTCCTCCGTTGGCACTTGCAACACGATATCGTCGCGATTCCCAAATCTGTCACGCCAAGCCGCATTCGCGAAAATCTTGATGTCTTCGACTTCAGCTTGTCAGACGCTGATATGCAAGCCATCGATCAATTGAACGCCAACGTGCGTACAGGATCAAATCCGGATCATAAATAAGACGAGACGATTCTCGTTTAATCTCCATACAAAAAGAAGGTACCTTTCGGAATTGATCCGGAAGGTACCTTCTTTGATGATGACCTTGATGCGTGATTCTAATCTATTATTTTAGCGGTCTAAATTATTTCCATGGTCTTGCTTGGCGATGTCATCCGATTGATGTTTCGATTGACGATGTTCTTCGCCGTCTTGCGTTGCATCATGTTCTTTTTCCTCGCGTTCTGTTTCCGGCCGGCGGAAATCGTCATCCCGACACATCGCGATGTCCGGTTCCCGGTTCCCGTCGAGTTTTTTTGAATGATCGATTGCCTGCTCGTCTTGCGGCATCTTATCCGTACCGGCACGATGCAAATCAATCTCTGCATGCTCTTCCTTCGAATCTTTATCAATATCAAGCGGATTACCGGAGCCGAGCTGTGCATTGGAATTCGCATCTGATGACGTATGCGTCTCTTCGCCGCTACCATAACGAACCTTTACATCAGGATGCGTATTGTCTGTATTTAAATGTGGATCGAACTGGATGTCTTGGACTTCAAGCAACAGAACGAAGCCCCCACCCTCGACTTCCGTTTTGCGTTGTTCGATTTCATTATCTGATAGATCAAGTGACCCGAACAGATCATCGACTTCTTGATCACGACCTTTGTTTCCACGAATCCGATCAATCCAAGACGGTTTTGTCGTCGCGATTTCTGCGTCCATCTGGCTACGGACGAGTTCGATGTTCGACTTCTCCTTGACGATGACGTAGAAGTCTTCCTCCCGGTGTCCTTGAATGTGCAGTTCGTCCATTTTTGAGATCAATTCTTCCTCTGAATAGAACGTTCCGATATATTGTTTCGTTTTCATGGATCTTCTCCCCTTATTAACACGATTTGTCATGCGTGACTTCTATAAGGAGTATTTCCTCTTTTGCGTTAAAATATGCCAAAAAACATGCGTTCCATTAAAACGTCATCTGTTTGACATGTAAACAATCATTCGCCGACGAGTTTCAGACCAATCGTCGCACTTAAGACGAGACCGATACAAACCAGTCGCTTCCAGTCTTTTGATTCGTTATAGAGCACCATGCTGAGAATCGCACCACCCGCTGCTCCGATTCCCGTCCATACCGCGTACGCCGTTCCCATCGGTAAACCATTCATCGCAAGTGTCAAAAATAGAAAACTGAGTCCGAATCCTGTTCCCATCAACAGTAGATTCTTCGCATTCTTATTTTGATTGAACGTATTGATCAAGACGACACCAAACATCTCAAAGATTCCGGCAATGATTAAATAAATCCAACTCATGCTGATTTCTCCTCTCCACTGACTAATTTCAGACCGATGACGCCGACGAGTAAGACAGCAATCAATGCTAATTTCATCACGGAAGCGGTTTGATCGAACAAGACGATATCCGTCACGACCGTTCCTGCTGTTCCGAGACCGACGAAAACAGCATAGACCGTTCCGACTGGTAAATGGTTACTCGCTTTAATGAGCACGGTAAAGCTAACGATGATACAGACGATCGTTGCAGCCCACTCAAGTGGTGTTGCCGCATGTTTTAATCCGATGACCCAGCCCACTTCAAAACACGCTGCGACGATGATGCCAATCCAATACTTTGCCATAATAATTGCCTCCTGATAGGTAAATTCAAATGAAAAAGCCCGGGAGCAAGCGAGACGATTCGCTTTACTCCCGGGCTTTTATCCCTCCGTTGCATGGACAAACGTCCATGTTCCTCCCTCGGTCCAGCCGTACGGAACCCTAGAGGATACTCCCTATTCCATTCGATACAACCACCCTAGCACGCCCTTTTTGCCATGTCAAACAGGAATCTGTTCCCCATCTGTCAAATAGAATCAAAGTGACTTCATCTGAATGAGGAGGATGCTGCATGCGTTATAAAATCAATGATCAACTTCGGATTCGTCGTTTTACACCAGAAGATGTAGAAGCGGTTCACGCCTATGCCTCACAACCCATCGTCAGTCAATTCCAGTCATGGGGACCGAATACCGAAACGGATACGAAACAATTCCTACACGATGCGCTTGAAAGTGAACTCGAGACACCAAGACGTCGTTATGTCTTTGCCGTGACGTTTCCAAGTGACGTCGTCATCGGTGCCGGTGAACTCGTTATCACAGACGTTGAGAATAAAATCGCCGAAATCGGATACGTCCTCTCGCCTGATGAATGGGGGAACGGATACGCGACGTCGATCGCCTCTTTCCTTCTCCAATTCGGTTTCGAAAAACTAGAACTACACCGCATCACGGCAACGTGTGACCCGCGGAACGTCGCTTCCGAACGCGTCTTGCAAAAGGTCGGCATGACGAAGGAAGGACAGCTCCGCGAGACGGTCTATCTCGAAGACCACTGGCGCGATTCCTTGATTTACGGCATGCTCGACTGGGAATGGCAAGTGGATCACGAAGAAGATAACTAACATATGACTTCAAACGGTGTGCCGAGGCATACCGTTTTTTTATGACCAACGATCAATCTCCTATTTTTTTGATTTTCATCAATTTTTAAACAAGTGCATGCTACACTATTCATAATGACAAATTTTAAGAATTGGAGTGAACCTCTTGATGAAAAAATGGACTGCTCATGTTGCTGGACTTGCCGCAACGTTAATGTTGAGCTCGGTTTTACCCGCACCCGCTTTCGCTGAATCGCCACCTGCTCAACCGACGGCAGAAACACAAACAGTCACCGAGACGACCGGGACGGCTTATTTGAAAGAGGATGCCGCGTTGCTACAAACGGCTGATTCCACAACGGTCATTCAACAACTACCAGCAGGAACGATACTGAAGACGCTCGGTACGGACGGCGACTTCACTCGTGTCAGTTGGCAAGAAGGTACTGCGTATGTCGCAACCAACGCGTTAACGCAAACAGCACCTGTCTTTCAAAAACAAGCTACGCTGATGTCGAAAAGTGCACTCTCATTAGTTGTTTCACCTTCTGACTCTACTGTCGTGACGACACTTCCCGCCTATCAGCGAATCGATACATACGGCACTTTCGACACATTCACGCGTCTGAAATGGAACGAGCAATACGTCTACGTATCGACGACACAACTCGAGCAACTTCCGAAATTGGTTGGGACGCGTTATGCCAAACGAACGACTTCTCTTTTCGTTGAACCGAAAACAACGAGCATGAAGACAGCCGTCGTTCAAAATCAAGCATTCGAAACGTTCGGTACGATCGGTACTTTTACGCGTGTTGCGACTAAGACGGGTTACGCCTTCGTATTGACGGCTGATTTAGCTGATGCGCCGGTCGTGAACCATCCAGAAACAGGGCTACGTTACGCCCAACAGCAGACGACAGTCTATGCTACTGCGACTACAAAAGGAAAAGTCGTACAATCGCTTCCTGTGAATACTTCGCTTCAGACGTACGGCGTCGAGGGTTCATTTACACGAATTAAACGAAACGACGAGTATGCCTATGTGTTGACGGCACATCTCAGTACGTTGAAATACTATCCGAAGACTGCGCGCCTCTACGTTCAGCGCGCTACGCCAATCTATTCGGATGCCAAATCTTCCAGTCCTGTCTTAAAGCAACATCAAACGAATACGCTGCTGACGGTGTATGGCACAAGCGGTGCCTATAGTCGGATCATCTTCCGTGGAGTTCACGCTTACGTCAAGACAGCTGATCTCGGTACTGGAAAAGTCTATGCATCAACCGGGACACGTTACGCGAAACGCAACTTGTCCGTCTACACATCTGCTTCGACGAAGAGCAAAATCATGTATTCCGTCAAACGAGCTGACAAACTAACGATTTACGGAAAAAGCGGCAGTTACACACGCTTGAAAAAAGGATCGGTCTACGGTTACGTCAAGACGACGGATCTCGTCACGAAAAAGCCGGATCTGTATGACGTCACTGGTCAACGCTACGTGACGGAAGACGATGTCGTCATTCGTTCGCAGGCAAAACTATCGGGTAAAAAAATCGGCACATTCAAAAAAGGGGCCTCGATTTCGATCTACGGAAAAAGCGGTTATTATACACGCGTCAAATATAAAAACACCTTTGGTTTCGTTGATTCGAGTCGCATCGGACTGAACAAGCCGACGGCAAAAGCAAAAAAAGGCACGACATTTTATGTCCATCTGGAGCAGACGCCCCTCTTCTCTGCCGACGTGGCTTACAGTCGCCCAGCTGCCTATTTGAAGAAAGGGACGAAATTAATCGGTCTAAAATCAATTGATGATGATTTTTGGCAAGTTCGCCTGGCAAATGGTCAGACGGGTTACGTCCTCAACCCTTATATCAGCACGAGCAAACCCGATATGAAACTGACGCAAAAGGCAATCGATCGAAAGAAAATCTATACGGTCAAACAGACGACATCCTTCTTCGCAAGTCCGACGAGTCCAAAGGGCAGTGGGCTCGTTGAACAAGGCAAACGCGTTTATCCGCGTCACCGGGTCGGGAACTTCTATGTCATCCAGTCGGGCTGGACACCTGTTTATCTTCCGGTCTCAGCCGTGACGATTACGTCCGATAAACGAGTCGTCCAAAAGAATAATACGCGCGGTGAAAAGCTGATCCAAGCAGCCGTTCAACATATCGGCACACCTTACACATGGGGTTCGCAAGATGCCGTGAACGGTGGTTTTGACTGTTCCGGCTTGATTCATTACGCGACGAACAAGGCTGGAAAATACGGTGGTCGGACGAATGTTCGTGGCTACTGGTACGGTGCGTTCTTTACGAATCGTCGGACGAGTATCTCAAGCGGCAAACGCTCGGATATCGTCTTCTTCCAGAATACCTACACGGATGGTCCATCGCATATCGGGATCATGCTCGATAGCGAACACTTTATCCATGCGGGCGGTTCACAGCTTCAAATCAACTCGATTTATGAACCGCGTTGGCAAGAGCATTTCCTCGGTTTCAAATCGATGTAAGACAAAAAAGACGAATCCGTCGAATTCGACGGGTTCGTCTCTTCTTATCGCAACACGTCAGAATGTCATCTCGACGTATTTCGTTACTTGTCGATCCATCAAGTATAACTCGATCTGTTCACGGTATGCTTTATAGTGGTCGGATGCGATATGCGCTTCAAGCGCCTCTTCGTCACGATACACTTCATACAGCATGAACTGATGCTCATCCTCGATCGATTGATGCAAGGAATAGCGCAAGCATCCTTCCTCTTTTTGCGCGGCATGATAGACCGTTTGTAGAATCGGAAAGACTTGATCCGCGAGTCCTGCTTTGATGGTAAGTACAGCGTTGACGACGATTTCTCCCATGTTTCATTATCCCCTTTCGTGATTACCTGTATCTGTACCCATTTTCACGAAAAAACACACGTCAAAGGAGCTTGAAGATGCAAACACAACTTTTTGAAGCACTCGAACAATTCGAACCAAAGATGATTGCGTTACGGCGTGATTTTCATCGACATCCGGAACTTTCTTTCCAGGAAGTCCGTACACCAGAACGGATTGCAAACTTTTATGCGGAGCAGGGCATCCCTTATCAAACAGCCGTCGGAGGTCGTGGTGTCGTCGCGACGATCGAAGGCAAACAGCCTGGTCCGACGATTGCGGTCCGTGCAGATTTCGATGCTTTACCACTTCAAGAAGAGACAACACTTGCCTTCCGGTCGATCCATCCCGGTGTCATGCATGCCTGTGGACACGATGGACATACGGCGATGGTGATGGCCCTTGCTGCTACACTCTATCCGTTACGAGATCAATTGCAAGGAACGATTCGAATCATCCATCAGCATGGAGAAGAGGTCTTTCCCGGTGGAGCCATCCAAATGATCGAAGCCGGCGTCCTCGAAGGCGTCGATGCGATTTTTGCGACACATCTCGAAAATGATTTACCGGTCGGTACGATCGGTTTTCGAGAAGGACATACATTATGTGCAATCGACGAATTCGAAATCATCGTCCATGGTCAAGGTGGACATGCGCAAGCACCGCACAAAACAAAAGATGCGCTCGTCGCTGGAGCGCAGCTCGTCTGTAACTTACAGCATCTCGTCAGTCGACGGGTCGATCCGTTCGAGCCGGCAGTTCTTGCAATCGGATCCTTCCATGCGGGAACGGCGCCGAACATCGTCACGGGTGAAGCACGCATCGTCGGCGAAATTCGGACGTTCAATGAGACATTGCGGCATCAGCTCCGGCAAGAAGTCGATCTTGTCGCCAAAACGACATGTGCCGGCATTGGTGCCACCTATTCAATCGACTTCACGACTGGTTACCCGGCGCTCTGGAATCATCCGGACGAGACAAAACTCGTTCAGGAAGCCGCTTCTTTCTTACCGGAAGCATCCGTCCGGGCACTCACACCAATGATGGCTGCGGATGACTTCGCGCATTATCTAACGCATGTGCCAGGAAGTTACTTCTTTACCGGCTCCGGATATACGGACGGTCGCGTCAACTATCCACAGCATCATCCGCAGTACGAAATCAACGAACAGGCGTTGTTGGTTGGTGCGAAGACACTCGGAGCGACGGTTTTACGTGCCTTGAAACCTAAGGATTGACTTTATTTCTGTGTGAATGGTATCATCACAACAATGATAACGAATGACATCAACTTCATATACCCTTATCAAGAGTGGACCGAGAGATCTGGATCGATGACGTCCCAGCAACCTGCGCATAGCAAGGTGCTACGACCAGCAAAGCGAAAGCTTTGGTTGATAAAAAGCGGCGACTCCTTTTGCAACCAAGCGAAGGAGTCGTTTTCGTTTTTCTCGCTGTCAGACATACAATGGGAATTTCCCACGGAGAGGAAGAGACGGATGGAAAAAGCAACATTTGCAGGTGGATGTTTTTGGTGCATGGTGACACCGTTTGAAGAATTACCAGGAATCGAGGGAATCGTATCGGGTTACATGGGCGGTCACGTCGATAACCCAACGTACGAGCAAGTCAAAACAGGAACGACGGGACATCTCGAAGTCGTCCAAATCACGTTTGATCCGAGCCTGTTCCCGTACGAGCGTCTGCTCGAACTCTACTGGCCACAAACGGATCCAACAGATGCAGAAGGTCAATTCCAAGATCGCGGCACGCAGTACGCACCAGCGATTTTCTATCATACGGATGCACAGCATGAAGCAGCAATCGCTTCCCGTGATGCCCTCGCTGCAAGCAATCGTTTCAAACAACCGATCGTGACGCGAATCGATGCCGCTTCTGAATTTTATCCGGCGGAAGAGTACCATCAAGACTTCCATAAGAAAAATCCAGAGCACTATAAAAAAGATCGTGCTGCTTCTGGTCGCGATGCTTTCATCGAGCAGGAATGGAAAGATACGACGACGGTCTAATCACCTCGAACCACATACAGTAGCTGAGACTGATTTCAAACATCTCGTCCTTCCCTTACTTTCAGTAGAAAGTGGAGGATGATCGAGATGTTACGGGAGTCAGTTTTTTTGCATGTAAACAAACGGTGTCTTCTTTACTAATACCCTTACATAAATTTGTAACCGTTTACAAATGGAGTCATTTATTTTACGGTTAATAAAAATTAACCGGTTAAAAAGGAGATGATTGCATGGAACAAAAAGCGATTCACATATTAGAGAGCTATGAACAATTAAAAGTGATCAGTGATCCGTTACGAACAAAAATCCTCATGCTTCTCGTAGAAAAACCACATACGGTACATCAGTTAGCCCACGTACTGACGTTATCCCGCGCGAAGATCCTCTATCACGTACGAGAACTTGAAAAGCATGACTTGATTCGTCTCGTCCGGACGGAAGAACAGGGCGGCAATCTATTGAAATACTATCAAGCGATTGCTCGAGGATACATTCCTGCCGATCATCTACTGAACTTCGTCGAGACGAAAGAGGCGACCCGGCAGTCGTATCTCGAAGTATTGGACCGGGCAAAGACACGCGTTCTTACGGCTCCGACAGCTACTTTTTCTCCTTCATCTTCGAACGTCGAGGACTGGATGAGCTTATCACTTCAAAAGGAACTGACGATGTCTGAAGCCGACTTTCAACGCTTTGCTACAAAGTATCGTGCTCTATTGGACGAGTTCACACGGTCTCCTTCACGAGACGCAAAAGATAAAAAACACTTCTATATCATGACAACTGCCTTTGCAATTGATGAACCACTGTTTGAGAACGACGAGGTCTAAATCGGAGGTGTCTTATGCTACCTATTGAAATGGAGACGCAACAATCACTGTTTAAAAATCGATCTTTTTTATTTTTATGGGGGTCCGGTATGTGCTCCGCCCTCTCCCTATCAACCTATCTGTTTGTTGAACAATGGTATGTCATCCATACGCTAAACCAGGCGTCATATCTCGGATTCGTCCTCATGACCACCTTGTTACCCCGTATTTTTCTCATGTTGTTCGGTGGCGTCTTATCCGATCGCTATAAACGTTCGACGATCATGCGTATCTCAAGCGGTCTACGGATCAGTTTTATAATTTGCCTCCTCGTGTTACTTCATGCCGATCAGCTTACATTGCTGACGATTTTAGGATTTGCCTTTTTATTCGGTAGTGTGGAAGCATTCTTTTCGCCAGCGAATGCTTCCTTACTGCCTACACTCGTTTCGAAAGAACAGCTCACTAAAGCCAATTCATTGATTCAGACATCTAATCAAATCGTTCTCTTTTCAGGTCCGATTCTTGGTGGAGTCATCCTCAGCCATTCCTCTTACTCGTACGTCTTTCTCGTGATTTTCGGAACACTCTGTCTGACGCTTCTCTTCACGTATGGTATTCGTGAATCTAAGGTCAAGCGAGCACGTCAGCATTCAGCTCTCTTTGAACTAAAAGAAGGGTTGCATTACGTCTTTCACTTTCAGCAACTCAAGCAGACACTTTTTCTTGTCATCTGTGTCAATTTCTTTTTCTTTGGACCACTCTTACTCGGAATCCCCTTACTCGTTCATGATGTGCTTCAAGGAGATGCGATGGATTTAAGTTATATGCAAGGGGCTTATCAAATGGGAATGCTCGGAGGGGCGCTCTGGAGTGGTTTTACACAGACGAAAGCAAATGGGCTTACCTCATCGGTCCGATTAATTGGCGCCTTAGGTCTGCTTCTCTTTCTGCTTAGTCAAGTCCAACAGATTTCGTTGTACCTGATCATCCTGTCATCACTTGGTGTCCTTTCTTCGATCATCAATATTCGCTTCATTACGTTCATCCAGTCTCAGTGTGCGGAACAGACGATGGGACGTGTCATGAGTGTCGTCAATGCCGCGTCAAACGGTCTCATTCCACTATCTTACGCGCTCCTCTCGTTTCTACTGTCGTTTCACGTTTCGATCACGACAATTATGTTGTACTGCGGTCTTCTCATTATTGTTCTCTCGCTTTACTTCGGAAGACGAATGGTTCATCTATTCGATTGAGATCAAGTCACAACACATAAAAACATGCGAATCTCCCGATCGAATTAGCGGGAAACGCGCATGTTTTATTTAGTCAATCTAGAACGTGAGTGTTCATCCTCGACTCCTGCAGGGAAAGAAAGCGCGAGTCGCGCTTTCGTCAGGGTCAGGTAAGACCCGGCAAATCGCATGGAATGCGGGATGACGCGGCTTACCTCCCGCCTGCGGAAAGCGAGGATGATAGAAACGTTCGTCAGTCGATCGAACGAGTATCAGATTTTTTAAGAGACTTGCTTCGGCATATCCTTCGCTTTCTCTTCCGGCGCGACGACTTGATACCGCTTCAAAACGAAGATCCCACATACCATGACGGCGAGACCGACGAGCTGACCGAACGATAAATCAATTTGTGGTAAACCGAACCAGCCGAACGTATCAACAGCAAGAGCAAAGCTTAACTGCGAAATCAGAACGACAGAGATGGCGACGGACGGACCAAGCAACTGAATCCCACGCATGACACAAAAAACGACGCCGACACCGACAAGTCCACCAAACCAATAGAGTGGCGATACGTTTTGGATCTGCCCGATTGTTCCACCACGAAACAGAACATACGTGACACTTGCTCCGATGAAGCCGACGAAGAAGACCAGCGTCGTTGTCGCCCAAGCACCGAACGCGTCACTCATCCGAGCATTCAATACCGTCTGTAAACTGATCAACATCCCTGCCAATACAGCACACACGATGCCTATTACCATGTTCGTTCCTCCTTACTCATAGCTGTTGCCGTTCGCCTTCTCGCGAATCCGCTCCAGATCAACGATGATGATTTTCCCGCGTCGTCGAACGAGAATCTCTTCTTCACACAACTTCGTGATGATTCGGTTGAGATGGCGATAACTTGTTCCAAGCCAGTCAGCAACGTCATGCAGGTTCGACGTCCGCATCTCCTGATAAAATAAGCTGTCACTGGCTTCAGAAGCGATCGACAACAAATATCCTGCAAATCGCTCTTCGACGGTATACAACACATGGTGCGACGCTGATTTCGAGTCGGCATACCACTTCGCTGTGATCGTGCGTAATAAGAATTGCAGAAAGACGTTCGTTGTATTATGCTCGCGTAAAACCGCATATGGTACGCTCAACACCTCGACATCGGTCACTGCTTCGACTGTATTCAGCACTTCCCGTTCGTTGATGAACTCAGCGTCACCGATCACTGTCAGTGGTGTCTTGAATCGCAGAATCCGTTGTTTCCCTTCTGACGAGGCAGCAGATATCTTGACCTTGCCTGCAACGATGAAGTACATCCGGTCGATCGCTGCCCCTGTCGTACAGAGGAGTTCCCCTTTTTGGAAGGTTTCTTGACGCAACCAAGCGCGCGTCTCTTCCGTCAAAATCGTATCCAGTCCATACTGTTGAATGACGGTTTCCATGTTCATTCCCCCCCTTTAGGCAAGTGAGAAAATCGCAACTCCTGCAAGCATGAGACCCACACCAACCCACTGACCACGATTTCCTTGTTTTTTTAAGACACCGAACCATCCCTTTAAATCAATCACAAACGCACATAAAATCTGTGCGACGAGTAATAAACACATCGCCCATGTCATCCCGAGTTTTTGGATTGCTGTCAGTTCCGTTACGACGACTAGCACGCCAATCAAACCGCCGCTCGCATAAATCCACGGTAACTGACGGAAGCCACCGATTTTTCGGTCTCGTACGAAACTGTAAATGACTAAACAACCCATCAAACCCACAAAGTGGACGATCAATACGGACAACCACGGTCCGACGCCTGTCGCAAGGCGCGCATTGAATATGCCTTGCAGGGCGATGAACAGACCGCTCATCAAAGCAAACACGACTCCTTGCACGTCATCTCCTCCTTTAATCTCTACACTAGAGTAGACCTTACTCGTGCCCTACTTGAAAAGGACAAATGTCCCATTTTCAAAAAAACATGAAAAAACCCGCTGTCCACAAGTGGAATCGCGGGTCCATCCCTGTATGCTCATGTCGTAAAACGAGTCGTCGTTTGTTTCAGCTGTTCCTCTGCTTCCGCCATCATGCGCGTAAACAACTCCGCAACAGTCGGCACATCATGAATCAATCCCGCAACCAGTCCAGCGTTGACATACCCTTTCTCCTCATCGCCCTCAAGAGCGCCCGTAATATGATACGACTCATTCGTCTGATCGAGAAAAGCAGCAGGTGTCTCTGCTGTGAGTCGTTCGACGTAAGGACCATCAAGGACACGTCGGACGAATCCGACGGAACGTCCGATGATGCGTGTATCGGTATCGGTCGCATTCATTAAGTGCGCCTTGTATGCCGAATGAACCTTCGCCTCTTTCGTCGCGATCAACCGTGTTCCGAGCTGGGCACCAGCCGCACCAAGCAACAAAACAGCTGCCAGTCCACGACCGTCACCAATCCCACCTGCTGCAAGGACTGGAATGTTGACCCGATCAACGAGTTGCGGAATCAAGGTCAGCGTCGTCAACTCAAGCGGTGAATTGATGCCTGCCGCTTCAACTCCCTCCGCTACGAGTACATCTGCCCCTGCCTGTTCTGCCTTTAACGCCTGTTTGACTGAAGCGACAACCGCGATTGTTTTGATACCGGCAGCTTGAAGTCGCTCTATGTACGGTGCTGGATTTCCTGCCGATAAGGAGACGACCGGAATCTTTTCTGCAATCGCGAGATCAATCAGTGCTTCCGTATAAGGAGACACCCGAATCGCGATGTTCAAAGCAAATGGTTGATCCGTCAGCATTCGTGTCTCGTGGATCCGGGACGCCACTTCATCGACCGACAATGTCCCGCACCCGAGCGTACCGAGTCCTCCGGCATTCGAAACCGCTGCCGTCAGCGCCGCATGACTAATGTTACCCATTCCTCCTTGGATCAAAGGATATCGAATTTTAAAGAGCTCACAAATCGGAAACATGTCTTTCCTCCGTTCTCGACTTCACTCACATGCTATACTGACATGGAATGAATAGTAGTTCATCTTATTATAGAAACGAGGTCATTCTGTTATGAAGATTCCGTATCAATCGATTCATCCGAACGTCGCCTCCGATGTATTCATCGCTCCTGGCGCTTATCTGATCGGAGACGTCACGATCGGTTCCGAGTCTACCGTCTGGTTCAACGCTGTCTTACGCGGTGACGAAGGACCGATTACGATTGGGAAACGATGCAGTATCCAAGACAACGCGACGATTCATCTGTATGAAGGGGCACCCGTCGTCATTGAAGATGAAGTAACGGTCGGACATAACGCAATTTTACACGGTTGCAAAATCGGACGTCGTTCGATTGTCGGAATGGGTGCGACCGTTCTTGATCACGCAGAGATTGGTGAAGAATGCATCATCGGGGCGAATACGCTAATTCCATCGGGAAAAGTTTTCCCACCCCGTTCGCTGATCATCGGCTCACCCGGTAAAGTCGTGCGTGAACTAACAGAAGCGGATCTTGCGATGATTCAGGAGTCGATTGATTCTTATGTCGATAAAGGATATGCCTTCCGAAACATTCTCGCAGAATCTGCTGAACAGAATAGATCTGAATGACACGAATGCGGGGCGGATCAACTGATCCGTCCCGCTCTTTTCATTCGAATAAATGCTCACCGTTCCGCAAACAGCGGATGTTCCGCCGCGTCGTACGAGGCACTGCGTTGCGACACATCGTGCGTCTCTTCAAAGATCGATTCGAAGAACCGACTCGCTGGTTGTGCAAGCAATCGGTAATATTGTTCGAACAAGAGCGCCGCATGATGTCCGCTCCACGCATCCGGTAACAATTCTTGTGGTAACCCGGGATCCGTGAACAGAAACTTCCGGTATTCATGTACGAGCATCGTCCGTTCGACGAAACACTGTTCATCCGTCATTTCTCCGAGTTGGAGCTGACTCTGATGGACGATGTATTGCCGGCTGTAATCCGTGATGAACGTCTCGTAACGCTCCTGCAATTCCTCCAGCGGAAACGCACGCTCGACAAGGGATTGATCCTGCTTCGGACCATGGTATTCACCGACGAAGAAATCGACATACTCTTCGATCTCATACGACGCGATCAATCGTTCCGCCTCTTTTTCAAGCGGGTTCGGTGAAATCCAAACCCCGTTCGATAAGTTGCCAAACCCACTCCACGTCAGTTCTTTACGGAGCTCGTCACGAATCTGGCGTTTATCCTCCGGAATCGTGTACATCAGCGTCCGCCATTTCCCGTCCCAGTCGTGCGGTGTTGATCTGTAGATCCGGCGTGCGGCCTCCTCCATCCGTTCCACCCCACGTGGTGTTAATGAATAGAAGCTTTTATTTCCTTGTTTCTCGGAGACGAGCCAGCCTTGTTTAACCATTCGGGAGACAGCAACCCGAACGGCCTGTTCGTTATGTCCGAACTCTTTGACGAGTCGAATTAAACTCCCGACCCAGATTTGATTGCCGTAATGGCGGATATAATCGCCGTAAATCGTAAAGATCATCGATTGGGTGTTCGCACTCATGGTATTCACTCTCTCTTCAGTCGTTCATAGTGTGTATCGTTAGTATACGGGTTATTTCAAACGTCGACCATCCTCATCTTCCTTCAAAGCGTGGTGGTCGTTTTTCAGCGAAGGCTTGTAGCGCTTCCTGACGATCGGCCGTCGGAATGACGACTTCATAGGCTTCTGTTTCGATCTGTAGTCCTTCTTCGAGTGAGACATCCCGCCCTTGATCAATCGCTCGCTTCGCTTGGCGCAAGGCGATTGGTCCGTTCTGTAACATCTGATTAGCAAACTCAAGACACGTCGTCATCAACGCTTCCCGGGCAACGACGGCTGTCGCGAGTCCGTACCGTTCTGCTGTCATCGCATCGATTTTTTTCGCCGTGAAGATCAATTCCTTCGCCCGTGTCTCCCCAATCAGTCGCGGCAAGCGCTGTGTTCCACCAGCTCCCGGAATGATCCCGAAGCTGGTCTCCGTCAAGCCGACGAGCGCATCTTCGACGAGAAAGCGGAAATCACAAGCAAGAATCCACTCGAACCCACCACCTAAGGCGTGACCGTTGACGGCTGCGATTGTTGGTTGTGGCAATTGCGCGATCGACGTGAAGACATTCCGGATCGCAAGGACATTACGCCGGACTTCTTCTTCGTTTAAATGCACGCGTTCTTTTAAATCAGCACCGGCACTAAATGCTTTTCCCGTTCCCGTAAACAGGACCACCCGCGCTTCCGAGTCGACTGATAACGCATCGACCTGTTCTTGCAAAGCGACAAGCGTCGGATAATCGAGACAGTTCAAACGTTCTGGACGATCAATCCGGACGATTGCGATATAGCCTTCTCGTTCTAAGTGAATCATACGAGTCCCTCCCGATCGACGACAAGTGCGATACCCTGTCCGACTCCGACACACATCGTCGCGAGACCATACGTCCGATTCGTCCGGCGCATCTCATGCAATAATGTCGTCAAAATCCGCGCCCCACTCGCACCGAGTGGATGACCGAAGGCGATCGCACCGCCGTTGACGTTGACTTTTTCGTTTGGTAAACCAAGTGCTTCGATACAGGCAAGACTTTGAGCCGCAAACGCTTCGTTCAACTCGATTTGATCGAGCTGTTCGACCGTCAACCCTGCCCGTCGGAGGACTTTTTTCGTCGCGTCGATCGGTCCGATCCCCATGATGGCAGGTTCGACCCCTGCCGTCGCACTCGCCCGGTAATACCCGAGCGGCGTCAAACCGAGTTCGTTTGCTTTTTCTTCACTCATCAATAACAACGCCGACGCACCGTCGTTGACACCTGAAGCATTCCCCGCCGTCACGGTACCATTTGGGAATAACGGACGAAGTGTCGCCAGTTTCTCACGTGTCGTCTCAGGACGAGGATGTTCATCGCGGTCGAAGACGCTGACGTTACCCTTCCGGTCCGTTTGTGTGACCGCAACCAGTTCGTCCGTGAAGTGCTCTGCCTCGATCGCTCGTTTTGCGCGTTGTTGGCTTTCGAACGCAAAGTCGTCCTGTGCTTCGCGCGAAATCCCGTACTGACGGGCGACGTTCTCGGCTGTTTCCGGCATCGAATCCGTTCCGTATTGATCTGCTAAACGATCATTGACGAAGCGCCAACCAATCGTCGTATCGTACATCGTCTGGTTGCCACGTGGGTTGGCTTGATCCGGCTTCGCGAGAACGAACGGTGCACGCGTCATGCTTTCCGTTCCACCAGCGATATAGATATCACCTTCACCTAAGGCAATCCCACGCGCTGCCGCGATGACGGCGTCGAGTCCTGATCCACATAAGCGATTGATCGTCGTACCGGCGACTTCGACCGGTAGACCAGCTAGTAGTCCCGACATCCGGGCGACGTTGCGATTGTCTTCTCCCGCCTGATTCGCATTGCCAAAAATGACTTCCTCGATCGTCTTCGGATCGACTTGTGGATTACGCTCAAGCAACGCTTCGATGACGCGTGCTCCTAAGTCATCTGGACGAACCTGACGCAAGGCGCCGTTATAGCGACCGATCGGTGTCCGAACGGCATCGATGATGGCGACCCGTTTCATGATGTCACCTCGCGATTCGTATAATCATAGACACCACGACCGGTTTTACGACCGAGTCGACCCGCTTTGACATACTGTTCGAGCAGTGGTGCCGGACGGTATTTTTCGCCGAGCTTCTCATGCAGATACTTTAAGTTGTGGAGCCGGGTATCAAGTCCGACCAAGTCCCCGAGTTCGAATGGTCCCATCGGGTAGTTTAAGCCGAGTTTGATCGCTTTATCGATCTCTTCTGGTGTCCCGAGTCCTTCTTGTAACATGTAGAACGCTTCGTTTCCGACGAGCGCACTGATCCGTGAAGTTACGAACCCAGGAAACTCACGGATGACGACCGTTTCCTTCTGCATCTGACGCGCTACCTGTTCAAGAGCTGCGACCGTCTCATCCGATGTCTCAAGACCACGAACGAGCTCGATCAGTGGCATCAGATGGACCGGATTGAAGAAATGCATCGCCATGACCCGGTCCGCTCGGTTCGTAAAGGACGCAATTTCCGTTGGACTCATCGTCGACGTGTTCGTCGCGAAATAACAGTCCGGACGTGCATTCGCTTCTAGCGTTTCAAAGACTTGCTGTTTGATGCTAAGTTGTTCCGGTACTGCTTCAATGACGAGATCCGCTTGTTGTGCCGCCTCAGCTAGGTCGGTCGACAGACGCAGCCGATCGAACAGTCCCTCGACCTCATTCGCGGACATCTTCCCTCGCGTGATGCCTTTCTCTGCGATGCGTTCGAGTTCTCGATAGGCACTTTCGACATATTCTTCTTTAATATCAACGAGTGTCACCTGAAATCCGCGGTGTGCGGCAACGTACGCAATGCCACGTCCCATGACGCCGGATCCGACGACGACGATTTGTTCTACCATCTGAATTCCCCCTTATCCCCTGTGCTGTTAAAAAAGGCTGGACTTCCCGACGGAACTCCAGCCTTCCCTCTTGCTTATAGTCCGAACGGATTGAGTGGACGACTGCCGTAATACGACAAGATACTTTTTGTTTCCGTGTACAGATCAAGCGTCTCGATACAGAGTTCACGACCGAAGCCCGATTGTTTATAGCCACCAAACGGTGTACCCGGGAAGGCAGAGAACGGACAGTTGACCATGACGATGCCGGCTTTGATTTGATTCGCGACACGTGTCGCTTTCGCGCCGTCTTTCGTCCAAACGGCTGATCCGAGTCCAAACGATGTATCGTTTGCTAAACGAATCGCTTCTTTTTCATCTTTGAACGGCATGACGACGACGACCGGTCCGAAGATTTCTTCATTGACCGCTTTCATTTCATGCGTGACGTCCGTGATGATCGTCGGTGCGTACCAGAATCCTTTTTCGTATCCTTCTGGTGCTGTCGCGTGACCACCTGTGACGATTGTTGCCCCGTCTTCTTTCGCTGACTGGACGTATCCATCGATGACATCGACTTGTTGTTGGTCGATGATCGCTCCAACGTGTGTTCCTTTATCGAATGGGTTACCGAGGACGAGTTGTTTTGTCTTCGCGACGAACTGTTCCATGAATGCTTCGTAGATCTCTTCGTGGACATACAGGCGCGAGCGCGCTTCACACGATTGACCGCTGTTATAGAAGATCCCGAACAACGAACCATCAACGGCTGCTGTCACGTCCGCGTCTTCGAAGACGATGTTCGGTGATTTCCCACCGAGTTCGAGTGTGACTCGTTTTAGCGTCTCGGACGCGCGTCCCATGATGTCTTTACCGACTGGTGTCGAGCCCGTGAAGGCGACTTTATCGACGTGAGGATGCTCAACGAGATGGTTGCCGATCTCGCGTCCGGATCCCGGGATGACGTTGACGACACCTGCTGGTACGCCAGCCTCTAGACAAATCTCACCGAGAATGATCGCTGTCAATGGTGTCAATGTCGCTGGTTTGACGACGACCGAGCAACCGACGGCGATTGCTGGTGCGACCTTCCAAGCTGCCATCATCAACGGATAGTTCCATGGGATGATTTGCGCACAGACACCGACCGCTTCTTTTTCCGTATAGTTATGGAATTGTCCCGGTACGTTATTGACGACACCACGGTGACCGACGATTGCACCCGCATAGAACTCGAAGTCTTCGATCGCTTGCGTGACTTGTCCTTGCGCCGCTGCCAGTGATTTCCCTGTATCAAGAATCTCCAGTTCGACGATTTCGTTGAAGCGGGAACGCATGATGCTCGCAATCTTATTCAAGATTTGTGCCCGACGGCCGACCGGCCACATCTTCCACTTCCCGTGATCAAACGCATCGCGTGCGGCTTGAACGGCGCGATCGGCGTCTTCCTTCGATGCTTTTGCAACTTCCGCGATCACTTCGCCCGTTGCCGGATTGTATGTTTTGAACGTCTCGCCTGTTGCACCCTCGACTTGTTCGCCGTTGATGAGCAAGTGATAGACGGACCGTTTCATTTCAAGTGTTTTTTCATGTACTGTCGACATTGTATTCACTCCTGTTCCTGTTGATTGAAAATCGGTGATCGTTTTTCGAGAAATGCTTGCATGCCTTCTGTTTGATCGGCTGTCGCGAACAAGAGATAGAAGTTACGGCGTTCGTGCTCCATCCCATCCTGTAACGATAAATCGACGGCTTTGTTTGCCGCGTCCTTAATCAACCGCAACGCCATGCTCGGTTGATTCGATAACCGCTCTGCCATCGCCAGCACCGTCGCTTCGACATCAGCCGTCACCCGGTTGATGATACCGAGTCGTTCCGCTTCCTCTGCCTTCATCCGGTCTCCGGTGAAGAGCCACTCGAGCGCCCGTGTCCGACCGATGCATTTCGTTAAACGTTGCGTTCCGCCTGCTCCTGGCATGACGCCGAGTCCGACTTCCGGGAATCCAAACTGTGTCTCGGGATCGGCGTAGATTAAATCACAAGCGAGTGCCAGTTCAAAGCCGCCGCCAAGGACGAAACCGTGGACACCTGCGATGATCGGCTTTTTGATTCGGCTGATCCGGTCCCAGTCCGCGAACGGATCGAGGAGTTCCATCGAGATTGGTGTCGCCTCGAGCATCTCCTCGATATCGGCGCCCGCTGAGAACGATTTTCCGTTTCCGGTCAAGACGATGACCGTCACCCGTTCGTCTCGGTCGAACGTCTCCATCGCCTCGACGATTTCCCGGACCATCGTTCGGTTCAGCGCATTGTATCTTGCCGTTCGGTCGAGTCGGATCCGACCGATCCGATCAAGCATTTCCGTCTTAACGTACTGTTGTGTCGGCATGGACATCTTCACCAATCATCAATGTGACGAGATCCCCCGCAAAGCTCATCAAGTCTTTCCCGGACGCTTTTCCTTCGAGCGAACGCATGCCTGCTTGCATCGCTTCCTGACTTTCATAGACCATCTCGCACATCAAGTAGTACTTTCCGTCTCCGCCCATCGGTGAACCGACGATTTTCGTGACATTCATCTCTTGCAGTCCTGGAATTTTTGCTGTCAATGGACCATGGACCTCAAAGTAGTGCTGATCGAATGCTTCCTTGTTTTCTGGATGTTTGTACAGTGCGATTAATTTTGCCATTTTGATTACCTTCCTTCACATGAGAGTAGAGACGGGTTTCATCGCCTCGAATGGATTTTTACACGATTTACAGTAGAGAATACTTCGACATGCTGTCGGTCCGAATAAGTTTTCCATCGTCACATACGTCGATCCACAATACGGACAGTCAATCTCCCACTTCCCTTGCTCAAACCGAGGAGGAGCAATGCCGAATTCCTTCAATCCTTGCATGCCTTGTTCCGTGATTCGGTCCGATGTCCACGGTGGATCAAACCGGAACTGGACGTCGACCTGTTCGACATTTGGAATCACCTGCAAGGCAGATTCGGTATTTTTTTTAATGATTTCAAGCGCCGGGCAACCGAGGAACGTCGGGAGAAGCGTGACGCGCACCAGGTAACCATGCTCCGTCGCTTCCGCGTCCATCGTCTCGACCATGCCAAGATCTAAAATACTGACGCTATCAATTTCCGGATCCTTCACCCCGTTCAGGGCTTCCCGGATTGCATCCTGGAGTGTCGTCGTCATGCTTCCCTCTCCTTTCACCACGTCGCCGTCTGATCAATCAAGTAGACTTCTCCGAGTGTAGCAAGCGCGTCGTTCAAATCTTCTGTATGATCGCCGTCCCGTCCGTTACGCGTCATCTGCATTTCTGGAAGCGTCACGTTCAATTCGACGAGCAACGGTGTGATCGTCTGATACCAACGATCGAGTAAAATGCCTTGCCCTTCGATCAACCGCATCTCTTCGATCAATTGACCGTGTTCGCCATAATCGAACATGTCACCGAAGTCGTAAAAGACTTTTTCTAGGGCTGCATCCATCTTCTGCCGCGCCGTCTCCGTCGATTGATAAAGCTGGGTGAACCATGTTTGCCAGTGCAGCAAATGATAGTACAACTCCATGTTGATCTTGACGGCAGCCGTAGCGAGTGGCTCATAACTGCTCGATTTCAAAGCATCAATCCGGATCTTTTTCGCGACCGTGTAGCAATAGTTCCGTACGACGGCGAATGCCCAGTCATATTCAGGCCTCTCCATGTAGTAGCCAGGTCCGTTGACACGTTCGACGAGAATCGAATTCTTTCGTTCATGCGCCAGTCGGACATGAGCTAATGCATCAGCATTTCCTTCGCCAAGTTCTTCGAGAAGTTGGTAATACATCGCCGCGTGTCCCATCGAATCTTGCGCAATCGACGACGAAGCGACGTCCTCTTCGATATGCGGTGCGAGTCCGAGCCATTCCGAACCACGATACGCGTAAAGGAAATCATCATCCGCGAGTTGATAGAGTAAGGAAGCGAGTGCCGTCCGTTCTTGTTCCGTCATTTGGAATCACCTCCTTGCCAAGACATGATCTCTTTTTCATCGAGCATCTGTTGCTCGTAATGACGCCATTTTTTCTTCAAGTAGCCGTATCCTTTGGTCGTCCGGTAATCTTTATTGTCGAGGCGTTGGAGCATCTGTTTCTCATCAGGTGATAAACCACGGATATCTTCGCGTTTGACGACCCAGATGTCAACGACCGGTTCCCGGCGCATGAAGTTTTCTTGCGCCATCAACAGTGCCATCTCCTTGTTCGGAGCGAGCAAGCTGAATTGATGGGTGAACGCCGCGTTCGGCGTCCGTTTACTAAAGACTTCGAATTCGTGATAGAACGTCTCGTTCATCGTGCTTTCCCCTCTCATGCCTTCGTTTCAGCGAGTGCATCCCGTACCCAGGCGTTATTTTCGTAAGATGTCCGGCGCAGATCCAGTCGCTCTTTCGAACGTGGTCCTCCCCCTTGGATGATCGTCTTGAATTTTGTCCAGTCTGGCTGTGCATATTCCCATTGCCCTGTCTCTTCATCAAAACGTAACGTCGGATCCGGGATGACGAGTCCGAGTGAACGAATCCGTGGCACGTACTTCGTAAAGAAGTTTTGCCGGAGCTCTTCATTCGTTTTCGTCCGAATCTTATAGGCGATCGTCACGTCCTGTTTTGATGTCCCAGTCGTCTCTTTCGAGGCTGGTCCAAAGAACATCAACAAGGATTCCCACCACTCATCCAGTGATTCCTGAATCATCGCCCGCTGTTCCGGTGTTCCTTCTGCGAGTGCCATGATGATCGACTCTCCGTGCTGCGCGTGGAAGACTTCCTCTGCACAGATGCGTTGCAAGGCACGTGCGTACGGTCCGTACGAAGCACCGAGCATATTTGTCTGGGTGATGATTGCCGCGCCATCGACAAGCCAACCGATCATCCCGGCATCAGCCCATGACCGTGTCGGCATGTGGAAGACGTTATGGAATTTCAATCGTCCGGTGAATAAATCGTCCATCAAATCCCCGCGTGTCTTGCCATACGGCTTCATCAAATCCTCGACGACACGAAGCAACAGTTGACCGTGTCCCATCTCATCCTGGACCTTTGCCATGATGCCGAGCTTCCGGCGAAGCGATGGTGCTTTTGGAACCCATTCTTTTTCCGGAAGCGCACCCATGATTTCACTGATACCGTGCATCGAAATCAATTTGATCAGCGTATCCCGGTAAAAAGCAGGCATCCAGTCATCAGCTTCAATCTTTTCACCTTGCTCGATTCGTTCCTTGAAGCGTGCTAATTTTTCTTCTTCCGTCAGTTGGACGGGTTCGAACAGTTGTGTTGCATCATACATGCTAGTTCCTCCTTTGAATCAGACAAGTGATGTCGAGCGTCGATCAACGATCCGAACGGCTTTTCCTTCTGATCGTGGTAACCCTTGGTGCGGGTGACAGACGAGATCAATGGAAATGAGGCATTCCGACTTGATGGCGTCACATATCGAACGCATTTGTCGCTCCGAGATATTTTCGAATTCGATATGTAGCTCAACGGCATCGAGTCCCGCTTTGCGCACGAGATGAATTTGATAATGCGGCGTCACGTCCGGTTGCTGGAGCAAGACCCGCTCGATTTCTGATGGGAAGACGTTGACCCCTCGAATGATCAGCATGTCGTCTGTCCGCCCTTTGACACGTGACATCCGTGTCGTCGTCCGACCACAAGCACATGCCTCATGCGTGATCGATGCTAAGTCACCTGTCCGGTAACGAATTATTGGAAGCGCTTTCTTTTTTAAACTTGTAAAAACGAGTTCCCCGACCATGCCATCTGGTACCGGTTCCCCCGTAACGGGATCGACGACTTCCGTAATGAATAAGTCATCCATGATATGCAGACCTGCCTGCTCCTGACATTCCATCGCGACACCTGGTCCCATGATTTCACTGAGTCCATAAATATCAAATGCCTGTAGATCAAAGGTTTGTTCGAGTGTCTGACGCATCTCTTCCGACCATGGTTCAGCTCCGAAGATGCCGTAACGCATGCTTGTCTTGCGTGGATCGATACCCCGTTCGATCATGCGTTCTGCCAGTCTTAAGATATACGAAGGTGTGCCACAGATACCATCCGGTCGGAAATCCTCGATTAACGTGATTTGGCGATCCGTGTTGCCACCGGAAATCGGCAGGATTGTCATGCCTAGTTTTTCTGCTCCTGCATGAAGACCGAGTCCACCTGTGAACAGTCCGTAGCCGTATGCATTGTGCAACAAGTCAGCTGGTGAACCACCGGCTAAGACTAAGCTCCGTGCTACGGCACCTGCCCAGTCGTCTAAATCTTCTTGTGTATACCCGACGACGGTCGGTTTACCACTCGTACCAGACGAGGCGTGAATTCGAGTGACCTGTTCTCGTTCGACGGCAAATAGCCCGAACGGATAATGATCGCGTAAGTCTTGCTTGCGTGTGAATGGAAATTTTCGTAGATCTTCGATCGTTTGAAAATCATGTGCCGTCATCTGCAATGTCTGTAGACGTTCTTGATAGAACGGGACGCGCGTGACGTGTTCCATCGTTTGACGTAAGAGCTCCATCTGCAGTTGCTCCCGTGTTTGCGCATTCATCGTTTCGTGATGTTGATCGTACATACCTGCACCTCCTCATCATGTATACAATAATTAAACGGTCGTTTATTTTTAGTTATATGTTTAACGTACGATACGTTCACAATGTTGTCAATCTTGTTTTGTTAAATGCTCCCAAACGATTCTCACTTTATCACTTCAACGCACCTTTCCAGTAAATTGATCAACTTATAAAGCTATTTTTTCATGATCGAGAGTCTTTTTTGGAAAATATTTCTGAAATGATTTGCTCATTTTGTAACGGGTTGATAAAATATCGTGTGACAAGTGTTATACTATTTTTGGTAAGACCACTTGATTGAATGAGGATTCGTTGTAGTGAAGGGGGATCACGATGAAGCCAGGTTTAGCTGTCGGGGATACAGCAGAGATTCAAGCGGTCGTCTCGCAAGATATGTTTGCACGGTTTGAAGGTCAATTGGTTCATCCCGCATACTCCACCGTTTCAATGGTCTACCATATGGAATGGGCAGCACGTCAACTCATCCTGCCTTACTTAGAGGCAGACGAAGAAGGTGTCGGGGGTGCGGTTTCGTTGAAGCATCTTGGCATGGCAGCTGAAGGCGCACGATTGATCGTGACCGCTACAGTAACACGCGTCACAGCACGTCGCGTTGACGCTGACATCGAAGTCCGAGACGGACAAGCGGTCATTGGAACAGGAGAAGTGACACAATTCATTTTAGAAAAAAGCCGGATTCAAGAAAAATTGCAAGTGAATGCTCCAACAAAATGAAAGCGCTTACTTATATTTAATAGAGGAGGACTCTACTATGAACATGTTAAACCCATCTACGAATCCAACGCTCTCGATCATGGAAAAAATCGCGGGTCACGAACAAGTCGTCTTTTGCAACGACCCTGTATCGGGGTTACAAGCGATCATCGCCATCCACGATACGACGCTCGGTCCCGCTCTCGGTGGTTGCCGCATGGCGCCTTACGCTTCTGTCGATGAAGCACTTGACGATGTCCTCCGCCTGTCGCGTGGCATGACGTATAAATGCGCTGCCGCTGATGTTGATTTTGGTGGCGGTAAAGCCGTCATCATCGGCAATCCGGCAACGGATAAATCACCAGAGCTTTTCCGCGCCTTCGGTCGCTTCGTCGATTCGCTCGGTGGTCGTTTCTACACGGGAACCGACATGGGCACGACGATGGATGATTTCGTTCACGCCAGCCGGGAGACATCACGCATCGTCGGTATTCCGGAAGCCTTTGGTGGGAGTGGCGATTCATCGATCCCAACGGCTGAAGGTGTCGTCTATGGACTTCGGGCGACGATCGAGACGTTATTCGGTTCGGACGACTTAAGTCGCGCGACTTATGCGATTCAAGGACTTGGAAAGGTCGGCTTCAAAGTCGCCGAACAACTGTTACTCGCCGGTGCGACGATTTATGTTTCAGACGTCAATGAAGCAGCGCTCTCAACAATCGTGACCCAAGCCGAAATGGCACCTGGCACGGTTCGCGTCGTCTCGCCTCACGAAATCCATCTAACAGACGCTGATATTTTCGTTCCATGTGCATACGGCGGTGTCATTCACGCTCAAAATATCGCCCTCTTACCGTGCAAAGCCATCTGCGGTTCGGCGAACAATCAGCTTGCAGATGAACAGCTCGCTCACGTTTTGATGGACCGCGGTATCTTGTATGCACCAGACTATATCGTCAACGGTGGTGGATTGATCCAAGTCGCTGACGAACTGTACGGAGCAAATCATGAACGGGTTCTCCTGAAGACGCGTCACATCTATGACGCCGTGCTCGAAGTCTTCAAGGAGTCGCAAGCAGAAAACATCACGACGGTCGAAGCCGCGAACCGGATGTGTGAAAAACGGATGCAGATCCGGGCAAAACATAACAACATCTTCACGAATACGACAAAACCTAAATGGGATATCCGTAACCACTGAAGGAGGGACTGACATGGAGCAACATTTTCCGATTCAACGCATCATCGATGAAGAAGGTCGTATCATCGATGCCTCAAAAGAACACGATCTGACGAAAGAGCTTGCCCTCACCCTGTATGAACAGATGCACCGGATCCGGACGTTCGACCGGAAGGCGATCAACTTACAACGTCAAGGGCGCCTCGGCACTTATGCACCATTCGAAGGACAAGAGGCGGCGCAAGTCGGTAGTGCACTGGCGTTGTCCGAGCAGGACTGGTTATTCCCGACATACCGGGATCACGGTGCGACGTTAACGTTCGGTGCTGACATGGTGCGGACCCTCCTCTACTGGAACGGTCGTGTTGAAGGTTGCGTGCCGTCTGAGAAACACATCTTCCCTCCTGCCGTACCGATTGCGACACAAATCCCGCATGCCGTCGGTGCCGCGTGGGCGGAAAAACGAAAAGGTACGACGAACGTTGCGGTCGCCTACTTTGGTGACGGAGCGACGTCTGAAGGCGACTTCCACGAAGGAATGAACTTCGCGAGTGTCTTCCAAGCACCAGTCATTCTGTTCAACCAAAACAATCAATTCGCGATCTCTGTTCCGATCGAAAAACAGATGCATTCTGAAACGATCGCACAAAAAGCGATTGCCTACGGGATGCCAAGCGTCCGAATCGATGGGAACGATGCATTTGCCGTCTATTTCACGATGCAAGCAGCCGTTGCGCGTGCCCGTTCTGGCGGTGGACCAACATTGATTGAAGCCGTCACATGGCGATTTGGTGCGCATACGACAGCAGACGATCCAACGAAATACCGAGATCAAGCCCGCTCGCGTGACCGGGTCGATCCGCTCGATCGACTTGAACAGTTCTTAAAACACCAAGGCTACTTTGACGAAACCTGGATGCAACAGCTACAGGAACGGCACCAGGCAGAAGTCGAAGCGGCAGTAACTGCGATGGAGCAATTCAAGGCACCAGACGTCAATGACTTGTTCGACCATACGTACGCGACCTTACCGGTTGATGTCCAGCAACAAAAAGAAGCGTATCTGCTAGCAAGGGGGAAATGAGATGGCAACACCAATCAATCGTCAAACAGAGATGACACTCGTTCAAGCTGTCACGGATGCCCTGCGGACAAAATTGTCGGAGGATGAGACGACACTCGTCCTTGGAGAAGATGTCGGAAAAAACGGTGGTGTCTTCCGAGCGACGGACGGCTTACAGGAAGAGTTCGGGGAAGACCGGATCGTCGATACACCGCTCAGTGAAGCCGGCATCGTCGGTACGTCGATCGGTCTTGCCATCAATGGCTTTAAACCGATCGTCGAGATTCAATTTCTCGGATTCATCTACCCTGCCTATGAACAAATCATGACGCACGTCTCCCGGATCCGGATGCGGACGATGGGACGGTACAGTGTGCCGATGGTCATTCGTGCGCCTTATGGTGCCGGCATCCGGGCACCGGAAATCCATTCCGACAGCACGGAAGCACTCTTTACATCGATGCCTGGTCTCAAGGTCGTCTGTCCGGCGACGCCATACGATGCAAAAGGATTATTGATTGCTGCGATTGAAGATCCAGATCCCGTGTTATTCCTTGAGTCGATGCGCAGTTACCGCTCATTTAAGGAAGTCGTACCGAGCGAATCGTATACCGTTGAAATCGGAAAAGCGCGCTGCGTCAGCGAAGGGACGGACGTGACGTTGATCGCCTGGGGAGCAATGGTTCAAGTAGCCCAAAAGGCAGCAACGGCTGCACAGGAACGCGGGATTTCTTGCGAAGTCCTCGACTTACGGACGCTTTATCCGCTTGACCGGGAAGCGATTGCTGCTTCCGTTCAAAAGACGGGTCGTGCCGTCATCGTTCATGAAGCCGCAGCAATGGGTGGTCTCGGTAATGATCTCGTGACATTAATTAACGATACGGCGTTTCTTTATTTACGGGCACCGATTGCCCGCGTGACCGGTTTTGATGTTCCGGTTCCGCTGTTCGCCCTCGAAGACCATTACATTCCGACGCCAGAACGTGTCCTTGCGACGATTCAGCGTACGGTCGAGTTTTAAGGAGCTGAATGCCATGATCGAAGTTAAATTACATGATGTCGGTGAAGGAATGACAGAAGGTGAAATCGCCCATTACCTCGTTCAAGTCGGAGACCATGTCACGACGGATCAACCGGTCGTCGAAGTCGCGACCGATAAGATGGTCGCTGAACTACCGGCTCCCGTTTCCGGGATCGTCAAGGAAATCATCATTCCGGTCGGTCAGACGGTGCAAGTCGGTACGACGTTATTGCACATCGAAGCAAGTAACGCTTCCGACATGCCGGTCGCGGTAACACCTGAAGCGTCGCCCGCTCCTGAACCAGCATCGGTTGCTGTCACTGCCCCACCTGTTCAAGTTTCTCCAGCAAAACGGGTCCTCGCGACACCATATACACGAAAAATCGCTCGTGATCACGGGATTGATATCGAAGCTGTCACGGCTTCCGATCCATCGGGTCGCGTCTCAGAGGACGATGTGCTTCGCTTCGTCCAGGCTGCTACTGCTCCACAAGAATCAGCTACGCCGATCATTGAAGAGGTCACGTACCAAGAGACATCACCGGAAACGATTCCGTTTCGCGGCATTCGCAAGCAAATCGCGAAAAAGATGACCCAGTCACTTTACACGATTCCTCATGTCACTCATTTCGAGGAAGTCGACATGACGCGTTTGCTCGCACTACGTGCCGAATGGAAAGCAGCTGGACGAAACATCAACGTCAACGCCTTCTTCATCAAAGCGTTGATTGTTGCCTTAAAAGAGTATCCTGTCTTTCATGCCAAACTCGATGAAGCAAATGCCTGTATTCGATTAGAGCAGGATTTCCATTTTGGCATGGCAACGGAAACACCGGACGGGTTGATGGTTCCGGTCATCCGTCATGCCGATCAGCTTTCACTGACGGAACTGCATGAACAATTGGTCGCGCTGCAACAACGTGCTCAAAACGGTGCCTTGCGCGCAGCGGACTTAAAACCAAGCACTTTTACGATGAGTAATGTCGGTCCACTCGGTAGTACGGGAGCAACACCGATCATCAACTATCCGGAGACAGCACTGATTGCCTTCCATAAGACGAAAAAACGAGCCTGTGTCGATGAGAATGATCAAATCGTCGTTCGCTCGATGATGAATTTGTCGATGTCGTTCGATCATCGTGTCGCAGACGGGGCAACGGCTGTTGCCTTTACGAACCGATTCGTGTCACTGATTGAACATCCGACCACCCTACTTTTGGAGTTGATCTAACATGGTTGTTGGCGAACTTACACAAGAACGGGATCTCCTGATCATCGGTGGAGGTCCCGCAGGTTACACGGCAGCGATTCGCGCCGCACAAGGCGGTCGAAACGTTACATTGATTGAACAAGCTGAACTCGGTGGACTTTGTCTGAACCGAGGCTGTATCCCGTCCAAGGTCTATGCGCATGCGGCAGAAGAGATGTTACGCTTGCCGCATCTTGAAGACCTTGGATTCAACACTTCTGCTGTCCATAACTTCAGCAAACTGAATGCTTACCGGAATCGTGTCGTGCAGCAATTACGTCAAGGAGTGGTCGCTCTCTGTCAGGCGAATCAGATTGAGCATATCTCTGGTGCAGCCTCCTTCCTGTCAGAAGACCGGATCGGCGTCGAGTCGGGACATCAGTTCGATACGTACCGGTTCCAGGACGTCATCATTGCGACCGGCAGTCACAGCATCCAGCACGAGGAATCGTGCCGCTTGAATGCCGAACAGCTTTATCAACTCGAGCAACTACCAGAGAGCTTATTGATCATTGGATCTGACACGCTAGCACTCGAAGCGGCCGCCTGTTTCCATGCACTCGGGACAGAGGTGACGTTGTTCGCGGATCAATTGTCACTCGAACCAAGCCTTGAAAAGGAACTGAAGCGGACATTCAAAAAACAAAAAATCCGTCTCGTGTCGGATGTCGTGACACGTATCGAGGCTTCATCGGACGCGACCGTCACCGTCATGAAAAACGGAGAAGAAGTCGCCTATCAGGGTGCCTATCTGTTCCAGTCCCTTTCCCGGATCCCGAACAGTTTGACACTCGGTCTCGAACGGATTGGTGTGACGCTTGCAGAAGACGGGACGATTCCAGTTGACGCAACTGGACGAACGAATCAACCGCATATTTACGCAATCGGTGATGTCACACCGGGTCCACAGCTCGCCATCCGTGCGATTCATGAAGCGAAGCGAACGGCAGCTCACTTGTCTGGTCAAGACGTCGATCCAACGACACCGTATTATCCGACGGTTCTGCGGACCTTCCCACCGATTGCTTCGGTCGGGATGACGGAACAAGAAGCGGTCGAAGCCGGACATGCTGTTCAAAGCGGACAGTTCCCGCTGAATGCAAACGGAGCGACGACGATCGAAGGTGGGAGTGGATTCGTCAAGGTCATCGCTGACGAGCAAACATCACTGATCCTTGGTATTCACATGATCGGGGACGATGCCCATCGTCTCGTCGGACAATTCACCCAAGCGCTGGAACTGACAGCAAAACGGGAGGATCTCCTCTTCCCTGTCATGGCCCATCCGAGTCGAAGCGAAGCCTTGACGGAATCGATGGAAGCCTTATTTGGTCAATCGATCCATCTTCCACCACGTCAACAAGTCGGTTCGCGCGCGTAATCGAAAAGAGGTGCCTCTGCGTCAGAAGCACCTCTTTCTGATTCATCACTTCATTTCGTGTAGAAAGGAAAACATGTCATGGAACTGTACTTCACTCGTTTGCACTGGAATACGCATACGTTTCCGGTCGCCGCTACAGCAGATGGTCTCTGTTATGTCGGCGCTTGGGATGAACCGGAGGAGTTATTCGACGACTGGTCACGGAAACACTTCCCCCGAGCCGATCGGATTGCTTCTGATACCGCGCTTGCTCCGTATACGGAGCAGCTACTGGCTTATCTAAATCAGCAGTCGACGACACTGTCCTTTCCAATCGCACCAGTCGGTACCCCGTTTCAACTTGAAGTCTGGAATGCTTTACGCGCGGTACCGTACGGTCAAACCGCCACCTACTCCGATATCGCGGAACGTCTCTTCCGGCCGAACGCGACGCGCGCGATTGGCACGGCAATCGGGAAAAATCGATTACTGCTTGCGATCCCGTGTCACCGGATCATTGGCAAAAAAGGCGATCTGCTCGGGTATCATGGCGGTCTGAATATGAAGCGGACACTACTCGCGCTCGAGCAACGCCTCTGATTCTCGTCCCTCTTCGCTGAACGATAGAGCGAACAGAATCCCGAACGGATCGCGGACTTGCGCATACCAACCTCCAAAGTCTGCTACCGCAAGGGGTGTAACGATTTGACCGTCTGTCGTTAATCGCAGATACACTTGTTCGAGCTCTTCAAGCGACGTAAAAGTCAACAATAGATGGAGCGAAGAAGAGGTATTCGGTGCGGCACTCTCGTCCCAGAGCATCAATTCAAACGCACCATTGGATAAATGTGCGTGGTAGACGGTATCCCCTGCTTCATCCATTATGATACGACGACGTGTCATCCCAAATACGTTTTCGTAGTACACGATCGCCTGCTTGGCTTGTCCCGCAAAAACGAGACAAGGAGTAGCGGCATACTGCATGGAAAGCCCTCCTTTCATTATGGTTTAGTATCACCTTTCGCACTTTTCTGCTCGATTTCCTTCTATACACAAAAAGCCCCACTTTCCTGTCCAACCGGACATGGAAAGTGGGGCTTCTTCTTCGAATCCATTAAGACACTACACCAAAGCGATAAGCTGTTTTCCAGTGATAGGTCTCACCGGGTGACAACAAGATTGATGGAAAATCAGATTCATGGACTGCATTCGGATGGACTTGTGCTTCAAGGCATAAACCAAGTGATGGTCGAGCCGGAACACCATGAATCGTATAATCGGTCAGCAGTTGCGTTCCCGTATAGAGCACGACCGCCGGCTGATTCGTTGTCACGTCGACGAAACGACCGGACACCGGATCTTCAAGTCGAAGTGCGTCATCCCGCAACACGAAGGGATGATCATAGCCGTTTCCAACAGCAATCGTCTCAGGATGCTCCAGCGCAATCCCGTCACGAATCGACTGACCGTTCCGGAAATCGAACGGGGTTCCGGAGACGTCCCGTTGTTCCCCTGTCGGTAAGCCATCTGGCTGGACCGGTAGGTAGCAGTCGCTTGGTAACGTCAAGACATGATCTAACACATCCCGCTTCGCATTCCCAGATAAGTTGAAGTACGTATGATTCGTCAGATTGAGTGGTGTCGTCTGATCCGTCACGGCCGTCATCTCAAGCGTCAGTGTTGTTCCCTCTAATCGATAATATACGTCGAGTGTGACCGTTCCCGGATAACCTTCTTCTCCATCCGGACTGTTCAAGCGCAAATGAAACAACGTATCCGTTGCTTCGATGACATCAAACCATGCTTGATCGAATCCGTGAATCCCACCATGCAGATGATTCGCACCGTCGTTTGCGACAAGCGGATAGACCTGTCCCGCTACTTCGAAGCGTGCCTGTCCGATTCGACCAGCGACGCGTCCGACGATTGCCCCGAAGTAAGGCGAGTGCTGTTGATACTCTTCTACCGTCTCGAGACCGAGGACGACACTTTCCAAATGACCATCCCGATCGGTCGTCCGGATATCTTGGATGATGCCGCCGTAGTTCCAGAGTGTCACTTCGATGCCTTCCTGACGTAACGTATGTCGGATCAACTCTTTCTCAAGTAGTTGTGTCATCGTTGTTCCTCCACCGGTTGGCGCGTCACGAGTTGAACGAATCGCCCAAACGCCGCCTGACCTTCTTCCGTCTGTTTAAAGACACCACAATCTTCGAGACCACGTACGAATTTCGCAGCGACCGCTTGCTCGACGTACATCGTGACATCTTGACCGTCATACGCTTGTTTTAGTTCTTGCGCCCAGTCAGCATGAGCGACAGCTACTTCGTCGACTTCATCTGTAATGAACTGTTCGACCTGTTGCAACTCTTGAAGCAGGCGTGCCGGTAAGACTGCCAGTCCCATCACTTCGATCAAACCGATATTTTCTCGCTTGATGTGGTGAATATCGGCATGCGTATGGAAAATACCGTCCGGATGTTCTGCTGACGTCCGGTTGTTCCGTAAGACGAGATCGAGCTCGAATTGTCCATCACGTTGACGGGCGATCGGCGTCACTGTATTGTGTCGCGTCTCACCAGTATGTGAACGGATCTCTTGACTCTCATCCGTATACGTCAACCACGTCTCATAGACGGTCGTCGCAGCATCGAGTAGTGCCGACGCATCCTCACTCTTCAGACGCAACACACTCAGTGGCCAGTGTAAGGTTTCGCCAGTGACTGTCGGTTGATCTGAGAACGTAAAGGATGTTAAAGCGTTTGCCCGGTCCATCGCAAACGTATAGCGACCGCCCTGATAATGATCATGCGTCAGAATCGATCCGCCGACGATCGGCAGGTCCGCATTCGAACCAGCAAAGTAATGCGGGAACTGCTCGACGAAGGCGAGCAGACGTGCAAACGCATCCCGATTGATGACCATATCACGATGTTCCTGTGACAGGATGATGCTATGTTCGTTGTAATAGACGTACGGTGAGTATTGTAATGCCCACGGTTCTTCCAGCAGTGTCAGTGGAACGATTCGGTGGTTCGCACGGGCTGGGTGATTCGCACGCCCCGCGTAACCGACGTTTTCGACGCACAACAGACAGGTTGGATAGTTCGATGTCGTCGGTGCCTCCGTCCGAGCTGCTGCGATTTCACGTGGATCTTTTTCCGGCTTCGATAGGTTGATCGTGACATCGATCGTCCCGTAAGCCGTATCCGCTTGATAACGTTTATTCTTAGCGATCCGTTTCGTTTGGATGTAATTACTCGCTTGACTGAGCTGATAAAAGTAATCCGTCGCCGCTACCGGTGATTCAGCGTACAGACGACGGAACGTCGCTGTCACGTCAGACGGACGGACGACGAAGATATCCATCACATCTGCTGCGAACTGCTCTTTGTCTTCAAGACGCGCCGGCAACTGTCCACTTACGATCAACAATTCAATCATGTCATCCAAAATATCGGGAATTGGACGAGATGGTACGTCTGCCTGTTCTTCAAAATCGGCTTGACCGACCCGCGCTAGAATCCGGTTCCGGGCGTAGATCGCATCTTCCGGTTCAATCAAGCGTTCCTGGATTGCTTGCGCTACTAACTGTTGGATGAGTTCATTCATCGCCGTCACTCTCCTCATTCTGTCTCTCTTTAACGAACGCTCGTCCGGTACCCTTCTGGATTGTGCGCATGCCAATTCCAAGCATCACGGATGATTGTTTCGATGTCGGTGCGTTGTGGTGTCCAGCCGAGAACTTCCTTTGCTTTGACGGATCCGGCGATCAAGATACTCGGATCCCCTGCACGACGTTCAATGATGCGTTCCGGAATCGGATGTCCCGTTACGCGGCGGGCTGCTTCGATGATTTCTCTCACGGAAAACCCTTGGCTCGAACCGAGATTAAAGACTGTGCTGTCGTTGCCGTCCGCTAAATAATTGAGTGCGCGTACATGGGCATCGATCAAGTCTTCAACATGGATGTAATCACGAATGCACGTGCCATCCGGCGTTGGATAATCATCGCCATAGATCGAAATTTCTGCCCGTTGTCGGTTGGCGACTTCAAGGACGAGCGGAATCAAATGTGTTTCTGGTGTATGGTCTTCTCCGATCTCACCTGTTGCTCGTGCACCGGCGACATTGAAGTAACGTAACGCGACGTAACGTAAACCATACGCTTGTTCAGACCATCGCATCATCTTCTCCATCATCAACTTCGTCTCGCCATATGCATTCGTCGGACGCGTTTCCGCTGTCTCGAGAATCGGCATCTGTTCCTGTTCACCGTATGTCGCTGCCGTCGAAGAGAAGACGATCTGTTTGATGTCGTGCGCGATCATCGCTTCAAGCAACACTTGTGTCCCGTAAACGTTGTTATCAAAGTAACGTAATGGTTCCGTCATCGACTCGCCGACGAGTGAAAAAGCAGCGAAATGAACGACTTGTTCAATCGTCTCTTCCGTAAAGACGCGATCGAGAAAAGCACGATCGCGTATGTCTCCTTCATATAGACGCGCTTGCGGATGAACCGCTTCACGGTGTCCGGATTGCAGATGGTCGATGACGACGACATCCTTTCCGGCATCAATCAATTGATAGACGGCATGGGAGCCGATATAACCAGCTCCACCTACGACTAACGTTGCCATTTAGATGACCTCCCGTTCGATTTCACGTGCTCCGTCACCGACCGTCGCCGTATAGAACGTCGCCGGGTATCCGATCCGTGCTTCATAATGTTCGCCGACAGCTTGTTTGAAGGCGTCGACTGCCTCGTCTTCAACGATCGCAATCGCACAGCCACCAAAACCAGCACCTGTCATCCGTGCGCCGAGCACGCCCGGTTGTTCCCAAGCCGCTTCGACGAGTGTATCGAGTTCAATCCCTGTCACTTCATAATCTTCCCGTAACGAGACGTGTGACGCGTTCATCAACTGACCGAACGTCGTCAGTTCTCCCGCTTTAAGTGCTGCTAGTGCCTGAAGCGTTCGTTCATTCTCTGAAATCGCATGGCGTGCGCGACGCATCAAACGTTCGTCTTCCCATGCGACTTTTGCAAATTCTGAAGTCGTCCATTGTCCGAGTGCTTCCCGTGGCGTGAATTGATTGAGATAAGCGAGTGCTGCCTCACATTCCGCCCGGCGTTCATTGTATTTCGAATCCGCCAGTTCACGGCGTTTGTTCGTATTCATGATGATGATCGTATACCCCGTCAAATCGAGTGGGGCATACGTATAATCGAGCGTCTCACAATCGAGCAACAATCCCGCTCCCGCTTTTCCCATGCCGATCGCAAACTGATCCATGATACCACTGTTGACGCCAATATAACGGTTTTCGACTTGTTGACCGAACCGGACGAGATCAAGACGTGGAATCTCTAATCCGTATAATCGATCGAGCAAGACACCGATGACGAGTTCAAGCGAAGCCGATGATGAAAGACCAGCTCCATTCGGGATGTCACCTTGAATCAGGATGTCACATCCTGAGTCGATTCGATACCCTGCTTCCTGTAAGACTGTAATCATACCCTTCGCATAGTTCGCCCAACTGTGCGTCGCGTCATATGTGAGTTCGTCGAGCGCGACTTCGATGATGCCGTCTTGCTCGAAATTCAGTGAGTAAAAGCGGAAACGTTGATCGTCTCGTTTTCGTGCGATCGCATGCGTACCGAACGTCAACGCACATGGAAAGACGTGACCGCCATTGTAATCCGTATGTTCGCCGATTAAGTTGATCCGTCCTGGTGCAAAGAAGCGATGCGTCGACGGTGAGCCAAACCGCTGTTCAAATTGTTCTTCTAACGTCTGGTCTGTCATACGATCGTCTCCTTTGATTCGAGTAGTGAGAGCGCACGGTGGACTGGCTGAATCCGCAAGCAGCGGGCTTCATAGTCCGTCGTGTATGAGAATGTCAAGCCTTGTTGCATCAAATAAGCGCCGCTTAACGTCCGGTCCTCGACTTGATAACGCATTGCTGGGTCGAGTCCTTTTAGCTTGAAGTGATACTGATGTGTTCCGTATTGTCGAAGTGGCGCGATCGCAAGTAGGATCGTTTCTTCTTCTGATGTATACTGCATGACGCTTGGCGTCTGTTGTGTAAAAGCAGATAAGCGATACTGGATACCGTGTTGAATCGTCGGACGAATCGCTTGATATGTCTCGATCCAACCTTTTGCTTCCGCAAGTTCATTCGTTGACCATTCGCTTAAGTTACCACCAATGCCGAGTGTGCCTTGCATCGAGGAGACGAAGCGTGTTGCAAGCGGTACGTTGCGTCCATTTAACCAGTTCGGTCCGTCCGTCACCCAGCAACTCATCATTTTCGCATTATAGGCATACGAGAAGTCATGCTGAATTTGTAAGCGATCGAGTGGATCGGTGTTATCACTCGTCCAGACTTGTTCCGTCCGTGAGAGGATTCCAAGGTCGATCCGTCCGCCACCACCGGCACAGGCTTCGAAGTCGACCGTCGGATGCAAGCGACGTAATTCGTCAAAGATCCGGTACAATGCATCGACGTGACGTTTCCATAGTTCTTGCTGTCGATCCGTCTGGTCTTTTGGAACGCCTGGTTCCGAGAAGGCACGGTTCATATCCCATTTGATGTAATCGATCGCATGACGCGTCAGCAAATCATCCATCATCTCGAGAATGAATTGCTCGACTTCTGGTAATCCAAGGTTTAAGACGTATTGATTCCGAGATGTCGTCCGGACTGCATCGCGCGCATGGTAAATCCAGTCTGGATGCGACCGGTATAGATCAGAATCCGGATTGACCATCTCCGGTTCGACCCAAAGACCGAATTGTAACCCTTGTTGTTTCACATATGAGATCAAAGGCTCTAGACCGTTCGGGAATTTTTCCCGATTAACGTGCCAGTCCCCGAGTCCCGCTTGATCGGAATGGCGTTCACCGAACCAACCGTCATCGACGACGAACAGCTCACAACCGATTCCTGCTGCCAGATCAACGAGTTCACGTTGACCAGATTCCGTGACATCGAAATACGTCGCTTCCCATGAGTTATAAAGAACAGGACGATCGGTCGCACGTGGCATGATGACGTCACGCTGGAACGCGTGCGCATGGGCGCTCATATCCGCGAAACCGTCCGCATAGCCGATGTAGAACGTTGGTGTCGTCAACTGTTGTTGATGTGATAGTTTCCAACTGAAGTCAAACGGATTCATGCCGCCTGATAGTTGGACAAAACCGAACGCATCTTGTTCGACGTGAATCGCCCAGTTGCCGGAATAAGCAAAATGTCCGTAGACGACTTCACCGCTGTCTTCTGTCGCGTCCTGCTCGAGTGCGAACCAAGGATTCGCTTGGTGACTTGTCACTCCACGTCGACTTTCAATCGTCTGGCGCCCTGGTGTCACCGGTGTGATCTGTTTCTTGAACTCCCCTGTCCACATCCCAGCGAAGTGATGCAGTTTTAAATTCGGTTGATGCCATCGTCCCATCGCAAAGGACTGGGCTGCTGTCAAACGAACAGGTAATCGGCCTGTGTTTTCGACGACAATCGAACGACCGATGATGTCGTAATCGGCGAACACTTCGTACTGAACTCCGACTCGCATCTCCTGCAAGGGATCAAACAGCCAGAGCGTCAATTTCGTTTCTGTCTGCTCGGAGCGTTCAAACTGGAACTGGTGAATCCGCTGTCCGTCTTCTCGTTCCGATTTCAAAGTTGGCTCCGTGTACAACATCTCGCCAAATGGTACGAAATCGTACGTCGCGACGCCATCTGGTGATTCAAATGAACTGTGTGCGACGATCGGACTCGGTAAAGCTTCATAATCATCCCGGTATGGTAACTTGGAACCGAAATAGGTGTGAATCAGCTTACCGTTCGCACCGATCGTGACGACGTGAGCGACCCGTTTCCCTTCGATGACGAAACGACGTCCTGCTACTTCAAAGATTGCCATGGTTCTCTTCCTCCTTACGTCGTCAGAATCAGTGTCTCAAGTGGTGCGAGCTGGACCGTTCCACGATATGTCTCATCTTTTGTCAATGCTTTGTATGTTCCGTCTAACGTGACGTCCCGCGTTTCTTTCGTGTCATGGTTCATCAAGAAGAGGAAATCACGTTTTTCGCCGTGACGACGCACGATTTCGACTTGATCCGGCGCCTCGATCATCTCGATGCCGGCCTCAGTGAACGCTTGACGGTAAATCGTATCAATCATCGCGTCATCAATCGATGAGCCGATGTAGGTAATCATTCCTTTATAGGCATTGCGCGTCACAGCCGCTACACCCTCGTAGAACGTATCTTTATAGACAGCGAGCGTCTCTGCTGTCGTTGGTGTAATGAGATCACACCAGAGGCGGGCTGTTGAAGATTGTCCTGCCATCTCGCCGATGCCTGCCACCTGATGTTGCTGAACGGATTGGAGTGACTCGTATTCGTCGATCTCGATGCCCGCATACGGCGCGAACTTACCTGGTAACGTCGTCGGTACGACATGGTTCCGTGCATCCTTGACGCCTGTTCGGTACGTGAAGATGACGTGACCGCCTTGTTCCATGTACGCGATCAAGGCATCATCGAACGTTGGATTCGTTAAGAAATAGAGCGGAACGATGATCAGTTTATAACGAGAGAGATCATCACCCGGGAAGACGATGTCGGTTGCGACTTGTTGACGAACCGCTCCACCATAGAAGCGAACGAACTCCGTCCGGAAATCAAACGCATCACTGTGTGGCTGGTGTGTCCACGCCCAGACGTTTTCTTGATCAAAATAGACACCGACTTTCGCGTCGTAACGGCTCGCGTTGATCTCATCACCATACGTATTCAGTTCCGTCATGATCTGTTTGACTTCTTCGAATTTCCGTTTCGGTTTGCCATCATGATCGATGATGCCGTGACAGAACTCCTCTGTTCCGAAATGAGCAGCCCGGAAGCGGAAGTAGACGATTGCTTCTGCTCCCCGCGCGACCGCTTGGTACGTCCAGAGGCGAATGTGTCCTGGTCGTGGCAAGTAACCGATTTTGCTCCAGCCTTGTGCGCCACTCAACTGTTCCATGACCCAGAACCCTTTTCCTTGCTTCGAAGAGCGGCACAGATCGTGATCACTCGCCATCTTCTCGAACCGGTTCGGCTCCGGTAGTCCACCCCAGACCGGGTAGTTATCGAACGCCACGTAATCGAGGTCTTGCGCCATTTGTTGTTGATTGACCGCCATGTCACTGTAGACCAGATTGTGCGTGATGAAGACGTCCTCTGGAATGTAGCGACGTAAGACATCAACTTGTAATTTGTTATAGTACGTATAGCCGTCGGCACAGAAGCGATCGAAGTCGACGAGCAAGGATGGGTTGTGTTCCTGATAGACTTTACGCGGTACCGGGATTTGCTCCCACGCCGTGTACGTCTGACTCCAGAAGACGGTTCCCCACGCTTCGTTCAAGGCATCGAGCGTTCCGTAACGATTTTCTAACCAACGCTGAAAAGCAGCGCGGTCGACATCGCCGTAAGAACGATCCGACTTCTCATGCCCGTATTCATTATCCGTTTGCCACCCGACGACACGAGGATGTTGACCGTATCGTTTCGCCATCTCTTCCGTGATCTTGACGGATAGACGCTGGTACGTTTCGCTGTGGACCGTATAATGGCGACGGGCACCAAAGCTGATCGTCACACCGTTCTCATCGACCGGTAAGATTTCTGGATACTTCGTACATAACCAAGCCGGTGGTGTCGCAGTTGGTGTCCCGAGTACGATATCGAATCCTTCCGCACTCAAGCGTTCGATGACATCATCCCAAAAGCTGAAGTCATAGACGCCTTCTTCCGGCTCCATCATCGACCAAGCGAATTCCGCGAGACGAACGACGTTGACGCCAAGTTCCTTCATCAGTCGGAAGTCTTCCTCCCATAGTGCTCGTGGTGTTTGTTCTGGATAATAATCGACTCCTAAATACATTGTGCTCCCCCTTACGCAAAAACAATTATTTTACTGCACCCGCCGTCATTCCTTTTTGGAAGAAACGTTGGAAGAAGATATAGAAGATCATCGTCGGTAAACTGATTAAAACAAGTGACGCATAGATTTTTCCTGGGTCCCCACCGAGCGCATCCTTGAAGAAACTTGGTGCCATCGTCACTGTCTGATAGGCAGGATCCGTCATGAACGTAAGAACCATCAAGTATTCGTTCCATGAGTTAAGGAACGCATAGATTAAAGCTGTTGCGAGCGCTGGTTTTGCAAGTGGTAGCATGACTTTGAAGAACACTTCAAGAATCGTCGCCCCATCGATATACGCCGCTTCCATCAGTTCGTTTGGTAGTTCATCAAAGTATCCTTTGATGAGCATTAGACCGAATGGTAAGAAGAACGCAACTTCCGCTCCGATCAGTCCCCAGTGGTTGTTCAGTCCGTCAAACGAACGGAGCGTGAAGAACAATGGAACGATCATTGAAGCGACGGGTAACATCAGACCCGCTAAGACCATGTTGAACAACAGGCGTTTTCCAGCAAACTCAAGTTTCGAGAAGGCAAACGCCGCGAATGCCAGAATCGTGATCGAGATGATGATCATGAAGAAGGCAACGAAGAAACTGTTGAAGACGAACGTTGGGAAGTTCGGGTTTTGTAATGTCGCGATATAGTTGTCGAATCCATTGATTCGGAGACTCTCTTTGAACATGACGAAAATCGGGAATAACCAGACGATTGATGCCAGCACCAATACAAGGTTGATCATCCAGCGGCTTTTTTTAGATTCTACATCCATGGGTCGTTCCTCCTTAGTTATCCATTTTCTTTTGTACGCGCAATTGGAAGTACGTGATGAGCAAGGCAATCGTCAACAGGATGATGGCAACAGCACTCGAGTAACCGACTTCCTGTTGCAACATCGATTTCCGGAATAGATAAGTCGAAATGAACTCCGTCGACGATCCCGGTCCGCCGGCTGTCGTGATCCAGACTAAGTCAAACGTCTTCAGACCACCGATGACACCGAGGATCGAAAGTGTGAACGTCGTTCCTTTCAAGTTCGGGAAGACGATGCTCCACAGTGTCCGGAAGAATCCAGCTCCATCGATTTTTGCTGCTTCGAAGATTTCCTTCTCAATCGTCAACATCGCCATGTAGTACATGACCATTGAAGAACCTGTCCACTGGAAGATGTTGATCGCAATGACGGAATAAAGCGCGATATCCGGGTCACCGAGCCAGTTCTGTTCGAGGCTACCGAGACCAATTGCACGGAGGAACTCATTGATGTAACCAAACTGGAAATCATAGATTTGTGAGAATGCCGCACCGAGTACGACAGGGCTCAAGACGACCGGGAAGAAGAAGACCGACTTCATCGCCGTCCGCAATGGTCCCGGTGTATGCAGGAAGTACGCCAAGACAAGACCGATACCGGCTTGGATCGTGACTGTTAAAATCGTGAAGATGAACGTATTCTTCAGCGAGAGATAGAAGTCTGGATCTTGGAACATCTCAGCATAGTTGTCGAGTCCGACGAACGCTTTGTCAAACGAGATTCCGTCCCACGAGAAGAACGAGTTATAGGCGTTATAGAAGATCCCATAATAGATGAAGCTGACGACGAACAAGACGATCGGGGCAACGAAAGCCCATCCGACCATATTCCGCTTCATGTTCTTTTTCTTCTTTGGCGCAGGCGTACGTGTCGCTACCGGCTGGAGCGGTTCTGCTTTTGGTTTAATCGGCAATTCCTGTCGCTCTGTCTGCATATCGATTCCCCACTTTCCTCAAGTCCAAAAATCAGGAAGTGGCACGCAGGCGTACCACTTCACTGTCGAGTCTTATTTCGCTGATTGATCCGCTGCGTCTTGAACGCGTTGTAATGCTTCTTTCGGATCTTGTCCTGTCGCGATGTTTTGAAGTTCCTTACCGAGGATATCGTTTAATTTCGTATCCCGGATACCACGGCTAGCAACCGCTTTTGCTAATGTGTCGTTCAACATCTTGTACGACTCTTTTTCACCTTCCGATGTGAAGGCAGCATCTGAATCGACTTTGACGTCCTTGATGCCAGGTGCCATCTCGAACTCACCCATGTAGACTTCTTGTCCTTTTCCTTGACTCATGAAGGCGATGAACTCCGCTGCACCTTCTTGTTGTTTTGACTCTTTGTTGACACCAAGTGCCATGTCGATCGATGCGATGACGGGTTGCTCTGTTCCGCCTGCTAAGTTCGGGAGTGGAACGAATCCGAGCTCATCATCGATTTTCCATTTTTCTTTTTTCTCTTTCGTCGTCATCGAGTGCGCTTCCCATGAACCGATGACCCACATCGCTGCTTTTTTATCGAAGAACTGGTTCATCCCGTCATTGTATGTCGCTAGACCAAGTGCACCTTCTTGGAAGACTTTATCCTTGAAGAGGTCTTGCCAGATTTGGGCTGTTTTGACCATCTCGTCGTCTGTCCACTTCGCTTCACCCGAAAGAACTTTTTGGATATAACCTGGCGCCACTTGGTGACTGAGGACGTTGTAGACGTCGATATCGATCCACGCATCTTTTGCTCCGAGCATGAGTGGGATGACTTTATCGCCTGAGTCTTTGATCTTCTTGACTGCGCTGACTGTTTCTTTGTAGTTCTTCGGTGGTGTCACGCCGTATTTGTCGAGCATCGTCTTGTTGTACATCAAGTACGCTTGACCTGTGAAACCGATTGGGACCGCGTATTGTTTACCGTCGAGTGTCGTCTGTTCGATTCCAAGCTCGACGAACTTATCTTTCCAGCCTTTGCCGGCTGCTTTATCCATGTACGAATCAACCGGTACGACACGATCCTTGTACTGTTGAATCATCGGTTCTTTTAGACCGATGATGTCTGGACCCTTACCTGACAACATCGCGACTTGTAATTGTTTTTCATAGTCTTCACTGTAGCGTTTGAATTGAACGACGTATTTGTCTTGCGATTCGTTGAACGCATCAACGACTGCTTTCCCCGCTTCAGGTTGTGGCGCCCAGCCCCACCATGTGACGATCGTCTTACCGTCTTTCGTTTTCGTTTGTTGCTCATCTTCTCCACCACAAGCAGCAAGGAATGCGGATAATGTTAGGACTGATGCTGCAGCAACGAGTTTCGTTTTTTTGAATTTCATGTAAGAGCTCCCCTTTTATGTGTAAGTAGTCAAGCGTATCGTCTAGCGTGTTCCCCTTCGATTTGTGCTTGTTTGCACCATTCTTCGATCACCTTCGTCTGAATCGGCATTCCCTGTAGCTGAATCAATACGCGGGCAATCAATCGAAGACGGTACGCCAGCGTATCGACGTCCGGTCGGACGAAGAGGTATAACTCCCCACCGAGGGTCAAACAACCGGCAGAGCGCATGTGTTGCATGAGTGCGCGTAATTCAATGTATCCGCTCTCATTTTTTCGAATGTGTAGCTCGGATGAACGGATCGTCAGGACCCCTTGTACCGATGACATCCGGAATTGAAACACACCGTCACGTCGTGGTCGGACGAGCACGATATCCTGCTCGTCTGTCGGGACATCGCCTGGACCCTGTTCTGTCATCTGTTGCGTCGACCGATGAAAATAAAAACCGCGGATTGCTCCGTAACGCCCGAAAGCTTCACGGTACGAAACCCATGGATCGTGTGGTTCCATTGCGCGATGCCTCCCTTTCCTGCTTCAGCTTGATTAGCCCCTGCTAACCTGCATCCACCTCCACTTAGTTGACCATGAACTTAGTAAATTAAATTTATTATCTAACTTTACATCGACTATAGCACATCACTTTTTATTTTGTAAACGGTTTCATTAAATTATTTTTGAATAACAAAACCGATTCCATCTCCTGCTGGTTCGCAAGACATGAAATCGGCTTATTAAATCGTTTGAAATAAACTGTTTGTTGCAAGGGCCGCAGCACTGAGCGCTCCCTGTTTTTCACCCCACGGGACCATCTTGACATCGGTTTCACGTGAAGCAGCGGTCAACGCCGTGTGCTCGACCCGTTCCTTGATTTGATCAACGATCGTAGGTGCGAGCTCGAACATCGGTCCCCCAAGTAAGATCCGGCGCGGATTCAAAAGATGAATCGTATTCAAGACACCGATTCCGATATATTCCCCCGCCCGTTCATACGCACGAACCGCCTGCTCGTCTCCCTCGTTCAACCGCTTGCGCAAATCAGCAAGCGTCGAGACTTGTGGATCAACGACAGCATAATCCCGTAACAATGCTTTTTCGCCTGCTAACGCTTCAAGACATCCTCGGTTCCCACACGAGCAAATCGGACCATCGAGATCAAGGCGCATATGCCCGACCTCCCCCGTAATATGATGTTGTCCGTCGACAAGCTGTCCGTCGAGCACATAAGCACCCCCGATGCCTTCCCCAGCATAGAGATAGAAGAATTGTTCAACCCCGACGCCTTCACCGAACAACAACTCAAACGAAGCGAGTGCCCGGACATCATTTTCGATGAAAACAGGATAGTCAAAGCGTGCTTCGAGTTGTACCTTCAATTCAACGTCATGCAAATGGAATCGTGGAGCAAAAAGAATGACACCTGTCTCCGGATTGACCATCCCGTGGACGGAGATGCCGATACCGTGAATCGTTCCCCGTCCTTGTGTCTGTGCAATCAAGGTCTCGCATAAGCGACCGATGGCTTCAATCAGTTCTTCATTCGTCTCAAAGCGTCCCACGGCTTCGGACTCATGAATCGTATTCCCACTTAAATCTGCCACGACACCGATGAATTGATGGCTTGTTGCATCGATACCGATGACGTATTGCTCTGTTGCGACGAGTTCGAGCATGATCGGTTTTCGTCCCCCGTTCGATACCCCAAGCTCTCGCTCCGTCACGAGTTGTTCTGCAATCAATTCACTGACGATGTTTGATACCGTCGGCTTCGTCAAGTTCGTCCGTTGTGCTAACTCGACCCGCGAAATCGGTTGATGCATCCGGATCAGTCGCAAGACGAGTGCTCGATTATAGGAACGCATCCATTTAGAATTACGCGGTGTTTCTTTCGCCATGTCCCCCTCAACCCCTTTGGTCTGTCTCTTTACTATCTTCGCATATTTTGTAAGGGATTTCACGGTCTCACACAAAAACCGTTCATCTGCTGAACGGTTTTTGTGCACTTTCATGCTTCATCGTACGGTTGTTCCAAGATCAAGACACGTGAACCATCCGGATTCTCGGTCAGTTCGATTTCGACGATGGCCTGACCGACCAACAAGACGATCGGTTGAGACGGATCATTCTCGCGAAAGAAACCGATTTTTCCATGGTGTGCATCCATATAGTCCGCATATAAAAATGTGCCGTTGACATGTAACTCATCCTTCATGCGATTAAACGTCAGACGTGGTACACCGTACCAGGCTTCCCCATTCAAATAAAGCAACGGACGTTCGCCGACTGATTCATTCATCGCCCGTCGGACCTCGATCGCTCCCGTCGTATCGTAATACAATCGATCCTGACCACGTGTCGCGATGACGATCGGATGTTTCTGATACAAGACGACTTCTAAAATTTCATCTGCTTGTTCGACGAAATAACCAGTCTCATCCGACTGGGCAAAACTAATCGTATACAGCTGCATCCAGGACACAATATCCGTCACTTGAACCGGTTTATGAAAAAGCGCAGAAACAAGCAGCGTTTCTTGCGGAGTCACAATCAGATTGACGGAGATATCCGCTAAGCGGATCGTCCGGATTTGTGTCGAAGGATACGTATGGTCATAACTCGGAACAAGCATCGCTTCATAGTGATCGTCCTTTTCGACCAGTTCAATCGATGGCATGCGTCGATCAAAATCCGCAATTTGAATTCGTTTCATCCGACATCTCCTCTCACCTTCATCGAACAGCCTCACGCAAGTTATTACCCAATATCTGGTTTTTGTGCACTCCCCTGAATTCAAAAAACCGGAACGCATCCGTCCCGGTCATTGTAGATACAGATCATATAGTAGATAGAGAATGCCTCCGACGATGATTACAAATGAGAAGATGCCTGCTTTCCCAAAAAAGACGCGATCGACGGTTTCATCGCGTTCGAATCCTGGCTTCGTCATATAGTACCGCTCCCTTTAATAAGCTTGTAGTACTATATTTATTTCGATATCCACCATCCTATTCCTTGTTATGATCTGTCATTTCGTTCCATTTGCGAAATAAATCAATGTTTCGGTCTCATCTTCTGTCAACGACCGTCCTGTCTCTTCGGCATACAAAGTCCGCATATCCTTCAGTCGTCCTCCGGTCGCTTCCGTTACGTGAATGGCTCGACGCAATATCTGAACCTCTTTTTCAAATTCTGACTTCGGCATCGCTTCTCCATGCGACCAGATATAATAGTCGGCCTCTAGACGATCGAGCGCCGCTAATAAACGCGTCGTCCGCTTGACCGTATAATTTCGCTTCGGTGAAAAGATATCGGCATACATCGCGTCGCCTAAGAACACGACGCGTTCTTCCGGAATGTAGACGAGTAGACTTCCCGGGGAATGATCGTTTTCGACTTCAATCAACTGACAGTGTACCCCGCCCAAATCAAGCTCCAGTTGTCCTTCAAAGCTGATTGTCGGTAAAACGACTTCGATATCACGTGTCGCTCCGAACTCGAGCTTGATCGCGTCCGCACAAAACGGAATCTCGATGCCTTGATCCATTCGTTCTTGTAACGCTCCATCCGTCCAAGCGTAGGGTTGCATCTCCTTCATATGCGTAATCGTTTGCTTAGTCGCGATCGACGGCAGACTAAGATGTTTCATGCCAAAAATATGATCCCAGTGCCAGTGGGTCAATGCCAATAAGTCAGGTGATCCAAGATTGTATTTCTTCATTTCTTCTAAGAATAGTGCTGCATGAGCTGACGAGTTTCCCGCATCGATCATCAATTGATGCTTTTCTCCACGCACGACGGCGAGAATCGGGCGGTCCGTCTCGCTGACCGGTGTCTGATACCAAATCCGTGAAGTCAGTTGTTTGAAGTGTTGCATGCTCTACCTCCTTATCATCTGCCCTTAGTATACGTCATGACAAAACCGGGTTCATCTAGAAGACGAACCCGGTTTGGTTAGTTCTTATTTTTTAGCGTTTGGTCGAAACGGCCACCAGACCCCTTTACCAAACGATACTGTGATCGCTGGAATCAAGAGCGGTAAGACGATCAATCCATATAAGAGTAGACCTGTGATGACGATCGTCGCGATTTGAACGAGACTCAAAACACCAGACGGCATCATCGCTCCGAACGTTCCTGCAAGAATGATTGCTGCCGTGATGATGACAGACCCCATCTTTTTCATCGACAGGAACATCGCTTCCTTCGTATCAAGTCCCTTGATCGTCTCTTCCCGGAAACGATCGAGGAGGAAAATCGAGTAGTCGATACCGAGGGCAATCAACATAACGAATCCGAAGAACGGAACGGCCCAACTGATACCGTCATATCCGAGTCCGTTGACGAAGATCAGCTCTGCGATCGACATCGACGTATAATACGTCAGCAATAACGAACCGATCATGAACAACGGCATGATCAACGAACGGAACATGATTGCTAGAATCACGAAGAGACTGATCAGCATGACCGTCACTGTTCGTTTGAAATCGGCTTTCGACGTATCATTTAAATCACTGTTGACGCTTGAAATCCCACCGTATGCAACGGTGCTGTCTTCAAACGGTGTCCCTTTGATTGTCTTCGCTGTCGTATCTTTGATGGCAGCGACGGTTTGAATCGCTTCCGGCGAATACGGATCATCTTCGAGAATGACTTCGAACTTCAATCCCGTCTGTTGATCGATCGCGTAACGATCAATCGCTGGTTTAAAGGCTTTATCCGACAGCGTATCTTTTGGTACGAACACACCTGTCCCCCGAATCAATGTCGCTTGTCCCATCTCGGTCAGAAGGTCGGAAATGTCTTCAAGACCACTTTCGATTTTCGTTAATCCTGCGTTTGCCTGACCGACACCATCCGCGAGTTGCGTCAACCCACTTCCAAGTTGACCCGCTTGCGCACCTTGAGACGCGATACCACTTGCTGCTTGACTGATGCCAGCTTGAACTTGACTCAATTGACCAGACAAGGCATTTAATGTTCCAACAGTTTGCGGAATATTTTGAGTCGACTGTAGACCTTGACCGACAAGCGTCAACTGTTGGTTGATCTGCCCAAGTCCGTCTGCTGCTTGTTGCAACTGACTCGCACCTGCTGAAGCCGCATCTCCTGCCGGTAGCTGCCCTGTAATACCGTTGAGATTATCTTCTACAGTCGTCAGGCCAGACTGAACGTCCCCAAGACCTGCTGTTGCTTCTTTCATGCCATCAGCGACTTGTTTTAATTGACGATCGACATAAAAGTCATTGATGACTTCGCCTGTCGGACGAGAAATCGAACGAACCGATTTGACTCCGTCAATCTTCACCAGTTCACGACTGAGTTGTTCCGCATAAGGAACTGTTTTTTCAGTAATCAAATCATCATCACTCTTCAGGATGACGTTGACCGGGAGCGACTCACCTGCCCCAAATCCATCCGAGATCGCATTGAGTCCTTTGACCGTCTCATACTTCGCACCAATCTCGTCGACGGTATTGAACGAGAGGTCGTCATCATACGTAAAGAGTGTCGGAACCGTGACGATCGCAACGATGATCATCGCGAGCAATGGACGACGAATCGACAAGCCACCATAATGTGCCCACAGTTTACTGTCTTGGTGACTCGCTGCCTTCTTCGATGGCCAGAAGAGCTTTTCTTTTAATGTGGCCATGAAGAATGGAACGAGTGTGAACAAGACGAGCAAGAGCACGGCAATCCCAACCGCAACGGCGACCGACGATTTAAAGATCGGGAAGTCCGCAAAACCAATCGCCGAGAAACCGACGAGAACAGCGAGACCACTGATGAGTAACGTACGCCCTGCTGTCTTATACGTGTTGACGATTGCTGTCTCAACGTCGTGTCCTGCCGTCAACTCTTCCTTGTACCGGCTCAGGAGCAAGATACAATAGTCCGTCCCAATCCCGAACAGGATGGCGACGAGGAAGATTTGCGTATAGTTCGATACCGGGAAGCCGAACCAATCGACGAAAAAGGCGACAAGTGATTGGCTGATCAGGTACGTAAACCCAACCGCAACGAGTGGGACGAACGGTGTGACGACTGAACGGAAGACGAGCAGAAGCAGTCCGAAAATCAATCCGACGGTAATCAGTTCCGTCCGCTTCAGTCCCTCTTGCGAGCTCGTATTAACGTCATCGTTGATTAACGCTTCACCCGTTAGATAAATCGTTTGATCCTTTGGTAAAAGATCCGTCCGGATTTGTTTTGCCAGTTTGACGATCTCTTCTTGCGAACCGTCGACCGTGATCGGTACGAGGACCGTCTTTTTGTCTTTTGAGACGAGCTGTCCTTCCGTCTCTTTGTTTTCAAACGGATCGAGTACATCCGTGACCGGACGATCGAGTGCTTCTAAATCCTTAACGATTTGCCCGATTGATGTGCGATCGGCATCGCTGACTTTGTCTTTGAGTGGAATGACAAGCGAGATCGTTTCTTCACTTGCCCCCGCTTTTTCTAAAATGTCAGCTGCTCGTTGTGAATCGGCATCATTTGCAAGCTGAATCGCACCTGCTTCTTCTGCTTGTTTAGCCAAGTTTGGTGCCGTAAATAGTAACCCTACTGTGACGATGAGCAATAATGCAAGAATTGCCCAGCGCCATTTGACGATTTGTCGCATATCCGATTCTCCTCTTCCTTTAATTCTGTCTTTAGTCGTTCAACTGCAAAATCTCTTTGATTTTCTTAAAGGTTTCGATGAACTGGATGATTTCTTCTTCCTCGACCTTTCCTTCAATCAAATTCTCAAGATACGTATAGATTTCTTGCTCCGCTTCAGTTGCCACTAACCGACCTGATTCCGTCAACGAGATATACTTCGTCCGGTGGTCATCTTCTCGACGTTCGACGATGACGAGACCTTTTTCCGTCAACTTTTTCAACCGGTTCGAGATGGCACTTTTGTGAACACCCTGCACTGCCGCGAGACGCCCGGACGAAATCGGTCCATATTTTCCGACGAGCTTCAACACATGAAGTTGCTCCGGTGAATACATTTGCCAAACGGGTGCTTCGACCGACTTCAACACACGTTCGGTTCCGTGGATCATGACTTCTTCAAACAGGAGGACTGCTTCACGTAAATTGTCTTTCATTTTTAGTTTACCCCCTAAACTTATGAAGTTAGTTTAGCCCCTCAACTAGAAGGCTGTCAACTCTAAACTGTCACAACTTACCGATGCAGAACATGACCAATTTCTGTATGATAAAGGAAGAGAGGAGCTTGCTTATGTTGACTTTGTTTTGGATTGCGTTAGTCATCTGTCTCGTAGGTCTTATCTTTACGTTACGGATTGCCAAGCAACCAGCAGAAGAAAAGTATGACCATAAAACTTCGGCCAAAAACATGTCTTGGATGTATTTTATTTTTCTTCCGATCATTTTGATTTTATTAGGCATCTTCTATTATTTTTTAACATGACACGAAACAGCACACATCAATTGATGTGTGCTGTGTTTTATCACTTCAAGGTTTTAGGACGGACGATATAGATATCGCATTTCGCATAACGGGAGATGTTTTCAGAGACACTCCCGATCATGATGCGTTCCATCGCATTCATCCCGACCGCCCCGCAGACGATCAACCCAGCACCAACACGTGGTGCGATGACCTTCGGAATCAATGTTTTCGGAGAGCCATGTTCGATGACCAGTTCAATTGTCTCGACGCCTGCTTCTCGTGCCCGCTTCTCGTAACGATCGAGCAGTCCTTGTGCATATTCGGTGACGTTTTGATCAATGAAACGCTTATTGGCACGTACATTAGCAAATGTCTGAATATCAATGACATGAGCGATGACGAGTTTGGCATGATCGAGTTTAGCGAATTTCACTGCCTTTTCAAAGGCAAGATCTGCCGTCTTTGATCCATCGACTGCCACCAAAATCGTATGATACTGGCTCTCCATCAAGCATCATCCTTTCTGCACGACTCCCTTACAGCATCCGGTCATTTTCATTTTCGAGGGCACGGTTTTCGTGATCGAGTTTCCGTTCTGCCTCGATTCCTTCTGGCTCTGTCTCCAAAATACTTTTTGGTTCCGGCGCAGGACGTGCTGCTCCTGCTTCGTCTGCTAACAGGACATACTCACCTTGTTGGACACGTAAGACATGTTGACGAATATCCGACTCCGGTAATCCGAGTTCCGTGAAGGCCGTTTGAATTTCCTCAGCCGAAGCCGGTTTGCCTGTAAATCGCTCAAACAGCGTTCGTTTACCGGAGACGAGTTGCGCCGCTGATTGTCCGCGTAACATCGCCATATCGGTCTTATCTTGCAATACAACGTATAGATCCTCTTCTAGATAACCTGCAAAATGTAAGTCTTCAATCTTACGAATCAAATCCGTCTCATTTTGATAGACACCGATCCATTGTTTTTTTCCCATGACACACGTCTCCCCCTTTTATAACAGCTATATGGGATATACCCCAAATTCACCTAAAACATGACTAAGACGAAGAAGACTTCGGTGATTGCTGTCGAAAAAGACGTTGCCGTCTATAGAAGACGTAATAGCACAAGAGTAAAGCACATACGATCCCGGTTCCTGTTACGATTTGTTGCATAAGAACGAGGCGATCGTTAAAGAATAGTCCAATCAAATACCAGACAAACGCGAGACCAAACACCCAATCGGAATGAATGATGACAAACAAGAGTCCTCCGATCATCGCTACGACGAGTGCGAGCGTACTCCATTGCTGTTCGGAAAGACCAAATAGCGAAGTGAACTGAAAATCGGATAAAATCCGAAACGGTAAAATCAACAACATCGTACTCATCCAGGCGAGCAGGACTGAAATCGGAGAGCGCATCCAAGGCGATCGTCGCGGATGATGTTGAATTTTCATATAAACTAAGCACAGGCTGATGAATGAGATTGTTGTCCAGACAAGTTCCCATGGTGGTCCGGTTATACTACTGATGCCAAGCGTCACGAGTGATAACGCGAGCCATCCTCCGATATCTTCAATCAGTTCTCGATCTGCAGGAAAGGCACGAACCGGTCGAATACACCAAATTAACAACGTCGTGAACACGACACCTGTAATCGCATCAAAAAAAGGGGCTGGAACAAGAGGCAACGCAGGAAGGGTGACCGGATTTGACCAAACGACGCGCGCTAGCAATGCAAAGAGGAATGCTCCTATATTCATGAGGCGTAAAAATGTTAAATACTGCATGTCCCTCTTCACCTCCTCGTTCATTCTGTTATTCAATTCCCGCTGTAGGTGTCAGAAAAACAAAAATGTCGCTTTGTTCTGTTGTCAAATTCCGGTACGATGAAAAGAAAAGGAGGAACGCGAATGGACGCATTTTTATTGCCCTATCAATACAACTTCATTCGGAATCAAGTCGATCTGCTGCAACATCAATTCGCTGCCGTTCATGATCCGGATGTTCGTGATGCTGTCCGGTATAGTGCTGCTGAAAAGATATTCGATCTATTGCCCGTACTTACACCAGAACAGGAAGCGCTGTTGACGAACATTTGTGACGCTGAATCCGAACAAGATCTCCTCGCGTATTTAGCACATGTCGAACCGTTCGTCCAACCGTTTCCGAGCATTTCTGAATCACGAATCCGTCAGCTCTTCAAAAAAACGAAAAAGTTACATGTTCCGCCACTTCACTCCTTTGAATGGGCTCACACGACGTTTTTAAGCTGGAACGATACCGGGAATCGAAAAAAATACTTCGTCTATCCTTTGGACGGTGAATGGATCGGCGTCGAGGGAACCTATCTGCCATCAATCCAAAAAGGAATCTGTGCGATTTGCCACACGTATAGTGACATCACACTCGTAACCGCAACGACACGTCGTTTAGCTGAACAGCACCAGACGATTGGTCATCATATGTGTATCGACAGCGATGCATGTAATCAAGCTGTGACGAATCCAGAAGTCATTGAAACGTTCTTAGCACGCACGCAAAAAAAATGATAGGCATCAAAAAAACGGGGCTGACTCAAAAGTCAGTCTCGACAAAGATAGGGATGGCAGAATGATAATCTGCCATCCCTATCTCGTAACAAAAAGAATGACGCGTCACACGCCACTCCTACAGGAACAAGCGCATTTATGCGCTGTCAGAGACGAACAAGACCCGCTTTCCTGCTTCAACGAAGCATGAAAACTGGCTTGTGTCTCGCCTGAGGAAAGGGCGTGAAATGACGCATCATTCTTTTTTTGAGTCAGCCTCGTTTTAATGAGCTGACTTCATTTATATCTTTGTTACCGTCGAATCATGCATACAAAATTGATTCTTCCCACGACGTTTTGCCTCATACATCGCTAGGTCTGCTTGCTCAATCAAGTCCGATCGCGAGGCTGCATGCGCCGGATAAATCGCTCCCCCAATACTTGCCGTCACCGGAAGTGGGATGATGCCATGGTGAAACGGCTGTCGAAACAAGGAAACGAGATGTTCTCCACACTGCACGACTTCTGCTTCTTGTTCAACGTCAAATAATAAGACGACGAATTCATCTCCACCTTGCCTTGAAATGACCGTATTAGGCGGTAGTTTCTTTTGTAAGCGTGCCGTGACGTCGATGATGAGCTGATCTCCGACACGATGTCCGTACGTATCGTTAATCTCTTTGAAGTGATCGATGTCAATAAAGAACAACCCAACCTGCCCGTCAGTCGCTTCCGCCCGGTACAAGGCATCCTGAAACAGTCGGGCGAACAAATAGCGATTCGGTAATCCTGTTAAGGCATCGTGGTATGCCATGTGCCGCATCTCCTCCATGGCAGTTGCTAATGCTTCCGTTCGCTCTTCCACCTTCGCTTCGAGATTTTCGCGCAACCGTTGATTATCCACGACGATCCGAATTTGACGGGAAATCAACAACGGTATCGCAATCATCAAACCAATCGTCAAACCGTTCCAACTAATCGTTTGCCGTGCCATCGTCACGAAAAGAATCAATAAGAATAAGTACGGAGTGATTAAACGTAAGACATCGATCCATCTCCGTGTAACGTCAAGAGGAGCGAGAGATTCCTCAGCATCAAAGCGATACGCGGCAAGCCCGACAATCAGGACAGTCGCTAACCATAACGGATCGAGCCAACTCGAAGGAAATGGATAATCAAATCGTTCGAGTACCACGTATAATAGATCAGCGAGTAACTGAAAATGAAATGCGAGTAGAATCAATAATAACGAGCCGCCATTGCCACGCTTCATCAAACCAAAGAATAAGACAATCATTCCGCCGAGCAATAATAAATCACCGATCGGATAGCGAAGCCATAAAAGCGTTTCGATCGTCAACAAGGCATTTGCTTCTAAATAAGGTGTCACTAAGTAGTGCCACGAAAGAGATCCTGCAACGACTAAGATGATGAACTCATCGAACAAAAAGACCCGCAAATTGACTTCTTGTCGTCGATTACGCAGGAAATAACCGAAAGCAATGATATAGATCAAGATTTGAAGACTGAAGATCAAGTCAATCCAATCAAACGGTTCCGTTCGTGTACGTCCTTGGAGAAAGTATAGGAGCTGTCCACATTCGCCGATACCAAGCATCGCATTAGCAAATAATAATAGAAAAAATAAGCGGTAAGTAAAAGGGCGTCTTGCCTGGCGTCGCTGTGCCCGCCAAATCAAATAGAGGGAGATCGTTACACCACCGATCGTGAACAGACTGTTGACGACTTGTCCGATTGCCGTATCCGTGCCCACATACGTCACCCAGCCGATATGAAACAGTAACCAGCCTATAACGACTCCCAGCCATTTCTCATACATGACGATTCCCCCTTTCCTTTTTTAACCATAGTTCGTTTGTCCTATAGGTATATCGGTTCAGGATTGCTGTTTATTCACTCTTTTTTTATTTTATTGAAATCTTTTTTGACAAGATTACTCGTTTTAAACATAAGAAAAAACCGTGCTCGCACCTAGCGGATTGAACACGGTTTAGTTGGAATATATCCTAGTTCTTTAACTAGAACGTCGATTCTCTTCTGTCGACTCGATTGATTCACTTAAACTGAGCGGTAACACGATGATGAAGCGACTTCCTTTGCCGACTTCAGATTCCACATGAATTACACCTTCATGCTCTTTGACGATTTCCTTACAAATCGATAACCCAAGTCCAGTCCCACCGATTCGACGTGTATCGGAATTATCAACACGATAGAATTTATCAAACAAGTGGGCAAAGGCATGGTGTGGAATCCCAATTCCTTCATCCTTCACTTCAATGATAGCTTGATCGTCTTTCGTATCGATCCAGACGTCAACACGCCCACCATCCGGAGAGTACTTGATCGCATTGTTGATCAGATTACTCATCAATTGTTTGATTCGATCCTCATCTCCTAAAATGAATGGACGATCCGGGCTGAGCAATTGCAAATGAAGATCGTGCCGTTCACTTGAAGCATCGTACAGGGATATCACTTGTTCAGTCAGGCTAAATAAATCGAGATGTGCCATTTGGTATAACTGTCCACCTGACTGCATTCGCTGAACATCTAAGAAATCCGTGACGAGGTTTGATAAGCGTTCCGTCTCGTTATGGATCGTCGCCAGATACTTCTGCTGTTTTGAGTCATCGATTTTTCGATTTAGCATCAACTCTGTAAAACCGTAAATCGACGAGAGCGGTGTTCGTAACTCATGCGATACGGTTGAGACGAGTTCTGTTTTGAGACGATCGGCTTCTGTTTCCCGGGTAATATCCCGTAAAACGAGAATGATTCCCTTCCATCCTCCGACGACGTCAATGCGTTCTGCGTAGACTTCTAAATGAGCCGTGTTATTTCGAATATCAAATCGGACCTTTTCCGGTGAAATCTCACCGGAACGAATCAACTCTAGATACGTATTAAAAGCCTCGACATCATCCACCAACTGGCGCATCACATCGATGACATATTCACTCGACGGTAACGTCCGATCTACCGTGAATTCCGATTGAAGTTCTGGAATCAATTCAAACAATGGACGGTTGACATATAACTCTCCGTTTCCATCTTCAAGATAAATGATCGCTTCCCGGATGGAGTCCAATACTTGCTCTGTCTTTTCTTTTTCTTGACGCATCCCTTCATACGAGCGCGTTCGCAGGAGCGATAACGTCATCTGTTGCGCAAACTCGCGAATATCCGTTAACTGCTGTCCTTTATAGGCAGATTTATAACGAACCAGATAGATGGCTGCAATCAATTCATGCGTTTCCGGATCTTCAATCGGAATCGTCACTTCATGCGTGCTGAATGAATACGGATGGTCTTTTTGACGCGTGACTCGTTTTTCCGATTGGACGAATTCCATCTGACGAACCGATCGATTGATGACGGACATCTCATCTTTTAGAAGGACTTTCAAATAATCCATCGTCATCCCCTTCGTCGTCGCACCTATGAACGCTCCTTCTTCATAGAGTAACAGGGCACCGTACTCCGAAGAGGTGATATCGATCATCTTTTGAACGATTGCCGGATACGATTCGACGGTTTCGCGAACAGCAAGCGCCTCTGTCAGTTCGCTACGTAATCGGAGCTTTTCCTCATTCTTTTTCGTCGTTTGATACGCTTCTTCGAGTTCTTCTTGTTGCGCTTGCAATTCTTCTTGTTGCGCGAGCAACTCTTCACTTTGCGCCTGCAACTCTTCATTTTTTCCTTGCATCGCATCCGTATGGGCATTTGTCGTCACGACCATCCGATTAAAGGCTGCGCGCAACAATCCGATTTCGTCTGGTCGTTGCTCGGCAGCTTTATCAATCTTAATCGGTTCTTTCCGTGCAAGTTTTTGATTATCGTCGATTAAGCGTAGTAATTGTCGTGTCATCCGGCGAAGGAACGGGTGCACGAAGAGAAGGATGAAGGCGATGAGAACAACGATACTCGAGATCCAAATCCATTGTGACTTTGCCACTTCACTCCGCAGTTCCCCAACAGCCGTTTCTTGTTGTTGGCTGAGATTCGTGCGGTATTCATTAAGTGCGGCAGATGCTTTTTCAATATCTGGCGTAATATCAATCGAACCGTCCGCTGTCGGCTTCAACCGTCCTTGTTCAACAAGTCGTTTCGCAATCGGTAAGGAAAACAGACTATCTCCTTGTAAAAAGTCCTCATTGATCCGATTCGCCTTTTTTTCATTGACGTAAGACTGGGTCAACGGGAACAAGGCGTCATAGTATAACTCATATAAATTCGTCATTTGCGCTGCGAATTCTTCTTCTTCATCCGTTTTGGCGTTTCGCATGAACCAATCTGTCTCACTTTTGATATCTGTTCGGAGCGCTTGGATTTCATCAAACCGTTCCTGATTACCAAAAATGACGAATCCGCGTAAACCGAACTGAACCGTTTGCCAATTGTCCCACAAATCATTGGCTCGGCGATTTTGTTCACTGATCGTCTCGAGATTCTGTTTTGATGTTTCGATTCGTCCTTCCATGTAGTCATAGACAAAGAACGAAGTAATCGATACTACGATCAGTACCGCATAAAAAACAGTCAGCAGTTGCCGACCGATTCGTCGCCGAATCCAATTCACCATGAATGTATCCTCCTCATCATTCGTTGAATGATGCTTTTTCATTTGTTTCTATAGATTTAATATAATAGAAACGCTTTCGAAGCAACAGCTAGGATATCCAAAAAAAGACCTTTTCTCGGAATGTACCCGAAAAAAGGTCTTTCTACCCTCTTACTTTTTCGCTTTCTTCACTGTCACAGAAGTCACAGGGCTAACTTGACCACGTGTATTCTTAACGTAGACGGAAAGCTTTGCTTTTGCTTTTTGCTTCGGAATTTTGACAGAATAGTTACCTTTTGCAGAAACCGTTCCTTTTCCGATGACTTTTTTCTTCGCATCTTTTACATAAACATTCAATTTCTTTTCAGCTGTACCGGTTACTTTCGTTTGTCCGGCATAGACGGATTTCACTTTCGGTGCTGCTGGGGCTGGTAGGACTTTTACGATCGTCGGTTTACTTGTGCGTTTAGCAATATCCGTCACTGTGACGATCAAGCTTGAACCACCGACTTGTTTTGGTAATTTCGCACTGAAGTGACCTTTTGCATCCACTTTTGCTGTGGCGATTTTCTTTTGTTTCGCATCTTTGACAGTAATCGTACCGCCAGCGAGAGCTGTACCTGTCATTTTCGTCGCACCAGCAAGAACTGGTTTGACCTTCGGTGCTTTTGGCGCTTTTCCTGGAAGGACTTCTGTCCGTTCCGACGTGACGTCTAGTCCATTCGCATAGCGAACCGTCAAGACCGTCTTTTGATTTTGACGCGGAATCTTAACGCTGTATTTTCCTGCTTGAGCTGTTGTCGTAGCTAGCTTTTTGTTCGTTGTTGTTTCTTTACCATTCTTATCTTTCGTTACGAGTGCTGCCCATACTTCAACTTTCGTTCCTGTCTTGACTGTTCCAGAGACAAACAATTGGTTATCGTAGACGTCATTGACATTCCCGTTCAAGTTCAACTGAGAAATCGCACGTGGAATACTGACCTTTCCGTATCCAGAGACTGGGCTGACGTAAGCCGGGAATTCAGGTTCCATCTTCTCCCCGTCTTCATCTTCTTCGAAGTCGAACCAGTCGTTTGGATTTTCAAACGCAAGTGGCTCTGCACTCTTACGCAAAATCTGTTCGATTTGTGTTGGTGTCAGTTTCGGGTTCAGTGACTTCAAGATTCCCGCTACTGCTGCAACGTGTGGCGAAGCCATACTTGTTCCATCCATATATACTGTGTTACCGTCTGGAATCAAACTAGCGACTTTTGATCCTGGTGCCACGACATCAAGTCCGATACCGTAGTTCGAATAATCAGCAACCATTCCGAGTGGGTTCGTCGCCCCAACAGAAATCGCATATTCCGAGTTCGCTGGGTAACCGACCATCATGTCGTAGTCGTTTCCTGAAGCTGCAACGACCGTAACACCATGATCTGCTGCATATTTCATCATATAAGCCATCGTCCGGCTCTCACCGCCACCAAGACTCATGTTGATGACTTTGGCGCCATGATCGACTGCATATTTAATCCCGAGTGCGATCGCGTCTGTTTCTCCTTCGCCGTTTGCATTCAAGACTTTAACCGGCAGGATTTGTGCCGATTGATGAATCCCTTGGATACCATAATCGTTGTTCATCGTTGCTGCGATGACGCCTGCCACGTGTGTTCCGTGACCGTTGTCATCAATCGCATCCCCGTCTCCGTTGACGGAAACGTAGTTCTTTTCATTTGCGATGTCAACTTTTCCTTGTAAGTCCTTTAAGCGATAATCAACACCTGTATCGATGACTGCAATCTTCACAGGCGCTAACTTCTTCGTTCCAAAACGCTGTTGGAATGCTTCAAAACCGATTCCAACGTTATCGAATTGCTCGAAGACGGTCTTTTTATTGACGGCCCATTGATAATCGAAGTTGATATCATTCGTCGCCCGGTACGTCTGAACTTTTTCAACGTACTCGACCGCTGACGAACGGTTGAGTGATTGTTTTAATGCTGCCGCTGATTGTCCTTTGACCGTTGGATCTTCCGTTACGATGACGAAGTCTCCCGCATTACCAAGAGATAAACGTTCCACATCATTTGCTTGAACACCTGCAATCTTCATTGAACGGTTCATCTTACCTGGTTTTAATTTAACGATGTAACGTGTTGCTTCTTTTGATTGAATGTTCATACCCATTGACTTGAATGTCTCGCTTAACGAACTACCGCTTAATGTAGAGACATCCATTTTGTTGGCATATCCATCAATCTCTTCCGCAATCACGGCAGGAGATGCGTCACGTGATAATTTGTAGAGACGATCGACAGCTTGTTGATCGGCTTTCGTCAACGTGTACGATGTTCCACGTACGAGTGCCTCCATTGCCGGCTTCAATGTTTTTAAATCTTCATATGCTTGTTGACGCTTCTCTTTATTGAATAAAAGCGTTTTGACGACGTAAGGAGACGCTTTGTAGTAAAGCGATGTTAAAGCACGTCCTGCATCCGATTGGCTCAACACTTGCTTTTGGATCGAGTGCATGAGTGCAAGCATCGGCTTTTCTTCTTTTGTTTGTTTGAGTGCTTCTTCTGCCATACAGCTGATGTCATTGATCGGCTCATACTCGACAGGCAATTTGACATTGTTATACGTCAATTTAACATGAGCAGCTTTCGTCGTCTTACCTTCTTCGATGTTCGGGTAATATTCGACTTTGACATAATACGGTCCATCCCATGCATATGGAACAGCTAATTTCGTCAGATTTTTTTCATCTGACTCCGCTTCTGTCCGGTAACGATCAAACGTATCGTCTTCCGCAGCCATCGCTTCACTCGGATACGCCGTTACTTGAACAGGTTGATCCGTATCGATCGATAGTTCGAAGTGTGAAGCGGTCTTTTCTACACCCGCTTCATGGTTGACGCGGTACCAATATGTATTTTTTTCTTCCGTTCCTGTTTCAAGCGTCGTCTCTTGTCCTACTTTCAAGAGCGTTGCTTTAGCAAGGGCCGTTTCTGCCTTTGCTGTCGTAGGTCCTACTCCAAGCGTCAAAATCAGACAGCTCAGCATGACCCAAATCATCAGTTTCTTCACAGATGTTCCTCCTTCAAGATCGATGTACTTTATCTTGATTATAAACAGGATATGGATAAAATGGATATTTATTTTATGGATGTATCTTACAATTTTGAAAGGAAAGGCATCCGATGCATATGAGCACCGGATGCCTTTTAATGATTATTTAAAATCTGCTACATATTCACCGTATCCTTCTTGTTTCAAGTCCTCTTTCGGAATAAAACGTAAAGCGGCTGAGTTCATACAATACCGAAGCCCTGTTGGCTCTGGACCATCCGAGAAGACATGTCCGAGATGGGCATTTCCATGACGACTCCGGACTTCCATCCGTTTCATGCCGATTGAAAAGTCACTTTTCTCAATGATATTACCTGGCTCGAGTGGTTTCGTGAAACTCGGCCATCCTGTCTTCGAATCATATTTATCGTTTGATGAAAACAATGGTTCGCCAGAAATCAGATCGACATAGATACCGTCTGCTTTCAAATCGTGATACGGATTATCAAACGCCGGCTCCGTCCCATCTTCTTGTGTCACCTTGTACTGGATGTCGGTTAATTTCTTTTTGATTTCTGCGTCTGATAATTTTGGATAGGTTGGAAGATCAAGTTTGGGTTGATCGTTCCAGTAACGGTTGATGAACTCGTCGCGTCCAGAAGCTGCTCGGTAAAACTTATATTTCTTTTCACTCTTCAAATAGTAGTCTTGATGATACGCTTCCGCTTCATAAAAAGGACCTGCCGCAATCAACGGTGTGACGATGTTATCATCGAAGACTTGTTGTTTCTCTAAATCTTGTTTCGATTGCGCTGCGATTTCTTTTTGTTTCTCATTCGTATAGAAAATCGCCGTCGTATAAGACTCACCACGGTCGACGAATTGACCATCTGCATCCGTCGGATCAATCTGGCGCCAGTAGACATCCAACAATTGCTTGTACGAGATGACGTTCGGATCAAATGTGATCAATACAGCTTCCCGATGACCTGTCGTCTCCGCTGACACTTGATTATACGTCGGATTTTCAACATCACCGCCTGTATAACCAGAAATGACGGACTTGACTCCTTTTAACTCTTCGAACGGGGGTTCCATACACCAGAAGCATCCGCCAGCTAAAATCGCTGTTTCTTCCGGTTGATAACTTAATTCCTTACTGCCGCTTGATTTTGCCTGCTGTTGCTGGAACACGAAGTATCCCCCGACCATGATGACGATGAGACCGATGACTGATACAATCGTCCACATTCGTTTCTTCATCTCCCTTCGCCTCCTTTATTTAGCTTACGTCGCATGACGTCTATTGGATGTTCTTTTATTTAACTGTACCGCGCTCATGCCGTCTTGTCGTAGCATGTGCTCAAACGGAGCACATTGGATCTTTCGGATTAAAGAAGTTCAATCAGGGAATATACTATACATCAAAAACACCAGGAGGGGTATTTATGTTTGATTACACTGTAACGTCACATCACGATTTGGATCACGTCATGTCTCAACTGAAGCAAGCTCTCTCAGAGGCATCGTTCGGTGTCTTATGGGAGTTTGATTTAGCAAACAAATTCGAAGAAAAAGAGCTCTCTTTTAATGAAAGTTATCATATTTTAGAGGTATGCCAACCAAAAGAGGCGCACCGCGTCGTTTCTCATGACTTACGGGCCGGTTACTTTCTTCCGTGTAAAATCGTCGTCTATACCGAGAAAGGACAAACGAAAGTCGGAATGCCAAAACCAACTGCCTTGATGGACTTAGCAGACGAGGCAGCACTTCAAACTGTCGCAAAAGAAGTCGAACATACGTTACGACACGTAATTGATCAGTCCGTACAATAAAAAAGGGACTGACTCAAAAGTCGGTCTCTACAAAGATAAGGGTGGCAGAATGATGCTCTGCCACCCTTATCTCATAACAAAAAGAATGACGCGTTTCACGCCACTCCTACAGGAACAAGCGCATTCATGCGCTGTCAGAGACGAACAAGACCCGCTTTCCTGCTTGAATGAAGCAGGAAAACTGGCTTGTGTCTCGCCTGAGGAAAGGGTGTGAAAAGACGCGTCATTCTTTTTTGAGTCAGCCTCTCTTTTGTTCACAGGATGTCGATCCAAATCTTCACAGCTGTCGCTAAAATCAGGACAGCAAGAATGACTTGGAGAATCTTCGTGTTCATCTTCTTCCCGGCGATTGCGCCAAGTGGTGCTGCAATTAAACTAGCAACGACCATGATTGCCGCAGGACCCCAGTCGACTTGCCCGGTCGTGATTTTACCGACCGTTGCGCCGATCGACGAAATGAACGTGATCGCTAATGACGAAGCAATCGTCATCCGAGTCGGGATTTTCAAGAGGACGAGCATGATCGGGACGAGTAAAAAGGCACCTGCCGCACCGACGATTCCGGCTCCGACACCTACGATGAATGCCGATACCGTCGCAATGGTTTTGTTGAACTGGACCTGATCAAGTGGAATGTCGTCGATTCCCTTTTTCGGAACGAACATCATGACCGCTGCCGTTAACGCAAGAACACCATAGACGATGTTGATCGTGTCTTCAGCCAGGATATTTGAACCATACGCACCGATGAAGCTACCAATTAAAATCGATCCCCCCATGTAGACGATCAATGATTTATTCAAATAACCGCCTTTTCGGTAAGCCCAGACGCCACCAATCGTTGCAAAAAAGACTTGAATCGCACTGATTCCTGCAACCTCATGGGCAGAAAATGCTGCAAAGCCGAGTAGCGGCGGGATATACAATAACATCGGATATTTAATGATTGAACCGCCAATTCCTAACATTCCTGAAATGTAGGATCCGACAAATCCGATTAAGAAAATCGTCACGATAAAACCGAATTCCATCGTTTATCACTCCTTAAAAAAGAGAGCCGTAAATCAGCTCTCTTTTCGAAATTAACCTTTTTGAATCCAGAATTTTAGGACACTTGCTTCTTCTTCGTGTTTGACGAGTTCATGACCACCTGATGTCGCCCACGCTTGAAGATCATTTTTTGCCCCTTTATCCGTTGCATGGACTTCAAGGATTTGACCTGATTCGAGTCCAGCGATGGCTTTTTTTGTTTTTACGATTGGCATCGGACAAGCAAGTCCTTTTGCGTCGAGTACGAGTTCTGATTTCATGTTGTATTCCTCCTGAATGATTTGATATTCGTTATGCGTCGGTTTAGCGTACCGCACAGCGGTTCGGTCCGACTTCCATTTCCCGTTGTGTTTCAAGATCGGGTGTCTGTTTCCCCATGTTTGTTTCACGGATATCTTGATATGCGTTCGGTTGTGGCGGCAGGTTCTCTGTGACCATCTTCCGGAATGTTGCTTCATCGTCGATGTTGAGACCATGATTGTTCGCAAGCAAGATGCTTAATTTTTCCGCTACACTACCATCCGTGTTCAATTCTTCAATGATCATGAAATGTGCCGGTAAGACGATGAGTTCTGGTGAAAGATCACGATACGTGTTGTAGAGCGAATCGCGTAAGTCACCGACCCAGTCTTCCGCGAGACCGGCTAAATCCGGACGACCAATCGAGTCGATGAACAAGATATCACCCGTCAATAAATAACGCTGATCGACGATGAATGAAGTCGATCCAATCGTATGTCCTGGGGAATAAAGAGCGCGTACTTCAATCGCTGTATCCCCTACTTGAACCGTACTACCGTCTTCAAGTGGTGCATAATCGAATGTGACATCCGTCGCATCTTTTGGCGGCAACCAGTATGTCGCGCCTGTTTTTTCGGCGATGTCGCGTCCTCCAGAAATATGATCCGCGTGAAGATGTGTATCAAACACATGCTTAATCGTGACGTTGCGTGATGCGGCATAATCCAAATACACATCCGTCATTCGTGTCGCGTCGATGAGTACGGCCTCTCCTTCTGAGATGACCATATACGAGAGACACCCTTTACCGATTCGAACGAACTGAACGACTTCGCCTTGATCAGTTCCTGTTTCGTTCAGCGTTCCGAGTGAAATCGGTTCTAGATGTTCACTCCATGCTTTCATACCGCCTGACAGATACGATACGTCTCGTCCTGCTTCTTCTAGCATGTCGGCGACGAAAATCGATGAACCTTCTTTTGCGCAAACGACGAGAACATCCTGATCCGTCGGAAGCTGATCGAGAATCTCCTCGACACCATCCAACAATTCAAAATACGGAATGTTGAGGTACTTGAAGTTCTCTCCTTCGATTTTCCAATCTTGAAACGCATCCTCATTCCGGACATCTAAGATGAACAGAGACTCACGTCCAATGATTTTTTTTGTAACTTGTGCGGCTGTCATTGCTTGTGCCATATCTACTCGTTCCTCCTCTACTTTACGCTGTTGTATTATTTCTCTGAAACGAGTGTCGTCGTCTCAGACGCCCATTCCTGCATACCCGGTACGACATTGTGCACCGTATACCCCTTGTCACTGAGCTGTCGGCATGCCAAGTCACTTCGGCTACCTGTCCGGCAGATGACATAAATCGTCTGATTTGAATCCAGTTCTGCATGGCGTGTCTCCAGTTCGCCTAACGGAATATTGATGGCTCCCGGTACATGGGCGAAGGCATATTCTGCTTGTTCACGAACATCAAGCACCGTGATCGAGTCGTCTTGGCGTGCTGCTTCGACTGTTGCGTTATCGACGGTTTGAGCGAATGCTGCTGGTTCCGTGACATCACCTGTTGATTTCCGAACGTAATGACGGAGTACTTCGCCTTCTTCAATCGTGCCTAAATAATGATTGCCGGTGCTGTTTGCCCAGGCACGGAGATCTGCAGTTGATCCTTTATCCGTCGCCTGGACTTCGATGACTTGTCCCGGTTCTAACGTCTTGATCGTTTTTTTCGTCCGAACGATCGGCATCGGACAAGCGAGACCTTTGGCGTCCAATACGATATCTGATTTAATCATAGTCATACAATTCGCTCCTTTACGGTGTGGGGTATTATTTTGTTTCGCCTTCGTACGACATCATGCCGCCATCCATGTTCGTCACGTCATATCCTTGTCCTTCGAGATATGTCGTTGCGCGACCACTGCGCGCACCAGAACGGCATACCATGACATACTCTTTTTTCTTGTCGAGTTCGTTCATCTTGAATTCAATCAATCCGAGTGGAATATGGATCGCTCCCGGAATCATTCCTTCTTTGACTTCATCAACTTCCCGGACATCAATGACGTTTAGTTGTTCACCACGTTCGATTTTTTCCTGTACTTCTGTTGCTGTCATGCGTTTCATGTTCAATTCCTCCTCTTGATTCGATTTAGCGCCATGCATTCATTCCGCCACGGACTTCCGTGACATTTGAATAACCGGCTTTTTTTAGTACTTTGACGGCTTGTTTGCTTCGCATCCCGCTTTGACAGATGACGAGCACTTCTTTGTCTTTCGGGATTTGATTCAGTTGACTGTTTAGCGTTTGTAACGGAATGTTCTTAAATCCTTTGATGTGATTGCCTTTGAATTCTGCCGGTGTCCGAACATCGAGATAAAATCGTTTGCGGTCGTTTAGTAACGGCTTCAGTTCCGTGGTCGACACTTGCTTGACGCCTTTTGTTGGGGCGAACATCTTATAAGCAAGATAGCCGACGACGAGCAACAAGATAATCGATAGTACATCCATGCGTCATTCCTCCTTCAGATCATTAGATGAATAGATTGACGTTTCCGTCCTCCGCATCGGCGAGGTAAGCGGCAACACCTGCATACTCAATCCCGTCGTGTAATTCTTCCTGTTTCAAACCGAGTAAATCCATCGTCATCGTACAGGCGACGAGTTTGACATCCTGTTCTTTCGCTAATTCGATTAAGTCTGGAAGCGGCATCGCATTGTGCTTCTTCATGACGTTTTTAATCATTTTTTGACCTGCACCACCGAAGTTCATTTTCGAGAGTGGCATCTTATCGGCACCGCGCGGCATGAACTTACCGAACATCTTCTCAAGAAATGTTTTATCCGGCTGGATCGGTTCATCCTTACGCATCGCATTCAAACCCCAGAAGGTATGGAAAATCGTGACTTCGTGATCGTATGCGGCTGCACCGTTGGCAATGATATAAGCTGCCATGACTTTATCGTACTCTCCACTAAATAAAACGATGGTTGTTTTTTTCGTATCTGACATGAACGTAATTCCTCCAAGTTTTTACCCTAAGGGGTATATTAATTCGTAAAAAATTTTATCTGCTTTTCATTAAGAGTTGAACAGCCTCTGCAACGGCTTGTTCATGATTTTCCGTCGCATCATCCTGACGGACACAGTCGATCAAGTTTTCACTGACGACGAGACCGATGACGCGATCGATTGCACTACGTGTAGCGCTCAGTTGTGTGACGACATCCTTACAAGACGCCTCTTGTTTCATCATTCGAACGATTCCGTGGATTTGTCCTTCAATCCGATTCATCCGATGAATGATGCGATCTTCATAACCGTTTTCCATATGAAGTCCATCTCCTTTTTTAAATGTGACATACGTCATACCTCGTTGGTACATTTCATACAATAATACCTACAGGGGTATAAGTCAACCGATAAAGTTCATTTTTTTATTTAGAGAATCTCAAAACTCTATAAAATCGTTTTTCAAAGCAAAGCGTACAAGCTCGTGTTTATGTTTCAATTGCAACTTCATCATGACTCGTGCTTTATGATTCTCAACCGTTTTCGGGCTGATGACAAGTTTATCGGCAATCTCAATATTCGTGTACCCTAGTACTGTCAATCGAACGATTTCTACTTCCCTTCGTGATAAGTGTCTTTTTTGTTTAGACCCTTCTAAAAGATGTTGTAATTCTTCCTCAGGCATAGAGGTTTGATAATAGATCTTTCCAGCAAATACCCGTTTAATCGCACTACTCAATTCAGAAATATCGCTATTTTTCGAGAGATACCCTGGTATGTGATATTCAATAGCTTTTTGAATATAGACCTCTTCGTCATGCATCGTCAGCAATATGATCTTAGAATGTGGTACTTCTTCATGAATCGCCCTACTAGTGACGAACCCGTCTAATCCACCAGGCATCGTCACGTCCAGTAAAATGACATCCGGTTGATACTTGATCGCAAGACGGATGGCTTCCCCACCTTCTTCAGCTTCCGCTACGACTTGAAGACTCTCATCTTTTTCTAACAATAATCGTAAACCATTTCGAATTAAGACATGATCATCGACAATGAGCAATCGAATGGATTCCATCACTCTAACGCTCCCTTCTTTAACCATCGAATCTGAATTTCGGTCCCCTTGTTAGGATGGCTTGTCATACTTGCATCTGCATGAATCGTTGAAGCTCGCTCTTGGATATGTTGCAAGCCCAGCCCATCCTGATGATGTGTGATGTCAAAGCCCCGTCCATCATCATGAATAATAAGCTCCACTTCTTCACGAGTATCATTGAGTTTTACTTTGATCTGTTTCGGATCTGCATGCTTCAAACTATTCGTAATGGCTTCTTGCACAATTCGATACAGATTGATTTCTACTATTGAATCATAACGGGAGGTGACAACATTTGTTTGGAAGGAAAAATGCACTCCCGGTTTTTGCTTTTGAAATCCAGTCACTAGACTTTCAAGAGCTACGATTAATCCAAATTGATCAAGTTCGAGTGGTCGAAGTTGTTTTGAATATAACCTTAGATCGGACATGACTTTTTTCATTTCAGCGGATACCTCATCTAAATAACGCGCCGTCTTTTGATCAAATGCATATGCCTTCAAAGAATCCAATGCAATGGATAATCCGAATAAAGATTGACCGACACCATCATGCAATTCCATTGCCAGACGCTTGTGTTCTTCTTCCCTGGCCGCAATCAATTGTTGTACCATTCTTTGACGCAGTTCATGTTCTTGTTGCTTTTTACGCTCGGAGAAATCACGTAAAACAAGTAGATAATATGTTTCACCAAGTATTGCATTTTGAAGAATTTTGGCTGTACTCATCTCAACGTCAACAAGCTCTCCTGAATAGGTCGGCATCTCGGATGAAAAGTAAGGAGATCGTTCATGTGTAACGAGATAGCATCGCTCTTGATCAGGTTCAATGTTTCTTTTCTGACAGAATGAGCAATAAGGAACTAGACCACCCAAACGCCATCCCGTCAAATTCTCAGCAGATGGATTTAATGCAACAATCCTCCGCTTCTGATCCATGACGATGATGCCATCTTGAATTGCCTGAAAAATTTCTTGTCCAAACTGCTCAATTTCCATCAGAAAACACGCTCCTTATTAAAAACGACCATGTCTTACTAGACACAGTCGTATAATTAGTCTCATTTTACGATTGGACGACTGGTTTGTCAGCCGTTTTCCAAGCTTGATATCCACCTTTTAAGTTGTAGACATTCTCGAATCCAGCTCGCTTCATCAGGCTTGTTGCGATCGATGAGCGGGCACCTGATTGACATTGCATGACAATCGGTTTGTCTCTTGGAATCTTTTGCATTTCTTTTTCAAGATTTCCGAGCATCAAATGATGAGCACCTTCGATATGACCAGCTTCCCATTCCGATTGATTTCGAACATCGATTAAATAGACCGCTTCTTCGTCCAATTTTTCTTGTAACTCAGCCGTATCGATTTCTGGATAATGTTCAGGAAACGACAGATCATCCACGTCGACATATCCGACGACTCGATCAATTCCAATGGATTGAAGTGCTGTTCGGACAGCTTCAACTTGATCAGTCGAAGCAATCAATAGAATATCTTCATCGTATGGCAATAACCATCCTGCCCAATTCGTAAAAGCTTTATTAAACGGAATATTCAACGTACCTTTAGCATACCCCTTACGGTACAAGTTTGCAGGACGTACATCAAGAATGACGTATTTTTCTTGAAGTTCTGTTCGATGTGGCAAAGGAGGTGTTTCTCCCATGACAGCAGGTCCTACTTTGTTGACATGTTTCATCATTGCGAAGTAACGCGGTGGTTCCGGCTGCCCGGATAACAATTCCTCTACGAATCTACTTTCATCCTTGATCATAAGTGCCCAGTTATTTTGTTTCTCGTACCCGACAGTAGACATAGGAACAGCACCCAATGACTTTCCACATGCACTGCCTGCTCCATGTCCTGGCCAAACTTGAAGATAATCCGGCAGATTTCGGAAACGTTCTAATGAATGAAACATCTGTGTCGCACCGTTTGTAGCCGTTCCTTCAATTCCCGCTGCTTTTTCTAACAAATCAGGACGCCCCACGTCACCTACAAAAACAAAGTCACCTGTAAAAATCCCCATCGGTACTTCTGAACCTCCACCTTCATCTGTAAGAATGAAGCTGATATGTTCTGGTGTATGACCCGGCGTATGCACTACATCAAATCGAACATTCCCAATGTAGAATCGATCTCCGTCTTTGAGTAGTACTGCTTTCTTTTTTGTTTCGTACTGATAGGACCAGTCTGTTCCACCTTCGTTTGATAGGTACAATTGAACATCTTGTTGTCCCAATTCCCGTGCCCCTGAAACGAAATCAGCATGAATATGTGTTTCAGTTGCTGCTGTAATCTTTAGTCCTTCTGCTTTAGCAATTTCATGATACTGGTCAACATCTCTTGCCGGATCAATCACGATGGCTTCACCTGTTTTTTGGCAACCCACTATATAAGAAAATTGAGCTAAATTCGAATCAAAACATGAACGGAAAAACATGATTCCTCATCCCCTTTTCTTTCGATTCAACATGATCGTCTCTAACAAACTTTCAACATACAAGAACATGTCTTTCCAGATCGGGTGGGTTAACAAACGCCAAATCCGTCGTAACGACAACTTTTGCTTTTTATTTTTCTTAGCTTCATACAATCGATTGGTATCAGAAAGAACCGGAATACGCGGTCGGGTATTTAATAGATCGTGCATCGTTCTTTCATCTTCGAGAACTGCCTTCACGAATAATAGACCAGACACGCTTTGTTTTGCGACAGGAGCTACTTCGGGAAGTAAGCGTGCAATCTCTAGTAACGCATCGATATGTGCTTTCGTTAAACCCGTCTGACGTATTTTTTGCTCTGCTTCTTTCATATAAGGAAGAATTGTCGTTTTATCCTGTAAGACATGTTCTGCAAAACTCACACTTTTTTCTAATTGCTCAAGTCGTTCTACAAGCAAAGGTAAATCTCGTAATAACTGTGCGAGTGCTTCTTGTTGTTCCGGTTCTTGCAGTAATGCTTCAACTGGATTCGGTGGTTTCATGTCAGTACCCATGCTCTTCCTCCTCACATCAGACCTTTTAGCATCCCATCCCAATAAAGGACAGGTAGGAAATGTTTTTTAACTAAAAACATAGATAAGCGCTCTTCTGATTGATCGATCGGGAAACTTTCAGCTGGTTCTTTTTCATAGTCGAACTCTGCCATGACAAGACTGTTATATCCGGTTACAAGCGGACACGATGTGTAACCATCATATTCTGCTTTAGTATGGTTTTGATGTTCCATGAAGCGGATTAAGTTTTCGACTACGACAGGTGCCTGTTTTCGGATAGCAGCCCCTGTTTTAGATGTCGGCAGATTAGAACAATCACCCAACGCGAAAATATTTTCGTAACGATCATGCTGAAGTGTTTTTGAATCAATATCTACCCATCCTGAGGCGTCCGTGACCGGACTATCTTTTAAGAAATCCATCGGCCCCATCGGTGGTGTGACATGGATTAAGTCGAAGTGATGTGTAAATCGTTCTTTTGTTTCTAGATTTTCAAAAGTAGCAACGTGGTTCGGTCCATCAATGCTAACGAGTTCAGTTTTGAAATGTGTTTGAATCTGTTTCCGTTTTACGACCTCGTTCAGTGTCTTTTCATAACGCGGTACTGCAAACATATTAGGCAATGCCGTCATAAAATGAACGGACGACTTGTTTCGTATATTGTGTTGAGCAAAATATTCCTCTGCTAGATACATGATTTTTTGAGGTGCACCTCCACATTTAATTGGGGTACTTGGCATTGTAAATAGTGCTTCGCCGCCTTTGAAGTGAGAAATGGCATCCCAGGTAGAAGAAACCGTTTCATACGAATAGTTACTACACACACCATTCTTTCCGATTGTTTCAACTAGTCCGGGAACATCTTTCCAATTCAATTGAATACCTGCCGCGATGATAAGATAGTCATAATGAACAGTCGTTCCTTGAGTAGTTAGTAGTTCATTCTTTTCAGGTGCAAAAGTTTGTACCGATTCTTGCAACCACTCTGCGCCTTCAGGAATCAAGGAAGACATGGGACGCGCTGTCGTCTCTTTTCGAACATCACCAGCACCGACCAAAGTCCATAAAGGTTGATAATAATGCTCCTCTGCAGGATCAATCAATAAAATATGCCCTTTTAATGCCGGACGCTTACGTAATAGTTGTGCGACCGCAGTAATACCTCCCGATCCCGCTCCGACGACTGCAATTCGTGCTGTTCGATTATCCACTCTCATATCCCCCTTCAAATATGTTCCAGTACACTTCCATCTTAATGAAAACGGTATCAAGGAGATATAGGGGAATTCCCCTAAGTTCCTGTGATACCGCTCACAGTATTTTCTTTATTCTTCATCATCCCTTAACATTAAGCCGACATGCTAGTTCAAGAAAGAGGTGCATAGTATGTCGAATATTACGATTTGGATTGCTTTTTTTGGTGGAATGGCGTCCTTTTTTTCACCCTGTATCTTCCCGCTCCTACCGGCGTATATCAGTCATCTAACCGGAGGACAAATTAAAAATTCAGCCGTTGTCGTCAATCGCAAGCTTCTATTTATCCGATCACTTGGATTCATTGTTGGTTTCAGTCTGATTTTTATTGCATTCGGTGCATCAGCTAGCTTCGTAGGTCAACTGTTGACTGATTACCGTCTTTGGCTCATGCAATTGTCAGGTCTTCTCATCATTCTTTTCGGATTACATACGGCGGGATGGCTAGAGATAAAGTGGTTAATGTATGAGAAACGATTGCATGTCGAAAAACCCTCGAATGGATTTTTTAGTTCTACCGTGATTGGTATGGCATTCGCCAGTGGCTGGTCACCGTGTGTCGGTCTGTCTTTATCAACAATCCTATTGTTAGCGGGTAACAGCGACACATTCTCTCAAGGAATTGGAATGCTGGTTGCTTATTCAATAGGAATGGCTGTTCCCTTTCTCGTGTTGTCTTTTGTCATCTCGTATTCATTGGCATTCTTACGCTTGATCAACCGACAACTCGGAAAAATTGCTTTATTTAACGGTATGCTAATGGTCGCATTAGGGTTTCTTGTTCTGAGTGGTCAACTGCAAAAAATCAGCGCCTGGCTTGCACGTTATTCTCTATTTTGATAGTTGAAAAGGTGAAATTTAATATGATAAATCAAGAGCTAATCGGTAAATCTGTGTTAATCGTCGAAGATGATGCAAAAATTAGAGAATTGCTGAAAATTTATCTTCTGCAAGAAGGATACGAAGTACTAGAAGCAGCTGATGGACTAGAAGGAAAGAGAATGATTGAAGATTACGATCCATGTATCGTTCTTCTTGATTTGATGTTACCTAAGCTGAACGGAGAAGAACTCTGTTACTGGATTCGAGAAGAATTCAAGAGTTTGATGCCGATCATTATGATTACAGCAAAAGTCTCTGAAAAGAGTAAATTGGAGGGATTTGCTCTAGGAGCAGATGATTATATCGTGAAACCGTTCAGTCCTGCGGAAGTCATGAGTCGCATCGCAGCTGTTTTGAGACGAACGGCTAGTCGTTGCGGAAAATTAAGTTTCACGGGTTTTCTGTTGAAGCCATTAAAAGGACAAGCGTTTATCAATGGACAAGAGTTGAAACTGACGTCCTTCGAATTTAAATTACTGCATATTTTGATGCAACATCCGAATCAAATTCTGACACGTACCCAATTACTCGATCATATTTACGCTACACAGGAAAAAGAAGTCAACGATCGAACGATTGATGTTCATATTCGTCACTTACGTCATAAAATCCGTGAACAAACCGATTATTCATACATTCTAACGGTCAGAGGAATGGGGTATAAATTTGTCAGTTCATAAACCATCGACGTACTCTTTATTTTCCCGTATCTTCACGCTGCAGGCAGCTTTTACACTATCACTGATTATGATTACCGGTTTTTCATTAACGCAATACGCCTGCTATTCAGTGAATGAGCGGCAACTTTCAGGATCGGTCCTTACTTCAACGCTTTACTCATATTTTTTAATAATAGGTGTACTGCTTGCTTCTGTCAGTTTCGTGTTTCACTATCTTTCCATTCGCCGTTTGTTAAAACCAATCCGACAACTGTCGCAAGCGACGCATCAATTTGAAGAAACACGTCATGTAGGTATGCTTCCTTACTCTACTAGTCCGGACATAGAACATTTGATTCAGACATTTGATCAAATGAGTCGCACGATTAAACATTCTGAAATGACGAAGGACTTATTTCTACGTGATTTGTCTCATGATTTACGTACTCCATTGACGACTTTAAGCGGGTATTTGGAAGCACTTCAGCACAATACCATAAGTGGCTCATCAACTCTTTATGCCTCTTTAGGGGAGGAGACCCAACGAATGATTCGATTATTGAATCAGCTCGATACGTTACAAAAAACTGAACTTCCGGTTTCTGCATCCTCGAGCGAATCATTTTCTTTACAAGAAACGTTCGAAGAGATATTTGCCGCCTATTCCCCTTCATTTCGTACTATTTTCAAGTCCATCACAATCGAGATAGAAGATCTTCTACTGAATCATCGAAGAGAAGATTTCATCCAGATGATAACTAATCTGTTTCAAAATATCGTAGATTATAACACTGGTACGACTTTATTAATTCAAGGCACCTCAATGCCTCAAGGGTACCAATTATCGTTTACGCACCAAGGTCAGTTCATAGCACAACATGAAAAAGAACTGATCTTCGAACAATTCTACCGTTGCGATGCCTCTAGATCCTCACCCTCACGTAGTGGCTTAGGTCTCTCGATCGTGCGAAAAATTTTATATGCACAAAATGGAACAATCACGTTGAATACAGACGGGTACGTTCACTGCTTTTCTATACAATTTGATTTAACTTCATCAACGCTTAACAAAGGATGAACAGACTATCACTAGAAAGGAGTGTATCTATATGCATTTTAGTATCAACGAACATCACGTCGCCCACTCATCTCCACATGGTCTATTAACAATTTCGTCTGACCCAGAGCAAGGATATCGTCCTGTCGAACTTTTTGTTTCTTCCTTGGCAGGCTGTAGCGGCACGTTACTTAAAAACTTGTTGCACAAAAAACGAATTACCTATTCTTCACTTTCTCTTGAGGTCCATATCACCCGTGATGAAACAAGAGCCAATCGAATTACATCTTTGGACTTCGAGTCATATGTAGATGGCAGTATGACTGAAAAACAGCGCCTGTCGCTTGCGACTCTAGTCATTGAAAATTGCGGAATGATTCAATCCGTCATCGACACGATTGCAATCACGTTCACGATCCACTCAACACATGAGAGATGAATATTTACACATCGAACGTTTCGCGATTTCGTATGTTTGGTTCGCAGCAATACTCGCCTTTTTGTTACTGCTCGGATCAATCTGGCTATTGCTTCGAATGCGCCCACCAGAATGGATTTTGAACAGCTTCATCCTTTACGTAGTGATTTGGAAGTTCAGTTATGCGCTTTTCCATCTTTCTTATGTCATCGATATGCCTGCTTCTCTTTTTTTCTTTCATGGAGGGTACCGCGGACAATTTCTTGCCCTTTTTGGTTTACTGATGTACTGGAATAAGGTCGTCTCAAACTCTTTCAAACGCCATCTGCCTTACTTTGTCGTGCTTTACCTCATACAGTTTGAAATGTTGTTAGCGGCCATCTATCAAAACCTTTCGCTTTTGTTAGTCAATCTCTTGTTTTTAATTATCTTGTTATTCGTGCATCATCAAGCTTCTACTATTGCATTCGAGTGGATACTCGTGTTGTTTTTACTTTATTTAATCGCGACTCATCTTGTTGAACCGTTCGATGAAAAGCAGATCCTATTTCAACTCGTTTTTATAAGTACAGCGTATTTTCCGATCCGCTTTCGAAAAGGAGGAACGCATCCTGATGCCTCGCCATAAAAAAATAGCCGTTTTCTTCATATTATTACTGGCTACCGGCTTGATCGGTATGAATGTATATGAAAATCAACAGAAGAAAAAACAGGAGGCCCAAGAACAACGTCAAACGACGACTCTTGAAAAAACGGCCATCGACAGTACTGAAGAAGACAAAGAACGTGCTAGCGATTTCACACTGAAAACGACATCTGGAGAAACGATTCGTTTGTCTGATTATCGTGGAAAAAAAGTTATTTTAAACTTCTGGGCAACCTGGTGTCCTCCATGTAAGGCTGAAATGCCACATATGCAGGCTTTTCACGAAAAACACAAGAATGATGTCGAAATCATCGCTGTTAATCTGACATCACTTGATAATGGAAATGATGCTCTCAAAAAATTCATAGAAGATTATCGTTTGACTTTTACAATACCTCTCGATCAGGAAGGGACAATCGGAAACCGTTACAAAGCTTATACGATTCCGACAAGTTACGTGATTGATGAAGAAGGATATATCCAGCATAAAGTCATTGGTCCTATGAATGAAGAAATGATGGAAAACATGATAACATCCAATGGTTGATGATGTTTTCCATGTTTGAGCCTGTACAGCCTCTCCACAAAGGATGTACAGGCTTTTGTAGTACTTAAAAAAAATCCCTATAGATAGAGCGTATTCAAGAATTGAATCGTCTCTCCCTATAGGGATTGTCTGTTTATGCAAATGATTGAAAGGCTATACCGTTACTTTTTATGAACAGAATCGACCGGATAAGATAAATCATCCGGTGGATCGCCATGGGGATAATCCTTCTCTTTTCCTTTCATGACTGGTCTACCGACTGAATTGATATATGCTGCGACGTCGACGGCTTGCTGTTTCGTTAATCCACCGGTTTCCACGCCCCCCATTGGCTCCTTCGGCATATAATGCTGAATGAATCCTGCAGTTGTTCGCAAACGATTCATGCCTGCACCGTCGTTATACGAATTCTTTCCATAGACGGCAAGACCGTGTGAACTTGCTTGTGTCGACCCATGACAAGCCATACACGAATTGGAATAAATGTCTTTCCCGTTCTCGATATTGGGTTTTGGAAGATCGCCTTGAATGGCTACTTCCGTCCATGGACGATCTTTTATATCATCTGCTGTATCTTTTGATAAAAAGTTCAAATACGAGATGATTGCTTTCATTTCCTTACCGTTTGGATCAAGCTTCTTCCCATTCATACTTCGAGTAAAGCAACCGTTGACTCGTTCTTCGATTGAGACTACTTTCCCGGCACGTTTATTGTACTGCGGATATTCTTTCGTCACCCCAACAAGATCAAGTGATCCACCTGTCGCTCCCGTAGCATGACAACTTGCACAAGACATCGTACTTCCTACATTATCAGGAAGTAAACTGCTCGTATGATTAATGTAGTCGCGTCCTTTTTTTATCTGGTCTGCATTTTTTTCACTAGAAAGCGTATTTAAACTAGGTCCATGTGCCGCAACGATGATGTCTTGATCCGTAGGTGAAAATAGTTTCACCCATACTAGAATCCCAACGATGAATAAAAAAATGCCCCCGAGTATCCATTTTTCTTTCCTCATCCTTGTTTCCCCCTTTTCATACCAAACGATATTTCTTCCACACTATACCAAATGAAGTGAATTCCATATCATAGTTTTTGGTAATCATCAGGATTAACAATCGTAATACATAACTTTAAAACGATGAAAATTAGAGAACAACATCCATCCACTTTAAAGCAAGACGCGAAGGATGATCTTTAGGGATAACGAATTGAAAAGTCCGTTCCTCAATGGTTTCAGTATGAATGTCATATATCTCTGATGTGCGGAACGGTTCCAATAAACGCTCTGATAATGCTGAGATTCCTGTTCCATTCAAAATCAATTGCTGAATCAAATGATTGGAATGTACGGTGATCGTTTTATGAGGAACGATATTGTTTTTTCTCATCCATTCCGTTAATGCCTGTCTAGCCGCCGAGCCCTCTTCTCTTAGGATCCATGTCGCTTTTTCCATGGATAACTTTTTAAGTCCGATGACATACAAACGATCTTTAGCAAACGGAATACATGTAATCCTTGATGCAAGCGGTGCACCTTCAATAAGACCAATATCAATTTCATGATGGAGAAGTGCTTGCTCTACTTGATCGTGATTCATGATACGTGCATCGATTGAGACTTCCGGATAACTCTTCAAAAAACGATGAATCATTTCTTCTAGCACAATTTCATAAATCGTATGTGTCGCTGCAATTCGCAATGTTCCACGTACAAATCCCTTCAGCTCGTCTAACTCTTGCGTCATCTGTTCTACTTGAAACAACATTTCTTTCGCATGTTGATAAACGATCCATCCAGCGTCAGAAATTTCAAGCGATGTCGTAAAAGCATGACGTAATACGAGTGGTTGCCCAACGTATTCTTCCAAACGTTTTAAGTGAACACTTACGGTTGGTTGAGAAATAAAAAGGATCTCAGCCGTTTTCGTAAAGTGTTTTGTTTCGACCAATGTCACAAAAGTTTGTAATTCATGGAGTTTCAAAACGCATTCCTTCTTTCAATTACGTTTTTTAATCAATATCATTATTATAATTTATTTTTGTAATGAACTGATACTTTATATAATGAAACTATGAATGAAAAGTAGAAAGAAGGTTTCGTTATGGAATACATTTTATTTACATTACTCGGAGCAACCATCGGCATACTCTCCGGCTTTTTCGGAATCGGCGGCGGCATCATACTGACCCCACTGTTATTGATTCTCGGCTATGAAGCCAGCACCGCGATCGTCCTCAGTCTGTTGCTGACACTCGGATCGACTGTGACCGGCACGCTTTCACATCTTCGATTAAAAACATTCCGTTTTCGTGATGCCGGGATTATTGGTCTGTCCGGTATCATCGGTTCGGCGTTGATCACGCCGGTCGTCTTTTGGCTCGAACGCCATGCTGGTGCTGATGTCGTCTTATCGAGTCTCTACATCGTTTTACTGATTGGTTTTTCGATTCAGTTTCTTCGTCCCCGTTCAAAGGAACGTCCGTCTTTTCCCGTTCATGATGCTTCGATCGTAAAGCTCGCCGTCATCGGACTTGCTGCCGGAATCCTCTCGTCATTGATGGGTGTCAGCGGTGGATTCTTGTTGACACCGCTCTTGCTCGGATGGGTTCGTTTTCCGCTTAAACAAGCAATCGGAACGAGTATCGCCTCTGCGACATTGATCGTTCTTGGAGGCGTGACGAGTTATGTGGCTTCCGGAACCAGCGCTCCGTTATCACTCGGGATTGCTTTAATCATCGGTGCGTTCATCGGCTCACCACTCGGCGCGTCACTTTTGCATCGCTTCAATGAACCGTTCGTTCAAAAGACGTTAGGAATCTTTTATGGTGTCGTCGCCTTAAGCGTCATCGTCAAAGTGTTCGGACTTCCCTATCTGTCACTCGTCTTACTCGCTTTGTTCACACTCAGCCTGTTAAGCGTCTTCGGTTACCGGATTCTTAAAACGGTCTAAATGAAAAAGCAGCTGACGATGTGTCAGCTGCTTTTATGCGTGCTCAATGATTAACGCACGCTTTCTTCTTTGATTTTTTGCGGTTTCATGATTTTTGCTTCTTTTTTCTGACGCATGCGTTCTGCGTTCATCAAGCCCCCTAACATCAGGACGACAGCGGACAAATAGAACCATGTCATCAAGACGATGATTCCGGCAAGCTGACCGTAAAGACGATCGTAACTCCCGAACTCAGCATAGTAAGAGAAGAATTCCGAAACGACTTGCCAAGCGATCGTCGCAAAAATGGCTCCAGGGAGTACTTGACGAACCGTCAGTCGGACACTCGGTAAAATCCGATACAATAAGATGAAAAAGACAAGTAAGAACAACGTCCCGAGTCCCCAGCGGAATAAGAACCAGATCCACGAATAGTTCGTCACGAAATCAGCGACGATAGCAAAGTGATTGATGAAGCGCCGTGTTAACTTTTCTGAAATCGGAACGATCAATGAAATCGGTAAGATGATCATCATCCCGATCGTAAAGGCGAAGTCTTGCAACAGTCCGCGCCAGAATGGCGCTTTTCGTGTCACTTCGAGCGCATCGTTCAGCGAGCGGACAAGTGACTGGACCGACATCGAAGCGAGCCAAAAGGCGGCAAGGAAACTGATCGAGGCAAGTTTAAAGCCGCCTTGATCAAAGATTCCAACGACGTTCCGCTGAATCAAATCGTACGTTTCTGCCGGAGCAAACGGTCGAATTAAATCCAGCACGTTATCGGACGTAAACGGTAAGAACGAGACGATCCCAACTACGAATAATAAGAACGGGAATAAGGACAACATCAGATAATAGGCGAGCTGAGCCGATTTATCAAAAAAGGCTTCACCAAAAAAACGGGCAAATACAGGTTTGATTAAAGACATACAAATTTCCTCACTTTCAACTAATTCTCTACACTATCCCCCATTTCATACCTCCTTTAAACTTTTGGAAGTCTTTTGAACTTATAACAACCTTATACATCATTCAAGTTTGGCGCTTCGGTTCTGCGCAGGGTACACTAGGAACAGAGATTGTATCGTGCTTGTTTTTTAGAAAGGATTTCGATTCGTGTACTCACTCATTCAAACCGAAGCAGAACGCTTCTTTACTTCTTATATAGAGCAATACCCCGAAATGGCCGGACGCCAGCAAGAAGTCATCCGTTCGATTGAAACGACAGGAACGTACGAACAGACGGCTTCCGAGCTCGCGTTCGGCGCCAAGCTCGCTTGGCGAAACAGTAACCGCTGTGTCGGACGTCTCTTTTGGGAACAACTCCATGTCTTTGACGCGCGGGATGCGTTGACCATTGAAGCGATCCGCGACGCTTTATTTGAGCATATCCGGTTCGCGACGAATGAGGGACGAATCCGCTCGACGATTACGATTTTCCATCCGACACGTGTCCGGCTGCATAATCATCAACTGATCCGCTACGCTGGTTATGAGACCGCAACAGGAATCATCGGTGATCCGGCTTCGATCCAATTGACACGACAATGTGAAGCACTGGGCTGGACTGGAGCGCGTACACCCTTTGATATCTTGCCTCTGCTGATCGAACTCGACGGACAAGTCAGCCTGCATCCGATTCCAGATGAGCTCGTGCTTGAAGTCAGCATCACACATCCTGCCTATGATCTGTTCGGTGGTCGCGAAGTCCGCTGGTATGCTGTACCGATGATTGCCGACATGCAGCTTGAAATCGGTGGCATCGTCTATCCGTGTGCCCCGTTCAACGGGTGGTACATGGGAACAGAAATCGGTGCCCGTAACCTCGCTGATACGGATCGTTATGATCTGTTACCGCTCGTCGCGACACAACTCGGTCTGAATACTTCGCGTGAACGTTCGCTTTGGAAAGACCGAGCGCTCGTCGAACTGAACGTTGCCGTACTCGAATCGTTCGAACGTGCCGGTGTTACGATCGTCGATCACCATACGGCTGCCAAACAGTTCGCTCGTTTTGAAAAAAATGAAGCCGCGTGTGGTCGTGATGTCACCGGGGAATGGTCCTGGCTCGTGCCACCGATGAGTGGGGCAACGACGCATATGTTCCATAAGGATTACGACCCGGAAATCAAACGACCGAACTTCTTTCCAAAATCAACACAGACGGCACCTGTGACCGGCTGTCCGTTTCACCAAGGAGCATTGAAATGAATTATGTCGAACAGTTACGTCAAAAAATCGGTCATGACCCGGTCATTCTCGTCGGTTCCGTCGTCCTCGTCGTACAAAATGAACACATTTTGCTCGAACAACGGAACGAAGCACAAGCCCGCTTTGGTTTACCAGGAGGATTGATGGAATGGGCGGAATCACCGGAAGAGACCGCGCGTCGAGAGCTTAAAGAAGAGACTGGCTTAGAGGTAAAACGATTAACGTTACTCGATGTCTACTCCGGTTCGCAATACGTGACGACGTTAGCGAACGGAGACGTCTTTCAAAGCGTCACCCTCGCCTATATCGGTGAACATCCGATTGGAATGTTAAAACAAAGTGATGAGAGTATCAAGCTCCAGTTCGTACCGCTTGATAACTTACCTGATCATTTGGTCGGTTCTCACGCTCGAATGATTGAAGACTACAAAAACCGCCGCTAAATGAATAGCAGCGGTTTTTGTTTATAGCGACTGACGCATGATGTATTGTTTCAAATCCCGCTGAGTCCACCCTTCAGAACGTAACGCCTCCCAGATCTGCACATCTGTTGATTGATAATGGTAGGTCGTGCCCGGTAAACGACGCACGACTTCTGTTGCATGTCGTGCTTTTTGTTCTGCTGGACCGACGACTGACAAGAGAGATGATCCGGCTACTGCCACTACGCTTGCTTCTAATTGATAATAATCCGTTTGTAATTGCTGCATGACATGAGGATCTTGCTGCCAGATGTACTCCCCTTGTCCATGGTATTGTTTCAAGAACTCTACTTCTTCGATCGTCGGCAGAGCGGCTTCTTGGCGTTCATCTGTTAAGTGAAAATATCCGATTTCTCCAACGATCGTGTAATGAAGCGATTCATACAAGCGAATCGCTGGGTCGTTCCCTTGAATGACTTCAAGCATCAGACCATCCATTCCGATTTCTTTGGCATGGCTCAGTTGTGCTTGATACAAGGCTTTCGCGATCCCAAGACGACGATACTGTGGTGAAATCCCCAGTCCCCCACACCGCATGATGCGTTGACCCTCAATCTCCTTCCAACCGTTCAGCCAGAGACCGACCGGTACTTCTCCATGATAGGCAACGAATGAATGCTCCAGTTGGTTCCCGTCTCGTTCGATGATGCGCTCTTGGAATTCTGCTTCCGATAAGTGCAGTGGAATCAAATAATCTTGGAATCCATCCTGCATCGCTTTGTACGCTGTCTTTACGTCAGGTGCGCGTTGAATATGAATCATCGAAAAACCTCCTTTTCCACTGAGCTGTTTCGCTTTCGTTCGTCTCATTTCCTGCATACAAAAACACCCTTGTCACCAAGGGTGTCATTACTCATTGAATTTTAGAGCGGCTACGTCCGTAACCAAAGTAAACAAGTAGTCCGATCGCTGTCCAGATAAAGAAGGCAATCCACGTGAATGGTTGTAAGTTGAACATGAGCATGATACAAGCAAGGACCGACAAGATCGGTAAGACTGGGACGAACGGAACTTTGAAAGCACGCTTCAAATCAGGACGCGTCCGGCGTAGGACGATGACCGCGATCGAGATGAGCGAGAAGGCTGCCAGTGTTCCAATGTTGATCAGTTCAGCCAGTGTACCGAGCGGCACGAATCCAGCGATTAAACCAGCAATCGTTCCGAGAATCCATGTTGCTTTAACGGGTGTGTGCGACTTTTCGTTGACGTCTGAGAAGACTTTCGGTAATAATCCGTCACGACTCATCGCAAATAAGAGACGGACGAGACCAAATGTCATGACGAGGATGACCGTCGTCATACCAACGATGGCTCCTAAGTCAACGAATCCAGCGACCCAGTCTTGGCCTGCCACTTTTAAGGCAAGAGATACCGGACTATCCACACCTTCGAACTGTTTGAAAGGAACGATTCCGACCATGATAGCAGAGACGACGACGTACAAAACGGTAACGATCGCAAGCGATCCTAGAATCCCAACCGGTAAGTTACGTCCCGGGTTTTTGACTTCTTCTGCTGCCGATGTAACGGCATCGAATCCAAGATAAGCGAAGAAGGCAATCGCTGATGCTTGCAAGACACCGCTTATACCAAACGGCGCAAACGGTTTGTAGTTACCTGGTTCGATGTACCAGATCCCGACGACGATGAACAGGACAACGACGGCAACTTTGACGAGTACCATGATGTTGTTGACGCGTTTTGTTTCTTTAATCCCAAGTGAAAGCAAGAGCGTGATGACCATCAGAATTAAGAACGCCGGTAAGTTAAAGAACGTCTCGCTTCCTGGTACAGCACCTGGAGCAGCCGTTAAAGCTGTCGGTAAATGGAAACCAAAACCTGCTAACAGTGACTGGAAGTACCCTGACCAGCCGGTTGCAACGGCACTTGAAGCAAGTCCGTATTCTAAAATGAGACACCAGCCGATGATCCAAGCCACGACTTCCCCGATCGTTGCATATGTATACGTATATACACTGCCTGAGACGGGAATCATCGACGAAAATTCAGCATAACAAAGGGCTGCGAGCGCACAGACGACAGCGGAAATAATGAATGAGATCGGTAAAGCAGGTCCTGCGTAAAGAGCGCCCGTTCCTGTCAGAACGAAAATTCCAGTTCCGATGATGGCACCGATTCCGAGTAAAATAAGGTCAAACCCTGATAAATGACGTGCCAGTTTGGAATGTTGTTTCATGTCCATCATTACACTGACATCTTTCTTGCGAAGCAAACTCATGTTTCATCCTCCGAACTTTTCTCTTTTTTCTGAATATTCAAATCATTGAGGTAATTGACTTTCTAATCATAACAAACGATGTCAGGTTCGATAAGTCTTTTTTTCTGTATTTTTTCACAAAGTGGTCAAACCACTTTTGTGAAAAGACGACAACGCTTTGATGCGTCAACGCAAAAACACCCTTTCCTCCAAAATGAGAGGAAAGGGTGAATTCGTATTACGGGCGATCGTTTGGATGATCGAGGTTAGGACCTTTATGATCATCTGGATTGATCGGGTAATCATCTTGCTGTGCTAAATCGTTTTCTGGCAACGCACCTTTTGGTGTACCATGTGTCGTCTCATCTGTTGAAGAAGAGCGCGCTGAGCGTGGTGCACGATCTGGTGTGACATCATCAGCTGCTTGTGAAGCTGCACCTTTTGCTGCATCTTTTAAGCTCGGTGATGATGAAGTCGATGATGATTTACTTGGGAGGTTCGATGTGTCGACTTCCGTATTCTCTGCTTTCTTTTGTAGACGATCGAGGTAACGCGATGCATTATCACGTCCACCAAGACCAAAGGCAAGACCGAAAGCAAGCGCAAGTGCTCCCAAGATCAAGATGAAGGCTGAGTTGACGATCGTATCCGCAACACCTAGCTGATCGAGTGCCATGAAGACAGCGAGTGCAAGAATTGCGTACTTCGCAACGCTTGAGAGGACTTTTAGTTCAGAGTTGCCGAACAGGCTGTCCATCGTACGTTTGACGAGGTTGCTGACGATGATCCCGATTGCGAGAATGATGATCGCTGTCAGGACGCTCGGTAAGAACGCAAGAACGGCACGACCGAGGTCGACCATGAAGTCAAGACCAATCAAGTTGAAGGCTTCGACGACGAAGAGAACGACGATGACGATCTCAACGAGTGCACCCACGATCGAAGCTGGTGATGTAGAAGCTTGGTTTGCATCCCACGTACCGATTTTCAAGTGACGTGTCAGGTTATTGAAACCAAGACGTGATAAGAGATCCGTCACGAATTTCTTAACGAAACGTCCGACATAAAGACCGACAAGGATCAGTACGACACCAACGATGATGTTCGGAATCATGCCGAGGACGTCGTTCAACATGTTGATCGCTGGTCCTGTGATTCCTTTAATGTTCAATTGATCAAGTGCTGAAATCGTGATTGGAATCAGAATTAAGATGAAGACGACTGTTCCGAGAATCGACGAAAGTGATTTCGCATCTTTTTGATCCGTTGATCCAAGGTTGAAGCGAGCTGCGAATTTATCCGTTCCAACAGCATGAAGGAAATTCGTCACGATATCGCGGACGATTTTCGCTACGAGGAAACCAACGAAGAAGATGGCTGCCGCAGCAATCAAGCGTGGAATGAATCCAAGGAATGACGATAACAATTGGCTGAACGGTTGTGAGACACTCTCAATGTTCAAGGCATCGAGGACACCCGGTAGGAACAGAAGCAAGACGAGATAGAAGACAATTTCTCCAGCGATTTTCGGGTAAGACGATAAGTCCGTCTGACCTTGAAGCATCTTGTTCGAACGTACTTTGTCGTTCGCCATCAGCTTCGTTCCTGCTTTGACGATGATCATGCGAAGAACGACCGCGATGACGTATGCCAAGAGAAGGATGAGCGCTGCTTTCAAGATGTTTGGGATTGCCGCAAGTAATGTACTCATCGTATCTGCAAGTGGTCCAGCAATGATGTTCAGATCAAGGATGTTGAAGACCAAGATAAGAACGAAGACCATGAGCACCCAAAAGACGACGGTCCCGATGATTTTTTCAGGTGTCCACTTTTTCTTCTTTGGTGGCGTACCCTCTTTTTGAGGTGACAACTTGTTGACGACTCCAGACTTCTCTAACGCTTTTTGAACTCCGTTCGCGATCAACTTGGCGATGAGCCATCCAATCAAGAAAATGATGATCGCTCCAAGCAAGTTTCCGAGTGATCCGAGAATGCCGTTCAAGTTCAACGACGTTCCGTTCCAAATGTTATTCATCCTGCCACACTCCTTCACCTAAATAAAATTATATATTTCTGACACTTCTTTAATTTCCCCAGGTAAAGGATTTATTAAACCCTTACCCGTACCAGAATGTGGTGTTTCTTGTGTTCCATACAAAAAACTGGATGGCATATGCTGCCATCCAGTCCGTCGTCTTATGATGTTTGTTGATTCAAAATCGTGCGCATCGCTGCATATCCACCCTCAATGTTAACAACATCCTTAAATCCGAGTGACTGTAGTACACTGACCGCCATTCGAGAACGAACACCGGATGCACAGTGTACGGCAAGTGGACGATCGGTCGGTAATTCCTCCTGACGAGCGACTAGCTTTCCTAAAAGAACCCGTCGTGCTTGATCATAATGTTGGCTGTCCCACTCTGTTTTGTTCCGGACGTCGAGGACGTAGACTTCTTGTCGCTCTGCAGCTGCTAGCGCTTCTTCTGCCGTCCAGTCCTCATAACGTTCCGTTAGCATCGATGCTGGTACTGCTTGATGATCTGCCCAGTAAGTGACCCGATCGAGTCCAATTGATTGAAGATCCCGTTGAATATCTTCACGCTGTTCCGGCGTCGACAGAATCGCGATGTCATGGTCAAAATCGAGTAACCAACCAGCCCAAGTAACGAATTTACCATCGTACGGAATATTGATTGTACCTGGAAGATGTCCATTCCGGAACGACTGACCATCTCGCGTATCAACGATCTGTATCGAAGACGTCCACGCTGTCGGATCCTCGCTCGTCACGAGTTCAGGAATCTCCGTCGTCAAAGCAATTCCTTCTTTATTGACGCGTTTCATCATCGCGAAATAGTTTGGTGGTTCTGGTTGATCCGTCGTTAGTTCCCGAATGAATGCATCTTCGTCTTCCATCTGCAACGCCCAGTTCGTCGCTTTTTCATAGCCGACCGTCGATGTCGGAACGGCTCCGAGCGCTTTCCCACAAGCGCTGCCGGCACCATGTCCCGGCCAAACTTGGACAAAATCAGGTAGCTCCTTGAAACGTTTTAACGAAGCAAACATCTGCTTCGCTCCAACGGCTGTCGTTCCTTTGATACCAGCTGCTTCTTCGAGTAGATCAGGACGACCGATATCACCAACAAAAACGAAATCGCCTGTGAAGATGCCCATCGGTACTTGTTGATTTCGGTCGAATAATAAAAAGGAGATATGTTCTGGCGTATGCCCTGGTGTGTGCATGACTTCTAGCGTCACATTTCCGACTTTGAACCGGTCACCATCTTTGACAAGTTCATGGTGAATATCCGAGACAAATTGATATTTCCAGTTTTCGTCTCCTTCATCTGACAGGTAAGCCGTCGTGTCGTATCGTTTTGCAAACTCTTGTGTGCCCGAGACGAAGTCTGCGTGAATGTGCGTTTCCGCTGTAGCAGTAATCCGGAGACCTTCTTTTTTAGCCACCTCTAGATACGGTGTAATGTTCCGTGCAGGATCGATGACGATCGCTTCTCCTGTCATTTGACACCCGACCATGTATGATGCCTGCGCTAATTTTTCATCATAGAAATATCGTAATAACATTGTGTATACCCCCTCTAGTGTATTAAACGATGGTTCCTTCGTAGCTCATCATGCCGCCGCTGATATTCGTCACATCGAATCCTGCTTGCTCCAAGTACATCGCCGCATTCATGCTGCGACCACCAGATAGACAGATGATATGGACCGGACGTGACGCGTCGAGTTCATCCGTTCGCTCTGTCAACTCGGACAATGGAACGTTTTTGGCTTCAGCGATATGTCCGCTTTCGTATTCATCGATTTCACGAACATCAATCAATTGGATCGTACTTTCAGTTAACGTCTGCTGTAATTGGTCTGTCGTCATCTGTTTCATCAAGATTCCTCCTAGTAGATGCCTCACGGCTGTAAAGTTGTTGAATTCAATATACCCCCTACCGTATATAAGTTCAAGAAAAATGCACACAAAAAAACAGCATCGTCAAAATGACGACACTGTCCTGACTCAAACGACTTCTTTTTCAGAGAACTGACTGTTGTACAGATCCGCATAAAAACCGTCTGCTTCGAGCAATTCTTCATGTGTGCCCTGTTCGATGACACTTCCTTGATTCATGACGAGAATCAAATCGGCATCTTTGATCGTTGAGAGACGATGGGCAATGACGAAGCTCGTCCGTCCCTCCATCAAGCGACGCATTGCTTGCTGGATGAAGACCTCTGTCCGTGTATCCACACTAGAGGTCGCTTCATCGAGAATCATGATTGGAGGATCGGCAAGAACGGCCCGAGCAATCGTCAACAACTGTTTTTGACCTTGCGAGATGTTCGAGGCTTCCTCGTTCAAGACCGTATCATACCCGTCCGGCAACGTCCGGATGAAGTGATCAGCATGCGCCGTTTTGGCTGCCGCGATGATTTCCTCCTCGGTCGCTCCACTCTTACCGTAAGCAAGATTATCTCGGATCGTACCGTTGAAAAGCCACGTATCTTGTAAGACCATCCCAAACGTCGTCCGTAAGTCTTCGCGTGACATCTCGCGGGTATCGATACCGTCAATCCGGATCGTCCCCCCGTTCAACTCATAAAAGCGCATCAATAGATTGATCATCGTCGTCTTACCGGCACCCGTCGGTCCAACGATCGCGACCGTTTGTCCCGGTGCGACATCGATGTTCATGTCCTCGATCAAGAGATCGGTTCCGTAACCAAAATCAACGTGTTCGAACGCGACCGCCCCTTCAGCTTGCGTGAGACGATGTGTCGTCACTTCCTTGATTTCTTCTTCCTCATCCAGTAATTCGAAGACACGTTCCGCTGCCGCAACCGTCGATTGAACGATGTTCGCGATGTTCGCCGTCTGTGTGATCGGTTGCGTGAACTGACGAGTATAGGTGATGAACGCTTGGATATCCCCGATCGAGATTGCCCGTTGCGTGACGAGAATCCCGCCGACGATACTGATCAGGACGTAACTGATATTCCCGATGAACATCATCATCGGCATGATGATCCCGGAGATGAATTGTGCTTTACGTCCTGCTTCATACAACTCTTCATTGACGGCATCGAACTGCTCGACTGCTTTGCGTTCATGTCCGAATGCCTTGACGACGGAGTGTCCGGTGTACATCTCTTCGACGTGTCCGTTCAATTGACCAAGTGTCCGTTGTTGGTCAGCAAAGTATTTTTGAGACCGTTTCAAAATCGGACGAATCGCAAAAATCGAGACCGGTAATGAGACAAGTGAAATCAGCGTTAACAGCGGACTGATCGTCAACATCATGATCAAAATCCCGACGATCGTCACGATTGAGGTGATGAACGATGTCACACTTTGTTGTAACGTACTGCCGATCGTATCGATATCGTTCGTCACGCGGCTGAGTGTCTCCCCGTTCGGACGACCATCGTAGTATTTCAATGGCAGGCGTTCGAGTTTATGATTGACGTCTTCGCGTAAATCGTAGACTGTTTTTTGAGCGATACCTGACATTAAATACTGTTGCAAGTAATTGAACAGACTACTGATGATATACAGTCCAGCGAGCCAGAGCAGGATCTGTCCGATTTTCGTAAAATCGATCGCCGCTCCCGGCACACCTTGGAACTTCGCATATGCCCCTTCAAATAATTCCGTGATTGCCGTCCCCATGATTTTCGGACCGGCAATCATGAAGATCGTACTGAGGATGGCTGCGAGGAATACACCAACGAGTGCCGTTCGACGCGGACGCAGATACCGAAGCAGACGACGGAACGTTGCTTTGAAATCCTTTGGTTTTTCTCCGAGCATCATCATATTTCCGCCACCGGGACCACCAGGCGGAGGACCGCCGGCAGGTCGTTTTTTCTCACTCATGCGATTTCCTCCTCTGATAGTTGTGACTTCACGATTTCCTGATAGACGGCATTGTCAGCAAACAATTCATCATGCGTTCCGATTCCAGCGACTTTCCCTTCATCCAGGACGATGATTTGATCGGCATCGATGACGGTGCTGACACGCTGAGCGACGATCAAGACGGTTGCCTTGCGTGTTTCTTCCCGTAAGGCTTTCCGAAGTGCCGCATCAGTTTTAAAGTCGAGCGCTGAAAAACTGTCATCAAAGACATATAAATCGGGTCGACGAACGAGTGCTCGCGCAATCGACAACCGTTGTTTCTGCCCACCAGAGACGTTCGATCCACCTTGTTCGATCCGTGCTTCGTAACCGTCCGGCATCCGTTCGATGAAATCGGTCGCTTGTGCGATTTGCGCCGCATGCGCGACTTCCTCGTCTGTCGCGTCCTCTTTTCCGAAACGAATGTTTTCAGCGATCGTACCCGTGAACAATAACGCCTTTTGAGGAACGAAGCCGATTTTCGACCGCAGTTCCTCTTGCGATACATCCTGGCTATCAACACCGTTGACCCGGATGCTCCCTTCCGTCACGTCATAAAAACGAGGAATCAAATTGACGAGCGTTGATTTACCGGAACCAGTTCCGCCGATCACAGCCGTTACTTCACCTGGTCGTGCCGCAAAGCTGATGTCGGATAAGACGGGTGTCTCAGCTCCTGGGTAACGGAACGTGACACGATCAAAGACGAGCGTTCCTTTTTCACGATCAGCGGTTTGTGTCCCCTCATCTGTCATCGTTGGTGTCATCTCGAGGACTTCATTGATCCGTTTCGCCGAGACAGCTGCTCGCGGAATCATGACGAACATGACTGATGCCATGACGAGCGCGAACATGATTTGCATGACATACTGGATGAACGCCATCAAATCCCCGATCTGCATGCCGCCATTATCGATTCGGATGCCTCCAAACCAAATGACACCGACAACGGTTAAGTTCATAACGAGCATCATCACCGGCATCAAGAACGCCATGATTTTATTGACCTTGATCGAGACTTCTGTTAAATCCGCGTTCGCTTTCGTTAACCGAACCTGCTCATCACGTTCCCGGTTAAAAGCACGGATGACACGGATCCCGGTCAAGTTCTCCCGCAAGACGAGGTTCAGACGGTCGAGTCGTTTTTGGACTTTCCCAAACAACGGAACCCCTTTCCACAGGATCAACAGGATTGAAATCACAAGGACCGGCATCGCCGCGACGATGACGAGCGATAGCTTGGCATCTTTTGAGACGGCCATGATCAATCCACCGATGAACATGATCGGTGCACTGACGACCATCCGTAACATCATAATGACGACTTGTTGGACTTGCGTGATGTCGTTCGTCGTCCGCGTAATCAATGACGCCGTTCCGACTTGGTCGAACTCTTGCAGGGAGAACCGTTCAACATGGTTGAAGACTTGGCGACGGATATCCCGTCCGAGTCCCATCGACGCCTTCGATGAATAATAACTGGCGGCAACGGCAGCTAACGCCCCGACACCGGTTATCCCGAGCATGACGGCACCAATTTTCCAGATATACGCGGTATCGCCGGTGACGACGCCTTTATCGATGATGTCCGCCATCAGTGTCGGTAAATACAAATCGGACATCGACTGCGCAAAAACCAAGATAAGCACGGCAAGGACTGCCCATTTATAGACCGTCAACCGTTTGAGTAACTTAATCATCCGAACATCCTCCTTTCAGATCTGGACGTAAAATCTGACCGATTCCCTCAGCAATCACTGCGTGTGTTTCAAGCATCTGTTCGAATGCGTCCGGGTCAATCGTCGCAAGCACTTGCTCCAGTTGACGTTGCATCCCCTTCTCTTGTTCCTTGATGTCGGTGACAAATTGCTGACCTTGATCACTGAGCATCAAAACGACTTCCCGTCGGTTGTCTGGATTCGTCTCGCGAATGACCCAGCCCGATTGGACGAGCCCTTCAATCGACTGACTGAGCGTACTTTTCGGTAAGTGCGTATGTGCAGCGAGCTCTTTTTGAGAGATTGGTCCACGCGGTGCAATCGTCATCAGACTATGAAATTGCGGTAAACTGAGTCCGTTTTCCTGTGCCGTCTGGTGCGCTGCCCGAACGAGATAACGCTGGACATTCCAAAACGACTGCATCATCGCAGTCGAACGGGTCGTTTCCGTTTGATCCATCCTGTTTCGCCTCCTTGTTCCATTTCAAATCGTTCCAAAAGGAACAATTACTTATATGAATTAAATTACGCCGATTATTTTTGATTGTCAACGAAAAGGCAATGTGAAAACTCACATAGTTTTGTTATGCTCAAGGAAGACAAGGAGTGAGCATATATGAGACATGAAATGGGGTTATATGAAGTTCCGTTTCGTTCGATCGAACAAGGACGAAAGACCGTCGAGATTCGATTGAATGACCCAAAACGACAACAGGTACACGTCGGTGATCAGATTCAGTTTACGCATACGAAAACAAGGGAGACGCTACTTGTCCGCGTGACAAAACGACAAGTCTTTCCTGATTTCCGAGCGCTTTACGAACAGATTCCAAATGAAGCTATCGACTGTGTCGGTTGGTCGCTCGACGAACTCGTGACGTCGACTTACTCGATCTATACAAAAGAAGCCGAGCAACAGTACGGGGCACTGGCTCTGACGATCGCATTAGAACCATAAAAAAAAGAGGCTGACTTTTAAGTCAGCCCTTTTTTCGATTCATTCCGGTTCGACGTGAACATGGATATCGTAGACACCATATTCTTCCGTCAGCGTATCCTCGACGCGTGTTGCGATATCGTGCGCCTGATGGATATTCAAGGTGGAGTTGACGAGGATGACGACATCGACGACTTCATTGTTTCCATAGTTGCGTCCTTTAATTGACTTGATCCCTTTGACACCTTCGAGATCGAAAATGACATCTTCATACATCTTCAGTTTCTTTTCATCAAAGCCATCTGTCAATTCATGTGACGCTTCCGTAAAGATGTCCCACGCTGTCTTACAGATCAAGAAGCCGACGATGATCGCCGTCACGACATCGAGCCATGGCATGCCGAACTGTGATCCGACGATTCCGATCGTCGTCCCGACACTGACCCACGCATCCGATAGATTATCTTTCGCTGCTGCCATGACGGCTTTGCTTTCAATCTCCTCGGATAACTTCTTATTGTAACGGTAGACGAAGTACATCACGAGAGCTGAACCGATTCCGACGTATGCTGCAAGAATATCCGGTGATTCCTGCTTGCCTTCGAACAACGTCGAGATCGTATCAATCAAGACTTGGAGACCGACTGCCATCATGATGAAGGAAGCTACGAGCGAGGCAATCGTCTCACTTTTCCAGTGTCCGTATTTGTGATCGTCATCTGCCGGACGTTGTGAAATCCGTAAGCCGATCAAGACCGCAATTGACGCGATGATATCCGTTGCGTTGTTCAAACCGTCCGCACGGAGTGCGGCAGAATCTGCTGTATACCCAATGATTAGTTTTAAAGATGATAACAAGATATAGGCTGCGATACTGATCATTGCACCGCGTTCGCCGCGTTTTAGATTATCGTATTTTTGTTGTTCCATTCTCGTCGCCCCCACTTTCTCTGCGATTAGCAAACCTCATCGTACCAGTCGGAAATCGAGTGGGTCTAGAGAAATCATTTTGTTTCAAACTAGGTAATTAACAAATGTGCAATAATGTTTCCCTATACCAAAATGAATTTAATTGGTTCATGTGGCTCTTTTCAAGATAATCAGCAGCATTATCTTAAAGAGTAACCAACTTTTTTGACTTGTCAGACTCTTTGACGAACATAATTCGTGCAAGTTCTGAAGGGAATCGGTAGACTAAAGGTACAACACCAAGAGGAGGAGTTCTCACAATGGCAGAATTCATTAAGAGTGAAGAAACATTCAAGGAATTGATTTCAAGTGATGCACCGGTCATCATCAAGTTCGAAGCAGACTGGTGCCCGGACTGCAAACGGATGGATTACTTCATGCCGGACGTCGAGTCACAATTCGACCACTTACCAATCCACACGATTGACAAGGATGAGTTCCCTGAAATCGCATCGAACCATGATGTCATGGGAATCCCAAGCTTGCTCGTCTTCAAAAACAATGAAAAACTGGCGCACTTGCACAGTGCAAATGCTAAAACACCAGAAGAAGTCACAGCATTCCTAAAGCAAAACTTCAACTAAGCAAAAATAACCTGACGCCGCAGCGTCAGGTTATTTTTTTAACGTTCACACGCGATGCCGTCTTTATCCCGGTCGCTCTTCGTGTTTAAGTTATACGTCGCAAGGCTCACGTACGCCTTGTACTTCGTTACTTTATAGATCGGTTTTCCGTTCTTGTCATACCCGGTCCGATTTTTTAGACCCGCTTTTTTCGCGACGCCGCCTTTGTACGTCTTCTGCATTTCCGTACAGTTCTTAAAGGCTTTTGCTTTCGTTGCCGCTTCACTGGCTGCCGGAACATGGATCAAGGCGAGACTGACGACACCCGCAAGTACGAGCCGACTCCATTTTTCCATAGGGATTCCTCCTTTTTTCAAAAAACAACGATTCGTCTTTTGATTATAGGAGGTCATTTTTAGAAATTGTTCCCCTTTTTCATTTTTACATCAATGATTTTTAAAATCTGACAATCAACGAATATAGGACGAGCTGACAAGGTCATCTTTTAAGACCGACGTCGGGATCTTGAATTCGACGATGCCCATATATCCTGGAGCGATGCTGTATTCATCAAACGACAGGACTAATTTGTGGTCTGCCGTAATATAAAAGTTTTGCTTCGCTGAAATGTGCTTGAACTGCTCGTCCTCTGGCACATCTGATGTTCCTTCGACGAAATAGACCTTTCCTTCATCGGCTTTCATTTGACGACGCATCTCTTCTTTTAGATAATCACTGATCGTCGTGATATATCCGTCATCCTTGAACAAGGATGGTAACGTCAAGACCAGCTGTTGTTTTTTGTCGATCGTATCGTACTGGACGCTTTCCGATGCACTTGCCCGTGTTTCGGTGACGGTTCGCCCAATCGACAACAAGTCGTCCGTATCCGTCTTGACGTCGTAGCGGCTATCGACGGCAAATGCCCCTTCCTGTCCGTTCGTCTCCTGTTTGAACTTTTCGTAGAGCGCTTGTCCTTCCGCGATATACTTTTCGTTCAATTGTTGCTCGAGTGCTTTGTCTGGTAACGTCACTTGAGGGGCTTTAATATCAGCCGACTGTTGTGTCTTCGTCTCTTTCCAGTCGATCGTCACGATCTCAGTCAGTTGACCAAAGACCGGCACCTTCGCCATCGCGTCCGCAAACGACGCATTACTATTTAATCCACCAACGAATAACGTGATCGCGGCGGCTGTGATCCATACGGATCGTTTCGTCCGCGAAGGACGCGTCCGGTGCTCGACTCGGGCAATCATTTCATCGAGTTCTTTTGGAACCGGTGGTTGTTGGTATGCCTGCTTCAGATCATCAAGTTTGTTCGACATCTAAATCATCTCCATTCAATTTCATTTTCAGTAAGGTCAATCCTTTATACAGCCGGGACTTGGTCGTACTTAAATTCAGCTCCAAAATCGTCGCGACGTCTTTTAAGATCAAGTCCTCGAAATAGTGTAAGATGACGACTTCCCGGTACATGACCGGTAGCTCCTCAAGCGCCTGTCGTAAATCGGAATCCGGGTATGTATCTTCTTTCGTCGCGACGAGTTCGATCAGTCGATCCGTGTCGTAACTAACGCTATGCTGTCGTTTCCGGATTGCATCAATCGCTGTTCGTGTCAAAATCTGATAGAACCAGGCTTTCATCCGTTCCTCATCCTCGAGTCGGTCGAGTGACTGTAACGCTTTTTGGATGCTGTCCTGTATGACATCCAGACTATCCTGTTCATTTTTCATATAGCTGTAGGCTAACCAGTAGAGATTCGGTTTGTATTGCTTTAAAAAACGGACGAATGCTTTTTCCCGTTTTCTCATTTGACGAGAGGTCATAGGCCGCGGCTCCTTTTTTCGATATCGTTCTGTGTATACATCATTAAGACGGGCGAGTCGAGAAAAAAGTTGACGACACAACAAAAAAAGGTGACACCAGGTCACCTTTTCATGGAGCAGACTTCATTAAGATAAGGATGATCAACAGAAACGGAACGATGAAAAGTAATGGAATGCCGACAATCGTGACGCATCCCACATCGATTTTCCTTTGTTTTCGGCGTTCACGTTTCCCCGTCCGTTCTTCGCGCTCATTCACGGGACTCAACATACCATTCACCTTTTCTACTTAATAATGCAAACGCCGTGATGTATCATTCCAGACCTTTACGTGGAGCGTAATCAAGGCAATACCGTACAAGACACTCATGTATAACGAAAACTCACCAAACAAGACATCCGTCCAAGCATTTAATCCAAACAATGGGACAACGAAGAGAAAATAGAACACGAACTGAACACTCGCCAATGCATCAAACCAAATCGTTTCAGAAAATGCGCCTTCGAGTAACGAAACACCATAAATGAATAACGCTGCAGCGAGACCAATCCGGATATACCAGACCACGAGGCGAAGCGCTTTTTCTTCCTTCATATAGAACAGCGACCCGACTAGACTAACGAGCCAAACGACGGAGGCGATGCTTTGCCAGCCGTTAATCGCGCCGTCCGGATGAAGTAAGGCAGACCATCCATTGATGCCGATCATGCCAAGTAAACCTACGATGAAGATGAGTCGATACGGTATGTACCTCTGACGCATGACGTTTCCTCCTCTGAAAACGAATAGATGTCACTTCTACGTTGTATATTCCATATGATGGGTTTTATTCCTTTTTCATCACGAAAAATAGTTCGGCTTTTTTGTTTAAGCTGATGACACTAAAACAAGGGCTAACTCATCAGTCAGTCTATACAAAAGATAAGGGTGACAGAATGATGATCTGCCACCCTTATCTCGTAAAAAAATGACACGTTACACGCCACTCCTACAGGAAAAAGCGCATTATGCGCTGTCAGAGACAAACAAGACCCGCTTTCCTGCTTGGATGAAGCAGGAAAACTGGCTTGTGTCTCGCCTGAGGAAAGGGCGTGCAACGATGAGTCATTCTTTTTTGAGTCAAATCCTTGTTTCGGTCATTCCTTCACTTTAAGATTCACATCATCAATCGTCACGTCATGGGCGGCGAACGGCGAACCTTCCGCGCGTCCCATCAAGAACTTCAACGCCCCTGTATCGGCTTGTCCCATTGTAAAGGTATAGCTGTACATTTTCGGTGTTGTCGTGATTGGCTCGACTTGACTGAAGTAACGCGTGTACGAAGCATTTTCGACTGTTACTTCGATTGGACGCGGTACAGTCGACGATGCCGTGAAGCTCAATTCATATGTTTTGCCTTTCGCGAGTGACAAGTTTCCTTGCTCGAGTAAGACACTCCATGGTTCTTGTCCTTCCGCTCCGATCTTTATGCGTGCTGCTTCATTGACAGCTTCGATAGCGGCTTGCGCATCATAGTGGACGTATGACGACCACGACGTTAATCCGTTTGCGAACGAACCGTTCTTCAGTGGTGACGGATCAACCGGCACCGGCGTCACATCGATCAACTCCACATCATCGAGCGAGATTTTCCCGGCTTGTCCACTGAAGTCAAACACAAGCTGATTGTCGTCTGCCGTTTGTGTAGCTGTGAACGGAATGTCGACAGTCGTTGCTTGTTTCGTCAACGGTACAGTCGTCTGTTTCAATTGCTCCTGTGCCCCGGTGATCTTCACCTGAAGTGATTTCGCTTTTTTCGCACCTGCTGTGAATCGAAGCTGATACGCATGCCCGGCTTCCAGTTGAAGTCCCTTTTGCGTTAAGCGTGCCGTCGTTTTTTGACCATGTCCTTCATAACGGAAATCACGTGACTCGGGATCAACAGACCCTGTCGTCCGTTTACTACCGTCGAAGTGCCAATACGTCAAACGATCCATCGCCCCTTGATCGAACGTTCCGTTGTAGACGAGGTTCCCGTCCGGTAGTGCCGGTTTCGTTGCATCTTCATCGATGACGCCGCGCGGAATCTGCTCGACACGGACGTTCCCGATCTGGACACCCGCTTTTTCAAGTCCGAGGTTGAACTCCAGACGCGCTGCGAGATCTGTCTCTGCCGCCATATCGAACGTGAACGTATGTCGTTTGACGCTTGGTGTCAGAGCAATCGACTGTTCATTCGAATATTTCGTGTAACCACGCTCTGCTCCACCACCGACTTTGACCATCATCTTCCGGTCTGCTGTGCTGCTCGCGTCAAAGCTGACTTGGTAACGTCCACCTTGCGCAAGGGATACGTTTTGAATCAGTTGGTGAGAATACGTCTGTGAACCAGGCTGATCAATCGTGACGTCTGCCATCCGTTGCCCCTCTTTTTCAATGATCGCAAGGCTTCCTTTGCCACCGAAGTCTGGGAGCGTGACGTAGTTCCAGTACAGCGGATCAAACGACTGATTCCCGGTGATCATCGTGATCGGTTTTTCAAACGCTGTGTCGTAAACGAGGTTGCCGTCGATCGGTTGTTTGGCTCCGTCCGGTAATGTCACGTTTTCGTAGGTCGGTTCGACCGGTTCGCGGTACGCTCGATTTTTTAAGTCGTAGACCCGGACGTAGTCGACTTCCATCTCGGCTGGAAACTTCGTTGTCGCATCGACCTCTCCATCGAACCAACCACCAACCGCGAGATTCATAACGAGATAGAAGTTTTGGTCGAACGGTGCCGGATAACTATAGTTCGTTGCCGCGTTCAAGCCTTTGCTGTACCAATCGTTTTGTGTTTGATAGAGATTGCCGTCGACGTACCAGCGGAGTTCGCCCGGCTCCCACTCGACCGCGTACGTATGCCATTGGTCGATTCGCTGTCCGTCTGGGAAGTGATAGTCTTTCCCCGTATACTTATTGTTTGGCCAGTTCTCCCCGTAGTGAATCGTTCCAGCGACCTTGTCCGGCTGACTGCCCCAAGCTTCCATGACGTCAATCTCACCGGACGCTGCCCACGCCCCGTACTTATCTTGCTCCGGTAACATCCAGAACGCAGGCCAAAGCCCTTTTCCAGTCGGCAGCTTCGCTTTGATCTCATAACGACCGTACGTCTTACTGAACAACCCTTTCGTCTTCAGCTTCGCCGACGTGTAATCGTATGTACCGAGATCATCCGTCGTCTTTTCCTGCTTCGCCTTGATGACGAGTTTCCCGTTGCGAATAAACGAGTTGTCCTGCTTCGTCGTGTAGTATTGTTTTTCATTGTTGCCCCAACCTGGTGAGACCGGTTGTCCGTTCGCATCCTTGATCCAGTTTCCCGTATCATACGTCCATTTCGTCCGGTCGAGTTGTTTTGCCTGAAACTCATCCGACCAGACGAGTTTCCACTTCGTCTCTTTTTTGTCTGCCTTCGCGTCGACCGCTTGACCGCTCAGCAATAAACCGGTCCCGACCGCCAGTGCTACCCATGTCTTCATGTCTGTTTCCTCCTCTTAGTCAAAAAGAGGCAAGGACGAATGTTCGACCTTGCCTCCTTTGTCACGCTTCTTGCGGAATCGTTGCCTTATGTTGCTCGATGACGCCCGCATACCAGTGGGCGCTGTCTTTCCAAATCCGTTCCTGTGTCTCGAAATCGACATAGAGAATCCCGAAGCGCTTATCGTAGCCGAAGCTCCACTCGAAGTTGTCGAGCAGTGACCAAAGATAATAGCCTTGGATGTTCATCCCTTCTTCGTTTAAATCAGACACAGCTTGCAGGTGTTGTGCGACGTAATCAATCCGGTTCTGATCAGCGACGCGACCGTCGATCAATTCGTCGTCGAATGCCGCACCGTTTTCTGTAATATAGATCGGTAAATCCGTATACTCAGCACGCAAACGACGAATCAAGTCCTTGAATTCGCTCGGTGCGATATCCCAGCCCATGCCTGTCTTGTCATAATCCGAGTACGCATCCTTCTGCAGGAAATCGTTCGCAGCACTGAACTCGACGAGGTTGCGGCTATAGAAGTTGATCCCGAAGAAGTCACACGGGACGGAGATTGTCTCCATGTCGCCTTCCTCGATGAAGGCGTACGAATGGACGTATTTCGAGAACAGGTTCATCATATCGACTGGATACTGACCTTTGAAGACTGGATCGAGGAACCACCGATTCGCGTATCCGTCTGCATTGTTCATGGCCAGCTGATCGTTGACGGAATTCGTCTTCGCATACTTCGGTGCCAAGTTCAACGTGATACCGATCGGTGTGACCGATTTGAACTCACCCTTCAACAGCTCGACTGCTTTTCCGTGTGATAACAACAAGTGGTGCACGGCACGAACGGCTTCGTTCATATCCGTATGACCCGGTGCATGTTGTCCGAGATGATAGCTGAGGAACCCGGCACACCACGGTTCATTGTGTGTGATCCACGAGTCGACGATCCCGTCGAGCTCCGTGAAACACGCGCGGGCGAAGTCAAGGAACCAGTCGACCGATGCTCGGTTGACCCAGCCGCCTTCTTCATGTGCCCACAGTGGTAAGTCCCAGTGGTACAGCGTCACGGCTGGCTTGATGCCTTCAGCCCGCAGACGTGTCGCGAGTTTCTTGTAAAACGCCATCCCTTCCGGATTGTAGACCCCTTTTTGCGGGAAGATCCGTGGCCAGGCAATCGAGAAGCGGTACGTGTCGACGCCGAGACGTTTAATGTGCTGAATGTCTTCTTCATAACGGTGGTAATGGTCACAAGCGACATCACCGTTATGTTTTCCGAAGACTTTTCCGTCCTCATCACAAAAGGCATCCCAGATCGAAGGTGTACGTCCGCCTTCGTTGTGGGCTCCTTCGATTTGATACGACGACGTCGCCGTTCCGAATACGAAGTTCGGTGCAAATTTCATATGTGTAATCTCCTTTAAGCTACTTATTCTTTAACGGCACCTGCCGAGATACTGCTGACGATATATTTCGAGAGGAACAAGAAGGCGATCATGATCGGCACGACAGAAATCGCGATCCCGAGATAGAGCGAGCCTAAGTTCTCTGCGACTTGTGATCCTTTCAAGAAGCCCATCAAGACCGGTAACGTATACTTCTCTGGGGAGAAGAGTAAGACGAGCGGCATGATGTAGTTGTTCCATGAACCGATGAACGTAAAGATCGACATCGTCGCGATCGCCGGCATCATCATCGGTAAAGCGATCGTATGGAAGATCCGGAACTCACTCGCTCCGTCCATCCGTGCTGCCTCGATCAGACTTGGATGTAGGACGGTCTGGACATACTGCCGAACGAAGAAGACCGTGAACGGACTCGCGATCGCTGGAACAATCAACGGGATATAGCTATCAAGCAACCCGAGATTCTTGCTTAATTCGTAGAATCCGATCAAACCGAGTTGACCCGGAACCATCATCATGACGAGCATGAAGACGAACATCGCGTTCTTCCCTTTGAACTGATAGAAAGCGAATCCGAATGCTGTCAACGCCGAGAAATACCCCGACAAGACGGTGACGAGGACAGCGATGATCAAGCTGTTCTTGAAACCGGACCAGATGTTGACGTACGAACTGAGTGCGGCGTAGTTCTCAGCAAGCGAGTTCCCCGGAATCAACGAGAACCCGGACAAGACTTCTTCGTTCGAGCGCGTCGCGTTGATGATCATCATCAAAAACGGAATGATACAGGCGATCGTTAAGACGACGAGACCAATATAGATAACACTTTTGCCGAACCAGGCTTTCTTTTGTTTCGGTGGTGGCGTCAACTTGAGCGGGCGTTCGGAACGCTCCGGTTGTTCCTCCGTTTGTGGCACGATCCGACGTGCTTCTGCATTTCGTTCCATCGGTCAGGCTCCTTTCGGCGAACGTTCTTTTCGGAACATCCCTTTGAAGACGATGATTGAAAAGACGAGCGTGATGGCAAACAGTCCGTATGCGACAGCAGCGGCGTAGCCATAGTTGTTGTATTTGAAAGCTTGGTTATAGAGATAGAGCACCATCGTGTTCAAGGCACCATCTGGCGCACCGACACCATCCGTAATCAACATCGGGAGGTCGAACAATTGCAGACCACCAATCAACGACGTGATCATGATGTAGAGCAAAATCGGTTTTAAGAGTGGCAACGTGATGCGTGAGAAGATTTGCCAACGTGTTGCTCCATCAATCAAGGCTGCTTCGAAGTAGTCCTTCGAGATCCCGGATACCCCCGCCATGACGACGATGAACGAGTGACCGAGCCACATCCATGTCAGGATGAGCGAGACGGAGATTTGTGCGGTCACCGGTTGCGTCAACCAGTTGATCGGCTCCGAGATGATTCCGATTTTCAGCAACATCATGTTCAGTGAACCATGCTGCCAGTCGAGCAAGATGCCGAACAATAAAGCGACCGAGCTGATCGTGATCAAGTTCGGTAAGTAGAACGTCGCCCGGAAGAAGGCAAGTCCTTTTAGTTTCAACTGGAGATCCGAGAACAATAAGGCGAGTAGTAAAGCGCCGCCGATCTGAAGGATGAAGTTCAGCCCCCAAATCTTCAGAGTGTTAAAGAACGCTTCGATGAAGTACGTATCCCCGAGTAACCGCGTATAGTTCGCGAGTCCGACGAGTTGTTCGCCTTCAGCGCCCGTGTAGTTCGTAAAGCTGTAATAGAAAGTCAAGGCAACCGGATAGATGCTGAAGATCAAGAAGACAATCCAGAACGGTGCGATGAACAGATACCCATGGCGATCAAGTTTTTTCACAGGTCAAACCCCTTTCTTAAACAAGAAGAGGTGAGGCGAGGATCGCCCCACCTACTCTCCTTATTCCGGTACTTTGACGTCCGGATACGCGTTTTTGACTTTTTTGTAGAATTCAGCAAGTGCTTCGTCTTTTGATTTTTTACCTTGGACGTATTCCATGACCGATGCACCGTACAATGTATCGAGCTGTTGGTCATATTTCGTGACGATCCCTGGAGTAATCTTGTCTGCTTGATCAAGGAAGAACTCATAGTTGTTCTGTCCGCCGAGGAACTCATCTTTGAAGTCGGTCTTGATTTTTTCAGTAACTGGTTTGTACGCTAACACGTCACCTGTTTCTTTTGCCCAATCTGTTAAGAATGCTTCGTCTTGCGTCATCATCTTGACGAAATCATAGGCAAGCTTTTGTTTCTTCGAATCTTTGTAGACACCTAACCACGTACCACCCCAGAAGTATGGGCTCGGTCCGCTTGTGACCGCCCAGTCACCCGCTGATTTTTTCGCGTTTTCTTTGAGGACGCTGTGAAGACCCCATGTCGGGAGAACATAAGAGAATACTTCTGTTTCCGTCTCTTTACCATTTTCTTTAACTTTGACCGGTTTATCCATGCCTGCGAACCATGATGGTGACCATTCTGGTGCAAGTGCTGTGTATTGTTTCGTCCGAAGTTCTTTTGCGTAATCCATGTAATCCTTCTTGTCTTGCGTCAAGACGAGCTCTTGCTTATCGTTGACCCAAGGTTGTGGGTCATTCCCTTGTGCGAACCAACGGATCGATCCTTCATCTGGGAACATCTTGTAGCCTTTACTCTTCATTTTTTCAGCGACTTCGAAGACGCCGTCCATCGAGTCCATCATGCCGCCGATTTCTTTTGGATCATCTGTGCCGAGGACTTTTTTCGCGATGCTGCGTTTGTAGTAGACGCCACCTGGTGTCGTTTGCCATGACAGCGCACGCACGTTACCGTCCTTATCTTTCCCCATGTCATAGACGTACGGGATATAGTCATCTTTGACTTCGTCTGCGTTAAACGGTTTTTCAGAGAGGTTCGCCCAGTAGCCGGCATCAACCCATTGTTTGAGGAACGCAATCTCACCTGTGAAGATATCCGGTGCTCCGACGCCACTTTCAAGTGCTGGTTTCAACTTCGTCGGGTAGTCGGCGATCGGTACGATCGTCAATTCGACTTTGACACCGTTCTTCTCTTCGAACTTTTTGATTGGCTCTTTCAACTCATCTGTGAACGACCAGATTTTTAAGACGTCTTTCCCGCCGCTCGTCTTTTCTTCGCTGCTACCTGAACATCCAGCAAGGACGCTTGCTGTTAACGCACCGACTGTTAACACGCTAACTAATTGCTTCTTCATCTCATCTCATCCTTTTGTTAAGTATTCCGCTTATAGGTAAGCGGTTTCAATTTGTTATTCAAAAATATCGAAAGCGCTTTCGAAAAGGCTTTAAAGAAAATTCCCGAAAGCCCTTTCGGAAAAAGTGATAAAAAATGATTTCGAAATCGCTCTCGCTTTTCCTCACTGACAACGAGCGAGAGCGATTCCGAAACAACCATTGTGTTATTCAGGTACTGGACCTGTCGATTGACGAACCATCAAGTTAACCGGGATGACATCGCGTGTCGTGACCCGTTTTTTATTGACGATCTGTTCAATCAAGACTGATGCTGCGTGCTGACCGATCGTTTCCGTATCTTGCCGGACTGTCGTCAGCTTCGGTGTGATGTACTGCGCCATGTAGATATCATCGTACCCAACGACTGAGATGTCTTCCGGAATCCGTAACCCGGCTTCATGAATCGCCTCAATCGCACCGATTGCCATTTCATCCCCAGCAACAAAGACTGCTGTCGGTCGTTCAGGTAATGCCAGCAACTCGTTCATTGCCCGCTTTCCTTCTTCCCCGGAAAAGAATCCGCCGTTGACGAGATAACCGCCCGGAATCGGCAAATCAAGTTTTTCCATCGCTTGCTGATAGCCTTCAATCCGCGCTCTTCCGGCATCTGTCGACGTATCCCCTGCAATGTGGGCAATCAACCGATGACCAAGTTCGTGCAAATGATTGACGGCGAGTGTGCCACCGGTGATGTTATCCGAGTAGACGACACTACAATCGGCACTGTCCATGTCGACGACGACGATTGGAATCGTGCTTTGAATCAACTCCTGGACGTGCTGGTCCATCTGATCGGAGCAGATGACGACGATGCCGTCGACTGCCCGGTGTCGGAAATGCTCGAGGTAACTCATATCACGATTGCGTAAGTTCCGCGATGCGAAGATGAGGTCATACCCTTGTTGTTCTGTTGCTTTTCGGAAACTCTCAATGATCGCGTTGAAGAACGGATGCATCATTCCGACGCCATGTGCTTCCGAGAACATGACACCGATCGTCCACGAACGTTTCGTCGAGAGCGACTGGGCGTGCGCGTTCGGTAAGTATCCCATCTCGGCTGCTGCTTGGACGATTTTCGCTTTCGTCTTTTCACTGACATCCGAATAATTATTTAAGGCTTTTGAGACCGTTGTAATTGAAAAACCGGTCATCTTCGCTAAATCATAAATTGTTCCCATGCTACTCACTCCATTTCACCGAAAGCGCTTTCGATAAATTTAGTATACGAAGTCTCTTTGGAAGTTGCAACCTATTTTTTTATAAATATCAGAAAATATGAAAACGTTATCATTAATACTCGATTCACTTCGAAAAGAGTTCGATCTTTCTTTTAATACGAACAAATGTTTGGTATACTAAAAAAAACACACTTCGCTTTTTTAGAGAGGAGCTTTCCCATGCCAATCAATCCGTATCTCGTCTTTAACGGCAACACGCGCGAGGCAATCACGTTCTATGTACGGGTTTTCGGTCAAGAACTACCGGACATCATGGAGTTCGGACCAGGTCCCGGTCCTGATGGTCAGCCCTATCCAGAAGAGATGCAGTCACTTGTTCTCCATGCTGAACTGATCGTTCATGGTACCCGCTTAATGTTCTCAGACGCAATGCCACATGATCCGGTCACGATTGGTCAGAATGTTACCTTGGCACTCCACTTATCTGACGTGGATCTGTTACAGAAGACATTTGATCAACTCGCAAAAGACGGTACCGTCATCATGCCGATCCAAAAGACATTCTGGAGTGAAGCATACGGAATCGTCGAAGATACGTTTGGCGTCCAGTGGCAAGTCAATCATGTAGTGAGTGAAGTGTCGGTGTAATATCACATTTTATATTTACTAAAAGGCGATTCCGTAACTTGGAATCGCCTTTTAGTTAGCTCTCGCTTAAAGAAGTCGAACGCACAGTTGACTGAATCAACTGCTTTAACCAGACTTGTCTTGCTTCTACTGAAAAATCTTCATTTCCGAATACCTCTATTCTAAACGGAAGCATTTCTAACAACTGACGCTCCAGTGCTTTTCGCGCCTGTAAAATCGCAATTGTTCCTTCCACTCCTGATAACGAGCGATTCACACCATATGCTTGCTCTGTGTAATAGGATACGAATCCGTCCGCCCATTCTGTCGGACGCTCTTTTAGTGCTTTACGGAAGCTTTGTTCTACATCCGGTTGATCAACATAAACGAGAACGGGTTGTAACGGTGCGATAATCGTCGCTATGCGTTCAATATACGCTCGCAACGTCGCTTCCGATAGATCGTATTTGATGAGCCCCATCGTCAATGGATTTTGCAAGAAACAGCACTCAAAAACATATGTTGTATCCGTCGTTAACGCTTGAGTGACGAACGCTTCCCACTTCTTAAAGATCAATGACTGATACAACTCGAACGGTAGTTCATAGATATCACGTGCTTGGAGAAATGTAAGCGCTACTTCAGGAACATCCTGTTTTGACTGCCACTGACGATATGATACCAGCACGTAGTCATTGAACACCTCAGCAAATCGTAAGACATCGAGTGAAGCGTATTTACTTTGAAAGTCTATCCATTCATTCATCGTTAAGTAAGCGACACTCTCATAATCTGCAGGATGGTTGAGATCACCTTCGATATGAAGGCGTGTATTGATTTGTTCCTTTTGCAATAGACGAGTTAATGCTTCAGCTGTTGTTGTTTTACCTGAGCCCGGGAGCCCTTCCATTAGATAAAGTTTAGCTTTCATACTGTACACTCCTTAAATCATTTTCGCTTCACTTTTTGATACTTCATCTTTATAGTACATAAAATAATAAAAAAAGAGGTATATATGTAAAAAATAGGTATAATTAAAAGAAAAAATAAAGGAGACTCTTAATGGCCTTACTAACAAACGAGCTAGAAATACTTCCATTACGTGATTTATTCAATATTCCTCTCCGTATTCCTTCGTATCAACGACCTTATAAATGGAGTGCACGCTCAACAAATCTTTTGTTCATCGATACTTATGAAGCATTTCAGAATGATTTAGATGAATATCGTCTGGGGTCTGTCATTCTTCAAAAAGATCATAGTAATACATACAATATCGTTGACGGTCAACAACGACTCACTACCCTTTCGATATTACTTTATTGTCTAGGTGATACAGATCAATCATTATTGCAAGAAGAGTATTCTGAGCTATCTACAAATGCAATACTGACGAATCACAGCATTCTTTCTAGAAAAACGAATGAGTTAAACTCTGATGAACAAGTTCGCTTTAAAAATTATCTTTTAGAAAAATGCACAACCGTTCAAATCGTCACAGATAAGGAACAAGAAGCTTTTCAATTTTTTGATTCTCAAAATTCACGAGGAAAAGCGTTAGCCCCTCATGATCTCCTCAAATCTTATCATCTTCGTGAAATGACAGCCGAAGATGAGTCACAAAAGGTGAATGTCATTAGTCGTTGGGAGGCTGTCAATCAAGAGGATTTGAGTAATCTATTTAAAAACTATTTATATCCGTTAACTCAATGGTATAAAGGAAAACATGGTCTCGGTTATTCCTCGAGTAAAATTGATGCTTTCAAGGGAATTGACACCACGCACGTCTACAATTATGCGTTATACCATAAAGCTAGTAATTTGTTCATAGAACAATTTAATAAAAATGGTCATCATGAACTGCTCGCTTCAAATTCTTTGAATCAGTTCCAACTGACACAACCATTAGTTGCCGGAAAGCGTTTTTTCGACTACATCCTTCATTATGGACAGCTACTAGAACAAATCCAGAAGCTCATTAAACAGTCCTATCCAGAAGACGAAAATCAAATACCACGTAAAGGAACCGGTGATACTTACATCATGCAATTGTTTGAATGCTCCTTGCTATTTTTTGCTGATCGTTTTGGGATTGAAAGCCTGAATAAATCGGTACTCGATTACTTTTATACTTGGAGTTACTCTCTCCGATTAGTCATGAATGCTATCTATCAGGAAACGACTAACAAGTACGCAATAGGTAAGCATGAACGTCTCAACGTGGGACTCGGTATTTTTACGATCATCAGTGAAATGAATACACCGACAGAATTAGATTTATATGTACTAGAGCAACCAGCCGTTGATTTAAACAACAAAAAGAAATACCAAGCAGTGTATAACAAACTTTCTTCCTTGAATGGATGGTGCTAATATGAGCGATAATCTGAAAGTCATACCAGTAGCAAATGTATTCAAAAACACTAATTATTCAGTTCCGATTTATCAGCGGAATTATGCTTGGAACGAACTTCAAATCCTCCAGTTGATTGAGGATATTGATAGTGCCATTCTTGATAATGATGACCAGACATATTTCCTCGGAAACCTAATCGTCAATCAGACCGACAACAACGTCTATGAAGTCATTGACGGTCAACAACGCTTAACGACGTTGTATTTACTTGAACGCTGTCTGAAGTTCTCTTTTTCAAAAGAGGCCCTCCGCTTCGAAGCGCGTGACACATCAAATCGTACACTTGCTTATCTTAGTGATGATAAAGCTTACACATTACCAGAAGAACTAGCTTCCGCTGAAATTTTAAATGGTTATCATATCATTCAAAATTACTTCGAAACGAATCCGATCAATAAAGAAAAATTTGCTAAAAAACTAGAATCCGTCTTTTTGATTCGAGTCCAAGTTCCAAAAAATATTGATTTAAATCATTACTTCGAGATTATGAATACGCGTGGTGAGCAATTAGAACTTCACGAAATCGCAAAAGCAAAATTACTCGAAGTGCTTAAAACCGATCAAGATAAACACGTTGGTGCAATGATTTGGGACACTTGTTCAAATATGAATTCTTACGTACAAATGAATTTTGATCCAAATCACAGAAAGCTTCTCTTCACCCATAATTGGAGTAGTCTCCAATCTAAAATTGAGAGTTTTGATACGATCGTTGATCAAATCGATAACAAAAAGAGTACCTCACAATCTAAAAAACCGTTACTTGCTATTCTAGATAGCAGCAAAACACTGGACACGAAGAGCAAAGAACTTGAAGATGAAAATGAGCGGTTTGAATCAACCATCTCTTTCCCTAATTTCTTACTACAGGTGAATGCTGTCTTAAAGGATCCTAACTCAAATGCTAGTTTAGATGATAAACACTTTCTCCAAACTTTAGAGTGGTCTTGGAACAGTCCTGACAACGCCAAACGTTTTTTATTTACTTTGTTGAAATGTCGTGTCTTGTATGACAAGTACATTGTAAAACGTGAATTTGTCAAAGATTATAAAGAAACAGGTAAGTGGTCTTTGCAACGGTTAGAAAAGTACCGGGATACAAAAAGAAATAGTGATAAACCAGCGTACGTTGGAACACTGAAACGTGAAAAGCAGAACCAAAAATTAAGAACACTTCAATCTTGTTTGCGTATCACCTACACTTCTCCAAAAACCATGCACTGGATATCACTAGTCCTTTCTGAATTACTAAATGATGAATCAACGAATCTCATTAAATTACTAGAGCAGTACTGTTGTAAGAAAGTCAGCGAATCTAATTATGAGACGAAATCAGGGTTTGAAATAGAACGAATCGTTTTTTCTTATCTAGATTATTTAATCTTCCGTGATGGCTACTCATATAAGAACAAACAACTCGTATCTCCATTAAATGATGACTGGCAGTTCCAGTTCAGAAATTCTATCGAGCACTTCTTTCCACAACATCCAATTGACGGAATGAAATGGGATAACCGTGATTTGCATAGCTTAGGTAACCTAGCGTTAATAACGATTTCCGGAAACTCGAAATTCTCGAATTTATCTCCGCTCAGTAAAATCGACTCTTATCCAAATCTAATTAAACAGAGTCTAAAATTAGCGATTATGCAGACCATAACGATATCTAGTGAAGAGAAGTGGACGACAGAAAAAGCAAATGAGCATCAAATGGAGATGACGACTATTTTGAATAAAGATTTAGCGAAATATGCTAGTGTATCATCTTCAATATTGCAGACAACACCCTAAACGTATAATTAGAAGGCTCTAGAAGCATGTTCGACATCGCTTCCAGAGCCTTCTTTTTTTATTCACAAACTATATTTTAGTTAGTAATCTTTTGATTTCATAATCTAACTAAATTCCATTCATTTTATATATTCACTCAAATAATTCGATTTTCATGTAGATAAATTGATTGTTTTTAATGTAATAAGGGAATTTTATCAATGCTACCTTGGTCTTGTTTCTGAAGAAGGAGGTCTATCTAATATGCAATCTATATTCACAATCTTACATTACTGTTCATTAGTGATTCTAATCGCAACAATCGCTTATCGCTATCAAATTGTAAAAGAGAATAAGTCTTCCGAAAAAGTAAAGAACACCACCCTTCTACTTTGGTTAAGTAGTCTCCTGTTTATCTTATCCCTACTCAATGTATATGCGTTGTATCAGCAAGATGGTCAACATGAAATCATAATGCTACCGACTTTATTTGTCATCATATTTAGTTCACTCTGTTGGATGCTCTATTACAGCTACAAAAATCTTAAAAGTCGACCCTCTCCACAGATTTTCATCCCGACTATTTTGCTATTCACACTATTTACACTCACTGTATTTGCCACTGTACTTCGTTTTGAAAATATTTTTTACATCATACTTTGCATTGGTATAGTAGGCATTTTTATGAGTATGCTTTTTTTGTTAAAGTATCAGTCTTTTAAAGAGCTTCCTCGAATATGGAAGTTTGTCTTACCTTTTGGCATCCTGTTCTTAGTGACCTCGTACGAAGTGATTACTTCAGCCCCCACTGAGATTAATTCAGAATCTACTACTAGTTCTTCTGACAATACTGATAACACGAATACAAATGATCTTGTTGATGAAGAGACAACTGCTGAAGAACCAATAACTAGCGACTCTGAGACAGAACAAGATACTTCTGTCGATACAGCAGATGCACCTGATAAAAAAATTTATGATCAAACAGAAAAGTACTATGGGTCATACAGTTCTTTGAAACTACTAAAGGTTAATAAAAAAATTGAACTAGCCCCTAATTTCTTTTACGAAATCAATCAAATCGAAGTTGGAGAGGTCACCGATTATGAGCCATTTGTCAAAAAATTTATGTTTGATGTAGAGCCTACTTCCGTATTAAAAGTAGGTGCAACTATTCAAAATAATACATCAATAGACTATTACTACTCGTTTGCCGGCACCTTTATCAATAACGGTATAAATGAGTATAGTCCTGTAGGAAAGTTCACACTTAACAAAAGCTATGATCCAGACGCAGATTTGCCACTTCTAAAAGCCGGTATGACTGATAAGGGTAGCTTTTATGTTTTTATGGAAGAATCAGCTAATACGTTAACTTCTCTTGATTTCTTGATTGGATTACCAACAGATCCTGCTACAGGAGATCCGATTGATTCTTCTTCTGACAACAGCATAACGATCGACCTTCCATAATTATAAAAGACCTTCCGATAAATAATTCAGAAGGTCTTTTTTGCTTTGCACTATTCTCTCTATCCCCTTTCCTTGTATACTAATACTGTCCTAAAAAATAGGAATTAATCGATTTATTTTTCAATAAACAGTCTCTAATTTCCTAACTTTTAAATTTACATACAAGGAGCAATCTAGTAATGAGCACTACTCGAACAAAAGCGATCAATCTGTTTCAATTCATGGCTTCCGTCAAAAAACTAGGATTAAAAACGCAACGCGATACGAAGACCTATACCGCGATTTTAGACGAGACGACACTTGCTTTCCCGAACGTCAACTCGACGTCTGATGAAAGTCAACAAACCGTAGTCGAAGTAAAGTTCCAGCCTGCTTTCACGACGGATCGTCCCATACTTCCCAATAAACTTACTGAATGGACTGTCATTAATGGCGATGACGTCACACCAAAGGCTTCTCTCCCTACTGAATTGACTTCCGTTTGGACGACTTATGAATTAGCCGTTCGAGACTGGAAAGAGAAAAAAAGACAACATGAAAAAGCCCAAGCCCTCTATGATTTGATGTACCGCATGTATCAATTCCAAACGACAGATAATGATACACACGAAATCGTCTGGTCGTTCGGTCATCTTCATTGGCCAACCCAATCCATCAAACGTCCTTTGTTCGTTCGACCGGCTGTCATTGATTTTGATACGGAAAAGAGCGTCTTCCGCATCGAAACGACACCGACCTTGCCAAAGCTCGAGTTGGACATGTTGAACTGGGATAGTGTTTGGATGAAAGCCGAGCTTTCTGAGTATGAGCTTGCCTTTAAAGAAGATCATGCTTTTGACTTTAATCCATGGGACAAGGACCAACTCCAAGAGCGGAGTGAACAAGTCTTACGCTTATTGCATGCGGATCATGCCTATGGTGAGGAAGCAGATGTCTACGTCTTGCCAAACGTCTGTCTCTACCGTCGTCCTAAATCTAATCATAGTTGGGTAGAAGAACATGAGCATCTGGCTGAAGCCATTGAACAGGACCTACCACTCTCACCAGCACTCGAGCAGTTTTTTACTTCTGACGATGCTGCCATCGCCGCACTCGATCAACAAGATCGAACAGAGTGGCAAGCGGTCGGAGAAGAGATTCTATTCCCTCTTCCGTATAACGAAGAACAAAAACGGATTCTACAACAACTCAGTAACAATGCCGGTGTCGTCGTTCAAGGTCCTCCCGGTACCGGGAAAAGCCATACAATTTCAAATTTGATTTCGCACCTGTTGGCACATGGTAAGCGGGTCCTTGTCACAAGTGAAAAAGAGCACGCGCTGACTGTTCTTCGTGATAAGTTACCTGCTGAAATTCGTGAACTTGCCGTTTCCGTTCTTGGGGCAGATTCAAAGACGATCAAACAGACAGAAACATCCTTACATGGAATCTCAAGTTATTTGAACAAGACGTCTGCTGAAGAACTGGAAGCCAGTGCTACGACGATTCGCCAGCGGTTAGAGTCGATTCGTCAAGAGATTGCATCGACTCGTCGGACGATGCTCGATCAAGCCATCGTCGAACATGATGGTCTAACGATTGGACAAGAAACAAAAACACCACTCGAATGGGCCAAGTGGATCAGTCAATCAACACTTTCAACACACATCCCAACGCCACTCTTAACAGAAGAAGCACCGATGAGTGCGATCGATATTCAAGAATTATATGAATTGATGCAAGACCAAGAGGCATTGGCTGAACTTAAAATCTTAGGGCGTCGTCCTACACGAACGTCTTTTGCCGAACCATTACTTTTTAAAGAGATCGTCAATGAAGTACAAACATTACGCGAACTTGAACCAATCGCTTCATCAGTAGCCTGGATGAAATCTGCCTCTGATGATACGAAATATCAACTCTTAGACTGGTTGCGTCAGTCGTCTCGAAAATATCCACTTCTTGAGCAATGGACAGTGAATCTGTATCGTCATTGGTTGGCACACCCATCTGATTTCGATGAACTCGAACAAGATCGCTTATCGTTCGAGCGGGCGTTGCATGAGATCGAGCAACTTGAACGAATCGTCTCTCTTCACGACTTCACGATTCCGGAAACCGATCAAGATGTCGCTGTGCTCGCAACAGAACTCTTGCCGTTGTTTGAAGGCAATAAGGTCGATGGTATGTTCTTCAAGTGGACAAAACGAAAAAAATACGCCTTCCTATTAGACGAAGTGATGATTGATCAAAAACGATTAACAAGTGCTACTGATGTCACATTATTTTTACAGCACCTGACGTACAGCGACTCACTCCGAAAATTGGAACGTACCTTTAAACATCGATTCGAGCATCACTCGATTGAGGTGACGATGCCTGAAATCACAACGTACCGAAAAGCACTTGATGTCTTCCGCTCTCTAGACGACATCATGCAACATTTCACACAAGTCGTTCGTCCATTGCAGGCAAGCTACGAACACCACGATTTCATGTATGAAGCGGACTGGCTGAAAACGCAAACACATGCACTCGAAACGTTATTAGAGCTGAATCGTTTAGATGAATTAACAGCGGAGCAGCAGACCTGGTTATCACTACTCGACGTGGCAGAATTGACGCATCCCATCACCTTACCTTTACAACAGGCAATTCGTGACTGGGATACGGATCAGTATGCAGCTATTTATGAAGAACTAAGAGTTCTAGAAACAAACGAACATCGAGCGAGCCGTTTACAAACCCTTAGTGACATACTCGAGCAAGCAGCACCAAATTGGATCACGGCGTTACGGACGAATAGTGCACCGACGTTCCACGCGCTCGAACTTCGAGATGCCTGGCACCTTGCCTATGTTAAAACTCGACTGGAAGCATTAAGTGATGCAGACGAGCGTGAACACTTGCACCGCCTCGAGCAGGAAGAAGGTCAAACCGTCGCACGTCTATGTGCCACACTGGCATGGAAAGAACAACTCAAGCGGATGACGCCTTCGAAACAAGAGCAACTGAACAGCTGGGCGACGTTGATTCGTAAAGTCGGCAAAGGGACTGGGAAACATGCCCCACGTTACCGAAAAGAAGCAGCTAAACAAATGATGCAGGCGCAAGACGCGATTCCGGTCTGGATCATGCCTGTCAACCGTGTGCTCGAATCCTTCAAGGCAGCAAGTGATCTCTTTGACGTCATCATCTTTGATGAGAGCTCTCAAAGCACGATGGACGCGATTTCTCTCTTATCACGGGCACGTAAAGCCATCATCGTCGGAGATGATCGCCAAATTAGTCCGACGAGCTTTGATAATCGGGATAACGTCGAAGAAAAGCGAAAGACCTATTTTGGGGATGATTCCACGATGGCGTTGTTCGATGGAACGAGTAGCCTCTATTCACTCGCTTCCGTTAAGTTCAGTACAAAAGTTGGATTACGGGAACACTTCCGCTGCGTCCCGGAAATCATCGGCTTCAGTAACGCTCATGTCTATGAAGGTACGATTGTTCCACTCCGCTTACCACAGCGAGCTGAACGACTGAATCCTGCGGTAAAAAATCATTTCGTCAGTTATGGCTATGTCGACGAGACGACGACGGATAAGGTCAACATTCCGGAAGCTCGTGCCATTGTTGCTGAATTAAAACGAATGATTCAAGATCCGCTCTATCACAATCGGACGTTCGGTGTCGTTTCGTTACTTGGAAATGCGCAAGCGACACAAATCGAGCGGATCGCAACATCGGAAATCGGAATTGATGTCTTGATGCAGCATCAAGTACGCTTCGGAGATGCTTATACGTTCCAAGGAGACGAACGAGATGTCATGCTTCTCTCAATGGTCGTCGCACCGAATACACGCTTCATGTCGATGACAAAAGAGACGGATAGTCAACGCTTCAACGTCGCGGCCAGTCGAGCCCGCGATCAAATGATTTTGTTCCATTCTGTGACGTTAAACGATATCGGAAATAACAATTGTATGCGCTATAAATTACTTGGGTATTGTCAAAATCCCCTCGGTGACCAAGCATCATTCGATAGTGTGAAACATCGTTTTGATTCTCCATTCGAAGAAGCTGTCTATCGTCGCCTCGTTGCACGTGGTTACCTCGTCACACCACAAGTACAAGTCAATGGCTACCGGATTGATCTCGTCGTTGAAGGTGAACACAATCGCCTTGCTGTCGAATGTGATGGAGAACGTTGGCACGGTCCAGACGCTTATGAAGCAGATATGTTCCGACAAAAAGTATTGGAGCGCGCAGGCTGGCAATTCTGGCGTGTCCGTGGACGTCACTTTTATCAAGATGCCGATCGAGCGATGGAATCGTTATGGACGACACTTGAAGAGATGGAGATAAAACCTTCACTAGTTGAATATGTATAAGCAAAAGGAACAGTCCAAAACGGGCTGTTCCTTTTATATCATGATGGTGTTTTTGAACAATTTATGTTCATTCTCTTATCTTATAAACATAATATTCATCCGAATATTTCTTGTCGATTTAACTTACACCTAGTGCCTTAAATACAGCATCTGTTGGGTCTGCATAAAATACTGGTTGTACTTTGACTAATAAATCAGGTGGGACAGTTTGTAAATCCATAACAGATGATGCAGGGATTAATACTTTTTTCGCGCCTGCATCGACGCACACTTGTAAAACACTTGCAAATTCTTCAACCTTTGCGATTGTTCCCCCAACAGTCATATTACCAATAACAACTGTACTTTCTTGAACCGGTTTGTCTAATGCCGATGAGCATAATCCAATTAGTTCCGCAATCGCAAGTTCATTCGTTAGTCCAATTCCTTGAAGATCACTAATATGCATCAAGTAATCTTTTGTTTTGGTACTAATGGTATTACTAATGCTTTTACTGTTAGATGTGAAGAAACGAAAAGCTGTGTCTAAGCTTTCTTTTGTCTCTCGAGAAGAACCAACACCTGATTTATCAAACTTACCCGTTCCACTGACAACTTGATTTTCGAGTTTGTAAACGCCTATCATACCTGAGTTACCATGTCCTACAACATAGACATGTCCAGGCTTACCCATGCCTTCAGGAATGAGCTTTCCACCACCTTGTTCCGGTACGGAAACATGTTCTTCTTCTAGTGTCTCTTTATTGATATAAGAGAACATCACATCATAAAATTCCATACCACCAATTTTCTTTAGTTGTTCCTTAACTCGGCGACGTCCTTCTAATGCATAACGCAAAATTTCTTCAATATCTTCCTTCGTATAAATTCCATTTGGATAGATGAGCTTTACCATTCCTGATACTGTTTTGCGCACGGCTATAGTATCTCGTTGGTTTAAGTTATTACCTAATTTAAAATAACGGTCTATTGAATCCGCAAACGAGCGTTTTTTCATTTCTCTAAAGAATTCAGCTATATAATCTACAATGAATCCGTATTTATCAGTAAAGAAATCTGGTCGCATTTTGGGAATTTCCCAGCCGGGCATATAATAATGCATTCGATCAAAAAATGCCGTATCATTTGCCATTTCCTCAGGGAACGGTGCAAATAAATGAGAGGTTTTTAATAAGACATCTAAACTTTGATTGATATTACCAACAAACACCATAGAGGCCGAAGCGTTCTTTTCTTCTTTACCTCTGGCAAACGATCCTGAAGCCATGTAATCCTTCATAATTTGAATACCATCTTTGTCTTTAAATCGAATACCTGCGACTTCATCAAATGCAACGCAATCCCACATTCCAACCAATCCAACTTTTCGAGTAGACATATTATAGAACAAATTGGCTACTGTTGACTGTCCACCCGATACTAAAATGGAGTTAGGTGAAATTTCTTTGTATACATGTGATTTTCCTGTTCCACGAGGTCCAAGTTCACACATGTTATAGTTGTTTTCTACGAGAGGTACCAGTCGTAAAAGTAAATGCCACTTTACACGTTCTTCTAATTGTGTCGGTTCCATCCCAGTCGATCGAATCAAGGCATCAATCCATTCATTTTTTGTAAATTGCTTGCGCCCTTCAAATACCTCATTCATGTCCATGTTCGGCATTTGAATTGGTTGAAGACTGCTAACACTAAATGGATTTGAAGCTCGTCCTTCTTCATCGTAATAATAATCAATCTTGACCATACACCAAATGCCACCGACAAGAAGTTTATCAAACTCTTTTACAAAATTAGAAGGAATCGGAACACCTTTTAATCCGAGATTCGAAAACTCTGCTTCATACGTATCAATCTTCGGATTTAAAGCTACTGTCACTTTATCAATAATTGAATATTGTCCCAGTTCACGAATTCTTGATTTGATCTTTTCTGATTCGTCTGGACGAACAAAGTTATCAGTCAAGATTTTTTTTACGCGATCTACCCCTTCTTGAATGCTCTGCTCATCATCAGTCGCTGCATACATTCCTAATAAATACTCAAGTACATATACAGGAACATTTGCACCTTCTTTAATGAGTTTAGTTAAGTCTTTACGAACAACTCGCCCAGCAAAGATATCATTTAATTTCTTATCAAGATCTAGTGTCGAATTCTCCTCTGTTCCCTCTGCCACAAGTACACCTCCTCAATTAAAAGTCAAAATCACTGACAATTCCTAAATTAATGGAGAATGGTATCTTCTCTGTTACAACTCCTGTTTCTAAATCTTTTACAAGTAAATAATAAGTTTTGTTACGATCATACGAAATGCTTTTCAAGACAAATTGAAGCTTAAATATACGATCTCCAGGGTTATCAAAGGTACGATCTCCAATAATTGTTTCTTCATTGGATAACACCGTCCCATCTGCATCTTCGATACAAATAACCACTGTACGCGGAATCATCTTATCTTCGACTTTTTCTGTTTGGAAAAAATTCAAATTGAAAATACTATTCGTAATTTTACGTGTCGAACTCGTGAGTTTGATGTCTACTTTTTGAAGAACATAAGATCCCTTTTGACCAACTCTTTTGTTTTTGTAGACAACTAATGGAACCACAACTTCTTGTAAACTGGCACCACCATGAACAAAGTTGACACCACTCCCTTGCATACGATTCCGAATCGTCCCATTTGGTACATAGGCTGTCAGTTGCTTTTCATTATCTACAATTGAAGATAGGTTAATGCCAAGTTGTCCGGAAATTTCTCGCTTTTCTTTCGACAATATATAACGATGTTTTAATTCGACTGTATTTAACACTTCATTACCTATTTTATCACTGTCTTCTAAGGCATCACGTTGATATAAAAAGCCATGGTCAGCAGTGACGTAGATGTTCGTTCCACCTAATTCATCGCGAATCATTTTAACTAATGCCTTTAACTGATTTAAGGCTGTTTCAACCGCATTAAACGTATAAATTTCAGTAGAAGCTTTATCACCCATCGCATCAATTGTGTCGTGGTAAATATATACAACGCGGTTCCCTTTAAAAGCTTCTCGACGACCAGCTTTATTCATGGCAAGCATCTCTTGGAAATGAATGGCGAGACTCTCTTCTACATAAGACTCGATAATCTTTTTGCGATTTTCGAGTCCTGCCGAATCCTTTCCATCTACCAGCACACGACCGTTTTCATCAAAATCTAAATTACGATGTGGTAGCAGAGCTGCCATACCTAACTTCGTTACAGAAGGAACTACGCCAAGCATGGATTGCATCTCACAAATACCTGTTGTTTCAAAATTCAAAAGATCTATCAGTTCCAATCCTACTTCATAACGCATAGCGTCTGAAACAATAACGAAAACACGTTCCCCTTTTCGAACATGCGGAGCAATCGTTGACGAATAAAAACTTTGCTGACTTGGAATTCCTGGAAGCGACCATTCCATAATCATTTCTGACTTAACTGATTGTGACCAATGAGAGCTCAATTCGCCGATAAACCAGTTGGTATACAAGTGTTCAACAATTTCTTTTAACTTTTTCACTAACTCGTGATTGCTTTCTTCATCATAGGCCACATAGAATTTTCGGTAATACGTGTCCATAACGTAATATTCATCACGATAAGCTTTGTATAAATCAATAGCTGGCCCTTGTGAAATCCCTTGTTGATGAGCTTTATAAAACTCCTGCATTTTTACTGTGTAATAGAGAGCTTCGTAAATCGATGCGTATTTTCCATAATAATGTTTCACACGTCTCAATTTAATCAGCTTCGTGTACTCTCCATAGTCTTCAAGCCCCTCCATTAAGTTATTCGCAATGTAGATAATAATGACTTTATCGATATAAGGGAATATATCAGCCTGTTTAAGCTCATCTATCGGAATATCTTGTAGAATGCTTGAAAGCTTAATTTCCTGCTCTACTATTTCAGAATACTGATCAAAGACTACAGCATCTGCTTTATGATGCATCCAGTGATCAATAAACACCAACGAATTCGCCTTGTTTCTTACAGCTATAAAATCCTTTACACTCGTTACGTATTCATCACTTATAGAGTGCGTGAACGCTGTGACGGTTAAATGTATAAACAAAGTCTTCAAGGTCTTAGTTTCGCGCACATAGCCATAGTAATTTGCAACATATCGCCAAAATATATCTATATCAAAAAATCGTTTCAGTTGAGATAAGGGTCGGTTTTCATTCTCATCAAGTGTATCCATTAACACTTCTTTTAACAGCGCTTCAAAATCCGGCGTTTTCACATTACACAATACACTCATAATCGCCAATTCAATTGTTTCCTCTGAGTAGGAATCGATAGCAAATGACTGAAATTTACGAAAGCGTTCTTTATTGTTAAAAAATCTTTCATGTTTTTTAATAATCGCTCTAAGAGAGGAATCTATCTGAAGTTCATTTAAGATAAGTGAAATTCGATCCGCGAAAAAGGTGTTAGAATAAAGTACTGTATCTACTAACCAATTGTCTTCTGCACTTAGTTCTAAGGTTGTATAGATCAGATAAAAGGACGTCGAATCTGCTTCCTCCAACAAATATTTTATATAAAATGAATTTTGGTGAGATAGTGTTCGAATTTTAACATTTGATAATGTTAATTGACCAATTTCATCCGTAAATTCTTCGTCTTTATCTACCCAAAATACAAGCTTTCGTTGTTCACCATCTTTTAACGGTTCATTAAAAATATCTTGTAGTGCAGACTCAATTTGTATCATATTCATAGCATTTACCTGCCTTTTAATTACTTACGGTTATATCTTTGCCACTAAACCCTTAAATTTTTCATAGTTTACTTTCACACCATCATCTAAGTCAATTTCAATTTGCATATCTGCCATATGATGAAGCAACTCGTCGTAAGCTTTCAATTCATCAATTTTTTTATCGAGAGACTTGAGTTCTTTCTTAGCGTTATTGATTTCTTTCGAAGTAGAATCTCCTTCAATAACATCAAGCAAGTCCTTCTTTTCCGCATCTAAGCGAATTTGAACTTCATGTAAATAGTCCGTCCGAATACGAGAAAGCGTAGTTTTATCATAACGGTGCATATAGATTAAGCAGCTAAACGCTTTTTCTTTACCTGATGTAAATAACCAGTAGATTGGTCGTTTTTTATAGGTTTTCACATGGTCTTTATAAAAGTCATTTAAGAAGTAGCGACGCAAAGCTTCTCTTGCTGTTTCATTTTTCTTTCGACCAATCGCCGCTGCAATAAAGTCTAGATTTTCTTCAAGTGTCTCTTCACTAAATGTTATTCGAACAAAGTCTACAATTTTTGTGATGATATCGTCTTCGAAATATGCACCTGATAAAATAGGAATAATATTGTCTTCATCTATTGAAAATGTTTTATACTGAGACACATCAAACTCTCCACCTGCGTAAATTAAACCTTCTTTATCTAACGAATAGCGACCAAAGTAACAGGCAACGAAATAAGAAAGAAAACTCTTCACGTTCTCCTTTAATTCACTTTTTTGTATTGAAATATCTTCATCACACACTTCTTGGCTTAATTCTCCTTGTAAGCCATACATTTCAATAAATATTTGGTTTAACAACTCTTCGTTTTTTTTAAAATTATTTAATTGGTTTTCTTCATAAATTTTCAATTTATTCCATGAAGATTCAAAACTTATTTGATTCTTCTCATGCATCAATAAAGGGTGTCTTTTAAAATCCCAAGAGGTTTCATATGCGTCCCAATTATGCTTAGAAATCAAAATATTTTCATCGACTTTTTGATTTACCTTTTCTTCTTCGGAAATAAGTAATGGAATTTGTATGACATCTCCTACTTTAAAATCTATTGTTGGAGATATAAATTTTAAGTAGCTCATTCCTACTTTACTATTTATAAGTGCCATTATATATTTTAATTTTTTTTCATCATCACAGAATCCTTTAGCTCCTTTAGAATCGAAAAGGAAACCCTCATTGGATAGTCTTACGGATATATTTCCAGAACTCAATGCAGACCACGTTATACCTTTTTTGAAACTAAATTCACCATTATAATTGTGCGATCTTATTCTGCCAGTTGTTTTATCAATGTTATTCTTAATTTCAAATCCATCATTTTCCCAATTTACAATATATTCATTGTTTCCATACCATTTTCTATAACTTCCTCCTTTATTGTAAGGAACCCATTTTATTTTTTTATCAAGTGCATCTTTTGTACTTTGACAAGTAAAGTTTATTGAATTATTTATAACTTCAAACCAATTTTTTAGAAATTTATTATTATCAGCAGTAGCCATACCTTCTCTTGTTGTTAAATAAGAACCGATTGAGAGACCATTAAAGTTTTTTATCATCTTTTCACTTACCCAATAAGCAATTGGATTTCCTGGTATTTTTTTTAGGTTTTTTGCAGAAATTTTTCCGCTTCTATTTTCAAAAATCGGAAATTTAATCGGAGTCTCTTTCGAACTAATGTCTTTGTAAGTTACTTCAGTAAATGTTCCTAGGTATTGATTTACATGTACATTTCTAAAAACTGTAGCAGCAGTTCCAAATGCAATTCCCATTACCATATTATCCATGTGTAATAAAGTTGAAATTGTTTTTTGATCTAATATTTTTTTTCTCATTTTTTCATAGCTAGATAAAAACATCCACGACTGCATAGTAACCATACTATTGAAACCTGAATCTTTTAGTAGTTCAAAACCTCTTTCAATAAAAGCTGCAAATAAGTCACTCTTTGTATCAGGATAATATGTATTTAGATATCCTATGAGATTGGGATTCATCCCTCCTCTTCCCATGTAAGGCGGGTTTGTACAAACTACGTCATACTTTTCATTTAGTAAATTAGATTGTTTTAGCAATAATGGTAGTTTTTCTTCTAGTACTTGTTTATCAACTAATTCAAACAAATCAACTTCTTCTGATTTGTATTTTTCAAGAAATTCTTCAAGCAAACCATATTGTGATAGTTCAACTTTTAATAATGAACCGTATTCTTTTGCATCTTTAAAATTATTTTTTAGAGAAAATAGTATATTTTGAATTTCAATATTATTTTTTGTGATTTTTTTAATCATATTATCTGTAAGCCAATTACTTTCTTGAATAGAATAAATATTTGGTTTTATTGAATCTCTAAAGATTCTTCTGGATTTTTCTCTAGCTTTCATCATTACTGCAAAAGAAGCCATTTGCGCTGCACGATCGTCAATATCAATTCCATACAGATTTTTCTCTAAAATTAATATAGGAATTTCACTTTCAATATATCCTTTTTCAAGATATAACTCATAAAAAATATCAAATGCATATACGAGTACATGACCACTTCCACAACATGGATCAAGAAATTTTATTTCTTCAGGATTTACGTTTTTGTACTTTATTTCTTTAAGTTGTTTGTTAGTATTTTCTTCTTGACTTGCTTCCTTTAAATAATACATCCATTCATTTTTTAATGAACTTTTTGGGTAACTTTCTGTCCAAATACGCCCCAAGGAATTTTCTACCATATAACGCACAATCCAATTAGGAGTGAATAGCTGTGTTGCTGCTGGCAATTTCTCTTTTGTTATTTTGATATTCTTCTTCAAATTTGTAAAAACTTCTTCTTTTTCTTCAGATATATAGTATTGATAAAGCCATCCTATTATCTCCACTTTATACCAATTATTTTCGGATATTATCTCTGTATTTGTCATTTTCTTTAGAAACGAATCTGTTCCAAGTAATCCATCGGGGAAAAGAATTTCAGAATAATCTTCAATCGTCTCGAACATAAATGGCATATAGCGATTCAAGTCATTGCAATGCATTTTGATCAAGTATTTAAATAACTCATCTGTTTTATTGTTCAGTTTTAAGTCATATACGTAGTCTTTATCCAAATTTAAATTTAAAGACAATGCTTCTTTCATCATGTCGGGTTCTACGCCACCTGAATTGGAAGAAAGCACGCGAACTTTTGTCGGAAGGTAATCATTTACCTCCATGTAACGTAGTGCCACAAAACGATTGAACCATGTGTATGCCGTCTCGTTCATTACATGATCAAAACCTATATTATTAATTCGAGAAATAAGTTTATTTCGCTGTTTTCTTTCTGTATCGGAAAGCTGTCTACCTTCAATGAAAACAGCGTCTGAACTTTCTATACTTACTTTTTGAATTGACTCCGCAGTAATACCCAGTTTTCTAGCTTGAAGTTCTACTTTTTCAAGTAATTCCCTTCTTGCTTCAATTGCGAATTTTTTTAATGCTGATTTATTCAATACATTCACTCCTTATGAAAATGACAGACACCGACAAACTAAATTTTGTCGGTGCTGATATCTTTTAGAAACCCATGTGTTAATCAATAAATTTGATTTCTTTATTTGATTTAATGATTTGTTTTAACTTATGAGACAATGCATTAATATATTTGTCTACATCTTGTTCTGTCTTTAATATATTTATATCAACTAATTTTTTCACTTTTACACTTTCTGTACGAATTTCCAGCGCGCTAATTGGTGGCTCAACAACCTCATCGCCACGTTCTCTTTGACGCTCTCCTTCTTTTTTACGTTGCCATTCAGCAATTTCTCGTTTGATGGTGAGAATACTCCGTTCTTTAAAACTTGTACTTTGAGCAATCGTTGCATCAACTTTATAAATATCAGTAAATTCATCTAAATTAGTCTGAAAGCTGGTATAACGACCTTCAATTTGCTGCTTTGTTTCGTTAGATACTCCGTATTGTTTAGCATATAGGGACAATTCATCATAATCCACCTTTAGCTTTTCTTGAACATTATTTTTTTTCTCTGATAAGAGGGAAGTCATTTGCTTTTCTAATTCGTGAATTAATTCTGGAATTTCTTTAATTTTACGATAAGGAATTGGGTTTTTGATAATATCCTCAAGACTCATCATAGCCTTCGTTACAGTGTCCTCTGACAAATATGCTTTGTTTTCTTCGTACTTGTTCAACCCGGCTAAGCCTTGATCAAAAATCTCTTTCTGATTCGTGTCAAAGAAACTCTTTACATAGACGATATCTTCTTCCCAATCAATCAAGTCTTCTTCGTGCTCTTTTAACTTGTTAAAGAATGTAACATTATCGATTTTTTGATTGAATTGAATAAAGTACTCAAGCCCTTTATCAAGTAGGCTCATTCCTGGATATTTTCGTCCTTCGTAACGTACTTTATACGAATTAATTTCGTCTATTTGTTTACTGATGAGTACACGAATATCTTTGACAAGACCATCCTCATCATCTGCTAAATCTGTTGTATTGAAAACTTCTCTGCAGACTCGCTTGGCTGCCTGAATGAGTGCAACGTCAACCTTCATTCGTTTAAAAAGAAATGCTTTATCCGATTCGCCTGCTTTTCCAAAGACTGTTATTAATTTATTTGTATCTACCTCAGGTTCTAAGTACTCTGAATTGTATCGAATGCGAATACGTTGTTCTTTTAACAACTCTGCAAGCAAACCGGCAATATCCATTTGTTTCCACCCAAACGGCTTATCTTGAAAGCGATCATATACCAATTTAACACGGTTTTGTTTTTGTGCTTGATTCTGCATATCGATAAATTCATAGACTTCTCGTTTAGCTAATTCGTTTGGTTTTGTTATGATGCTATCGTCTAAAGATAACTGATCATTGGTTGAAGTTAAAGTAGCGATCAATTGTCGCTCATTCTCTATATTCTCTTTTATATATCCTAACTTAAAATATACATTATCGATTAACAGTTTAAAGGCAAAGTTAATTTTTTCTTTTACAGAAGAGCCTTTACTATCCATTTTGTCTCCGTTGACAAAGAATGATCCATTTTTAATCGCATCATCTAGCAGCTCACGTACTCTTCTTCTTCTTTCACGCACTTCGGCTTGCTTGTTGTTTAAGATGTTTTGAATATTTTCTGGAAGCTGTGTAATGTTCTTTTTCTTACGAAACTCTTCTATCTTAAGTGCTTCTTCTATTTCCTCAACGTATGCTTCACTACCCCCTAATTTAATTACCATTTCGCTACTGTCTGAAGTCATCATCATCATTTCCTGATCTGACTTTTGGTAGTTGTCTGATAGCGGAGATAAAATATGCAATCCGATAGTAGATGTCTGCGCCCCATAATTTTTTTCGTCCATTTTTTGATTAAAACTAAAGGAATAAAATTTATTATAGGTAAATCTTTTATCCTCGTATAAATCTTGGAAGATATAGTTCGCTAACTCACGTTTAATAACGTCTTCATCAATATTCATCTGTTTAATTTCACGGTTAATATCTTGTTCCTCATCTGTTAAGAACAGATAGTGATCGCCATTTTTTTGAATCAATGTTTGTCCGATTAGCTTTCTCAAAGAAATCTTAATTTTTTCTTTAAGCTGCAGCTTATCTTCATCAATATGGGTAACCATGAGTGTAGCAATATTATCGATGTTTGACGGCAATTCTTTAATGTATTTAATCATGAATAGTACTTTCAATAAATCCTGATTAAATTGATCATTTTTCAACGCAGAATTCACTGTTGCTCCTTCAATAACTCTTGATATCGATGGGCTTAAAAATTCTTTTATTGTATCGTAGAAAGCATAGAAAGGAATTAGGGATCCTTCCACTTCGTCTTTGTATCGTAGTCCAGCTTCTTTAAAAGCAGAAAGCATTGAACGTTCGCCTTCAGATAAATGTTTGCCTGATGAGCCATGTTTACGTACTTGTTCAAATACATTTTGCAATAACTTAAATTGGTACGGGACGAACGGGTAAACTTCAGCAAACTCTTGCTCATTATTGTATCCTCTAAGGTCCGCTGTACTACCAGTGAAACTGATGAGGTTTTTTAAAATTGCGCTTTTTTCAGGGTATAGCACTTTTAGTTTGTCATTAACGTGCTTATGCTTCTCCAAAATCCGCTTTTTAATAACCTCGTCGACTGATATCGAAGATAACGATAGTCTTGTATCAAAACGTCCTTGAATACGAGAAAAATCATCACCTTTAACTTTTACGATGGAATCAATACTTTCTTGAGATGTCACCATAATCCATACTTTCCCTTGCGCATGTGTCCCTAAATCCTCTGTTAGTGTTTGCAAGTTAAGCATTAAATCACGACTATCTCCTATGTATTGACCAATCTCATCAACTAAAAATACCAAGTGAAATTTCGGTCCTTTTTCATCGATGTACTCTTTCACGTCTCTTGAGAATTTTTCAATACTAATTTCAAAATTGTTTACACCTTCATTAAACCAGTCACGTGCAGTTTCTTCCGACATATCTGTCGCTTTGGTTAATGCCCCGATGATATAATCTGCATCGAAGTAGAAGCTGTTACGGCGTTCCTCCCACATTTCACCTGCTAACGTATAAAATTCTTTTTTAAACGTTTCATAAAAACCTCGTTTATCCAGGTATTTCTCCATTTCAGCTACCCCTGGAATATCTCCATAATAGCCTCTATGTTCGTAAAACACTTTCATGAAAACGCGCAAAATAGCATCTTCTTTTGATTTGCTACCTAAAGAACTTTTAGAATCAATGTTAAATAAAATCACTTCTGTATCCACATCAGCAGTACGTTTCATGTTGGAATAGACTAATGTATCTTGTACTTTGTTTTCAAAGAAGTCGATTGGATGTTTTCCTTTAACAGACTGATTCTCTAATAGGTATGCGAGAATTTTAAGAAAGTGAGATTTACCGGATCCAAAGAATCCACTAATCCAAACACCCATTTTATCTGTCTTTCCGTTAATTCCTTTTTGATAATTGTCGTAGAACTTCGAGAAATGTTTGTGCAACTCTTGTGTGACCACATATTCATCAAGTTCTTGATAAATATCCTTTTCATTCATTTGTGCGACTTTAATAACCCCACGTATATCACGTTCAATGTCCTTTAAGAACATCTCTTTTAGTAGCATGTAAAATCCTCCTCGTCTTATATAAAATCAACTAATCACTATATTTTTTTAATCAACTAAGCGAAATGCTCTATAATAATTATCATCTTTAAACTTACTAAATAATTGCAAAGATTGACCATCATATGTTCCAGGGAAAAACATTACCACCGGTGTCTTATCCAATACTTCTTGAAGGTTATTTAAGATATTGTGCGAACGTACAAATGGATACACTTTTCCTATACCAGTGAGAAATACAACATTATAATCGTCCAGCTGTTCCTTTATCTTCTGTATAAACACTTCCGGTTTGGCAAACGCGGTCATAGCTCTAAATAAGGCATCTTTTCCTTGACGTTCTTCCATATCAAAGATGCGATCAAAGATGCGCTTTTCTTTTGTAATCTCGATAAGCATCTTGTACAAATCGAATTCAATAATGCTTCTCTCAGTTCCCTCATAATCGAATTCTTTTTTTATATGTTCTACATAGTCTCTAACAATAAGTTCATCCTTTGGTTCATAATCAAAAACATAAAAACTAATTTCATTCCCTAAGCCGCGCCCATCAATAAATTTTTCCTCTTTTATTTTTGGAATGATGCTATCTAATCTTGCATTTAAATTCGCCATATTTCCCCCTCATTCACCCATCGCTCGTACGTATCGAACATCGCCTATACGATTAAGATGTTCTTTGATTTGATCGTCAATGATGATATGCCGTAGTTCTTTGCTTTGTCGACTTTTAAGAAATCCACTTTCAAAAAGAACCTGCATAAACGCTCGCTTTAACTTTTCGATATTACTAGCGCTCCAACTCGATATTTTTTCACTCTGCTCTAACTTTGCTTCGAAAAAAAGATTCACATCTTTTTTCTCAATTAAATAATCATTATTGTGTAATTTTTCACTAATTACTTCATTCATAAATTCAAAAAATAGAAGATCGGTCTTCATAATTGCATATAAATTAATTACTTTGCTCATTTCAATAGAACCTTCTACCATATGGATTGCTAATTCTGAATCAATTACATGAGCTCTTTTCATCACTGATGGAAATGTTCGCTTTATTCTTCCTTTATTTTCGAACTGAAATAAATTTTCGTTTATTACTTTGCTACGGATTTCTTCAATAGAAATCCCCTGCTGTTTTAATATAACTACTTGTTTTAATTCAAAAAGAAGATATGAAGCACCATTCATACTAGAAGAATATTCTAATTCTATTGTCATATAATCAAACCTTTCAAACAAGACTTCATACTTGTTTATTTCCACAATAAGATTTTATGCTACTGTTTTTTCCGTTTATCACTTATCTATCTCTACCCTTATTTAAATAAATTTGGATATAGAATTTCTTGGTTTAGTACTTTAATATATAGGCTTTCTATGATTATATTTTATTCTTACTTCATTAGTTAGACAATGTAGACAAAAGAAGTATTTTAGCTATAACATATATTTTAAACTTAGTAAATTAGAAATATATACCTTTAAATAAGACGTGTAGGATTTCTGCAAACAAAAAAAGAACTCTGAATGAGTCCTTTTCCAATGTATATTTTGTTATAATTCGAACATAATTACTTAGAATTGGTTTTATAAATCTCGAAGTAAATATGAAGTCTTAGCACTACAATTTCATATAAGATTTGACATAAATATTTTGTATCTTTTTTTGCTATTTTTATAAATAAAGTTCGACCGTCAAACTCAAACGGCTTCCCCATCTTCGGAAAAGGCATCTTCTTTAATAACCTCTCTACTTTTGCAGAATCAAAAGGACCTTTTAACTCCGCCGTTTGCGCATCCTTCAACTCCCGATACTTCTCCGCATGTAAATACTCATAAAAGAACGGCGCAACTTCTTCGGCCGTAATCGGCTCCATCCACCGCTCTTCTCCCCGCTCAAGCATCGCTAGCAAGACGACCATCTTATAGCTCCGATTCATGATCGTCTTTTCGACTTGTTCAATCAATTCACGATTCGCGTCGTACGCTTCGATTTCTTCGTCTGATAACTCCTGATGCTCTTTCAAGAACCCAACATAAGAACCCCACTCTTGTTTATAGCCTTGTGGAACTGCCGCATATTCTCCAATCTCAACATACGATGGTCGACGACCAAGTTCGTATTTGATTTGTTCATATTGTTCAATCAATCGTAACTTCCGCTGACTTGGTTGCCGGAGTCGATGAATCAATTCCAGTGCCCGCGTATCGAACTCAATCACACAACCGGGCGGTGGCGTAATCGGTTCTGTTTCCCCTCGCTTGAACGACTCTTTCATCGTTCCGAGAAGCTTCAGCTTCGTCTCGACGTTGCGATAGTTCCCAATCAAGTCAATGATGACGCAGTGCGATTTGTCCTGTGCCAAGCGTAAACCGCGTCCGATTTGTTGCGTATAGATGGCGACAGACTCAGTTGGACGACAGAACAGGAGTGTATCGACTTTTGGAATATCGACACCTTCGTTAAACAAATCGACTGTAAAAAGGACTTCAATCTCACCCTGCTCGAATGCTTGCATATGTTGCGCGCGATTCGTCGTCTGCCCTGTCAGTGCAAACGCCGTCGTTCCTTTTTCCCGGAATACTTGCGCCAGATATTCCGCTTGCTTGATCGACGAACAAAAGCCGATCGTCTTCGTTTGCCGATGTTTCTCCCACGAATGATAGATATTACCCGCGACCTCACGATCAAGTTGTCGATGCTCGAGCTGCGATGCATCATAGGTCCGACCGATTCGTCGAATTTGGGAATAGTCGATCGTGTCATGAATACCGTAATAATGAAACGGCGTCAAAAAGCCTTCAGCAATCGCCGCTGTGAAATGCATCTGGAAGGCAACATTATGGTGACAGATCGAATAGACATCCGTACCATCCATTCGGTCTGGTGTTGCCGTCAGACCAAGTAAGAAACGAGGCGTGAAATGATCAATGATTTTCCGGTAACTCGTTGCTGCCGCGTGATGGAACTCGTCAACAATAATGAGATCAAACTGATCCGTTGCAAAACGATCCAAGTGACGCTTTTGCGCCAGCGTCTGGACGGAAGCGAAAACAATCTCCGTCGTCTCCGTGACAGTCCGGTCACTGCCGATATAAAAGCCGGTCTGCCACGCCGGATTGACTTTTTGAAACGAACGCTCCGCTTGCAGTAATAGTTCTTTTTGATGTGCTAGGAATAGAACCCGTGTAAAGTCTCCCGCAAAGAACGCACTCAGGTAGGTCTTCCCTAGTCCAGTCGCAAGCACTGCCAACGCCCGTGTCCGTCCTTCTTCCATCGTTTCCCGTAATGCGTGGAGCGCTTCTTCCTGCACTCGGTGTGGTAGGATTTCTGGTGCAACGACGACTGTTCCTTCGTCGTACTCGACTTCCGGTTCCGCGACATATTGCCGCGCCGCATACTCTTGACGGTAAGCATCTAAGACAACCGGATTCAGTTCTTCTGCCGATTCACTAAGGTAAAGATCCATGAAGGCATCAATCGCATCATCAAGTATCTGTGGTGCGACAGCTTGCGGTAGATGAACGTTCCATTCGATACCGGACCGAAGCGCACTGTTCGAGATGTTCGACGAACCGACGATTGATAAGCCAGTCTCTGCGTTTCGAAACAGATACGCTTTCGGATGAAAAGAGCGTCCGCCTGACCGATAAAAGCGAACTGACAACCCATCAAGCGAAAGCAACTGGGCCAATGCTTCTGGATCGGTGATGTGTAGATAGTCGCCAATCAACAGCCGAATCTCGGCTCCTCGTTGCAAGGCACGACGAAATGCCGGGACGAGCAAGGTGACACCTGACTTCTGGGCAAACGCTGCGACGATATAGACTTCCTCCGCCTGATCAATGGCATCAACGAGTGAGTCATATAAGTGATGCGTCGTCAGCTTCGCTTCCGGGATCAATCCTCGACCTCAATCAGGTAGAGGCATTCTTCGAAGCCGCCGCGTTGTTGCTGTTTCTTCGCTCGGACGGCTTCCAGTTCCTCGACTGTCACGCCATGTGTCTTCGCTAACGCTTGGATCAGCTCCAGTAAATCAGCTAATTCCTCGACAGCTTCTGCGTCTGTCACTGCCTCCTCATATTCAGCCAGTTCTTCATGCAATTTCTTTTTCGCTTCCACTAGGAATTCATGTTCGTTTAACGTGCGGAACGTCGCTTTTTTTCCGTTTTGGTCGATGATGTTTGGAATCGCGTCCCGAACTAATTTATGATAAAGTGGCATATCAATTCACTCCTTTGAAGGGTTGAGGGATATCCGAGTCGAATCACTCGGTGTCGTACATATGTATTTTACAAGAGGAGGTTCTTTTCATGTCTACATTCAAACAAATCGACACAACGAACGCCCCTACTGCAATCGGTCCTTACTCGCAAGGCTTCATCGCAAACGGAACACTCTATGCTTCCGGTCAAATCCCGATCGATCCGGCAACAGGTGAACTCGTACCAGGCGGAATCACGGAGCAGACGGAACAAGTCATGCGCAACGTCGATGCCATCCTGAAAGATGCAGGACTGACACCAGACCGCGTCGTCAAGACGACATGCTACTTAACGAGCATGGAACACTTCGCTTCTTTTAATACGATCTATTCCGATTACTTCGCACCGCACAATCACTTCCCAGCTCGGTCTTGTATCGCGGTTAAGGAACTACCAAAAGGTGCATTAGTTGAAGTCGAGATCTTAGGACTCGTGTGATCTGATCGCTACGCACTCGCTGCGTAGCGTTTTTTATCGCAGTCCCCAGCGTCCTGTTCCTTTTCCGGTCTCACTGTAAAAAAGGTCCTGCTCTCCCCGGTACAATTCACACTCACTCGCATGCAGGTAGATCAATTTTCGAATACGTGCCTCGAGTCCTGCTTCTGATGTAAACCGTGATAGATCCAAATGTTCTATTTGTCTGACGCGCTGGTAGATATCAATTAAGTCGAGTGGCGATTGTCGTTCTAGGATTCGTTGAATTACATCAAGTAACCGTTGGCTCTCATCCGTCATATCCCTCTAACTCCTTTTTCATCACTTTGTTTTGAATCGCATTCATCACAATTGGTATTTGCACGACCAGATTCAAGACGCTGACTCCAAGAACCAGTTGACTGGCTGTCAATGGTTTGAAATATCCTTCGCCGTATCCTTCCCCTACACTAAGTGCGATCCCATACGAAATCGCAAACGAGACCATATTGCCGATGACGATGTATTTTGGTTTTCCACTCCGTGCAAGTGAATACGATAGAGCACCGAGTCCAAACAAAAATAAGACGTACCCTAAAATCGAACCCTCTTTCCAATCAAGGTAAGGTCCAAGCCACGCAAACGGAATCAGATACAATAGTGCTCGTTTCATTGTTCATCCTCCCATTCTTCATCTTCTCGATTACTCCCGGCATTATAATAACCGTATAAAAGTTCCCGAATCATCCACCATCCAGGTGGATAGATATTTGATCCTGAAAGTTTCTCTGTACCATTTTCTGTCGTCACATGAATTTCCCAATCCGTGCCGTCACAAATCATAACGCCTTCAGGATACGGATAGTTTCGCCAAACTTCTGCATCGAACCGATCCGACCACATGTCGATTAAGTAGATGTCCTCTTCCGTCAGCTTTCTGAATAATGGATGCTCTTCTTCATCTAAAAAGAGACGCCCCTTCGGATACCATGGACCTAATAATCCTTCCTCATCTTCCGCACGAATCGTTCGACTTGCACGGTCCCACCAAAACGTCTGTCCTCTTCCCATACCGGACTCACGGAAATAAATTCGTTCGACTGTTTGCATCATGATCATCCTCTAAAATTGATATTTCCATTATAGCCCATTTGTTATTTTTAACCTGTTACATTTTTTAGTATGGTTCTACTGATTTCTGTTGCTGTGAAACATTTTTCTTCTTCTATCAGTAGATGTAGTGAAAGGAGATGTTTCACATGCATGTATCCATTCAACAAGCCGGTTATGACGTCGGTCAGCCCGTCTTACAAGAGATCACGTTTTCCTTACACCCTGGATCCATTACCGGTTTGATCGGTACGAACGGTGCAGGAAAAAGTACGACGATTCAAGCGATGTTCGGTACGCTACCTTGGGTCGAAGGAGAGATCGATTTACCAGTCTCACTCGCCTATATTCCGGAGCAGCCAACCTATTATGAATATTTGACGCTCGCCGAGCACCTTGAGCTGGTCGCCTCACTCCACGAGACGGATCATGCCTATACAGAACGACTCTTAAAGACGTTTGAACTGCATGCCGTCACAGGTGACTATGTATCTTCTTTCTCTAAAGGAATGAAACAGAAGGTCATGCTCGTCTGTGCCTTGATGCAACGCGCAGACTGCCTGATCATCGATGAACCGTTCGTTGGTCTTGACGCGGTCGCAACGATTCGCTTGTTACATTTACTCGAAGCAGAACGAACGCGTGGCGTAGCGATTCTGCTCGTCACCCATGTCCTTGATTCCGCGGAACGTCTGTGTGACGACTTTGTCTGGATTGATCAGGGGCGTATCAAACATCAAGGAACACTCGCTCAAATCGGTGAAGCCTCTGGTCAGCCCGGTGCCCGCTTGTTCGACATCATGGAAGCGATGGTGCTCGAGCATGATTGAAACCTTTTTAAAGCAACGGATCCGTCGACGGCATGCGGAACAGCGTCGCTTCTTTCGAGAAATTTTCGATTGGACAATCTTGCTGTATCTCGTCATTCCAGTCGGTCTGTTCATCATCTATGAGACGATGCAGATCTTAAACGGTCAAGCGGACTGGGTTCAAACGGTTCCGGTCGCTTGGATTTTACTCGGATGGATTCTGTATGGATTCCTGCCCGCCTTTTACACCTGGTTCGAACCAGCAGATCGCCTCTTCTTCAAACCGGTTCCTGGAGCGATCGTTCGAATGAAGTGGTATTCCGTTCGGTATCACTTCGTGCGGATTTTTCTATTGACTGCCGGATTACATTTACTCTGTTTTCCCTTACATCGCATCCGGTTTGACCAATCTAGTATCACCGTACTGCTGATTAGTCTTGCGCTCTCTTTGCTCCAACCATTCTTTAGCTTTTGGACATACCGGTTATCTGGGCAACGGTTCTTGCGGAAATGGAGCGGTCATCTCGTCCTGGCAACCGGACGCATCACTCTGTTGCTCCTGCTTTGGCTTCAACCGCATTCTGTCCTCTTCGTCGTTGCACTGTGTGTGTTGCTGTTCGGATCCCTTCATGTCCGGCACTGGTCGCGGCGTGAGGACAGATTAACGGAGGATATCCTGTTGTCAACGAAACGACAGTCGAGTTTATCGGCGACCGTCCTTGAATTGAACGGTGCCTTACCGAAGCCGTCTCACCGAAAGCGTCCGTTCCTTCATCTGCGATTATTCAAGCAGACGCACCAGCAACTTCCGTTGATCACGTATCTGCGGGATCCGAGTAAACGTCGTTTCTTACTCCAGCTGTTTGCTGCGATGAACTACGGTCTTCTCGTCTTACCATGGATCGGACGCGGTCTCGTTTTCGCTTTCGTCCTGTTCGTTCTTTATCAGGAAGTAAAACAACATACCCAATGGTTCAGACAGCAACGTTTCTATCGGCTCATTGACTCGAATTCTAAAGCACCTAAGGAAAATAAAGTAATTTAAAATATATGGTAATGAAGTACTTTTCCCCCATTTCCTTTCGTACACTAAAAGAAATCCAATAAGAACGGAGTGTGTGCGGATGAAGTGGGGTTTGTATCCGAAAATGTTACTCGCTTTTCTCGGTCTTGCAATTGTACCGATCGTCTTGATCGGCTCGTTCTTGTATGTCGAAACAAAAGGTGCGTTGACAGACGAGGCCTATTCAAAGCTTGAAGCGATTCGTGATGCTAAAAAAGCAACAATCACGCAACATATCGATGAGAAGTTCTTGAATCTCGAAGCGTTAGCTGAAAATGAACAAGTCCAGCAGGCATTCGCTCCTTTAACGAAACAGTTTGCGGACGGTGGACTGGCGAATGACGCCTACCAACAAGAAGCGAAGAAATTCGATACGTATTTCAATCAGTACATCGAACAGTTCGGCTTCTATGACGTCTTCTTCATTGATCCAGACGGAAATGTCGTCTATACGGCGTTCAAGGAACCGGACCTCGGTCAGAATGTGGTCACGGGTGATCTCAAATCGTCTGGGCTCGGAAAAGCCTATCAGAATGCCTTGACACAACAAAAAGGCGTCATCGCCGATTATGCGTATTACGAACCGTCACAAGCTCCCGCTGCCTTCTTTGCGATCCCCTATGTTGATCCAAAGACGAAGCAACCACGCGGGGTGCTTGCGCTGCAGCTCGACGGAAATAAAATTAATAAAATCATGAAAACAACGGCTGGTCTCGGTAAGACCGGTGAATCGTATCTCGTCGGTGCCGATCAACGTCTACGGTCTGATTTCCGGGCAACGAAACAGACCGAAGTCGGCGAAAAACGCATTCAATCGACGCCGGTCAAACAAGTCATTGCTGGTCAGACGAAAACGACAGAAACAACGGACACAGATGGTCATGAAGTCGTGACATCCTTCACACCCCTTAAAATCGCTGGTCTTAACTGGGGATTGATCACAGAAGTCCATACGGAAGAAGTCTTTGCTTCCTTGTCTGATTTCGTCCAAAAGCTATTGATTGCGTTAGTGGCGTTAATTGCTCTCGTTGCACTTGCTGCAATCCTCTTTACACGCACGCTCGTCCGACCAATCCGCGCGTTACTGCACAGTGCGGGTGCGATTGCCGAACACGATTTATCACAGCCCGTCGTTGCGACGTCACGTGATGAGATTGGACAGCTCTCCCGTTTATTCGAGACGATGCGCCTATCTTTGATTGATCTCGTGAAACGGGTCGATACAATGTCACGGACGATTGATGACTCTCTCGCAGAACTCGTCGTTGAAGCCGAAGAAACAGGACACGGAACGAAAGAGATGGCACATGCGATGACCGGCATCGCCGCGACCGCCCAGCAACAGTCCGGCGCGTTCGATGGACATACAGCGTCCTTACAATCCTTGACGGCAACAATCGAGCAGACCGCGCAGACATCGGCTCTCGTCGTCGATAGCGCCAGCCGTTCGGAAAGTCTTGCGACGACCGGGCGTTCGGATCTCCATGCAGTCACAGAACAGATGCAATCGATTCAAAACGCGATTGACGAAGCCGCCGATAAATCACGTCGCGTTCAAACCGCTTCTCAAAATATCTTAGAAATCATCAGCATCATCGAATCGATCGCTAACGAAACGAACCTCCTCTCGTTGAATGCTTCGATCGAAGCGGCCCGTGCCGGGGAACAAGGCAAAGGATTCGTCGTTGTTGCACGCGAGATTCAAAACCTTGCCAATCAATCAAAACAATCGATGGGACGTGTCCAGGAGACGATCGATTCAATCCAACGCGAGACAAAACAACTCGAGGACGCGATGGCACGCGGAACCATCGCTGTTCAGGACGGTGTCGTTCGTGTCACGGAAGCGACGCAGTCATTTGATTCAATCGTCACCCAGTCCAAAGGGGTCACCGTTGATATGTCGGCCCTTTCGGAAACGAACCGGGATGTCTTATCAACCGCTTCGCACCTCGTCGCGCAAGCCGAACAATTACGTGCTGGGATCGTTGCCAGCGCGCAAGACAACCAACAGGCATCCGAGCAATCGCTTACCTTCAGTGAACGAATGGATGTCGTGCATACGCTAACGGAAGAGATTTATACGCTCTCACGTGAGTTGCACGAGACAATCAACCGCTATACACTCGATTAAACTTGAAAGGAGACATGCCTCATGCCGACTCACTTATTTCTCTTTGGAGGCGGTCCTCCTTTTACACCGCACTTACGAACACGATTTGCCGCATTAACGAATGGTGGACCGGTCGCGATTCTATACGTTCCGCGGACCGGTAAGGATTGGACGAGTTACGCCTCGATTTATACGAAGCCGTTACAGGAAGATGGCATCTCATCTTTCGTCCATCTGCCACTATCTAACGCACCAACAGACGGACAACTTGCGCAATTGAAGCAATGTCAAGGCATCATCATTTCTGGTGGTGAGACCGAATTGTATCAACGCTACCTTGTCGATACGGAAATCGGTGACATCATCCAGTCGCGTTTCGCAGATGGTGTTCCGGTCGTCGGCTTTTCAGCTGGTGCCCTCGTTTCGCCCGAACGGTGTATCATTCCGGAGATCGACCAACGCGACAATCAACGTCTTCGCTTGCCTGGTCTTGCCTTACTGAAAGACGCGGTCGTCTGTGTGCATTATGAGACATGGGGCGAAGCTGCTCATCTCACGCAATCTTTTACGGAAGAAAGCACAGACCGTGCCTTCGGACTTGCTGACGAGAGCGGGATCTATCTACGCGATCAGTACCTCGTCGAAACAGAAGGAATCGATCCCGTCATATTGTTGGGGAGTCCCGTCGTATGACAGCAATCGTTCCTGCCGTCAAAGGCATCATCATTCACGAGCAACGTCTTCTGATCGTCCGCCGGGCTGCTGCTGACTTCGGTGGTGGGACGTGGGAATGTCCGGGTGGCAAGATCGACTTCGGTGAATTGCCAGTCGACAGTCTAGTTCGCGAGATAAAAGAAGAGACACAATTGACGGTGACTCCGGAGCGTCTACTTTATGCCTCGAGCTTTCTGACGCATCCCGATCGGCAAATCGTTCTCTTGATGTACGTCTGTTCGACGTATCAAACGGACGTTCAATTATCAGAAGAACACGACGCTTATCTCTGGGCGGACGAAACAACGATCCGTCAGTTGATTGCCCCGAACATTCTGGCTGATTTTGAACATTATGATGTATTTTCGTTACTGCATCGCTAAACACAACTGCCCCGCCTGACCAGTTGGTCAAGCGGGGCAGTTGTTATTTACAGTAAAGGATCTCGGTAACAGACGACGCGATTTCGTCCAGTTTGTTTGGCTTCATATAACGCTAAATCTGCCTTTTGGACAGTCTCAAATACGGTTGATGCTTGATCGGAAGAGGCAGCCCCTAGCGATAATGTGACGTGAAAGACGGAGTACTCCTTGTAAACGAAGTGTTGATCAGCGCAGGCAGATCGAATCCGCTCCCCGAGCCTTTCCGCTTGTCGGAGTGGTACGTCCGGCAACAGTAAGACAAACTCTTCACCACCGTATCGACCGACGACGCCTTGTTCCGGACAATACGATTGTAGGAGATGACTAAGTTGCCGTAAGACGACGTCCCCCCCCTTCGTGACCATATGTATCATTGATTGATTTAAAATGATCGAGATCAAGAATGAGGACGGAAAAGACCGTTCCGTTTTGAGCATACTCGGCTAACGTTTCATCTAGCTTCCGGCGGTTTCCGAGTTGCGTCAGCCCATCCGTTAAAGCCAATTCTTGTTGCGTGTGGACGAATAAAAAATGCTTTCTTAGTTCCTGTAAGAAACGATAGGTGACGTAACCACCAATCATGATGACAATAATATAGACGAGCGCAATCTCTAAAAACCGCTCGAACGTGTTCGTTAATAAATAGAGCGCCGGTAAGCTGTATGCGATCCCTGTTCCAAGCAACACGAGATAATCTTTCATCCGTTGAGCAGCGAACCGGCGATAAACCGTTGCTGTCACGAGTAACGCGACACAAATCAAGGTCGTCAGGATCAGTCCTTGATATTCGCCAGCTGGTGTCACCGCAAATCGGGCGCCAATGATGAACAGCATCGTGATGCTACCGCTGACTAACCCTCCGTAAAAGTACGCCGTAACAAGTGCAACGAGACGCAAATCAATCTTTGCGACGTCATAGGAGATACTGTTGAAAATCAACAGTGCACCAATCAAACCGGCGATACAACCAATCGCTAGTCGGACTTGTAAGGAGGAGTTGGGCGAGATTCGCTCAATCCGTCGTAGTGGTAAAAACGCGAACAGCAATGTCGCGATCAATAGTGAAAAGTTCAACAATAATGAATTGAACAACGTAAGCACGACGACATCCTCCTCATCCCATTTTAGATGTTTACTCTATTCCCGTCAGATTACACATTCCCCTCTTTTTCCAAGGTTTTCAAACAGGAGGAGAGGGAATCAAACAAATATGTCTATCGTCTACATCATTAAGGGGGAATTTGTTATGGACCGTCAAGCTGAGAAGCGTAAAAGTAAGATGCCGTTCTTCATCATTCTTGTCATCGCTATCTTCGTCATTGTTGCTGCTGCGTTGATCATTTACGTCACATCTGAACCAAAAGAAGAGACACAAGCACTTATGACCCATCTTGCAACTGTCCTTCCGATTTACGTGAATTAGATTCACAAGACCTTTACAGAATGTACGAGCGAGAAAGCCCACTCCTTTAGGAGTGGGATGATAGCGAGTTCGGGGACGGGGTGTCTTCAGACACCCCGTCCCCGACGTTCTTCCTGATGAAATGCATTTATAGTAAATCTATAATGGAGTTGATTATTAGGATGAAGGAGGTGTCAAAGATGAGTCAAGTCGTCACGGTAGAAGTTCAAATCTATGCCACGCGTCGTCAGGATGCCATCCTAAAAAGAATGGGCAAGACCTATATCCAGACCGCCAACCGAGTCGTGGCGAACATGGTCGCCTCCGAGGACGGGAAAAGGTGGTCGAGCAAGGACATCGACACCCCCCTTCCGAGCGCCGTGAAGAACCAACTCGCAGGAGATGCCGTCGGCATC
>NZ_JADOYC010000004.1:0-223641 GCF_015645365.1 Exiguobacterium abrahamii
CCGAACACGGAAGTTAAGCACTTGAACGCCGAAAGTAGTTGGGGGCTTCCCCCTGTGAGGATAGGACGTTGCCAGGCAAACGGTGGTTCTGGAGCATACGCTCAAGGGCCGCCGCTTTTTTGTGTCTTTTTGTAGAAAGACATGCATCCACTTTAATGAAGGGACTGAACAGGGATATGGCGAAAAAAACGAAACTACGCGTAGCCGTCGAAGAGAACGAGACGATTGGTGCTTGTTTGGATCGTATCGATGCCATGGGATACCGCCCGACGGTCCGACGAGAAGAGCCGATCTTTGGATTAGACGCGAATGGCGAACCGTATCCAATTCGTCAGCAAATCGTCTTCGATTGCAAAGTGAAAGAGAGCGAATAACTCCTCAAGCATCGTCCGATTCATTCGGACGATGCTTTTTTTATACTTCATTTTATTTAATGCCTCCCAAGAAATAAACTCCGAATGGACACTAAATGAAATAAGAAAAACACCTTTTAAAACCGAACGATAAATTTTCAGATAATTAAATTGTTCGCCTTTGGTTGACGCCTTGGGATGGACTTGTTAAGATGAAGTCGTGACAGGATGATTGAATATAAACACCTCGTATAATAGCAGGGATATGGCTTGCAAGTTTCTACCCAACGACCCTAAATCGTTGGACTATGGGGTATATGGATGTTCGTCGATATTTCTTTGGCGTACCTTTTTATACCCTAAGCCACCCTTTTAGCCGTGGTTTGGGCTTTTTTTATGCACAAAGGAGGAAACAGCGATGGGAAATGTAGAAGTCGGCGTCATCATGGGAAGTCAATCGGATTGGGAAACGATGAAACATACATGTGATGTGTTGGAGCAACTTGAGATTCCATACGAAAAGAAAGTCGTTTCCGCACACCGGACACCGGATCTAATGTTTCGTTATGCTGAATCAGCACGTGAACGAGGACTGAAGGTCATCATTGCCGGTGCAGGCGGTGCTGCTCATCTACCGGGCATGGTCGCTGCTAAAACGACATTACCTGTCATCGGTGTTCCTGTGAAAAGTAGAGCGCTCCAAGGAATTGATTCCTTGCTCTCGATCGTTCAAATGCCAGGTGGCGTACCGGTCGCAACGGTCGCCATCGGAGAAGCAGGCGCAAAAAACGCCGGATTGCTAGCTGCTCAAATTCTCTCGATTCAAGATGAACGACTTGCCCGCAAGCTCGATCATATGCGAGTCGAACTAGAAGGAGACGTCATTGCATCTGGAGGGAATCTGCTATGAAACGAATCGGGATACTAGGCGGTGGTCAACTTGGTCGAATGATGGCACTGTCCGCCCGTGAGATGGGCTTTGAGATTTTGACACTCGACCCAACGGACAACGCACCGTGTGCGCAAGTGGCGGATCAACATATTCAAGCTGCTTTCACGGATGTCGAGGCAGCCAAACAGCTCGCAGCTGAATCAGATGTCGTCACCTACGAATTCGAGAACATCTCGACGGAAGTCGCTGAAGCGATCGGGACGAAACTGATTCATGGAACGGATCTTCTTTTTCAAACGCAACATCGGGTACGGGAAAAAGAGATGATTGAACGCATTGGACACTCTGTCGCTCCGTACTATCCGGTGACGCATCCGTCTGACTTAGAGGAAGCAAAACAACGACTCGGGTTACCGTTCGTCTTGAAGACAGCACGATTCGGCTATGACGGAAAAGGACAGACCGTCATTCGGACGGAAGAACAGTTCCAAGCGGCAATCAAACAATTCGAACCGACTGAATATGTTGCGGAGCAGTGGTTACCGTTTGATCAGGAAATTTCCGTCATCGTCACTCGAAGCGCAACAGAAACACGTGTTTTCCCGGTCAGTGAGAACATACATCGAGAAAACATTTTGCATCTATCGATCGTACCGGCACGGATTTCTGAATCGCTCGAACAAGAAGCAATTGCGCTCGCTGAATCGATCGCGGATGCCGTCGGGCTGATCGGTACACTGGCTATCGAGTTGTTCGTCGTTGGTTCTCGACTAATCGTCAATGAACTAGCACCCCGACCACACAATTCGGGACACTATTCAATCGATGCTTGCGAAACATCCCAATTCGAGCAACATATCCGTGCCATCAGTGGTCTCCCACTCGGTGATACCCGTCTGACGACACCGGTCGTCATGGCGAACATCCTGGGTCAGCATGTCACAGCATTATACGAGGAACTACCGAGACTAAACGCTCGGACGAAAGTTCACTTATATGGAAAAGCAGAAGCCAAGACAGGACGCAAGATGGGCCATTTGAACATTCTTGCGGACACCGTCGACGATGCTTTGGCAGAAGTCGAACGCCTGTCGATATGGAAGGAGACAGTTCAATGATCGAACGGTATACACGTCCTGAGATGAAAGCGATCTGGACCGAACAAAACAAATTCGAGGCTTGGTTAAAAGTCGAGATCCTTGCGTGTGAAGCATGGAGCGAACTAGGAGTCATCCCGAAAGAGGACGTCCAGTTGCTTTGGGACAATGCCTCCTTTGATGTCAACCGCATCCTTGAAATCGAGCAAGAGACACGTCATGATGTCATCGCCTTCACGCGTGCCGTCTCTGAGACACTCGGAGAAGAACGTAAGTGGGTCCATTACGGACTCACGTCAACGGACGTCGTTGATACAGCACTCTCGTATCTGTTGAAGCAAGCAAATGACATTCTTGCTGCAGATCTCGATCGGTTCATCGACATCTTAAAAGTCAAAGCGAACGAACATAAATATACGGTCATGATGGGACGAACGCATGGCGTACATGCAGAACCGACGACGTTCGGTCTGAAACTAGCGCTTTGGTATGAAGAGATGAAACGAAACAAAGTCCGTTTTGAAGCAGCACGTGAGACGGTCGAATACGGCAAGATGTCAGGTGCCGTCGGGACATTCGCGAACATCGATCCGTTCATTGAAAAGTATGTCTGCGAAAAGTTAGGGACAAAGCCTGCTCCGGTCTCAACGCAAACTTTACAACGTGATCGTCATGCACACTATATGTCGACGCTTGCTCTGATCGCGACATCGATCGAAAAGATGGCAACGGAAATCCGGGGTCTGCAAAAGACGGAAACACGTGAAGTCGAAGAATTCTTCGCTAAAGGTCAAAAAGGATCATCGGCGATGCCGCACAAGCGGAATCCAATCGGTTCAGAGAACATGACAGGTCTTGCCCGAGTCATCCGTGGACACATGGTGACGGCGTACGAGAACGTCTCACTCTGGCACGAACGGGATATCTCGCATTCTTCGGCAGAACGCATCATTCTTCCGGATGCGACAGGACTACTCAACTATATGTTGAATCGTTTCGGAAACATCGTGAAGAACTTGACGGTCTTCCCGGAAAACATGAAGCGGAACATGGACCGGACGTTTGGTGTCATCTTCTCTGGACATGTCTTACTCGCTTTAATCGAAAAAGGCTGGTCACGTGAAGCGGCGTATGATTTCGTTCAACCGCGTGCGATGCAGGCGTGGGAAGAACAAATCATGTTCCGTGACTTATTGTGGCAAGAAGAAGAGATTCAACAACTTTTCACAGAAGAAGAGCTTGAGGCGTGTTTCGATCCGACGTACCATACGAGTCGCGTCGATGAAATCTTTGAACGGTGTGGCTTGAACTAATCAACCTGGGACGGGGCACGTGCCCCGTCTACATCTTAGGATCATGGGGGACGAAAGCGATGCAACCACTTTATGAAGGAAAAGCAAAACGATTGTACACGACGCAGGAGCAGGATGTGCTCCGGATCGTCTATAAAGACGAAGCCACGGCATTCAACGGCGAGAAAAAAGAAGTCTTTGCTGGAAAAGGCGAATTAAACAACCGATTGACGAGTCATTTCTTTGAAATCCTCGAACAAGCGGGCATTCCGACACATTTCATTGAACGTGTCTCGGAGCGCGAACAGCTCGTACGTCGTGTCACTATCATCCCACTCGAAGTCGTCGTCCGAAACGTCGTCGCGGGGAGCTTGAGTAAACGGCTCGGTATCGAAGAAGGTACGGTGCTCGAAACACCAATCGTTGAGTTCTACTATAAAGATGATACGTTAGGCGATCCACTCGTCACCTCATCACACATTAATTTACTGAAGATTACGACTTCTGAAGAGTTAAAAGAGTTGTCGGACAAAGCGCTTCGCGTAAACGAAGTCTTGCAACCTTACTTCCGTCAAAACGGAATCACGTTGATTGATTTTAAATTGGAGTACGGCAAGACGGCAGACGGAACGATTCTACTGGCAGATGAGATTTCACCCGATACATGCCGCTTGTGGGATCAGGCGACAGGAGAACATCTCGATAAAGATGTCTTCCGTCGCAATATCGGTTCACTGACAGAGACTTACCAAACACTATTCAATCGCCTAGGGGGAAACACACAATGAAAAAAGTCATCGTATCGATCGCATTACGGGAAAGCATTTTAGATCCACAAGGAGTTGCTGTAAAAGGCGGATTGCAACAGCTTGGTTTTACCGGTGTCGAGAGTGTCCGAATCGGAAAACAGATTGAACTGCTCGTTGAAACGGAAACGACAGAAGCGATGATTCATGAGATGTGTCAAAAACTACTCGTCAACACAGTGATGGAAGATTACCAGATTACGATCGAAGAGGTGACGCCAGCATGAAGTTCGCGGTCATCGTCTTTCCGGGATCGAACTGTGATTTAGATATGTACCATGCGGTCAAGGATGCGCTCGGAGAAGAAGCGGAATACGTCTTCCATACCGAAACATCACTTGAAGGCTACGACGGCGTCTTACTGCCGGGCGGATTCTCTTACGGAGATTATCTCCGTTGCGGCGCAATCGCGCGCTTCTCACCGATCATGGAAGAAGTCAAACGTTTTGCGGCAGAAGGGAAAACGGTCCTCGGAGTGTGTAACGGATTCCAGATTCTTGTCGAAGCGGGACTCTTGCCAGGTGTCTTGCACCGCAACAACGGCTTGAAGTTCATGTGCCGGACGGTTGAACTGAAGGTTGAAAATACGAAGACACGTTTTACATCGGATTATCTGCCAGGCGAGACGATCTCGATTCCAATCGCGCACGGCGAAGGAAACTACTACTGTGACGATGCGACTTACGCGATGCTGCAAACGAACGGACAAATCGCCTTCACGTATGTCGATAATCCGAACGGCTCACGCGGTGATATCGCCGGGATCACGAACAAAGCCGGCAACGTTCTTGGGATGATGCCACACCCGGAACGAGCGGTCGAACTCTTGACCGGCGGAACAGATGGACTAAAACTCTTTACTTCACTCGTCAAACAGGGGGCATACCATGCTAAAACAACAGTCTGAACCAACACCAAAATTGATTCAAGAGCAACGCGTCTATGCCACGATGGGCTTGAGTGATACGGAATACCAGATGGTCGTCGATTTACTCGGACGCCAACCGAACTATACGGAAACAGGATTGTTCTCAGTCATGTGGTCCGAGCATTGTTCATACAAGACATCTAAACCCGTCCTCCGTCAATTCCCGACGACTGGACCACGTGTCTTACAAGGACCAGGGGAAGGGGCAGGTGTCGTTGATATCGGCGATGAGCAGGCAGTCGTCTTTAAGATCGAAAGCCACAACCATCCATCCGCTGTTGAACCGTATCAAGGGGCTGCGACGGGCGTCGGCGGAATCATTCGTGACATCTTCTCGATGGGCGCACGACCGGTCGCACTTATGAACTCGCTCCGCTTCGGGCATCTCGGTACACCACGTGTCAATCAACTGTTCGAACAAGTCGTCGCTGGGATCGCGGGTTACGGCAACTGTGTCGGGATCCCAACGATCGGTGGCGAAATCGGATTTGATCGTTCATATGAAGGCAATCCGCTCGTCAACGCGATGTGTATCGGTTTGATCAACCATGCCGATATTCAAAAAGGTCAAGCAAAAGGTGTCGGCAACTCGGTCATGTACGTCGGTGCAGCTACTGGACGCGATGGGATCCATGGTGCGACTTTTGCCTCGGAGGATCTCGGAGAGGATACGGAAGCAAAACGTCCGGCTGTTCAAGTCGGTGATCCATTCATGGAGAAGTTATTGATTGAAGCTTGTCTTGAAATCGTCGGGCATCCGGCACTCGTCGGGATGCAGGACATGGGTGCTGCCGGACTGACATCGTCTTCAGCAGAGATGGCTTCAAAAGCCGGTATGGGCATCGAGATGCACCTCGATGACGTCCCTCAACGAGAGACAGGGATGACGGCTTACGAAATGATGCTCTCTGAATCACAAGAGCGGATGTTACTTGTCGTCAAGCGTGGTCGCGAAGCAGAGATCGAAGCAATCGTCAGCAAATGGGGACTCCATGCCGTTCACGTTGGAGAAGTCATTGAAGAGAAAGTCTTACGGTTGATTCATCACGGAGATATCGTGGCAGAAGTTCCGGTTGATGCGTTAGCAGAAGAAGCACCGGTCTACGAAAAACCATCCCGCGTTCCTGCGTATTATGAAGAATTCCAAGCGATGGAAGAGACGCTTCCCGTCGTCGAAGATGTCGTTGAGACATGGCGGGCGTTACTCCGTCAGCCGACGATCGCTTCAAAACGTTGGGTCTACGATCAGTACGATCATATGGTCCAGACATCGACCGTCGTCGCACCAGGATCAGACGCAGCCGTCATTCGTGTCCGCGGCACGAACAAAGCGCTCGCGATGACGACCGACTGCAACAGCCGCTTCGTCTACTTGGATCCATACGTCGGTGGACAGATTGCGGTTGCGGAAGCAGCACGTAATATCGTCGCGAGTGGGGCGACACCACTCGCCATCACGGATTGTCTGAACTTCGGAAATCCGGATAAACCAGAAGGCTTCTGGCAGTTGCAGCAAGCAACAGCCGGTATGGCAGAAGCATGTCGTGTCCTTGAGACACCTGTCATCGGTGGAAACGTCTCACTCTACAACGAGTCAGCCGGTCAAGCGGTTCACCCGACACCGGTCGTCGGAATGGTTGGCTTACACGAGCAAACGGAATGGATCACAACACAACACGTCAAACAAGCTGGTGACCAGATTTATCTATTAGGAGAAACAACAGCCGAGTTTGGTGGCAGTGAGCTTCAATATATGCAATTCGGTAAATCATTCGGTCGCGCACCACAGATTGATTTAGCGATCGAACACGCACGCTTACAATTGTTACAGCAGGCAGTACAAGCAGGTGAAGTCAATGCGATGCATGATGTATCAGAAGGTGGTCTTGCCATCGCTCTCGCTGAGATGACATTTGGGACGAACCTCGGGTTGACGGTTCAGTTCGACGGACCAACGTTACACCTGTTCAGCGAATCGCAATCACGCTTCATCGTCACGGTGCCACAAGCGCATGTCACAGCATTCGAACAACGGACTGGTGCTCAAGCAATCGGTGTCGTCACGAACGATGAGCTTCTCGTCATCGAAACGGTAGAGACACGGATTGAAGCAGACCGTTCGACCTTACAGGAAGACTGGGAAGGAGCAATCGCGTGTTATATGACATCAAAGGACTAAATGAGGAGTGTGGCGTCTTCGGGATCTTCGGACAACCGAATGCAGCCCAACTCGCCTATTACGGCTTGCATAGCTTGCAACACCGGGGACAGGAAGGGGCAGGCATCGTCACGAGTGACGGTGACGACCTCTTCCCGCACCGCGGGCAAGGACTCGTAACGGAAGTCTTTTCGGAAGAGACACTGACGAATCTGAAAGGACATCATGCGATCGGACATGTCCGGTATTCGACAGCAGGAGGAAACACGCTTGAGAACACTCAACCGCTGCATTTCAAATCGCGGACGGGAGATCTCGCTCTCGCACATAACGGAAACCTCGTCAACGCCGATTCACTGAAGCACCTGTTAGAAGCAGAGGGTGCCATCTTTCAGACGACGAGTGATACGGAAGTCGTCGCCCATCTCGTCAAACGCAGTAAGCTCGACACACTCGAAGACCGGATTGCTGACAGTCTCGCGCGTCTCGTCGGGGCGTTCGCCTTCCTTTTCTTAACGGAAGACACGTTATTCGTGGCAGTTGATCCACACGGACTGCGTCCACTGTCACTCGGGAAGACACCGGACGGCGGCATCGTATTCGCGTCAGAGACATGTGCCTTTGATATCGTCGGCGCGGAGTTCATTCGTGATATCGAGCCAGGGGAACTCGTAACGATCACAGAACACGGCATGTCGTCTCGTCAATACATGGAACCACGCGAACGAGCGATGTGTTCGATGGAATACATCTACTTCTCACGTCCGGATTCAATCATTGATGGCGTCAACGTCCATACAGCTCGCAAAGCACTCGGGAAAAAGATGTATGAAGAAGCACCGGTCGAAGCAGACGTCGTTACCGGAGTACCGGATTCAAGTATTTCGGCAGCGATCGGTTACGCGGAAGCGAGTGGGATTCCATATGAAATGGGATTGATCAAGAACCGGTATGTCGGACGGACGTTCATCCAGCCGTCACAAGAGTTACGGGAACGTGGGGTCAAAATGAAGTTGTCCGCGCTACGCGGCGTTGTACAAGGAAAGCGTGTCATCATGGTCGATGATTCAATCGTCCGGGGAACGACGAGTCGTCGTATCGTCGGTTTGTTACGTGAAGCGGGTGCGACGGAAGTGCACGTCCGCATCACGGCACCACCGATTACGAATCCATGTTATTACGGGATTGATACTTCGTCGAAGGAAGAACTGATCTCTGCTCGATTGATGCCGGAAGAAATTCGTCAGGAAATCGGTGCGGATTCACTTGAATTCTTAACTGTACCGGGCATGGTCGATGCCATCGATCGCCCGTTCGATGGACCGTTAAAAGGACAATGTACCGCTTGCTTCACAGGAGAGTATCCGACACCGCTCGGTTCGCTCGAGTTAGAAGCTAAACTTTGATAGATGGGGGAAGAACATGAGCAAACATTACGAAGCAGCAGGTGTGAGTCTGACAGCAGGATATGAGTCAGTCACTCGAATGAAAAAACACGTCGCCCGTTCGATGCGCAAAGAAGTATTGACGGGACTCGGTAGCTTTGGTGCGATGTTCGACCTCAGCCAATTGCAGTTGAAAGAACCGGTCCTTGTCAGTGGGACAGATGGTGTCGGTACGAAACTGAAGCTCGCTTTCGCACTGGAACAACACGATACGATCGGGATCGACTGTGTCGCGATGTGTGTGAACGATATCATCGTCCAAGGCGCGGAACCACTTTATTTCCTTGATTATATCGCGCTCGGTCAGGCGATTCCGGCGAAGATCGAACGGATCGTCGCCGGTGTCGCAGAAGGTTGCGTCCAGGCGGGATGTACGTTAATTGGCGGCGAGACAGCGGAAATGCCAGGGATGTATGCGGACGGCGAATATGATATCGCCGGGTTCGCCGTCGGTGCCGTCGAGAAACAAAAATTGATCACAGGTGATAACGTCGCAGCGGGAGATGTCATTCTCGGTCTCGCTTCGTCCGGCGTCCATTCGAACGGGTTCTCACTCGTCCGTAAAATCGTCGCTGACAGCGGTCTCCGCTACGAAGATGAAGTTATGATGCTCGGTCATACGCTCGGAAATGCGCTCCTGATGCCAACACGTATCTACGTCGAAGCAGTCAAAGCAGCCCTTGAGACGGAAAAGATTCAAGCGATGGTCCATATTACGGGTGGTGGATTCTACGAGAACGTACCACGCGTCTTACCGGAAGGTCTTGGCGCATCATTCGACCCGAAAAAGTGGCCGACGTTACCAGTCTTCGACTGGCTCGAGCAAGCGGGTGATTTGCCACGACATGATATGTATAATGTCTTCAATATGGGGATTGGTTTCATGTTGATCGTCAAACCGGAAGATGTCGCGGAAGTGACAGCACGCCTCGCTCGTGAAAATGAGACGGCGTACGTGATTGGTCAGGTGACCAATCAAGAAGGTGTCCGGATTCAAGGAGTCGACGCATGAAGATCGCCTGTTTTGCATCAGGAAGCGGTAGTAATGTCGAAGCACTTTTTGAAGCAAACGAGGCAGGAACGTTACATGCCTCGATCGAACTGATCGTCTGCGATCAACCGGACGCGATGGTCATTGAACGGGCGAAACGACGCGGATGCGACGTCTTCGTCTTTCGGGCGAAGGACTATCCGGATAAACCGAGTTTTGAGCGGGAGATCATTGCCCGTCTTGAAGCGAAAGGCGTCGAACGGATCATTCTCGCCGGCTACATGCGATTGATTGGCGAAGAGTTGCTCGGACGATACGCAGGGCGGATCGTCAACATCCACCCGTCGCTACTTCCGGCCTTCCCGGGAAAAGATGCGATCGGACAAGCATTTCGTGGCGGAGTTAAAATCACAGGTGTTACAATTCATATAGTCGATGAAGGAATGGACACAGGACCAATCATGGCCCAAGAAGCCGTTCGGATTACAGAAGAGATGACGCGTGAAACATTGCAACAAGCGATTCAGCGTGTCGAACATAGACTGTATCCGCAAGTCATCGAAGAGTGGATGAAAGAGGAGGCAAACGTATGAGAGCGTTAATTAGTGTGTCGGATAAAACAGGAATCGTCGAATTAGGACGGGCGTTTCATGAAGCAGGGATCGAGCTCGTCTCGACAGGCGGAACACATCAAGCGTTAGAGGAAGCTGGGCTTCCGGTCATTGGTATCAGTGAAGTCACACAATTCCCAGAAATGCTTGATGGACGTGTCAAGACGCTCCATCCAATGGTTCATGGTGGATTACTCGGTCGTCGTGACCTTGAATCGCATCGTGAGCAGATGGCGGCGCAACAGATTCAACCGATCGATTTCGTCGTCGTCAATCTGTATCCGTTCAAGCAGACAGTCTTACAAGAAGACGTCGCCTATGCTGATGCGATCGAAAACATCGATATCGGTGGACCAAGCATGTTGCGTTCAGCAGCGAAAAATCACGTAGCTGTCACGGTCGTCGTCGACCCAGCCGATTACGAAACAGTCGTTGCCGAGATTCGTGAAGGTGGAACGACGTTTGAGACACGCCAACGTCTTGCGGCGAAAGCATTCCGGCATACAGCGGCGTACGATGCGTTGATCGCGGATTATTTCTTGACGCAAACAGGCGAGAAGTTCCCGGATCAGTTGACGATCACGCTTGAGAAAGTCCAGGATCTTCGTTACGGAGAAAATCCACACCAAGAAGCAGCCTTCTATAAAACACCGATTTATCGTGGAGCTTCCCTCGCTTCCGCGAAACAGTTACACGGTAAAGAGTTGTCGTATAACAATATTCAAGATGCCAACGCCGCACTTGAAATTCTCGACGAGTTCCGCGAAGCAGCAGCCGTCGTCGTTAAACACATGAACCCATGTGGTGTGGCCGTCGGTCCAACGATCGGAGAGGCGTTCCGCCGCGCGCATGCAGCCGATCCAGTGTCGATCTTCGGTGGCATCGTCGCCTTGAACCGTGAAGTCGATTTAGAGACAGCAGAACAATTAAGCGGCATTTTCCTTGAGATCATCATCGCCCCGTCCTTCACAGAAGACGCATTCGCCTTGTTGTCAGCGAAAAAGAACATCCGTCTGCTTGAACTCGACGTCAAACGTGTCCAAGCGATCCGTTATACGGCAGTCGCTGGCGGCATGCTCGTCCAAGACAGTGACGATGAGACGCTTGATGATGCAGCCGCACGTGTCGTGACAGACCGCAAACCGACAGCAGCGGAATGGGAAGATTTGAAACTCGCATGGCGCGCCGTCAAACACGTCAAGTCGAATGCGATCGTTCTCGCGAAGGACGAAGTGACGGTCGGTGTTGGTGCAGGACAGATGAACCGTGTTGGTTCAGCGAACATCGCGATTACGCAAGCTGGAGAAAAAGCAGTTGGCGCGTCCCTTGCTTCCGATGCTTTCTTCCCAATGGGGGACACAGTCGAAGCTGCAGCAGCAGCTGGTATTACAGCAATCATCCAACCAGGCGGCTCGATTCGCGACCAAGAGTCGATCGATGCGTGTAACAAACACGGCATCACGATGGTCTTTACGAACGTTCGACATTTCAAACACTAAGTGGAGGCGATTTGAATGAAGGTATTGGTGATTGGTAAAGGCGGGCGTGAACACGCGCTCGTCTGGAAGCTGGCACAGGATGAACGAATCGAGACCGTGTATGCTGCGCCTGGGAACGCCGGGATGACACAAGCCACATGTGTTCCGATCGCCGAAGATGCCATCGATGAACTCGTGGCGTTCGCACAAGACGAACAGATCGATTGGACGATCGTCGGACCAGAAGGACCACTTGTTCTCGGAGTCGTTAACGCCTTTCAGTCAGCGGGACTGCAAATCTTCGGACCAACACGGGAAGCGGCAGCGATCGAAGGAAGTAAGCAGTTCGCAAAAGAATTGATGGAGCGTGCCGGTATTCCGACCGCTGCTCACGCCGTCTTTACTTCAGCAGCAGACGCAGAGGCGTATGTTCGCAAAGCGGGTGCACCGATCGTCATCAAAGCCGATGGACTCGCTGCCGGAAAAGGAGTCACAGTCGCAGAAACCGTGGATCAAGCGCTTGTTGCAATCCACGATACGTTTGCCGGGGAATACGGTCAACAAAGCCGCGTCGTCATCGAAGAATGCCTGATCGGGGAAGAGTGTTCGTTGATGGCATTCGTGCACGAAGAGACGGTCATCCCGATGGTATTGTCGCAAGATCATAAACGGGCGTTTGACGGTGACCTAGGTCCGAACACAGGAGGCATGGGCGCGTATTCGCCGCTACCTCAGTGGGACGAAGCAGCATTGACGACAGAAGCCGTTGATCGCATCATTCAGCCGCTCGTCGATCAGATGGCAAGCGAAGGAATTCCGTTCACCGGCTTCCTCTATGCCGGTCTGATGCTGACGAAACAAGGACCATTCGTCATCGAGTTCAATGCCCGGTTCGGTGATCCGGAAACAGAAGTCATTCTTCCGCGCTTAGAGACGCCGTTGCTGGATGTCATCATGCCGTTGATGGACGGACAGACACCAGAAGTCGTTTGGACGGATCAAGCAGCTGTCGGTGTCGTCGTCGCAGCAGAAGGATATCCGGAAGCGCCAAAAACGGGACAAGCGATTCCACTTGAACAGATCGGGGACGGTCTTCTCGTCTTTCATGCCGGCACGGCAGAACGAGACGATCAACTTGTCTCAGCTGGTGGACGTGTCCTCGTGTGTGTCAGCCGTGCCGAGACGATCGAGCAGGCTGTCGAACAGGTCTATGCGAACTTACCAGACGTGACGGATCAACCATTCTTTTACCGAACTGATATCGCTCAAAAAGCCTTTCGTGCCTCGCATGAATCATGATATCTGAACCAGACGTGCTTGAAGGAGCCGCGTCTGGTTTTTTTGTTTCTTGGCGAAGTGCACGAAAAGATTTGTCTTCCATGGCGAATTTGTGTTATTTTGACCAAATGAATCCGGAACGGGGCAAAACTTCTTGAAACTTACTTAGCAACATTTTAGTATAAGAACTATAAGAAAGCGTTTTCAATAAAACAAAGGAGGTCGAGCTTTCGTGAAAAAAAATTGTGGAAGATCCCCTTGGACGAAATCTGAAGTACGAACACACCAAGCGGTCATCAGCGGAAAGCTTGCACCGACACTTGTCATACAGAATGCCACTTACCTGAATCATGGTGTCAAAGCATGGCGGACGGCGAATATCTGGATTAGTGGCGACCGGATCGTCTATGTCGGTCCAGAGATGCCGGAACAAGCCGATGCGTATCATGATGCGACAGGTCAATATATCGTACCCGGTTACATTGAACCCCATGCCCATCCGTTCCAACTTTACAATCCAGCGAGTCTTGCAAAATTCGCAGCAGAGCGGGGAACATCGACGCTCGTCAATGACAACATGTTGTTATTATTAGAGCCGACGGAGCAAGCGTTTGCTCAAGTCGAGGCGCTAGCGGACTTACCGACCTCAATGTACTGGTGGGCAAGACTCGACGCACAAACCGAGCTTGATGCCGACAGTATCTCGATCGATAATCGCCGGATTCAAGCGTGGCTCAAGCATCCACAAGTCATCCAAGCGGGTGAGTTGACGGGATGGCCACGTCTCTCGCAAGGAGATGATGAACTGCTTCACTGGATGCAGGATGCGATCAAACTCGGAAAACCGATCGAAGGTCATTTCCCTGGTGCTTCAGCGAAGACGCTGACGAAGATGGCGCTGTACGGCGTGACGAGCGATCACGAAGCGATGACGGTTGAAGAAGCGATGACACGTCTTGAACTTGGCTACACGACGACAATTCGTTATTCATCGATTCGTCCAGATTTACCGGATATCTTTAAAGGTCTCGTCGAAGCAGGGTTGACGCAGTTTGATAAGGTGCTCGTGACGACAGATGGTTCAACGCCGTCCTTTTATAAGGCAGGCATGATGGACGAGACGATCCGATTGATGCTCGAGGCAGGCATCCCGGTCGAAGAAGCGTATCGGATCGCGTCGTACAATGCAGCGCGTCATTTTAATCTCGATCATCTGCTCGGGAGTATCGCACCGGGACGGATCGCGCATCTCAATTTCCTTGAGGCAAAAGATGCACCGACACCTGTCGCCGTACTTGCGCGCGGCACATGGGTCCGTCAAGCAGACATTCCATGTTACCCGGCAGAAGCGCTCGATGCAGTCTATGCGCTCATGCCACGTTCGGAAGTCCAGGTTTCGTTAACGGAACAGGATTTCTCGTTCAGCATGCCGGTTGGTCTTGAGATGGTCAATTCCGTCATCATGAAGCTCTATCAAGTCGAACACGATACAAGTGTGCCTGTGCTACCGGCAGGATGTGATGAATCCTTCCTGATGTTACTCGACCGGGAAGGGAAGTGGCGACTGAATACCGTTCTGAAAAACTTTGCGACACAAGTCGGTGGTCTCGTCAGTTCGTACTCGATTAGCGGTGATATCTTGATGATCGGTAAATCGAAACGAGACATGCAAGTCGCGTTTGATCGAATGAAAGCGTTCGGCGGCGGAATCGTTCTCGTCGAGGACGGAGAAGTCATCGCTGAAGTTCCGTTGACCTTGATGGGGCAGACGTCCGACTTGCCACTCGAAGATTTGATCGTTCAGGAAACCGCTCTACGGGAAGCCTTGTTTGAACGCGGTTATGCGTTTGAAGATCCTGTCTATACGTTGCTATTCCTAGCGTCCACTCACTTACCATATGTACGGATCACACCACAGGGAATATACGAAGTCCTTCGGAAAAAAGTCCTTTTCCCAGCGATTTTGCGATGACGCTTGAATTTTAAAACGTCGCGCTTTAAACTATTAAAGAGCAATTGAATGGGAAAGGGAGTCACAAGATGCAACTCGATAAATTGCGTGGAAAAGAATTAGATCAGTTATTTACAGCCATCATGAAGATGGATTCATTAGAAGATTGTTATACGTTGTTCGAAGACTTAGCGACCGTCAACGAAATCCAGGCGCTCGCCCAACGTCTTGAAGTCGCACGTCAATTACGTGAAGGCAATACGTATCACAAAATCGAAAAGGCGACCGGTGCTTCAACAGCAACGATCTCGCGTGTCAAACGTTGCTTGAACTACGGTTCGGGCGGTTATGATCTGGCGCTTGCCCGCCTAGGTCTTATCGAGCAAGAAGTAGCGGATAACTAATGTTATCCGCTACTTCTATGAAGGGGGGCGTGTCACATTGGATTTTGCGTTACAACATAAAATTCAGCATTTCATTCGAAGGCTGACGCCCATCCAGTCGCTCGTCATCATCTACTTCGTTGCAGTCATCATCGGAATCATCATGCTCGGTCTGCCGTGGTCGACCAAGGGAGACTACAACTGGGACTTCACGGACCTCGTCTTCATGGCGGTTAGTTGCGTCAGTGTCACAGGTTTGACGACGGTCTCGGTCTCAGAAACCTTCACGACGTTCGGCTACTTCATGATCATGATTTTAGTGCAAGTCAGCGGAATTGGTTTGATGTCGCTTCATATCGCGATGGGGGTCATTCTCGGAAAACGAATCGGCTTTCGGGAACGCCAACTCGTCGTCCGAGATCAGAACCAGACGACGATGCAAGGGGTCGTCAAATACATTCGCGAAGTCATCTTGATCATCGTCTCGATTGAATTGATCGGGGCATTGATTCTCGGGCTGTACTATACGAAGTATTTTCCGACACTCGGTGAAGCGATGCTCCAAGGACTGTTCGGTTCGGTCAGTGCGACGACGAATGCTGGTTTTGATATCACGGGTGAATCGTTACTACCGTTTCGCGGTGATTTGTTCGTCGTCTTCATGCAAATCTTGTTACTGACACTTGGTGCGATCGGGTTTCCGGTACTCGTCGAAGTCCGGCGCTACATCTCGTACCGGGCGACACGCCAAGCGACACGTCAGCCGTATCATTTTTCACTATTTACGAAATTAACAGCGTCGACGTTCTTGATTCTTGTCCTGTTTGGAACCGCATCGTTGTTGTTGTTCGAGTGGAATCAATCGTTTAAAGGACTACCGATCAATGAGAAGCTCGTCGACGCCTTGTTCCAATCCGTCACGACGCGAAACGGGGGATTGACGACCGTCGACATCACGTCCTTCTCGCAGGCTTCGATCTTCGTCTTGTCGATCTTGATGTTCATCGGGGCGTCACCGTCTTCCGTTGGTGGGGGGATTCGAACGACGACGTTCGCTGTTGCTATCTTGAGTGTCATCGCCTTCATCCGCGGTGAATACGGGATTAAAATTTTCGGTCGTGAAATCGGTCAATCGGATATTTGGAAAGCATTCGTCGTTATCGTCGTCTCGACTGGTGTGACGATGGTCGGATTGATCGTCTTATTGCTTGTCGAAGATGCCCCGTTCCTCGTGCTGTTTTTTGAGGCGTGTTCGGCTTTCGGAACGACCGGTCTATCGCTCGGCATCACCGATCAATTATCGGATATCGGAAAATGGACGTTGTCTGTGTTGATGTTCATCGGTCGAATCGGTGTCATCTCGTTCGTTCTTCTCCTGAAAGCGAACCAACCGAAACGTAACTACAACTATCCGAAGGAATCCGTCATCATCGGATAAGGAGGCTCTTTTATGAAACGTGCCTTTTGGATTAACTTCGCCTATATCTTTGCTGTTCCTGTCTTACCGTTTTTGGCGCTCGTCAATGGGCGAGCACTCTGTTCACCGGATTCACCGTTGCTCGACGTCCCGGTCCTCGGTTTCTTTTTGGCAGAACCGTGGGCGTTCGTGCCGGTATATGCGGTCTTTGCGTTGTTACTGGCGTCACTCTTGACGAAACGACGGACACACGTCTGACCATCTCGCCCTGCGCGAGATGGTTTTTTGTTTTATACTGAATGTGGAATGAGAAAGAGAGGATGGGACGAACCGTGTTATTACCTTTTAATGAATGGCGACATGTCTTTAAACTAGATCCAGCAAAACCAATTGATGATGCGAGCCTGCAGGCGATTGCGACGTCCGGAACGGATGCGATTCTTGTCGGTGGAACAGATGACATCACACTCGATGCGACGCTTGATCTCTTGATGCGTTTGCGCCGGTATCCAGTCGCAGTGGCACTCGAGATTTCTGAACTCGAAGCCGCAACGATGGGATTTGATACGTATCTGACACCGACGGTCCTGAATGCCGGTACGTTAGAATATGTCGTTGAAAAACAGGTCGAGGCGTTAGAACAAGTCGGTCATATGCTGGCGCACGCTGATCTTGTCGGGGAAGGGTATATCGTCCTGAATCCTGATGCGAAGGTCGCGCATGTGACACAAGCAAAACCGCTAACATTAGATGAGACCGTCGCTTATGCGCAGTTAGCGGATAGCGTCTTCCGTCTACCGGTCGTATATCTCGAATACAGCGGCGTTTACGGAGAACCGGAACGAGTCGCAGCCGTTCGCGATGTCTTGAAACAGGCACGCCTGTTTTACGGTGGAGGAATCGACTCCGAAGAGCGAGCGCGTGAGATGCTACAGTATGCGGATACGATCGTCGTCGGGAACGTCATTTATGAGGATTTAAAAGCAGCGCTTGCGACCGTCGCAGCGACACGATAAAATATAGGAACAAAAGTTCGGAATATAAGAAATGAGGCTATTGATATGTTTAATTTGAGTGAACAGCTCGTCAGCGGACTAAACCCTGAGCAAGCAAGAGCAGTCAAGCATACGGAAGGTCCACTGCTGATCATGGCAGGAGCCGGTTCCGGGAAGACACGCGTCCTGACACACCGGGTCGCTTATTTGATGGCGGCTAAACAAGTCGCACCGTGGAACATCCTCGCGATTACGTTCACGAACAAGGCGGCGCGGGAAATGCGAGACCGGATCGGTCGTTTGGTCGGTGGTGTCGCGAATGATATTTGGGTCTCGACCTTCCACTCGATGTGTGTCCGGATGTTACGTCGTGACATCGATCAGCTCGGTTACGACCGCAACTTCACGATTCTTGATTCAAGTGATCAGCAGTCGGCGATCAAGCTCGTCTTAAAGGAACAAAACTTGGATCCAAAAAAATGGGATCCACGTTCGATGCTGACGATCATCTCGTCACAGAAAAATGAATTACGCAGTGCTGAATTCTACGCCTCGATCGTGACGAGCCCGTATGAGAAGACCGTTGCTGAAATCTATAAAGGATACGAAGCGGTCTTACGCCGGAACAACGCGCTCGACTTTGATGATTTGATCGGAAAAACGACGGAATTGTTCAAGAAGAGTCCGGATGTTCTTGCTTACTATCAAAAGAAATTCCGTTACATCCATGTCGATGAGTATCAAGATACGAACAAAGCCCAGTATGATCTCGTCAACCTGTTAGCGTCGGGACATCAGAATCTCTGTGTCGTCGGGGACTCGGATCAGTCGATCTATCGCTGGCGTGGTGCTGACATCGCGAACATCCTCTCGTTCGAAGAGGACTATCCGAATGCAGCTGTCATCTTACTCGAGCAAAACTACCGTTCTTCGAAACGAATCTTGGAAGCGGCCAACCATGTCATCCAAAACAACTCGACGCGCAAAGACAAGAAACTTTGGACGGATAATGATGAAGGCGAGAAGCTGATCGTTCATACGGCAGAGAATGAGCGGGAAGAAGCCTTCTATATCGTCCAAGAGATTCGGAACTCGCTTCGTTACGGGATGAAACTGAGCGATATCGCGATTCTGTACCGGACGAATGCACAATCGCGTGCGATCGAGGAAACACTTTTGAAATCGAACGTTCCGTACAAAATGATTGGCGGCACGAAGTTCTACGATCGTAAAGAGATCAAGGACGTTCTCGCTTATCTCCGTTTGATTTCGAATCCGGATGAAGACCTGTCCTTCGCGCGGATCGTCAACGAACCAAAACGTGGCATCGGCGCAACGACGATTGATAAGCTGCGTGATTTCGCCGACTTACAGGGCGTGTCATTGATGGAAGCGATTCGCGATATCGAATTGTCGAGTATCGCACCGAAGACGGCAGCGAAGCTGACGGATTTCCGGACGATGATTCTTGGACTCAGTCAAATGCAAGAATTCATCAGCCTGTCGGAACTGGTCGAAGAAGTACTCGAGAAATCAGGCTATCGCCAAGTACTGAAGGAAGATAAGACGCTAGAAGCACAAAGTCGTCTCGAGAACATTAACGAGTTCATCACCGTTGCGCAAAACTTTGAGAAGGAAACGGCGAAAGCCGATCCAGAAGATCGGACGATCATCGCCTTCTTGACTGATTTGACACTCGTCGCCGATGTCGATTCACTCGACGAGACGGATCCGGAAGAACAAGTTACATTGATGACGCTCCACTCGGCAAAAGGACTCGAGTTCCCGGTCGTCTTCTTGATCGGGATGGAGGAAGGCTTGTTCCCACATAGCCGCTCGCTTCAGGATGAAGACGAGATGGAGGAAGAACGTCGCCTCGCGTATGTCGGGATCACACGTGCTGAGAAACGCCTTTACTTGTCACATGCGCGGATGCGTTCTCTGTACGGACGGACGAATGCGAACCAAGAATCACGGTTCCTCGCGGAGCTGCCGGAAGTCGTCATCGAGCGGACAGGTAAAAAAGCGAAGCCACTTCCATGGGAAGACCGCCCTGTTCCGCAAGGCAAAGCCGTCATCGGTCGCTCGATCAGCAAACCGACAGCAATGAAGACGTCAGGTGCGGAAACGCTCGGTTGGTCGGTCGGAGATAAGGCAGAGCACGGGAAATGGGGACTCGGTACAGTCGTCCAGACTCGTGGTGAAGGAGATAATCTTGAAATCGATATCGCATTCCCAGCAGTCGGAATCAAACGACTGCTCGCGAAATTTGCACCGATTAAAAAGGTATGACGGGAGGTCCACAGATGGACGCAAGCCAGCGTATAGATGAGATTCGTCAAACATTAAACCGATACAGCTACGAATACTACGTACTGGATCAACCAACGGTACCGGATGCGACGTACGATCAATTGCTTCGTGAACTGACGGAGTTAGAAACAGAGCATCCAGAACTGATCACACCGGATTCGCCAACGCAACGCGTCGGCGCGGCACCGCTCGAAGCGTTCGAGAAGGTGACGCATGATTTACCGATGCTGTCGCTCGGAAACGTCTTTGATGAGACAGAAATTCGCGAATGGGTTGCTCGGATTGAGCGGTCGCTCGGACGTTCGACGACGTATGTCGCCGAACTGAAATTCGATGGACTTGCGATTTCGCTGAAATACGAAGACGGTCGATTCGTTCGTGGGGCAACGCGTGGCGATGGAACAGTCGGTGAGAACATCACGCAGAACCTACGGACGATCAAAGCGTTACCGCTGCGTTTGCAGGCAGAAGAGACGGTCGAAGTCCGCGGTGAGGCTTACATGCCGAAACAATCGTTCGAACGCTTGAATGAAGACCGGGCAAGCCGGGAAGAGACATTGTTCGCGAATCCGCGTAATGCGGCCGCAGGTAGCCTGCGTCAGCTGGATTCGTCGATCACAGCGTCGCGCAATCTGTCGTTGTTCGTGTATGGCGTCGGTGTCAATACGTTGACGGCCCGTTCACATAGCGAAGCGATGGCACAACTCGCTTCACTCGGGTTACCGACCAATCAACATATGCAGACGTGTGAGACAGTGGAAGAGATTCTTGCCTACATCGCGCACTGGACAGAAGCACGCGCGAGCCTGCCATATGAGATCGACGGAATCGTCTTGAAAGTCGATCGATACGATGATCAGGAAGAGCTCGGCTTCACAGCAAAAAGTCCCCGCTTTGCGACAGCCTATAAGTTTGCGGCGGAAGAAGTCATGACGACGGTAGAAGACGTTGATTTCAGTGTCGGTCGGACCGGGAAAGTCACACCTCGCGCCCGTTTTGCACCGGTCGTCGTCGCAGGATCGACGGTGACGTATGCGACACTACACAACGCCGACTTCATCGCTGAAAAAGATATCCGCCTTCAGGACTCGGTCATCATTAAAAAAGCGGGCGATGTCATCCCGGCAGTCGTACAAGTCGTTACAGCAGAACGGACAGGGGAAGAGACACCGATCGTCTTCCCAACGCATTGTCCGGCCTGTCAATCGGAACTTGTCCGTCTCGAAGGTGAAGTCGACATCCGCTGTGTCAGTCCGGAATGTCCAGCACAATTGATGGAAGGTATCATTCACTTCGTTTCGCGTCAGGCGATGAACATCGACGGTCTCGGTGAAAAAGTCGTCCGTCAATTGTATGATCATGAAGCGATCCGGACGATTGCCGATTTATATCGACTCGATCGTGAAGAATTATTGACGTTCGACCGGATGGGTGAGACGTCCGTTGATAAATTGCTTGCGGCAATCGAAGCCTCGAAACAGAACTCGGTTGAGCGTCTGTTGTTTGGTTTCGGAATCCGACTTGTTGGTCAAAAAGCAGCGTATCTTCTAGCGGAACGTTTTGATTCGTTAGCAGGGATTGCAGCAGCAAGCTACGAGGAGATTGTTGCAATCGATGGCATCGGTGGGAAAATCGCGGATTCGATCGTGAAGTACTTCGAACATCCGGAAGCACAGGCATTGATTCGTGATTTGGAACAACTCGGCGTCAATCAACGTTTCCTTGGGGAACGGGTTGATCAGACGAATGCACCACTCGGTGGCAAAACGATTGTCTTGACGGGAACGCTCGAGAGCTTAAAACGGTCAGAGGCTGGTAAACGACTCGAAGCACTCGGTGCCGATGTGACAGGAAGCGTCAGTAAAAAGACGGACGTACTCGTCGCAGGGGAAAAGGCAGGTTCTAAGCTGACGAAGGCTGAATCGCTCGGTATCGAAATTTGGGATGAAGCGCGTCTGTTAGAAGAACTAGCTAAACACGAAGCGTGAGCAGAATGAATGAGAACGATCAAATAAAAAGGAAGGCGAAATTTCCGCCTTCCTTTCAGACTATAGACAAAAAGGCTGACTCCAAAAAATGACGCGTCTTTTCACGCCCTTTCCTCAGGCGAGACACAAGCCAGTTTTCCCGCTCTATTTGAGCAGGAAAACGGGTCTTGTTTGTCTCTGACAGCGCAAAATTGCGCTTTTTCCTGTAGGAGTGGCGTGTATGTAATGCGTCATTCTTTTTATACCGGGAAGAAGTATCAGAGAAGCGTTTTGTTCCCTCGACATCGCTTCCTAGGGAAAAACAAGCAAGAGCGACCCTGCAGCGAAGCGAAGCGGCGCGATGCTTGTCCCAGGAAAACGATGCGAGACGAACAAAAAAGCGCAATCCTTCTCGTTAGAGAAAAATTGCACACTATCTTCAGTTTCAAAGGAAGGCGGGATTCCGCCTTCCTTTATCTATGTTCATCTTTGTCACGAAGCAATCGTCTCGCTCCGAACCAAAGTACCTTGTTTGATGAGACGATTCGTTGCCGTTTCTGGTGGATCACAGGTGATTAATGTGATGGTTGGGGAAGCGACGGATTGATCGAGGACGGACAATGTCGTCGGTGTGACAAGACGACTGGATGTGATGCGGTACGTATACCGATGTGTTTTTGTCGTGACGACGACGGTATCGCCTTTTTTGACGTCAGGCAGACGATTGAAGTGAAGCCCTTCCGTAAAACTTCGGTGTCCGGCGAGCGCATAATTGCCTTTTCCGGGTGATCCGGTTTCTGGAATATGACCGATACTACGGTCCAACACCGCTGTCGTCGAGCCTTCTAAGATGACTTGCTCAAAATCAATGCTTGGAATCGAGAGCAGTCCAACACCTGATTTTGCGAGCGGTTGTTTCGTTTCTTTCGCATCGACGGTCTTTAAACTTTTTGTCCATTGTTCTTTTAAATTGGCTGCCTCTTGTTCACGCTGATAGTCACTGATGAAGGGCCAAGCAATAAGGGCGATGCCTGCCAGTAAAAAAAGCAGACCGATGAATTTACGACGTGTCATGAGAAAAAGTCCTTTCGGATACGCTAAGGCGCATCATCTTTTTTGAAAATCAGGGGAAAACTTGTCCTTCCCCGATGGAAAACGATTCTGTTATGATAAAGAGAACGATTTAAAAACATGGGGTGCAAATAGAGATGAACTATAAAACAGCAGTAGCGTTGACGTTATCGAGCACGTTATTTTTAGGTGCTTGTTCGTTCGACCTTTCGCCAAGTAGCGATACAAAAGAAGTCATTACTGAAAGTGAACAAGGTAAGGAAGTCCAAGCCGTCGTCAGTCCAGCCATTGATACGACGGATTCGTACTACCGGACGGTCTTACCGTTTCGTCCAAGCGTCGCACGTGGAATGACACAAAAACGTGTCAGTTCACGTCTTGAGCTTGATGAAATCGAAACGGGTTTAATGCGTCATTCGACACAGTTTTTTGATCCGGAAAAATACTATTACCAAGAAGGTCAGTTACTCGAAGCCGACCAAATCGCGAAATGGTTGTTGCGAAAAGGAAAAGCAGGCGATGGCGTCAGCGATCCTGAAGGTCTGAACCCAGCCTATACGTCTGGTAAGTCGTATAAAGAAAAAAACCAAAAGTCACCTATGATTCTATCGCATATCTTAGAGCAAGACTACATGCTTGAAGAAGATAAGAAACTCGAACTCGGTGGCACGTCGATTGCGCTTGTCTTAAATAGTGAGTATGTGTTCCAAGATGAAAACTATGGACCGACCTATACCGTTAAACTTGATGAAAAGAAAGTCGTTGCTGAAGGAAAGCGGATGGCAAACGAGTTAGTCAAGAAGATGCGTAAGACACAAGGGATGAAGACGACACCGATTCACGTCGCTCTCTACCTCCAGGAAAAAGAAGGATCACCGGTTTCCGGTCACTATCTCTCGTCTGCCTTCATCGGTCGCGGGAATCAAATCAGTGCGAACGACTGGAAAAACTACAATGAGCGCTATTACTACTACCCGTCAGCACGCGCGACGAATGATGTGCGGGATGATGCGGCGAAGTTCGATTTATTTAAAGACCGTCTAGAAGACTACTTCCCGAACTACACCGGTATGATAGGGGAAGGCTTCTATCAAGAAGACGAACTGAAAAAGCTTGAGATGAAGATTCCCGTTCAATTTTACGGAAAAGCAGAACTCGTCGCATTCGTTCAGTACGTGACGTATCTGCTTGAGAATCGTTGGGAGTATAATCGAAACATTCCAACGACGATCACTGTGACGAACTTGAACGGGGATACGGAAGCGATGCTGTTCCTCGATCCGGATACAAAAAAACCAATCGTCAAGATTCGCTGATTTCTCGATTCACTTTATGAAGCGACATTCCTCCAATGGACGGAATGTCGCTTTTTATGTAGAACGGACGCTGGAAGAGAGAAGCATATGAATCAGAAAGGAAGGGTATGGAAGAAGAATGGTATTTTGTTTCACTTTCCCATTTTTTAGATTTACGAAAGCCAGTAGGAGAGAGCATAATGAAAGAAGAACAGTTCTACACACAGGAACGACGCGGTAAGTGATAAATCGTTAGTTCTTTTAAAAAGAAGAGGATAAAGGGGAGATGTAGATGAAAGGCGGTATCTATTCACAAATCGGTGCAGTTCGAGAGGAACTACCATCGTCCTCACGAAAAGTCGCAGACTATGTCTTGACGCATATGAACCAAATTGCGCGCATGACGATCCACCAACTCGCAGAGGAATCGGATACAAGTGCCGCTGCAGTCGTCCGCTTCTGCCGGGCGCTTGGATTAAAGGGATACCCGGAGTTGCGGATGCGTATCTCTGCCGATACAGCACGGACGGATTTAAAAGGGTATCACGATATCGAAAAGGATGAACGTCCTGTCGACTTGATTGAAAAAACGCTTAGTAACAGCATTCAAGCGTTACAGGATACTGCGAAGCAGTTGAATGATGAACGGATTGCAGATGCGATTGATGTGATTGATCAGGCGCGTGCGATTTATTTTTATGGGATTGGGGCATCGCATGTCGTAGCCGAAGACGCGGCGCAAAAATGGACACGTGTCGGGAAACTAGCGATTCAAGAAACGGACCAGCATCTGCTTGCGACGATCTTAGCGAATGCACGTAAAGAAGATGTCTTCTTTGCGATTTCCTACAGCGGAGAAACGGAAGAGGTCGTCGAGTTGATCCGTTTGGCGAAAATCCAAGGGTTGAAGGTCATCAGTCTGACACGTTTCGGGGACAACCGGATCAGCCAACTCGCGGATATCGCGCTTTGGACATCACGCGCACCGGAAGCACCGCTTCGTAGTGCGGCGCTCAGTTCGCGTCTCGCCCAACTGTTTGCGATCGATGTCTTGTTCTTATCGTATGCTGCGGGACATTATGAAGACACGCTCGAACGTCTCCAATACACGCGAGAAAGCGTTAAGACACTGCATCAAAAGAAATAAGGGGGATACATATATGCCAGAACGAACTGCCGGACTAGATGCGTTGTATCCAGAAATGGTCAAGCGCCGTCGCTATTTACATCAGCACCCAGAGTTGTCGTTTCACGAAGTCGAGACCCCGCGTTATATCGCGCAACATTTAAAAGCGCTCGGAATCGAAGTCAAGACGGAGGTCGGTGGACGTGGTGTCGTCGGGTATATTCGTGGAGGAAAGCCGGGGAAGACCGTCGCGTTGCGTGCCGACTTCGATGCCTTACCGATTACTGACGCCAAAGCGGTCGCGTATCGGTCGACGGTTCCAGGTGTGATGCATGCATGCGGTCACGATGGTCATACGGCGACGTTGCTGGCCGTCGCAGAAACGCTCATACAGCAACGGGAATCGTTACCGGGGAACGTCGTCTTGATTCATCAACATGCGGAAGAAGTCGTTCCGGGCGGTGCACGCGATATGATTGCGGACGGTTGTCTCGAAGGGGTCGATGTCATCTTCGGAACGCATCTTTGGTCCACGATCGATTTAGGACATGTCGGTGTACGGACCGGTCCGATCATGGCAGCGGCTGATAAGTTCGAGCTGACCTTATATGGAAAAGGCGGACACGGTGCGAAACCACATGAGACGATTGATGCTGTCTTACTCGGGGCAACGATCGTTAAGGAATTACAATCAATCGTCAGTCGTCAACTCAATCCACTGGAGCCGGCAGTCGTGACCGTCGGAACATTACATGCGGGGAATACGTTTAATGTCATCGCAGATCAAGCGACGTTGACAGGAACGGTCCGGACGTTTGATGAAGCGACAGCGGACGATATCATCGAGCGGATGGAGCGAACGATCAAAGGAATCTGTGATGCAGTCGGAGCAACGTATCACTTTACATACGAAAAAGGCTATCCAGCTGTCATCAACCATGCTGCACCCACCGCATTGATTGAATCTGTCGCACGAGGAGTTCTAGGAGACGCGCATGTATTTGAGATTGAACCAACGATGGGTGGCGAGGATTTTGCTTATTATCTGCAACACGTACCTGGCGCGTTCTTCTTTACAGGAGCGGGAGATGCTTCGTATCCACCGCATCATCATCCGCAGTTTGATTTTAAGGAGCCGGCGATGCTCGATGCAGCGCGTATTCTTGTCGAAGCGACGTGGCGGTATTTAGAACAAGCGACTGAAGCATGAAAAAATCGCTCGTCTTGACTCCGAAAAGGAATCAGGGCGAGCGATTGCTGTCTTCTTAATCTAAAATTTCTTGAACACGACCGACTTGACCGTCTTCTAAGCGCACTTTAATCCCGTGCGGATGTTGCGGTGATTTCGTGAGAAGGTCTTTGACGATTCCTTCTGTTCGTTTACCTGTTCGTTGATCTTGCTTTAACACGATACTGACTTTAAGACCAGGCGTGATATTTTTACGTGTTTTACCGTCCATCTGTAAACCCTCCCATCGTTCATTTCCTGTTTGGCTATCAGTATAACATGGTTCAGTCGGTGAAACTTGTTTGTCGCAAGGACGTAAAGTGAAAAGAGAACAGAATGTCAGAAAAAAGTTTGACTATATTTGACCAATTAAGATACGACTTTTATAATTAAGGTAATGAAGTATAGGAAAAGGAAGTGAATTCGAATGGCAAAAGACTACTACCAAACACTCGGTGTCGCAAAGGATGCATCGAATCAAGATATTAAGCGCGCGTACCGCAAATTGGCGAAGCAGTATCACCCAGACGTCAATAAAGAGGCGAGTGCGGACCAGCGTTTCAAGGATATCCAAGAAGCCTTCGATGTGCTTGGAGATGAGGAAAAACGAGCGCAGTATGATCGATACGGCAGTAACTTCGACCAGATGGCAGGTGCTGGAGCAGGTGGCGCTGGAGATTACGAAGATCTGTTCCGACAGTTCGGAGGTGGTGGACGGACACGACCTGGACAATCGTTCGGATTTGAAGACATGTTCGGTTCGTTCTTTAGTCAGGAAGAAGTGTCGACCGATGAAGAGCTTGAATTGACGGTGCCGCTCGGACACCTCAGTACAAACGAAAAAGTCACGGTGCGTCTTGCGACGGGATCGATCCAGCTGACGCTTCCGAAAGACGTCTATGATGGTAAAAAAGTCCGCTTACGTGGAAAAAGTTCGATGCGAAACCGACAAGGTGTCGCGGGAGATGTTTACGTGACGATTCACTTGAAGGATGACGATCAGTTCCGACGGGTCGACCAAGACGTCATCTCAACCGTCCGTGTTCATCCGACGACGCTTGTGCTCGGAGGCGAAGTCGTCGCGGATACGCTTGAAGGGAAACGAATCAAACTGAAAGTCAAACCGGGCACGAAACCAGGAGCGCGACTCCGGATTCCAAATCGTGGTCTGAGTCAAGCGAATGGTCATCGTGGGGCGTTACTTGTCCAACTCGAAGTCAAGTTACCTGAGATGGACCGTGCCTTTTATGAAGAGTGGGAACGTCAACTTGCAGTGAAGGAGTGATCAAGGATGGATTTTGAACGTTTAACGGATCGGGCACACGAGGGAATCGTCTCTGCCCAAGCGATCGCGAAACAACGTCGTCATAGTGAAATCACAGAATGGCATTTGTTACTTGCCTTACTTGCTCAAGAAGAAGGGATTGCACGAGTCGTCTTTGAAAAGTTGAATCAACGGATTGAGACATTGAATGGAGCGATTGACGAGGCGATCGGTAAACTTCCTGCCTTGTCCCAGGCGACGACGCCTCGGATCGGGGGCTCGTTGCTGAACGTGTTGACGGAAGCAGAGACGGAAGCGCGTCTCATGCAGGATGACTATGTCTCCGTCGAACACTTATTGTTAGCATTAATCAAACAATCAAGTCCAGCAGCTCAGTACCTACGTCGTCAAGGCATCACGGAAGAGACACTCCGAGAAGCGATCGTCAGTATGCGAGGCAATCGGAAGGTCACGACGAAAAATCCTGAAGAGACGTTTGATGTGCTGAAAAAATACGGACGTGATCTCGTAGCGGATTTCCGGTCCGGGAAAACAGATCCTGTCATCGGACGTGATGATGAGATTCGACGTGTCATCCGGATTTTGAGTCGGAAGACAAAAAACAATCCCGTCTTGATTGGAGAACCCGGCGTCGGGAAAACGGCAATCGTTGAAGGACTCGCGCAACGGATCGTGCGAGGGGATGTACCGGAGAGCCTGAAAAACAAGCAGTTGTTCAGTTTAGATATGAGTGCGCTCGTCGCTGGTGCGAAGTATCGGGGTGAGTTTGAAGAACGCCTGCAGGCAGTCTTGAATGAAGTCAAGGAAGCCGAAGGACAGATTCTCTTATTCATCGATGAGCTGCATACAATCGTCGGTGCTGGGAAGACGGACGGCGCAATGGATGCCGGAAATATGCTCAAGCCGATGCTTGCGCGAGGAGAATTGCACTGTATCGGTGCGACGACGCTCGATGAGTACCGAAAGTATATCGAAAAGGACCCGGCGCTTGAACGTCGCTTCCAACAAGTCCTCGTCGCGGAACCGGATGTCGAGGATACGATCTCCATTCTGCGTGGACTAAAAGAACGATTCGAGATTCACCACGGTGTACGGATTCATGATAATGCGCTCGTCGCGGCGGCGATGTTATCCGATCGGTATATCACGGACCGGTTCATGCCGGATAAGGCAATCGATCTCGTTGATGAAGCATGTGCGATGATTCGGACCGATATGGAGTCAATGCCGGCTGAACTCGATTCACTCGTTCGTCGGGTCATGCAGCTCGAAATCGAAGAAGCGGCGTTAAAAAAAGAAACGGATGAAGCATCTCGGAAACGACTTATGGTCTTACAGCAAGAGCTCAGCTCTGTTCGAGAAGACGAGAGTGCATTGCGGACGCGATGGGAACGGGAAAAAGAAAGTTCGCAAAGTGTCCAGCAGTTACGTGCGGATCTTGAGAAAGCGAAACTGGCGTTACAAGAAGCGGAAGGACGCTATGACTTGAACCGGGCATCGGAAATCAAGTACGGTCAAATTCCGGATCTTGAGGCACGGCTGAAAGTCGCGGAAGAGTCATCTGAACACGTCTCACACGAACTCGTTCGAGAAGCGGTGACGGAAGAAGAGATATCCGACATCGTTTCGAAATGGACCGGTATTCCGGTGACGCGGCTTGCTCAGGGCGAACGGGAAAAATTACTTTATCTCGAAGATACGCTCCATGAGCGCGTCTTCGGTCAAGACGAAGCGGTTCGTCTCGTCGCGGACGCTGTCATTCGAGCGCGCGCAGGCATCAAGGATCCGAACCGCCCGATTGGCTCGTTCTTGTTCCTCGGTCCGACAGGGGTCGGGAAGACAGAACTCGCCAAAGCCTTGGCAGCGGCGATGTTCGATAGTGAAGATCACATCGTCCGCATCGATATGTCGGAGTATATGGAAAAACACAATGTCTCCCGTCTCGTCGGTGCGCCTCCGGGATATGTCGGTTATGAAGAAGGCGGTCAATTGACGGAAGCCGTCCGACGGAGCCCGTATTCAGTGCTGTTGTTCGATGAGATCGAAAAAGCGCACGGGGACGTCTTTAATATCTTGCTTCAGTTGCTCGATGATGGTCGTTTAACAGATGCACAAGGACGTGTCGTCGACTTCAAGAACACGATCGTCATCATGACGTCAAACATCGGGGCACCGATCCTGCTTGAAGCAGCCAAAGATGGTGTCATCGATGCAGCGGAAGAAGAAGCCGTTCGCCAAGAACTGAAGCGCCACTTCCGACCGGAGTTCTTGAACCGGATCGATGATACGATTTTATTCCATCCACTCCACCGGACGGAAATCGAACGAATCATCGACAAAGCGGTCGAGAAAATGAGTTCACGTTTATCTGGACGTGGCATTACGATTGATGTTACGGATGCTGCGAAGACGTTGATTTTCGAAGAAGCCTTCGAACCACAATACGGCGCACGTCCAATCAATCGTTATATGCAACGGACGATTGAGACGAAACTTGCCCGTGCCTTGATCAGTGGGGCGATACAAGATGGCGCCCGGATTGCGATTGACGTAGAAGACGGCGAACTAGTCGTCCACGGATGAAGCAGATGCTAGAAAAAGGAGTCGACTCGGCTGAAACGAGTCGACTCCTTTTAGCGTTTACGGAAGAACCATATCCGTATTCGTCAGATGCGTGATAAGCTAGAAAAAAAGAGAAAGAGGGAACGCCATGAATGTTACACAAGCCCAACTCGAGGAGTTGATTGAAGAATGCCGTCCATATACAGTGCTTGGACAAGTCGCCAGTTATATTCCAGAGCTTGCGAAGGTTGATCCAACACAACTCGGAATCGCCGTCTGTAACGCCGACGGAACGTTCGTCTCGGCAGGTGATGCGGATACGATGTTTACACTACAGAGTGTATCGAAGATCATCACGCTCGCATTCGTCCTCGAGACATTCGGAGAAGATTATGTCTTTTCAAAAGTCGGGATGGAACCGACAGGCGATGCGTTCAATTCGATCGCAAAACTTGAAGAGACGATTCCGACAAAACCGCTCAATCCAATGATCAATGCAGGGGCATTAGCCGTGACGAGCATGTTACCGGGAACGGATGCTGCCGATAAATTACTTCAATTGCGTCAATTCATCGCAAAGCTATTGGATATTGAAGTAGAAATGGTAAAATATGACGCAGATGTTGCTGAATCAGAATTTGAAACGACGGATTTGAATCGGGCGTTGCTCTACTTCATGCGCTATCACGGTGTCATCGAAGGCAATGTCGAAGAAATCATCGACGTCTATACGAAACAATGTGCGATTTTGACGAACTGTAAAGGACTTGCCATGATGGGGAAAATTTTGAGTACATCTGGAAAAACACCATCAGGACGCCAAGTCATTTCACGTCGGAACGCACGAATCATTCGAGCGATCATGACGACGTGTGGCATGTACGATGCATCTGGAGAATTTTCCGTCCAAGTCGGGCTTCCAGGAAAAAGTGGTGTTTCCGGTGCAGTCGTTGCTTGCGGTCGAAGTGATTTCGATATGGCTGATCTCGGAATCGGTGTCTTCGGACCATCGCTTGACGCAAAAGGAAACTCGATTGCCGGAACAAAGATGCTGGAATTACTCGTTCAACGTCATCCATGAGCGATTTCAATCTGATCAAGCGCAGAACGTAGCTCGTCCTCTAAGCGCTTGATCTGACGCAAACGCTCTTCTTGATAAGCAGATGGAACCTCGAAAGAGCGCCATCTTTCTAATCGCTGATACGTATCATTGATGTGTCCGAGTCGTGTCTGGGTTGTCTTTAGACGATCAACAGCAGACTTCGGTTGATGCGTGTAGGGACGAAGATACTCGACCGTATAACGGTATGCTTTTGTAGCAAGCCGTAATTCATGCATCCGTTCGACACGCTTCGTTCCATCCTTTCGTTGTACTTTTTCAAATTGTTCACGTTTTTTCTCATAGCGTTTCTCAGCGGCCTGAATCAGCTCTTTTTCTGACATCCGCTTGAGGCGCTTTGTCATCGGACCGGCTAAAAAGCGACGAACGGATCGATCCAGTTCATTTGAGATCAAGAGATGCATCGTCTCGATTAAAGTCGAACGTTTTCCTTGAAGTTGCAGAGCGACATGGTTCGCGAACAACTGATCGATTTCTGTTTTATTTGAGGTTGCTTCGAGTTGTACGTCGAGGTCACGGACTTCGCCGAAAGCATGCATCAGGCGCTTCCAAATCAAATAAACGGGTTCCTCCGTCAAATCGACCAATCGGGCGAATGTGATCAGTTTCCGTAACCGAATCCGCGCTTGATGGACATCTTCCGGATTCTCAAACGTTTGAGCTTCTTTGGCATAATGATTGAAGGTCGACCATGTCTCAAGCAGTTCGAAAGTCAGCTTTTCAGTATCTCGATGGTTCATGAGATGAATCCCTCCTCGGATTATTTTCGTAAGAGTTCAAGAGTGCTAGGTTTTAAAATTAAGGAGGACTCCTCCTGAAATGTGGTGGAAACATGTTAGAAACAGTTACGTTCTCAGGAAAGATGAAGCAATTCATGAAAATTTTCTTTCCCATCCTCGTAACGCAAGTCGCGTTTTACTTAATTAGTTTTTTCGATACGGTCATGGCCGGTCGATATGGTTCTGCTGATTTAGCAGGCGTCGGGGTCGGAGCAAGTCTCTGGGCACCCGTCTACACAGGACTGACCGGTATTCTACTTGCCGTCGCACCGCTCGTTTCCCAAGCGATGGGAGCGAAACGCGAGCGGGAAGTCAAACGAATCGTCATGCAGGCGCTGTACGTTGCTGTCGTGATCATTGGTTTGACTGTCGTCATCGGACTTATCGCTGTCAATCCGATTCTCGAACGGATGGAGTTATCGGCAGAAGCGCGTGAAGTCGCGCGAAATTACCTCGTGATGTTAGCACTCGGGATCGTACCGATGTTCGTTTTCTTCGTGTTACGAACACTCGTCGATTCGTTGGGGAAATCAAATATCACGATGGTCTTACTACTAATCTCTTTACCCATTAACGTCCTTTTCAATTATCTATTCATCTTCGGAAGCTTCGGTTTTCCGGAACTTGGTGGAGTGGGCGCAGGAGTTGCGACTGCCATCACGTACTGGATTCTCTGTCTAGCGATCATCGCTGTCGTCTTTAAAGGAGAGTTATTTCAACGCCTTGGGATTCTGCGGCGCTTTTACCGTCCAGACATGAAGCGAATCAAGGAATTGATTCTACTTGGTGCCCCGATTGGTCTAGCGATTTTTTCTGAAGTCAGTATTTTCTCGGCGGTCACGTTGCTGCTCGGAGCGTACGGCGATGTCATCATCGGTGCCTATCAAGCGGCCATCAACTTCGCTTCGTTCGTCTATATGATTCCATTATCCGCTGCGTCCGCTTTGACGATCACAGTCGGTTTCGAGGTCGGTGCCAAACGAATCAAGGACGCTGTCCAGTATGTCGTCATTGGATTGACGATGTGCGTTGCGGTTTCCGTGTTTTCCGGTATTCTCTTGTACTTAAAGAATGAAGAACTCGCGGCGTTATATAGTCGAGACCCGCAAGTCATCGAAGCAGCCGCACACTTCATGATTTTAGCGATTTTCTTTCAACTGTCGGATGCCGTTGCTGCACCGACGCAAGGTGCATTACGTGGATTCAAGGATGTCAACGTCACCTTCTTGTTGACGATTGCTGCCTACTGGGTCATTGGACTACCATTAGGTTTTTATCTCGAACGCTATACGACGCTCGGACCAGATGGTTACTGGTGGGGATTGATCATCGGTCTTGCGGTCGGAGCAACGCTACTACTTGTTCGTCTTATGCATTTAATCCGTAAATCAAGGAGGCTGGCAGCTTGAAATTCTCAAAACAACGCATCATGACGATTGCGAAGATCATCTTGCCGATCGTCTTGATTGGATTCATTTTTTATCAAGGACAAAACGAATTGCGGAGTTTGTCGCTACAGGAATCGATTCAAGCGATTCGTCAAGTCCCATCTTGGCAATTCATCCTGTTGATTCTCGCAGGTCTTACGGCAGTCTCGACGATGTTCTTTTATGACTTCTTCTTATTACGTTCATTGGAGGCGAAAGCACCGATCGGACTGATTTTCCGAGCATCCTGGATTGCGAACTCCTTTAACGGGATCATCGGATTCGGTGGTCTCGCTGGGATGGCGATCCGATCCGCTCTTTATCGACCATTTGTTGAAGGTGGTCGTTTGTTGAAAGCGATCGGCTGGATGGCACCGACGTTGATCAGTGGGTTGTCCATCTTATCGGCCTTATCGCTTTTGCACGTTTTTCCGGCGTTTGAAGTGCTCGATTTAAAGAAATGGCTGTGGCCCGTCATCATTGGTGTCGCCTTCTTCTTTCCACTTTATTTGCTGTTCTCGTTTCGACGAGGCAATAGCAGCATCCATCCGAAATCGATTGCGTTATATTCACTCGTCTCACTCGCAGAATGGTTCAGTGCTGGCGTTGTCGTCTATCTGATCCTCGCGGCGCTTGGGACGGATGTTAGTTTCTCAAAAGTCATCGGTGTTTTCATCATCGCTGCGACAGCCGGTTTGATCTCGATGGTACCGGGTGGGTTTGGTTCGTTTGACTTAGTGTTTTTGATCGGCATGCAGCGCGCGGGTGTCGAGGAAGGCATCGTCTTGACCGGATTATTGATCTACCGTCTTGTCTACTATTTGATTCCGTTCCTGATCGGTGTCATTTTCTCAGCTCGGGAGTTCAGCGGTCCGGTCGTCAAGATGATCGAAGACAAACCGATCGTTGGTCCATCGATGGAGGTCGGGGGCGTCATTTGGCGCTTACAACTGCGATTCCTCAGTAAAATTCGTCATTTCACACTCGCGTTGATCACACTCGTTGCCGGAATCACGATCTGGGGACTGGCGATTTTACCACCTGTCTCGACGCAGTATGAATATTTGGAATCGAAATTACCGCATGAAGCGCTGTTACTCGCGAATAGTTTCTTCTTGATGGGCGGCTTATTGTTCGTCCTCTTATCGACAGCACTGTATCGTCGAACAAAACGGTCGTTATATATGATGTACGGGGCATCTTTTTTCGCATTGATTGGAATGGCACTTCGTGGTTTTAACTTGATTTCCTTCCTTGCCGTCATCATCGTTCTCGTCTTGCTACTGATGTCGCGAAAAGCATTTCACCGAGAACGAACGCTCATTACGACGACACGCTTCATCCGGGTTGCCTTCGCTGGTCTATTGTACATTGGAGGATTCGTCTTTTTTGGATACGCCTTCTATACACTCGGATCAGCAGATGGAACAAAAGTGTATCCAGCACACGAAATTTTCATGTTTGCAGCGAGTGCCTCTATCTTTGCGCTCGTGTATGTTCTCGTCTTCATCCGCTTATTCAACACATTCAATCAACCGGTTCTCGGTGAGCGATTCGATGCTGAAAAGATCGAATCGGTATTGCGTGAGCAGGGTGGGAATTATTTGAGTCATCTCGCGTTTCTAGGTGATAAACGTTTCTTCTTCTCCGAAACAGGGCGTTCATTCATCCAGTTCAGTCAGACCGGTAATCGGATCATGGTCCTTGGCGACCCTAGTGGAGATCCGAAGGAGCATTCACAAGTCATCGCGTCTTTCTTACGTCGCGTCGAAGATCTTGGATATATTCCGAACATCTATCAAATTCAAGCGCAAAATATGTCTCTCTATCATGATTTTGGCTTCAACTTCTTCAAACTCGGGGAAGAAGCGATCGTCGATATCCCATCTTTCACTGTATCAGGGAAAAAACGAGCTGGACTTCGATCGATTAAAAATCGCTTTGAACGAGAGGGCATGACGTTCGAAGTAGTCGAGCCACCTATTTCAGGAACACTATTAGCAGAACTACAAGAGGTCTCCGACGAATGGTTAGGAGGGAAGTCCGAGAAAGGTTTCTCGCTCGGTTACTTCCACGAACCTTATTTAAACCGGGCACCGATCGGCATCATGCGTGAAGCGGAAGGACGATTGATCGGGTTCATGACATTCATGCCTGCTTACCAAGAAGGGGTCCTATCGATTGACTTGATGCGTTTTCGACCAGATGGACCGAATGGAATCATGGATGCAATGTTCATCCGACTATTCGAGTATGCGAAAGATGAAGGCTACCACACGTTCAACATGGGAATGGCTCCTCTTTCGTCCGTCGGAGAGGACGAGACGTCTTTCTGGCAAGAACGTGTGGCAGCGGATGTCTTCAATAATATTCGCTACATGTATAGTTTCACCGGTCTACGACGATACAAAGAAAAGTATGATCCAAAATGGGAAGGACGATATCTGGCTTACCGAAAGCGTCAATCGTTACCGATGGCAATCTTAAAAGCAACTCGTCTGATTTCTCGAAAGAAAGACCGGATTTTATTACCATGATCGACTGACGCGTGAAGTCGGCAATCGACGGGTATACAAAGGGCGACCCTATATCTACGGATATGCGGGATCGTCCTTTTATAATTTCGTTTAAATGTACAAAGGTCTATACAACTAGAATTAATCGCGTTATACTAAATACGGAAGCAAGTCATGGACGGATAGAGAAAGGAAGATGCCAGATGACAGTGATCACCAATGCCCGGATTTACACGGGAGAGCAGACGATTGAAGACGGCTTCATTCGTTTTGACCGAACAATCGAGGCGATGGGACCCATGTCGGAATTCGAGGAAATCGCAGGAGAAGAGACGATCGATGCGCAGCATCAATCACTCATTCCAGGAATGATCGATGTGCATATCCATGGGGGATATGATGTCGATGTCATGGATGGAGATGCCGAGAGGTTGCGTCATTTCAGCCGACAGATGTTACAAGAGGGTGTGACATCGTTTTTAGCGACGACGATTACTCAGGACTGGGGAAATATCACACGCGCGCTTGAGACGGTTCGAGAAGTCGTAGCACAAGACGATACGACGATCGTCGGTGTTCATCTTGAAGGACCATTCATCAATCCGGATTATGCGGGAGCACAGCCTCACGAACATATCGTCGAACCGGATGTCGAGCAGTTCTTGAAATGGCAAAAAGCAGCAGGGGACACGATTAAGCTCGTCACATACGCTCCGGAACGCCCGGGAGCACGAGCGTTCGAAGAGGCAGTGCGCTTGACGGGTGCGATTCCATCAGCTGGACATACAGACGCGACGTATGCCCAAAACCAAGCCGGTCACGTCACGCATGGTACCCACCTCTACAATCAAATGCGGGCACTTCATCACCGGGAGCCGGGAACGGTCGGATATTGCCTTCTGACACCAGACGTCTATGCGGAGATCATTCCGGATGGGATTCACAGTGCGCCAGAAATGGTAGACTTCGCCTACCGAATGAAAGGCGCAGAGCGACTGATCGTCATTACGGATGCGATGCGTGCAAAAGGATTAGCAGACGGTGAATATGAGTTGGGTGGTCAGGCTGTATTCGTTCGAGACGGTGCGGCACGTCTTGAAAACGGTAGCTTAGCTGGAAGTGTCCTGACGATGGACGCTGCCTTACGAAATATCATCGCCTTCACAGGCTGTACGCTCGAAGAAGCGGTCCGCATGACATCGGTCAATGCGGCAAAAGAACTGCAATTGACTCAAAAAGGAAGCCTCTCGGTCGGCAAGGATGCGGACATCGTCCTGCTCGACGAAGCGCTTCATATTCAAGAAACGATTCATCGTGGTACGCGACACCGGATCACGAACGGAAAGGAGTCTACCTCATGAAATGGATGATCGTAGAAAAAGGAGAAGAATTAGCACAGGTGGCCTATCAATTTTTAAAACAGGAAATTGAGCGTCACCCGGAAGGTTTGACGGTAGGGCTGGCAACGGGAAGTTCACCGGTCGGCGTCTATGAGGAATGGCGGAAGGATTCGCTCGATTGTCGACATGTGACGACGGTCAATCTGGACGAATATGTCGGTCTCAGTCCAGAGCATCCACAAAGTTACCATACGTTCATGCAAGAGCATCTATTCAAAGATGTCGCGTTTAAGGAATCATTCGTTCCAATCGGGGACACAGAAGATCCCGTGCGCGAAAGTGAACGATATGAAGCGCTCGTCCGCAATCGGGGAATCGACATTCAATTGCTTGGAATCGGAGCGAATGGACACATCGCCTTCAATGAACCGGGTACACCGTTCGATGCTAAGACGCACGTAACGGAATTGACAGAGTCGACACGAGAAGCGAACCAACGATTCTTTGATCGATTGGAAGAAGTACCGACGAAGGCGATCACGATGGGAATCGGTACGATCATGGAAGCGAAGAAAATCCTTCTCGTTGCTTCTAGTGAACGAAAGGCAGAAGCAGTTCGCGACATGATGGAAGGTGTCGCAACAACGGATTGTCCAGCAACTGTACTCAAGCGTCATGCTGATGTCATGGTGATCTTGGACGAAGAAGCGGCCTCTTTATTGTCAGATGACGCTAAACGTACAGGACGAGCGGCATATCTGAATTTCATGAAAGTATGACGATGGAAGAGCGATGAATCAAAAGGGATAGAGACAATCATTGGATTGACTCTATCCCTTTTTTTGATTCTGTTGAGCCTAGTCTCAAGCGATTTGTTATTTAGATAGAAAGGCAGCAACAGGACATATCCCAAGAGCATTCAATCTCATGACACAGCGTATTAAGGATCCATGATTTTTTCAGTGCAACGATTCCATACGATTTCTTTAATCGAAACGTAAATTGACATTTCATTAAATGTCCGGATAATGGAGATTAGCGAACTTTACGGAAAATTTACATGAAAATGAGGGTTTACATGATGGAAACGCGATCCGCACGAAAGAGACAGCCAAGTGCTGGCAAGATGTTCATGAAAGTCATCGCTGCACTCGTCCTGCTTGTCACAATCATCGGTTCTGGATATGCTGGAGCTGTTTTTATTAAAACGCAAGAAACATTGGCAAAGACACAAATTAATATTCCCGGCTCGAAGGTGAGTTCTAAATATGATGACGTTCCGTCAGAATCATTCTTGATTCTTGGAACGGATGAAACGAAAAAAAGTAAAGAACGTCATGAACCAGCCCGTTCGGATGTCATGATCGTCGGGATCTTAAATAAAAAAACGGAACAATTAGTGTTGACGAGTATTCCGCGTGATTCACTCGTGAACATCGATTATTCGAAATACGATGTACCTTATGGTAAGACAGGTGTTGAGCAAGATAAAATCACCCATGCTCATTACTTCGGTTCGATGGATAAATCGAATTCCTATAATGGGATTAAATTAGCGCGTGAAACGACAGAAAACCTACTCGGTATTCAAATCGATCACGTCGTTAAAGTTAACTTCCAAGGATTCGTTCAATTGATCGATGCATTGGACGGCGTAGACGTCGATGTACGATATGCGTTCAAAGAGCAAGATTCAAAACGTAAAGCCGGTACTGTCACTGTTGATAAAGGGATGCAACATTTAACAGGAGAGCAAGCACTTGCTTACGTCCGGAACCGTCATGATGATCCGCTCGGTGATATCGGACGCGGTCAAAAACAGATGCAAGTCATTCAAGCGGTCGCCAAAGAAGCGGCAAGTTTCCGTTCCCTCAGTGCATACCGTGATATTTTGGATGCTGTCGGTGATAACGTCGAAACGAACTTAGGTCCGAACGATTATACACGTTTAGCAGATTTCACAGCAGCGTTACGTAACACGACAGAGTACCAACTCGCTGGAGAAGGCTACATCGGTATTAGCGGGAAATGGGAGTATCACCTCGATCCGAATCAATTGGAGCAAGTGAAAAGTAATTTAGCAAAAGCGATGCAAGGTCAAGAAGTCGAACCGATCAAGGAAGAGACAGACCCGGCACAAAGTACGACAGAAGAACCCGTGACAGAGACGGAAGCCGTCCCTGCACAGTAAGACACACTAAAAATCCCCTTGTATCATCGTCACTGTACGACGATACAAGGGGATTTTTAGCGTTGGCGTTCCATTTCAACGGTGAAGGTATAGCGGTCGCCGCGGTAAGCGGAGATGACGTATTCAAACGGTTGCTCTGTTGCCAGGTACGTCAGTTGCTCGACGGATAAGACAGGCGAAGCGGTCGATAGACCAAGATGGCCCGCCTCTTCCTTCGTTGCAAGGCGTGATTCGAACGTTTGACTCGCACGCCCAAGATTTAATCCGCTCGCTTCTGCAAATGCATAGAGCGATGCGGTCGCGACGTCTTGATCGAGTCCAGGTAAGAGCTGTTCCGGGATGTAGACGGTCTCAAGAGCAAGCGCTTGCTCATCAGCAATACGTAAACGTTTCAGTTCATATACGGATGCCCCTTCACGAATCCGGAGCTTGTTGGCGATCGTCATCGAGGCGTCGATGATTTGATAGGAAAGTAGCGCACTCGTCGGTTCTAAGCCTAAGTGTTCCATCTCTTCCGAGAAACTCGTCAAGCCAGACAGTTGCATGACGATTTTTTTATTCGCGACGAATGTTCCTCGTCCTTTTTGACGAATCAAGTAACCGGCGTTGACCAAGTTTGAAATGGCTTGGCGGACCGTCATTCGGCTAATTTGATGTGCTTCCGCAAATTCGCGCTCGGACGGGATCAGATCGCCAGGTTGAAGAACACCGCTTTCGATTTGTTGTTTTAAGGCAGCTTCGATTTGATAGTAGATGGGGAGTGGTGAATTTTTATTGATATGCTGAATCACGGCATTTCGTCCCTTCGCGATCGGTAGTCTTTCGTCTAGTGTACTAGGAAAAAGGCAAGCCGACAAACGATTCTGGATGAAATATGGCATAATACAGAGTGAAACTGACAGAGAAAGGTGGTCGAGGCATGCGCCCCGAACAAATAGAATCCGATGTCCGAACCTTTCAGACATCCATTCGCACGACAAAACAAGTAGACGGCTATTGGGTTGCTTTAGAGAAAAGTTACTTCTATCCAGAGAGCGGTGGACAGCCGGCGGACCGTGGAACATTGAACGACCAACCGGTCCTTGACGTCCAAATCGAAGACGGTGTCGTCTGGCACCAACTGGCGACGCCGCTCACAGGTGACGTCACCGGGATCGTAGATGACGCAGTCCGGATCGATCACGCGGCGCAGCATACGGCACAACATGTCATCTCTGCAATCCTACAAGATGAATCAAATATCAAGACACTTAGTTTTCGGACGGGAAGTGAGGTCTCGACGCTTGATATCGAGACACCTGAATGGACAACTCTGCAACAAGAACAGCTGGATCGACGATTACGCCAGGTGATTGAACAAGGATTACCGATCACAGCGACCGAATATGACGAGGCGGAAGCGCTACGCTTACCATTACGAAAAACACCACAAGTCGAAGGACGAATTCGCGTCGTTCAAATCGGTACACTCGATTATAGTGCCTGTGGTGGAACGCATCTCGATTCGACGTCACAGCTCGAGTCGATTCTCTTTACTGGAGTCGAACGAATTCGTGGAAATATTCGTCTTTCTTATGTCGCAAAGGAACGGGCATACCAACTCTTACAGGCAGAACGACGAGCCTTACGGGAAGCAGCGCAAGCTTTATCAGTCAAACCGGTTCAAATCTTAGAAGCCGTTCAAGCGTTACAAGATGAGCAGAAACGCTTAACGAAACAGGTCGAACATGCCCAGGAACAACTCGCGACGTTCACACTCGCTCACGCTTTAGAACAACAAGAAGGCATTCTTGTGTTTGAACATCTGGATGAAGAAATCAAAATATCCGAGCAACTGGCTAAAGCGATTCAAGAAGCGGGACGCGTCGGCGTCGTCTGGAATGCGACGACGAACAAGTTATTGATGAGTAGTCCAGGTGAACCCCATCTCGGGAAATTTACTAAAGCACATGTTCAAGCATTCAATGGGCGAGGCGGAGGAAGTGCGGTTCAGGCACAGGCACAATTTACGAATCGGGATGATGCGATGGCATATGTCGATCGATTACAGGAGGAATATCAGTCATGACAGTCATTCAAGTACGTACAGCAGAACAACATCAAGCCGTCCGGATGATCCGGGAGCGTGTCTTCGTCGAGGAACAAGGCGTACCACGCCATCTTGAATACGATACACATGATGAAACAGCGATTCATCTGCTTGTCCTCGATGAGCAGAGTCGACCGGTCGCAACGGGGCGTACCCGTCCATATGACGACCAACGGATGAAGGTAGAGCGTGTCGCGACGCTAGCGACAGCGCGAGGAAAAGGATACGGTGGCGAGTTGATGCAGGCGATGGAACGAGTCGCACGTCGCGAAGGGAAGCAATTGCTAACACTCGGTGCACAAGTCCAAGCGATCCCGTTTTATCAAGGACTTGGGTATACGATCGTCTCCGATGAATTCGACGATGCGGGCATCCCGCACCGAACGATGGAGAAAAAAATGTAAGTCATTTTGAAAGAAATCCTGCAAAAAGGGTTTCTTTTTTTTGTTTTCTATGTATATATATAATTCATAATGAATTTTTATACAGACAGATGAATTTAAAACCAGGAGGGAATTATACATGTCGAAACAAAAATTGATCTTAGCGTACTCTGGGGGACTTGATACATCGGTAGCCATCAAATGGTTGAGCAAGGACTATGACGTCATTGCCTTATGCATGGATGTCGGAGAAGGAAAAGATTTATCCGTCATTAAAGAAAAAGCACTCCTCGTCGGTGCGATCGAATCGATCGTCCTCGATGTAAAAGAAGAATTCGCACAAGACTTCGTCTTGCCGGCACTTCAATATGGCGCCCATTACGAAAATGCCTATCCGTTGATTTCAGCGCTTTCGCGTCCATTGATCGCAGAAAAGCTTGTCGAAGTCGCGCATCAGCACGGTGCGACGGCGGTTGCTCACGGATGTACCGGAAAAGGGAACGACCAAGTCCGGTTTGAAGTTTCGGTCGCAGCACTTGATCCATCACTCGAAGTCATCGCACCGGTTCGGGAATGGAAATGGTCACGGGAAGAAGAAATCGCCTATGCGAAAGAAAACAACGTGCCGATCCCGATCAACCTCGACAGCCCCTACTCAATCGACATGAACCTCTGGGGACGGAGTAACGAGTGTGGCGTCCTAGAAAACCCTTGGACAGAGCCACCGCAAGACGCTTACGCGTTGACAGTAGCGCCAGAAGACGCACCGGATCAGGCAGAAGAAGTCATCATTGGCTTTGAAGCAGGTGTTCCGGTCTCGATCAACGGAACGACGTATCCACTGGCGAAACTGATCACGGAACTGAACATCATCGCTGGTGCACATGGGGTCGGACGGATCGACCACGTCGAGAACCGTCTCGTCGGTATCAAATCGCGGGAAGTCTATGAGTGCCCAGGCGCAACGGTGTTACTCAAAGCGCACGCTGCACTCGAGACGATTACATTGACGAAGGACGTCGCGCATTTCAAACCACTTCTCAGCAAACAATACGCAGAAACGATCTATAACGGTCTCTTCCATGCACCATTGACGAAAGGCTTGAAAGCATTCTTGACAGCGACACAACAGGACGTCACAGGAGAAGTTCGCGTTAAACTGTTCAAAGGAAACGCAACCGTGACAGGTCGTCAGTCCGCTGTCTCGCTCTACGATGAGAAACTTGCGACGTACACGAAAGAAGACGCGTTCGATCATGAAGCAGCAAAAGGCTTCATCAAATTACACGGACTTGCCGTTTCGACGCATGCGAGCGTACATCGTCAGGCGGGTGTCACGAAATGACCAAACTCTGGGGTGGACGTTTTACGGAAAGTGCTTCCGCTCAAGCGGAAGCCTTCGGAGCATCGATCACGTTCGATCAAAAATTAGCGAGCGTCGATTTAAAAGGCAGTCTCGCACACGCGCAGATGCTATTTGAACAAGGGATTCTTGCTCAAGACGAGTGGACACAAATCGAGCAAGGACTGAAGCAACTGGAAACGACGTTAGCAGACCATTCCTATACGCTAGCGGATGAGGACATTCATATGAACCTCGAGCGTTTGTTGACGGAACAGATTGGTCCGGTTGCAGGAAAACTGCATACGGCACGGAGCCGAAATGACCAGGTCGCAACGGATTTACATCTATGGATGGAACAACATGTTGAGGCGTTGACGACAGCATTACGCGAACTCCAATCGGTCATCATGGAACAAGCGGAGCAACATATCGAGACGGTCATGCCAGGGTATACGCATTTGCAACGGGCACAACCGATTTCGCTTGCGCATCACTTGCTCGCTTATTTCTGGATGTTCGAACGTGATGTCGAACGATTGACAGATAATCAAAAACGGATCCGGAAATCACCACTCGGAGCGGGGGCGCTCGCGGGGACGACGTTCCCGATCGACCGTTTCCGGTCTGCCGAGTTGCTCGGTTTTGAGTCGGTCTATCCGAACAGTCTTGATGCTGTCTCGGACCGTGATTTCGTCATCGAATACCTCGGGATCGCCTCGACCGTCATGATGCATCTCTCGCGTTTTTGTGAAGAAATCATCATCTGGGCGTCGCAAGAATTCGGTTTTATCGAGTTATCGGATGCCTTCTCAACAGGATCAAGCATGATGCCACAAAAGAAAAATCCTGATTTCGCTGAGTTGATTCGTGGAAAAACGGGTCGCGTCTACGGCAACATGATGGGCTTCTTGACGACGATGAAGGCATTACCACTCGCTTACAATAAAGACATGCAAGAGGATAAGGAAGGGGTCTTCGATACAGCCGATACCGTTCTCCAATCCGTTCAAATCTTCACCGGAATGATTGAATCTGCGACGTTTAAGACCGAAGCGCTCAAGAAGGCGACAATGCAAGACTTCTCGAATGCAACGGAACTCGCCGACTACCTTGTGACGAAAGGCATACCGTTCCGGGAAGCGCACGAAATCGTCGGGAAAGCCGTCCTTTACTGTGTGCAGAATGGTTGTTTCCTGAAGGATTTGAATCTCGAAATGTATCAAACGTTCCATCCGGATATCACGGAAGACGTCTATCCGCTCCTCGATCCGGTTCAAGCAGTGGCACGCCGGACAAGCTACGGCGGGACAGGGTTTGCTGCCGTGTCGGAGCAACTCAAACTCGCGAAACAGCATCTTGCGAATTGACGGATTTTGAAAAAAATCAGTCAAATGACTGGATTTAACAAAAGATGTCTGCTATAACTGTAACTAACAACCGACAGATAGAGGCGCGGATGACATGAGTAGCATCATTCTTGAAGGCAAGCATGCCGAATGATGTGAAAGGGGAAGTCCGCCGAAGTGAACGAGAAGATGCTTCTTCTCATTTGCTGGTACAACGGTTAAGATCCGTTGTACTGCCGAAACCGATGTTTCGGAGCGCTATCTTACGTAAAAGAACGAATGACTTTGTCTTCGTTTGTCCGATCGTGATAACGACGGGCCGTAGGAACGCTCCTACCGGCCCGTCGTTTTTTTCTGTATCGGGACAAAGGAGATAGGATTGTGACAACTGTACTTAAATTTGGTGGAAGCTCGGTTGCGACTGTCGAACAGATTCAGTCTATTGCGAATTATTTGAAGAGTCGCGCAGCCGAAGGTGAAAAACTTGTCGTCGTCGTTTCAGCGATGGGCAAGATGACAGATTCTTTGATTGCTCAGGCGCAAGCCATCACGGATCGCCCCGAGCGCCGAGAACTCGATCGTCTGCTTGCCATCGGAGAAGAACAGACGATTTCATTACTCAGCATCGCCCTCAACTCACTCGGCGTCAAAGCGTTATCGCAAACAGGCGCTCAAGCGGGAATCAGTACGATGGGATTGCATACGAAAAGTAAGATCAAACAGATTGATGGAAATCTATTACGACAAAAACTCGAAACATACGATGTCGTCATCGTCGCTGGATTCCAAGGTGTCAACGAACTCGGTGATGTCACGACGCTCGGACGTGGTGGATCGGATACAACGGCTGTTGCCCTTGCGGCAGTCCTTGATAAACGGTGTGAAATCTACACGGATGTCGACGGTGTCTATACGGCTGATCCACGAATCCATGCTGCTGCTCAACCGATTCCGCACATCTCATATGATGAGATGATGGAGATGAGCGCCCTCGGGTCGAAGGTCATGGAAATGCGGAGTGTCGAACTAGGAAAAAAATACGGCGTACACATCTTCGTCGGGAAAACACTTGAATCGAAAAGGGGAACATGGATCATGGAAGCGACGGAAACAATGGAACAAAAAGCGGTCACGAGTGTCAGTGTGACGAAGAACGTCTTGACGGTATCAATCAAACACGTACCGCAAACGAACGCAGCAGTAGCCGATATCTTCGAACTCTTATCGAACCGCCACGTCAACATCGACATGATCAGTCAAACGACGTTCGACAGTGACATCTTTTTATCGTTCTCCTGTCCACTCGATGAGGAAGAGTTCCTCGATGAAGCATTGAAAGACATCATGGATCGCTTCACGACAGTCAAGGTCGACCGCCACAATCAGCACGCGAAGTTATCTGTCGTCGGCATCGGGATGCGGGATGCAACAGGTGTTGCTTCGAAATTGTTTGCAATCTTCCGAGCGGAGAACATCCCGTTCTATCAAGTCACGACATCAGAAATCAGTATCTCGTACACGATTGCACAAGCAGACATTGAACGGACGGTTGCAGCGATTGCAAACGCGTTCGAGTTATAAGGAGGAAAACAGCATGTATCATGTAGCCGTCATCGGAGCAACCGGCGCCGTCGGTCAAAAAATGTTACAAGTACTCGCCGAACTGGACTTCCCGGTCAGCCGCCTGTCCGCTTACGCTTCTGCTCGTTCAGCAGGGAACACGGTGCAGTTCAAGGGAGAAGATATTACGATCCAAGCGCTGACGCCAAACATCACGGAAGACGGGATCGATGTCGCGTTGTTCGCAGCGGGCGGAACGATCAGTGAGCAATATGCCCCGTTACTAGCCGAAAACGGAACACTCGTCGTTGATAATTCAAGTGCCTTCCGAATGGAGGAGACGATTCCACTTGTCGTGCCAGAAGTCAATCCGCAAGCGATTCAGACGACAGACCGCTTGATCGCAAATCCGAACTGTTCGACGATTCAATCCGTCGTCGCCTTAGCACCGCTCCAGTCACTAGGATTCGAACGCGTCAACTATACGACGTATCAGGCCGTATCCGGTTCAGGTCAAAAAGGAATCGAGGATCTGGCACGCGGGGCACGCGGAGAAGAACCCGTCAATTATCCACATCCGATTCACGATAACATCTTGCCGCATATCGATGTGTTCCTTGAGAACGGCTATACGAAAGAAGAGCAGAAGATGATTGATGAAACACGGAAAATCTTCAATCTTCCAGCATTACCAGTCAGTGCGACATGTGTCCGGGTTCCAGTCACGAACTCTCACTCGGTTGCGATCAACGTCACGTTTACACAACCGACAACGGTCGAAGCGATCCGTGAAGCACTGGAAAGCGCACCGGGCGTCGTCCTCGTCGATGATGTCGCGAATACGCGTTATCCGATGCCACTTGACGCGAGTGGAACGGACGATGTCTATGTCGGACGAATTCGACAAGATGATAGTCTCGCGAATACGTTCCATCTTTGGTGTGTAGCCGACAACATCCGAAAAGGTGCCGCGTCAAACGCCGTACAAGTCGCACGCCAAGCCATCGAACAGTCGATTCATTCATAAAAAAGGAGGAGTTCTTCATGTTCAAAGGAGCAGGTACAGCGCTCGTCACACCATTTAATGAAGCAGGCGAGTTGGATCTACACGTATTCGAACGCTTGATCGAGCAACAACTCGCAGCAGGGATTCAGGCACTTGTCGTCGGAGGGACGACAGGAGAAGGTTCGACACTGACAAACACGGAATTCGAACAACTATTGACGACTGCCGTTCAAGTCACGGCAGGACGAGTACCCGTCATTGCCGGAACGGGTTCGAACAACACGGCAGTAACAATCGAGAAGACGTTACTCGCAGAACGCCTTGGTGCGGATGCAGCGATGCTCGTCACACCGTACTACAACAAAACATCACAAGCCGGGCTCGTCGCACACTTCACGGCGGTCGCTGATGCAACCGAATTACCAATCATGCTGTACAACGTTCCGTCGCGGACAGGCGTTGCGATCGCAGTCGAAACCGCAGTGACGTTAGCACGTCATCCACGCATCCAAGCGTTTAAGGAAGCGAGTGGAGATGTCAGCTTCATGGGTGAACTGATGGCGGCGATTCCGGAAGACTTCGCCGTCTTCTGTGGAAATGATGATCAAATCCTGCCATACATGGCATGGGGGGCACAAGGCGTCATCTCAGTTCTTTCGAATCCGTACCCGGCAGAGACACAAGCACTTGCTGAGGCGTTACTCGCGCAAGATCTCGTCACGGCGCGCCGGATTCAGGCAGACTTGTTACCGGTCATCGGTGCCTTGTTCAGTGACGTCAATCCGATTCCAGTCAAAGCATCGCTTGAAGAACTCGGCTTTGCTGTCGGTGCGCCACGCTTGCCGCTCGTCCGTCAATCAGAAGCAGGACACGCCCACTTACTCGAAACGATGCGGGCTTACAAAGGAGTGGTTCGATGAAACTCGCGTTACACGGTTACGGGGCGACAGGACAATACGTCGTCGAACTCGCACCACAAAGTGTCGTGGCGATCGTTGACCGGACGAAGTCATCCGATACGATCGTTTCATATGCCGAGCTAACGGAGATGTCAGAGACGGTCGATGCGATCATCGACTTCTCGCATCCGAGTTTGCTACCGGATCTGCTCGCATACGGGCTGGCGACAAAAACACCACTCGTCATCGCGACGACTGGTTTTTCGGAGGCGGAACTGGCATCGATCAAGGACGCTGCAAAAGAAATTCCGATCTTCCAGTCGTACAATATGTCGTACGGCATCGCGATGGTGCAGCAACTGCTGAAGACACTCGTACCACTAGCAGGAGCGTATGACATCGAATTGCTCGAGAAACATCACAACCAAAAAGTCGATGCGCCAAGCGGAACGGCTGAGTTGTTATTGCAAACGATTCAGACGGCACGTGACGTCACACCGGTATATGATCGGTCACAGACGCGGCAAAAGCGCGAGACGAACGAGATCGGGATGCACGCGATGCGCGGTGGAACGATCTTCGGAGAACACGAAGTCTTATTCGCAGGTGTCGACGAATTAATTGAAATCAAACATACGGCGTTATCGAAAAAAGTATTTGCTTCTGGTGCGATCAAAGCAGCTGAAGCACTCATTCAAAAAACAGCGGGACTCTATACATTAGAGACGCTCTACACACAGGAGGATTCACATGTTACTCACTGATGCTTACGAAATTGCTAAATTCATTAAAGATGCTAAAAAACAAACACCGGTAAAACTGTACGTCAACGGCGATTTGGCGGGCTTGACGATCGAAGGCGCTACTGCATTCGGATCAGATGAATCAAAGATTTTCTTCGCGGATGCAGGACTTGCGGCTACTTTCTTAGAAAAGTATTCAGATCGCATCACGGATGTTCACGTGGAGTATGACCGTCGCAACAGTGCGGTACCAATGCTTGATACACGTCACTTGAATGCGCGCATCGAGCCAGGTTCATGGATTCGTGATCATGTCGTCATCGGTGACAACGCAGTCGTCATGATGGGTGCGATCATCAATATCGGTGCATCAATCGGAGATGGTACAATGATTGATATGAACGCTGTCGTCGGTGCACGTGGGACGATCGGGAAAAACGTTCATGTCGGCGCAGGTGCCGTGGTCGCGGGTGTCCTCGAACCACCTTCAAAAACACCTGTCATCATTGAAGACGGTGTCTTGATTGGTGCAAATGCAGTCATTCTTGAAGGCGTCAAAGTCGGCAAAGATGCCGTCGTCGCTGCTGGTAGTGTCGTCACAGAAGACGTACCTGCTGGAAGCGTCGTTGCTGGAACACCTGCACGTGTCATCAAACAGAAAGATGCGAAAACAGAAGAGAAGACGCAATTGGTGGATGATTTACGTTCACTCTGATTGACGTCGAAGAGGAGGAAAACACATGGCAGTGGATACACAGTATGGAGAAGCAATTTGGTTAGATGGAGTCTTTCATGATCCGAAAGATGCGAACACGAGCGTCATGTCACATGCGATTCACTACGGTAGTGGATTCTTTGAAGGAATTCGTGCATACGCGACACCGGACGGACCGGCGATTTTCCAATTGAAGGAACATATCGAACGTCTCTTCCGCAGTTGTGCGTATTATCACGTCACGATTCCGTATACGGTTGATGAACTCGTCCAAGCGACGATTGATCTAATTGCGAAAAACGGATTCGAATCTTGTTATATCCGTCCATTCGTGTTCCTCGGTACGCCATGGCAAGCATTGATGGCGAAAGATACAACGGTTCATGTCGGCATCTCTTGCTGGGAGCTTGGGGAATACTTCGATAAAGGCGCTGGCATCCGGGCAAAAGTCGCATCATACCGCCGTGTCTCATCAACGATGATGCCGATGCAAGCGAAAGCGGCTGCGAACTATATGAACTCACAACTCTTAAAAGGTGAAGCGATCCGTGATGGATTTGATGAAGCTATCGCACTCGACATGAACGGTAACGTCAGTGAAGCGAGTGTTGCGAATCTCTTCCTTCTTAAAAACGGAACGATTCATACACCGTCACTTGATTGTTCAGTACTCGACGGTATCACACGCCAAGTCATCATCCGTTTGGCACAAGATCAAGGCTATCCTGTCGTCGAACGTCATATCGGACGCGATGAGCTGTATGTCGCAGATGAGATCTTCTTAACAGGAACAGCTGCTGAAATCACGAGTGTCGGTGAAATCGATCATATCTCGATCAACGGCGGAACACGGAACGTCGCAGATGAGTTGCTCGATCTTTACCGTCAAGCCGTCACAGGTCAATTGCCGCAATATGCGGATTGGTTGACGTACGTGACACCCGCTGTCGCAGAATGACGACGCGTACACTCGTCACGATCGATCGGAAGGCGGTGCGACAGAACGTCGCATCGGTCTTCGCTCGGTCACGTAAACGTATTTTTGCCGTGGTCAAGAACAATGCGTATAACTTAGGTATGCTCGAGATGGTCGAGACGCTGATGGCATCCGATGTGCATCACTTTGCTGTCGCTGAGTTGTATGAAGCCATTGAAATCAAAACGAATTTTCCAGACAGTTATGTACTGGTGATGAATCCGACGGAGGATTTTGAAACAGCACGACGTTTCGGAATCGCACTCGGTGTCTCATCGCTAGAATGGCTCGCCCTAAACAGTAAACAGCTGCAGGGAATCGAGTTACATTTGAAGATCAACGTCGGGATGAATCGTTTTGGTGTCAGTTCGCTTCAAGAGGCGGAAGCTGTTCTTGCGCTTGCGCAAGCAGATTCGCTCGCTTTAACAGGTTTATATACACACTTTCCGCTTGCCGATGAACCGGATGCGGATCACGATGGACAAGTCGAACGTTTCGTCGCCATTGCCGATGTGTTACGAAAGCGCCATACGTTTACGTATATGCACTCGGAAAACAGTGCGACGATCGTCAAACACGATCCGCGTCTCGCATTTTGTAACTATGTCCGCCCGGGCATCTTCTTATTCGGCTATTCACCGATTGAAAAGATGGACTGGCTCGTTCCTTCGCTACGGATGACGACGGAGGTCGTTGAAATTCGCGAAATTGGACCGGGTGAGCATGTGGGATACGGGACGAACTTTACGAGTGCAGAACCGATGCGGATTGCTATTTTACCCGTCGGCTATGGAGACGGTGTCGTCCGTGGGCGTGCCGCGTTGCCTGTTCACATCAAAGAAAAACCTTATCCGGTCATCAATAAATTATTCATGAGTCATACATTCGTCGCTGTCGATGGAACGATTGAGGTTGGAGACGAGGTCGTGTTATACGGGGATGGCGTTGAAATTGACGATATCACCCGGACAGGAGCAGCGAACAATTCAGAGCAGATGTGCGCCCGGTCGTGGCGTTTGACGCATCAGTATCTATAAGGAGGAACTTATTATGTATGGAAGTCAATACCTGACAGAAGAAAACAATACGTTGCACATCGATGGTGTCGCAGCGACCGATCTTGCAGCACAGTACGGAACACCATTGTACGTGATGGCAGAGCGGGAGCTGACGGATCGATTGGCGACCGTCCGGGAACACTTCCTTGATAAGTATCCGAACACGTATGCTTCCTTCGCTTCTAAAGCACTGACGGTCAGTGCCGTGTACGAACAAGTCGTGCGTCATGGTCTAGGAATCGATGTCGTTACGGGGGGGGAACTTTTCATCGCCCGCCAATCCGGTGTTCCGGCAGAACGAATCTATTTCCATGGTTCGAATAAATCGACGGCTGATCTTCAATATGCCGTCGAGGAAGGTGTCGGACGGATCGTCATCGATCACTTTGCCGAAATTGCACAACTGGAAGCGATCGCAGCGCAAGCTGGTCAAACGGTTCATGTCCTGATCCGGATCGTGCCACAAGTTATCGGGGGAGCGCATGCGAAAATTCAAACGGGTGGTGTCGATACGAAATTCGGTTTCTCAACGCATGCGTCAGATTACTTGGACGCAATCGAAGCAATTTTAGCATCGGAACATCTATCGTTACTCGGCATCCATTGTCATGTCGGTTCACAAATCCAAGATCCGTCACTGTTCGAACAGACGGCTCGGACGATGATGGGCTTTGTCGAAACGATTCGTGCGCATCATGGCTTCACAGTCAGCGAAGTTAATGTTGGCGGTGGCTTCGGTATTGCCTATACACAGGACGATCAACCGCTTGATTTTGAAGCGACGATCGAACGCGTCATGGACGTGATCGAGACGGAAACGGAGCGACTCGGCATCGAACGTCCACGAATCGGGATCGAGCCAGGGCGCTGGGTCGTTGCGAATGCAGGAACGACACTGTATACGGTCGGGGCCATCAAAGAAATCGAAGGCGTCCGAACATATCTTTCGGTCGATGGTGGAATGACGGATAACATTCGCCCAGCACTTTACGGTGCCGTGTATGAAACGGTCATCGCAAACCGGATGAGTGGTGAGACGGCCGAAGTGACGGTCGTTGGAGCAGCTTGTGAATCAGGGGATCTCGTCGCTGAAAAAGCACAGTTGGTCACACCGAACGGTGGCGATACCCTTGCTGTCTTTGGAACGGGGGCATACAACTTCTCGATGGCAAGCAACTATAACCAGTTCTTACGTCCAGCACTTATCTTCGTTCGGGACGGGGAATCCCGTGAAGTCGTCCGTCGACAAACGTATGCGGATTTGATTCAGTGTGATCTTGGAATCAATGGGGTCCGATCAGAGTCGTAAGAGGTGCGGGGTCAAACTAGAGGATAAAAAAACCGACGCTGTCGCGCCGATTTCATGCATGCGATCTAAAGCGATTCTTCTCTTGAATAGAGAGGGATCGTTTTTTTTGTTGCGATCAGCAGATTCAGTTTGGAATTTTTAAGACTTGTCCAACGAGCAATAGGTTCGGATTCGTAATGTTGTTTGCCTGCATCAATGCTGTGACGGTGACACCATATCGTGTCGCAATCGAGTAAAGTGTATCACCGGCTTTGACCGTATAAGTCGTTGTTGGAATTTTCAAGACTTGACCGACGTTCAACAGATTCCAGTTCGTGATGTTATTCGCACTCGCGAGGGCAGAGACCGAGACGTTGTATTTGCGGGCGATGGAATAGAGTGTATCGCCAGCTTTGACGGTATACGTCGTACCGGTTGAAGTCGGTGACCGTAACAGTTCTGAAATCGTGACGAACGAATAGCCTTTTGCTTTGAGTTTTGAAATCATCGTTGGCAAGGCGGTTGGTGTTCCTTTCGCACCAGCACCGGTATGCATCAGAATAATCGATCCGGGAACGACTTTTGGTATTACACGATCCAAGATGGCTGTTGAAGAGATGCCTTTCCAATCCGTCGTATCAATATTCCATTGAATCGTTTTCGTATAACCTGCTGCACCAACGGTACTCAACACGTTACTGTTACTTGCACCAAACGGCGCCCGGAAAATTGGTTTCGTCGTTTTTCCGGTCAAGGACCGGATGAGGGATTCTGTTCGGGATAATTCACTTGTCATCTGGCTTGCTGTTAAGGTCGTAAAATCCGGATGCGAATACGAGTGATTGCCGATTTGGTGTGTAGGAGAGGCGGTTGTGATGTTTTTGATCGATTGAGGATGATTGTTTGCACCACTGCCTGTCAAAAAGAAAGTCGCTTTCACTTGGTTACTTTTTAAGATACTCAAGATTTTGGCAATGTTCGTTCCATCTGAACCGTCATCAAACGTCAATGCGACGACTTTTTGTGTCGTCGTTCCTTTTGTGACAAAAGTAGAGCTCGCTGCATCGACCTGTGAGGGGATTGAAAGTGGAGTCAGGAGAAGCAGTCCGATCATCATGATGGTGGGTTTCTTGATGTTCATCGTCTAGTACCTCCTTCATCAAAAACATGTTTTACAAGTACTCTTTATTAAGGTATTCCCTTTATTTTAAAAAAAGAACTAAGAAATTCCCGTTTTGCAAAGAAATAAAACTAAATTACAGAAAATTTGTTTAAACCGTAATCTTTTTGGGAAACCATAATATATGGAAATAGTAAAAAGGAGTGAGAAGGAATGATCGAATTCAAAAACGTCGGTAAGCAGTTTAAGGACAATGTCGTCTTGAAAGGCTTATCGCTCGAGATTCAAAAGGGTGAACTCGTTGTCTTCATCGGACCAAGTGGTTGTGGGAAGACGACATCACTTAAGATGATCAATCGATTGATTGAACCTTCTTCAGGTACGATTTTAGTCAACGGGAAGGACATCATGAAGACGGATACGATCGAATTAAGACGTCATATGGGATATGTCATCCAACAAACAGGCTTGTTCCCTCACATGACGGTCCGGGAAAACATTCAATTGATTGCTGGGCTTGAGGGGAAGAACCACGATGAGATGGATCAACGGACAGAACAACTGTTGACGATGGTCGGGCTTGATCCAAAGCAATTCATCGATCGATACCCGAGCGAACTCAGTGGTGGACAACAACAACGTGTCGGTTTCGCGCGTGCTCTGATGAATGACCCTGATGTCATCTTGATGGATGAGCCATTCAGTGCACTCGATCCCGTTACTCGTAACGATCTACAGGAAGAGCTCTTTAACTTGCAAGAAGAAGTGAAAAAGACGATCGTTTTCGTCACCCATGATATGGATGAAGCGATCAAGTTAGCGGATCGGATATGTATCATGCGTGATGGGGAAATCGTTCAGTTCGATACTCCAGAAGAAATCTTGCGTCATCCAAAAGATGAATATGTCGAATCGTTCATCGGAAAAAATAAAATCTGGAGTAGTCCAGAATACATCAAGGCAGAAGACATCATGATCGAGGACCCGGTTTCAATCAGTGGCAAACGGACGTTGTTGCAGGGAATTGAAATCATGCGTGGACGCAAAGTCGACAGCTTGTTGATTACCGATCGTGACCGCGTCTTACAAGGGCTAATTAAGTTGAAGAACATCCAGACGATAGCGGATAAGAGTCAACGGATCGAAGAAGTGATGGAGGGCGAAATCATCGCCGTTAATGAACATGATTCATTACTCGACGTTCTTGAAGTCATGAATCAGGAAGAGACTGGTTATCTACCAGTAACGGATGCAACAGGAAAACTCAGAGGGTTGATCACGCGTAGTAGCTTACTTTCCGTCTTGAGTGAGCAATTCATTCATGAGGAGGAAGTCCAATGAGCGGATTCTTTGATTATGTAAAAAATAATACCGATCAGATCGGTGATTTATTGCTAGAGCACTTACAGCTGACAGTCTTTGCCGTCGTCATCGCGGTCGTTCTCGGGATTCCGATCGGGATCCTGATCACCCGTTACCAAAAGTTTGCGAAGCCTGTCCTTGCGCTGACGAGCGTCGTGCAGGCCGTTCCGAGTCTTGCTTTACTCGGTTTCTTGATTCCGTTCATTGGTATCGGATCGACACCAGCGATCATCATGGTCGTGCTTTATTCACTCTTGCCAATCGTTAAAAATACGTACACGGGTCTGTCGAGCATTCCAGGGGACACGCTCGAAGCAGCTAAAGGAATTGGTTTAACGGATCGGCAAATCCTCAGTAAGGTTCAGATTCCACTTGCTTTGCCGATCATGATGGCAGGGATTCGAATTTCAGCCGTTACAGCTGTTGGTTTGATGACGATTTCAGCATTCATTGGTGCCGGTGGTCTTGGTTATCTCGTCTTCTCAGGTATTCAAACGGTTGATAATAACCAGATTCTTGCCGGAGCAATTCCAGCCGGTATTTTAGCTCTTGTCATCGACTTCGTCGTCAGTCGGATTGAATACTCCGTGGCGCCAAATGGGATTCCACTTGCAGATGGTCGAATCAAGAATAAGGCACGGAAGCGTCGCAAGGCGATGCCAGCTGGACGTAAGATCGCGATCGCAAGTATCGTCTTCTTGTTAATCGGTGGAACGGTCGCTTACTCTTTCCTCAAGGAAGATAAAATCGTCATCGGATCGAAGAACTTTACGGAACAATTGATTCTCGGAAATATGTTAGCGGATTTAATCGAAGATAAAACGGATTTGGAAGTCGAACGTCAATTGAACCTCGGGGGGACGAAAGTCGCTTACGGGGCGCTTGAAAAAGGGGAAATTGACGCGTATGTCGAGTACACAGGTACTTTGTTGATCGACGTGCTCAAGCAAGACGTCGAGACGGATCCGGAAACGGTCTATGCAAAAGTCGGGAAGATGATTCCTGAGAAAAGTCAGGTCGACGTCCTGGACCCAATCGGTTTCAACAATACGTATGCCCTTGCCATGACGAAAGAAGATATCGAAAAATATGACTTGAAGACGGTGTCAGATATGTCAAAAGTCAGTGATCGTTTGATTCTCGGATCAACAATCGAATTTGCGAACCGGGAAGATGGTTATCTTGGTCTGAAGAAAAAGTACCCGGACATGAAATTCCAAGATGTACAACCCGTCGATGGAGGACTCCGTTATACAGCACTGACGAATGGTCGAACGAACGTCATCGATAGCTTCTCAACAGATGGTTTGTTACAAAAATTCGATTTAACAGTGCTAGAAGACGATAAAAAGTTCTTCCCACCATACTATGCGGTACCGCTTGTTCGTCAAGAAACACTTGAAGAACATCCGGAGCTGAAGAAAGTCCTCAACACGTTAAAAGATAAGATTACGGATGAGAAGATGCAAGAATTGAATTACAAAGCAGATGTCGAGAAACAGCGCCCTGAAAAAGTCGCACGTGATTTCTTGATCGAGGAAGGATTAATTTCAAAATAAACAGGTAGAGCCGAGGCGGGAATCCGCTTCGGCTCTTTTTGTATGCGCGCTGACGCGCTATATCGTTTTGGAAAATACGTAATCAAGTGATTAAATTATTTTTTGATGCGACTAGCGAGCCAAGCGCGAACAGTGCGTTGCTGAATCATACACGTTCTTCCTCTCGGTTTAATGTTCCAAGGCGGTGCTCGGCATCTTTGACGATACGTGCTTGGATCTCGACTGTCAACCAATCCGTTTCCGATTCGGGTAACGTCGGCAAACCGTAACTTGGGTTATTCGTAGATGAAAACAAATCAGACATGATGCGTTCTTCGTATACTGGAATCATATAAAATCCCCTCTCTGTGTCTTGATTCATCTCTTACACCTTTAGTGTACGAAAGAATTGTAAAGACGGAAGAGGGGAGGTGTTAAGAACCCGTGAACTTTGTAAACGTTTTCACAAGCTTGTCAAATCCTCTGTAATGGCTTCACAACTGTCAGCATACTGCTGCCCTCGTTTCACGTATTTTCGGACTGTTCGTTCCATAATGAATCGATCATGGTCACTGATATCCCGGACGATTTTTGCAGGAACACCCATGACCATCGCGCCGGCAGGTACCTTCATTTTTGGCGGCACAAGACTCCCCGCAGCAACGAATGCCCCTTCTCCGATTTCGGCTTCATCGAGGATCGTCGCCGACATTCCGATTAACGCTCCTTTTCGAATGATTCCGCCGTGAATCATCGCCATATGACCAATCGTCACTTCATCTTCAATGATGGTCGGATACCCTTCATACTGATGAATCATTGAACCATCTTGGATGTTGACGCGTTCCCCGATGTGAATCGGACCTTCGTCTCCCCGGATGACCGTATTGAACCAGACAGATGAGTCTTTTCCGATCGTGACCTCTCCGATGACTTTAGATCCGTCCGCTAAATAAACAGATGGATCGATGTTTGGAACAAGTGAACCGACACGATATTTCATGCGTTTTTCCCCCTCAGGCATTAAATCGATACTCTTTCATCTTGACGTTACAAAAAATAAATTGCAACAGCTTCCAAACTAATTGTAAGATGGTAAAAATACGCTTACAACAGGAGGAGACAGGATGGAACAAACAGTGCGTGAACGATTGATCGCGATTGCTGCAAAAAAAGAGAAAGCAGCCGTCGTCTATCAGAATATTTCAGTCATTGATGTCATGACACGTGAGACATATACAGCAGATGTAGCGATTGATTCAGGTTATATTGCTGCTGTCGGAGAGGGGTATGAGGGAATCGAGAATCGTCCGGGAGAAGGACTTTTCATCGCACCAAGTTTCGTTGATGCCCACGTCCATATTGAATCATCGATGGTGCCGCCGAGTGAGTATGAGCAAGCGATTCTACCGTTAGGTGTCACGACGATCATCGCCGATCCGCATGAAATCGCGAATGTCAAAGGAGCAGAAGGATTATCCTTCATGTTAGACGATGCTGAAGGTCTCGCGCTTGATGTCCGTATGATGCTACCCAGCTGCGTACCGGCGACTTCGTTTGAACACGCGGGAGCATCACTTGATGCGGCGGCACTTGCACCGTTCGTCAATCATCCTGGTGTCCATGGTTTAGGAGAAGTCATGGATTATCCGGCGGTCGAACGAGCCGATCGCGATATGCTCCAAAAAATTAAACAGATCGAAGACGCAGGAAAACTGGTCGATGGTCATGCTGCGGGACTTGGACCACGCGAAATTAACATTTATGGTGTCGCCGGAATTCGAACGGATCATGAATCTGTCAGTAAGGAAGATGCGATCGCCCGAGCGCGTCGTGGTCTGTATGTCGAAGTGCGGGAAGGATCAGCTGCCCGAAACTTGAAGGAAGTACTCGATGCCGTGACGGAGAGCAACGCGAGCCGTTTCCTCTTCTGTACGGATGATAAACATTTGGATGACACGTTACGAGAGGGAACGATCGACTATAATATCCGCTTTGCGATTCGTCATGGAATTAAACGCGAAACAGCGTATGCGATGGCATCGTTGCACGCGACGAATGCGTATCGTTTAGACGATCGGGGAGCCATCGTACCAGGACGCCGGGCGGACTTCGTCTTGTTATCCGATGCCGATAACGTCGTGATTGACGAGGTGTATATTCAAGGCAATTGCGTCGCGCGAGCTGGGAAAACGATTCGACCTATTCGACGTGCTTATGTGCCGGAGTCATTACGTGGAACCTTGAATACAAAACCGATTACACCAGAAGTATTTGCCCTTCCACTTGAATCAGCACGGGCGCATGTCATCGGAGTCATTCCAAAAAGCATCGTCACCGAGCACTTGATTCTCGACGTTCCACTTCAAGACGGGCATTTCGTGCCTGTGCCGGAGCAGGATCTCTTAAAGATTGCTGTCATTGAACGTCATCATGGGACATCTTTCTCGGCAGTTGGGATCGTCAAAGGTTTCAAGATGAAACGCGGAGCGATTGCGGCGACTGTTGCCCATGATTCGCACAACCTCGTCATCGTTGGCGCGTCGGATGAGGAAATGCAACTAGCTGCGGAACGTCTCGTCCAAGCAGGTGGAGGAGTCATTGCCGTCAATGGGCAAGAGGTACTTGCTGAGTTACCGCTTGAAATCGCTGGACTGATGACGAATCGTCCCTTCCAAGAAGTTGGAGATACACTCGAAGCATTGAATGATGCCCTCGATGTGTTAGAGGCGGATCGCTCCTTTAATCCCTATTTAACGATGTCATTCCTTTGCTTACCGGTCATTCCGGAATTGAAGCTGACCGACAGTGGATTATTCGACGTAAAACACTTTCAGCATATTTCAGTACAAGCAGACTGATGTCCGTCGCGAGTCTGAGTCTCATTCCGGGACTCAGACCGTTTTTCTATCAATCGAGTTACGATAAAATCAAAAAAAGCCACTTTACAAAACGGCTAAAATTCCTTAATGAAACTTAATAGTTTGGATGTTGAATCATTTTGGAAAGCTTGTTATAGTAAGTTCTATATCGTTTGTGAGAAATCTCACTTTCTATGAAACTTTTATCTAGAAGGGTCGTAGAAAACAGTAGGACAACAAGGTTAGAAAGGAGATCATCATTATGGATAAGACCTATTTTGAAGGACATGAAGCTTTGATTGCGGATGTTTACCGTTCATTCACGCGTCAATTTCATGCCCTACCGACACATCGACGAACGAAACGTCAGTTGCGAAATCTTGCATTCTCCGTCATTCGTCAAGCTCGACCGACATATGAGGAACGCACCGTTCTTTATGCATACTTCGCTGAATTCTTCCGAGCAGTTGAGGAAGGACAGGATGAAGAGATTGCTTTTTACAAACAAATTGCACAGTAAAGACCCCCGATGGCTCCGTCAGAAGGGGTCTTTGTTGTTTTTTGAGAATGTCGTCTGGAAATAAAAAAACAAGTAGGGAACGAGGTCCGCTACTTGTTCATCAATGTTTTAAAGGGTTATTTTACTTCCATCCATTTAAAGCTCATATCGGCACCGAATGGGTGACGGTACAATTTATCAATGTTTGTCCGTTGTAAGTAAGCTTCCCCTTTTTGGTAGATTGGTGCGATGGCGTAGTCTTCTGTCAACAGCATTTTTTCAGCTTCTTGCATGTCCGACCAACGTTTCGCTTCATCTGCTTGTTGTTTTGCTCCCTTAATGAGATCATCGAACTTTTTGTTCGAGTATTCCATCCGGTTGAAGCTTCCATCCGTTAACCACATATCGAGGAACGTCATTGGATCCTGGTAGTCAGGTCCCCAACCAGCCGCAGAGATATCGTAATCTCCCTTCGATTCGAGTTCGAGGAAGTTTTTGAATGGTTGTTGTTTGATTTTGATCGTCAAACCAGGCAGGTGCTTCTCAAGATCTCCTTTTAAGTACTCAGAAACCTTCTTAAAGGCATCTTCATCTCGTGAGAGCATGCTGAGTTCAACTGTTTTCACACCAAGTTCCTTCAAGCCAGCATCCCAAGCTTTTTTCGCGGCGTCAGCATCGTAGCTTTGAAGATCTGGATATTTCGCGCGGAAGTCTTCCCCATCTGGTGTAAACGTGAAGTCTTTCGCGACGATGAAGTTTGCTGGTTTTGATCCATCGTTTAGGATGACATCTGTAATCCCTTGTTTTTCAAAGCCAAGCGCGAGTGCTTTTCGAATGTTTTTATTCTTCAATGCTTTATTCTTTTGGTTAAAGCGAAGGAAGTTGATTCGAGCATCTGGACGCGTCTTGTAATCATCTGATTTTTCATACTGCGAAACGAATTCAGACGTAATTGGTGCGAAATCGACTTCTTTCGCTTCGAACAGGTTGACGCCAGTTGAGATTTCTTTGACGACCTTGACATCGATTTTATCCATCTTGACATTCGCTTTATCCCAGTAATCTGGATTTTTCTTGTATGTCCAGCCAGCATTCGCTTGCCACTTATCAAGGACGAAAGGTCCGTTGAAGACCATTGTATCAACACTTGTCGCGAATTTATCGCCTTTATCTTCGACGAATGATTGTTTTAATGGTAAGTAAGTTGGGAAACTTGTCAAACCAAGGAAGTAAGGTGCTGGAGCTTCAAGTTGGACTTCAAGTGTCTGCTCGTCGACTTTCTTGACACCGAGCTCATCAAGTTCAGCGTCGCCAGACATGATTTTGTTGGCGTTCTTTAAATCTTGTAAAATGTACGCGTATTCTGCTGCTGTCTTCGGATCAAGTGCGCGTTTCCAAGCATAGATGAAATCATCTGCTGTGACGGCTGATCCATCTGACCACTTCGCATCTTTACGCAGTTTGAACGTATATGTTTTTTTATCTTCCGACACTTCGACGCTTTCCGCGATTCCAGGTGTCGGTTTGTTATCTCCATCAAGACGATACAGCCCTTCAAAAACGTTGTTCGTGACGATGATGGAAGTCGAGTCCGTCGTTTTCGTCGGATCTAACTGAGGTACATCCGTCGTCGAAACGAGTGTGACTTCCTTTTTCTTGTTTTTCGAATCTGATCCGCTTGTGTTTTCGTCATTTCCTTGCCCGCATGCAGCGACAGCAAGAAGTGCGATGCTGGAAAGTCCAGCAAAAGCGATTTTCGATGGTTTATTCATGGAACGATGACCCCCCAAGAGTTAGTGTTAAATATTTCAGAAAAATGTGAACATATTGTTAATTTAAGTGAAAGTGATTAAAAATGCAACATAAATTTTCTGAAAATTCTCATTGATCAAGGTCTATATCCTCAAGTCCAAGCGATTTCAAATAGTCATAAAGTAGGAATAAGGTCAACGCATGAGGGGAATACATTCGTAACGTCAATCGAACGGGATCACCACGTAAACGCATATTCGTAATACGTACACCTTTACGCTCAAGAGCAAGAACGATGTCTGTCGGATCAAGTCCAGAAGGAAGTAAAAGATGCGCAACGAGGACATTTGCTTCGAACCGACTATTGTTGATACGACCCATCATCCGAGTTAAGCCTTCCAGTAAGAGGAAGAGAAAGAGAACGAGAAAAATCGACTCCCAGATGAAACCTGCACCGACAGCGATCCCAATCCCACTTGCACTCCAAATAATAGCGGCAGTCGTCAGTCCGCTGACGATATCATGCGGTCGACGTAAGATGACACCAGCGCCAATAAAACCGATTCCGGTTATGATTTGGGCGACGAGACGCATCGGATCCATCTGAACATTCGTCGCCATGTCATGGTAGAGTAAGACCGATTTGATGGAAACGATGGTTAACAGACAACTGATCAGGGTAATTACGAGGCTAGTGCGTATACCAACCGGTTTATTTTTGATTTCACGCTCGAATCCGATGAAAATTCCAAGTGTAGCGGCTAACAGGAGTTTTAGAAGGTCTTCAAGCTGAAATACATGGATCCAGTTCATTCGTCTCAAATCCTTTCTTTACTTTAAAAGGTGATTTGTTATAATGACTTTTGTGTCTTTCGAATGAATATACGTAAGATGTAATAGATATACGAAAAAGGAAGTGTCTCATCATGAATCAGCAAAAAATCGGCTTCTTTGCGCTCGCGGCAATGGTCATCGGTTCCATGGTCGGTGGAGGAGCTTTTAACCTTCCTGGTGCAATGGCCCAAAGTGCAAGTGCAGGACCTATCCTCATTGGATGGAGTATTACGGGGATTGGGATGATCATGCTCGCGCTGGTGTTCCAGCATCTCGCAAATAGTAAACCAGAGCTCGAAGGCGGCATCTATGCCTATGCGCGTGAAGGATTCGGACGTTTCGTCGGTTTTAACAGTGCTTGGGGATACTGGGTATCGGCGTGGATTGGAACGGTTGCGAATATCACGCTCGTGTTTAATGCGATTAGTTATTTCTTCCCGATTTTCGCAGCAGAAAATCGAATATTCCTCCTTTTGATGAGTGTGGTCGTCATTTGGGGATTGTTCTGGCTCGTCTCGAGCGGAATCAAGGAAGCGACGCTCGTCAATCTGATTACGACGATCGCAAAGCTTGTCCCGATCTTGATTTTCATTCTTCTAGTAGGAATTGCCTTTAATATCAAAACGTTTAATCTGGATATTTGGGGAGAGGGAACAGAACTCGGTTCGATCTTTGATCAAGTAAAAGGAACGATGCTCGTCACACTTTGGGCGTTCGTCGGTATTGAGGGTGCTGTCGTCTTATCAAGCCGTGCCAAAAACCGAAGTGATGTCGGGAAAGCGACAGTAACAGGACTTGTTGGCGTGTTAATCATCTATATCTTGATTTCCGTCCTATCACTCGGAGTGCTTAGTCAAGAACAACTAGCTGGATTAAAAGAACCGACGATGGCGTATGTATTAGAGGCAGCGATTGGACCAATCGGTGCGACGATCATCATGATCGGTTTGATTATCTCATTATCCGGTGCACTTCTCGGATGGACGATTCTCGCATCGGAGATTTCGTATCTCGTTGCAAAAGACGGCGCATTTCCGAAAGCATTCGCAAAAACGAACCGGAAAGGTGCTCCAGTCGGTGCGCTGTTGATTACACAAATCGCGACACAGGTCGTCGCTGGAATCGCGCTTTTCTCAGCACAAACCTATCTTGTCCTGTCGAGTATCGCTGGGATTTGTGCGTTATTACCATATTTATTATCAGCGTTGTATAGCATTCGGATATCGCGAGAAGAGCGCAATCAGAAAATGTTGCTTTTCTCTGTCATCGCATCTGCGTATTCGATTTGGCTCGTCTATGCGTCGGGTATCTGGTACATCGTCATCGCGGCATTAGTCTATGCTCCAGGGATTCTCGCGTACGCTTTAGCAGAGCGGGAACAGCAACGGACGGGCATGTCACGTTATGAGTGGATTGCCAGTATGATTCTCGTTGTCTTAGCAGGAGTAGCCGTTTACGGAATGGTTGTAGGAGAAATTCAATTGTAAGAAACGCTATGCAAAAAGAAGTCACAGTGGTTTTTATCCACCGTGACTTCTTTTTTTTGATTAAGGTGTCAAGAATCTCTTTTCGACATCCTGTACAGATAGAGGTTCAGAGAAAATGAATCCTTGCATATGCTGACACGATGTTGTTTTTAGATAATCTAACGCGTGTTCTGTCTCAACACCTTCAGCGACAAGATTCAACTCTAGATTGCGACCGAGTTGAATGATGGAATCGAGCAAGGCGTGGTCATTTGTCGCCAGACCATCAATGAATACTTTATCGATTTTTAATTCGTCGATTGGAAAAGCACTGAGATACTGTAAAGAAGAATAACCAGTACCGAAATCATCGATTGATAAACGGAAGCCGAGCGACTTGATGAGGTGCATGCGTTCGACTGTTCGTTGTGTCTGTAAGATCGCGATATTCTCTGTCATCTCCAGCGTAACGGAAGATGGTGAAACGAGTCGCTCCGTTACGATATGTTGCAACGTTCGAATAAAGGAGTCGCTTTGAAACTGATGCGGTGAGATATTGATTGCCATCGTCAGTTCAGGGTCAATCGTCTGTTTCCACTTCGCGAGCTGTTCACATGCTTCGATGATGACCCAGTTGTTGATTGGTGTGATCAGTGAAGCTTCTTCAGCGAGTGGGATGAATTCATCTGGTGGAATACTCCCGAGTGCCGTGTGATTCCAGCGTAATAACGCTTCGAAGCCTTTGACGGCTTGTGTCTGAAGTTCAATGATTGGTTGATAAGCAAGATATAGGGATTGATCTTCGAGTGCCGTGAAGAGAGAACGTTCGAGTTGGATTTTCCGTGTGAATTGTGTGTCCATCTCGTGTGTTAAGTACTGAATCGTTCCGGTACCAATTGATTTTCCTGCGTATAGAGCTGTTTCAGAGCGGCGATATAAATCTTCCAGTGTTTTGGCTTCCGACGGATAGACCGTGATCCCGAACGTACAAGAAACGATCAATGAATGACCGTTGATATAATAAGGGCGCTGCAGTGCTTGTTGTAATTTCCGAGCATATTGGAAGAGCAGATTGCTCGAGGGCGCAGGTAACAAGACACCGAATAGATCACTCGTCGGATGAAAGGCGAGTACACCTGTCGTATGTTGCAAAAGGCGTGTTGCCATCGCTTGAAGTAGTTGATCGCCGACATGTGTTCCAAACGAATCGTTGATGACTTTGAAACGATCAATATCGAACAGGATGAGCGCGATCGGATCATGCGACGCGGCAGAACGGAATAATGCCTCGCCTTCGCGTAAAAATCCGCGTTTATTTAATAAGTGCGTCATCTCATGATGATGCACTAAAAAATCGAGTTCTTCTTCAAGCACCGCTGTTTCCGTGATGTCGTTGCCGATGAACAGGTGCTGAAAACGAACACCGTTTGCATCATAGATCGGAATGAGCGTCGCTTGGAGATGTTTTCGTTCGCCCGTTTGCGAAGTAAGGCTAAGGCGACCAGACCATGCTTTTCGTTCACGAAGTTGTGCACGAATCCCCGAAACGACGGGACTGGATGGATCTAGGATGAGTGACCAAGGCTGGTTGAGAAGCATCTCAGAGCAATATCCTGTCACATCGATGAGTTGATCATTCACGTACTTGATCGTTCCTCGTGCGTCGAAGACGGCGACAGAAGCAATCTGATCGAATGCATGACGCAAATCCATCAATCCTTGGAAGAGTGGTTTCATATTCGTTTGTTGCTCAGCTGAAGGGATACAGCAAGCAAAAGCGGCAATGACAGTTCCTGTATCATCAAGTAAAGGAGACAAAAGGAGAGTTGACGTTACAGAAGTGCCCGTCTTATGCAATAAGGAGGCATTCGGTAATTGGACGGATTGACGGCGCTCCAAGAAGGCATGCCAAATCTGCTGGCTGAATGCCATGTCTTCCCGTTCAAGAAGTGGAACAGTCTGACCCACGACTTCTTGTTGTGTCCAGCCCCACTGGCTTTCGGCTAGTTCATTCCAAGAACGGATGGTCAAGTCAGTATTCAGGATGAAAGCGGGTAAAGGGAATTCTTGAATGACGACTTCATAGGAATCAATGGTCGAACGGTCCATTACGTGCGCACGCTCCTTTATATTGAAAAGAGATGACGGTTCACTTGTCTTGTCTTTTCCCAATATATTCAATTCTTACGCATTAGAATCCTTTCGCTCGGATACTTTTTAGATGAAGATTATGTGAAAGAATCTGCTATAATAACATTGAAAGCGTTTTCTAAAGAGTTATGAGGGGGAATTTCGATGAATCAAACAGAGAAAATCATTCAACAGACAGAACAGTTCGGAGCACATAACTACCATCCACTCCCGATCGTCATCTCAGAGGCGGAGGGTGTCTTCGTTACGGATCCTGAAGGACGTCGCTATATGGATATGCTAAGTGCCTATTCAGCCGTTAACCAAGGACATCGTCATCCAAAGATCATCGACGCCTTAAAACGTCAGGCAGACAAGATTACATTGACGTCACGTGCTTTCCACAATGATCAACTGGGCTTTTTTTATGAAAAAGTAGCACAATTGACGGGTAAAGACATGGTGTTACCAATGAATACAGGTGCGGAAGCTGTCGAGACAGCAGTAAAAGCAGCACGACGCTGGGCATATGAAGTCAAACAAATTCCAGGTGATGCTGAAATCATCGTTTGTGAAGGAAACTTCCATGGTCGGACGATGACAGCCGTCTCGATGTCGACGGAAGCAGAATACCAACGGGGATTTGGACCGCTTCTTCCTGGAATCAAGACGATTCCATATGGCGATCTTGAGGCATTAAAACAGGCAATCACTGAAAATACAGCGGCATTCATCTTGGAACCGATTCAAGGCGAAGCGGGCATCTTAATTCCTTACGATGGTTTCTTAAAGGACGCACAAGAAGTCTGTCGTGCGCAGAATGTTCTGCTCGTATCGGATGAGATTCAATCTGGACTCGGTCGTTCCGGTAAATGGTTTGCTTCTGATTGGGACGAGGTAACACCAGACATGTACATTCTTGGGAAAGCACTGGGTGGTGGTGTATTCCCAATCTCATGTGTTGCTGCGAATAAAGATGTCCTTTCCGTCTTCAATCCAGGTTCACACGGCTCGACGTTTGGTGGCAATCCGCTCGCTTGTGCCGTCTCGATTGCTTCACTTGAAGTATTAGAAGACGAAAAGTTACCGGAACGTTCACTCGAACTCGGTACGTATTTCATGGGAAAATTAAAACAAATCAACAACCCGATGATTAAAGAAGTACGTGGTCGTGGATTGTTCATTGGTGTTGAACTCACAGAAGCAGCGCGACCATATTGCGAAGCGTTGAAAGAAAAAGGCTTACTCTGTAAAGAAACGCACGAGACAGTCATTCGCTTTGCACCACCGCTCGTCATTACAAAAGAAGAGTTGGATTGGGCGTTCGAACGGATTGAACAAGTATTAGGCGTTTCCGTCGCCCAATAAAAAGAATAGCTTTAGATTAAACAACAGTGGACAGGACGTTCACTGTTGTTTTTGTTTAGGTAAGTGTCGGTTTTAATACAGGAAACGTTTGAAAATCAGTGACAAGGGAACAGACAACTATCGCAAAAAAAACTTTTAAATGGGGGTAATGGTTATGTCAAACAACAGTGGTCTCAATAAAAAAGTAGATGGTCTCGTCGATAAAGTAGCAGGGAAAGCGAAAGAAGCGCTCGGGAAAGCAACAGGCGATAAATCAACAGAACGTGAAGGTAAAAAAGATCAAGTAAAAGGCGAGGCGAAGAAAACAGTCGGAAACGTCCAACAAAATTTCGAAGATACGAATCGCCGCTAAGACCGTTGAAATTAAATAGAAAAACCGGACTGGAGAATGACTCTAGTCCGGTTTTTAGCGTCTGCTATAATGAATTTTTATATCTATAAAAAAAGATAATGAATAATTTGTATAAAGGTCTAGTCATTTAGATATTTATGTGGAATAATAAAAAACGTAAAAGCGTTTACATTGTTCTGTCATTATCGTTTTATTCAGGAAAGGGTGAAAGGTATGTTGCAGTTTCTACAACGAATTGGTAAAGCCTTGATGCTACCAATCGCAGTATTACCGGCTGCGGGAATCGTGCTCCGGTTAGGTTCGGCGGATATGCTTGATATTCCGTTGATGGTAGCAGCAGGAGGGGCTATTTTTGATAACCTTCCACTGATTTTTGCCATTGGTGTCGCGATTGGTCTATCGATCGATGCGAGTGGGGCAGCGGGTCTTGCCGGGGCCATCGGGTATCTCGTCTTAAAGAATGGCGTCGACTCGATGAACAAGGATTATTCCAGTGCACAGATTCAGGCGAAGTATGATGCGATCGCGGCGATCGTCAATGATTCCTCGACCAAGGTCGACGGAGCGACACTTGGTTCGATCGCGAATCAGGCGACACTCGGTTCGACCGTTAATATGGCGGTATTTGGTGGAATCATCGCGGGTATCGTCGCAGGACTTCTATACAATCGGTTCTATAACATTAAGTTACCGGATTGGTTAGCATTCTTTGGTGGTCGTCGTTTCGTTCCAATCATTACATCAGCGGTCATGCTCGTACTTGCTTTCATCTTTGGTTATGTCTGGCCGTTCATCGAGCAAGGCATCAACGGTGCTGGTGAATGGATGGTTGGTCTTGGTGCAGGAGGCGCTGCTCTGTTTGGATTCTTTAACCGTCTCTTGATTCCTGTCGGCTTACACCACGTCTTAAATAATATTTTCTGGTTCGTCTTCGGTTCATATGAAAAAGCAGATGGTACGGTCGCGAACGGTGACATCGCGCGCTTCTTCGCTGGAGATCCGACAGCTGGGATTTATCAAGCGGGCTTTTTCCCAATCATGATGTTCGCCTTACCGGCTGCAGCTTTTGCGATTGTCATGGCTGCGCGTAAGGAAAATCGAAAAGCAGTTGCTGGAGCGATGATTGGTCTTGGATTGACGTCCTTCTTGACAGGTATCACGGAACCAATTGAGTTCTCGTTCATGTTCTTATCACCTGTTTTATATGTCATTCATGCAGTTTTAACAGGTCTATCGATGGCCATCGTTAACTTACTCGGTATTTTACATGGCTTTTCCTTCTCGGCTGGTTTCATTGATTATGCCTTGAACTTCGGGATTGCCACAAAACCATTACTTCTCATCCCGGTTGGTCTCGCGTTCGCGGTCGTCTACTACTTCCTGTTCTACTTCATGATCACGAAATTTGATCTGAAGACACCAGGTCGTGAAGATGAATCGCTCGTCACAGACACGGGAGTCGTTTTGACAGATTCAGACGATAAATATGAGCAACAAGCAGCTCAAATTTTTGCCGGATTGAAAGGAACAGAAAATGTCACGTCGATTGACAATTGTGCGACACGTTTACGTCTTCAAGTTAAAGATCCAAACATCATTGACGAAGCAGCGATTAAAGCGGCTGGAGCAAAAGGTGTCATGAAGATGGGGGCGACTAGCGTGCAAATCATCATCGGCACGGACGTCGAGTTCGTTGCGGATGCGATGAAACGACAGAAGTAAAGAAAACGACCTTTCCTGAGCTCAGGAAAGGTCGTTTTGCTGTACGTTCGCAACAGCTGCTGTTTTGCTTGAGCGATAGATTGGATAAAAGATTCCGATCAAGATGATGACGATCCCGACCCACTGGGAACTCATCAGATGTTCTCCTAAAATTAAGACAGAACAGATGACTGCTGTCGGTAGTTCAGCCGCTCCAAGTAAAGAAACGCTTGCTGGGGAAAGATGAGGTGCGCCAGCAGCAAATAAGAGTGGTGGTAAAATCAACGCGAACAGACCGAGCGGAATCGCGTATAACAGAAGTCCATTTTCGAAGTTCGCAGAGGACAAGAACGTCGTCGGTGGATACATCGTCATGACGAAAGCAAGACCACCTGTCATCATGTAAAAACTTTTCTTAATGACGGGTAAATGATTGGCGATGCGTCCACTGGCGAGTAAGAAAATGGAGAAGCTGACAGCCGCTCCAAGACCGAATAATGTTCCACGCAGGTCGAGTGGGCTCGAGTAAGCCGCACTCGCAAGAATGGCTCCGCCAATCAGTAGAATCGCGGACAGGAAATGCGCGCGAGTAGGTAAACGTCTGAATGCGAGCGCATCGATGATGACACCGATCCAAGTAAATTGGAATAAGAGAATGATTGCAACGGATGCGGATACGGTTTGAAGACTTTGATAGTACAGATAACCAGTTGTACCACTTGAGATACCGATCAGCATGAGAAGACCAGCTGTTTTAAGATCGAGACGAAGATTTTTCGTAAATAAGGCAAGTCCGAAAATCATCAGCCAGCCGAAGAAAAATTGACTACCTGAAACGGCTGCTGAGTTGAATCCAGCAGCATAAGCGAGTTTGACGATCGTTGAGAGGACACCATAACTGATAGCGCCGATGAGAACGAATAAAGTGGCTTTTGAGCGATGCATGAATAATTTCCCTCCATTTTTAGTAAAAACCACACAAAAAAGGTTGCAACGGGGCCTTGTCCAGGTTTTTTGGACAGGGTTTGGTTGCAACCTGTGTGATTTATTGAGTTGATGTGTCGAGCAAACGATACAGCCGGGTTTTCGTTTGATTATACTGAACGGTCAGCGTATTCCACTTCTTTAATGACGCGGTAGCTTTCCGTGTTAAACGATTTAAATCCGCTGTTGACTCATCAATCTTAACGAAATCCGGTTTTTTCGTCAAGCGTGAAAGCACTTTCTTTTCAGCGTCCATCGCTTGTCGATACGTTTTCGAGAACGTTTGAAACGTCTGCTGGCGTTCCTTGATGATTGCTACTAAGGCAGTTCCTTCTGTTTTTGCTTTACCATCAAGTTGGTTGACAGCATCCTGCAATTCTTCAAGATCAAGTGCAGCGTACGTTTCTTTACGTAACGTTTCTTCTTGTTTCAATAAAGCAAGCCGTTCGTCATTTAAGGCTTCTAATTCCTCTCGTTCATTTTGAGAGCGTTTGATTTCTTCAGCACCTGCATCAAGAACGGCTTGGTACGTATTAACTGAAATTTCATCCTTACGAGCACGTTGATCAGCTAGCGTGAATGCTTTCTCTTCACCTTTGACTTGTTGCTCTAGCTGTTCATGAAGAGAGGCTGGTGAATCGTTGGAGCAGGCAGCGAGTCCAAAGCTCGACAGGAACAGTACTGCTACGAATGTTTTTTTCATCTGGATAGTAACTCCTTATAAATTCGAGTGTTGCGCGAAGTTGTACGGAATATGGAAATCTTCATCATAAATCGCGAATTGATAGCCTTTTTTTTGAAGTCCGGCAACAATGGCTGGAAGTGCTTTGATGGCTTGTGGTTGTTCATGTAAGAGAATGATTTCAAACGGACGCTCTGCTCGCCGAATGACCGTATTCGCTACTTCTTTTGCACTATCTTTGTAATACCAGTCCATTGAATCGATCGACCAGTCCCATACGCGGAAGTCTGCTGAATGAATGGCAGATGCCATTTTTTTCGTGATGCCGGGATCAGAGCCATAAGGTGGTCGTGTCAAATGTGGTGTTAGCTTCGTCAACTCATGGATTTTCTTCTGAACACTTTGCATCTCTGAGACATACTTTCCTTTTTCGTACAATGTATCGTAATCGTGTGTTTCCCCGTGTAATCCGATATAGTGTCCAGCTTTAGCAGTAGCTTTGACTTCTTGCGGAAAAGCATCTACTTGTGATCCGAGATAAAAGAAAGTGGCACGAGTCTGAAGTTGATCCAATGTTCGTAGTAAGTCCGGTGTTAATGCGGATGGACCATCCTCGAATGTTAAATAAGCGACTTTTTTCGTCACGCCATTCCATTTTTCCACGCGTGCTTTTTCCATATTGACGATAGGTACTTCAGTAATGGATTTACCTGTCGTAATGGATTGCTGTTCAGGAGTAAAAACGTATCGATAAGCGACATATCCCCCAACTCCGAGAAAAACAAGTGTGAGAAGTAAGAAAAATCGAGGGAAAAACTTTCTTTTTTTTGTACGCGGTCGTGGACCGAGTTCGCTAGCGTGGCTTGAGGTAAATGGATCCATCGTTGTCTGTCGCTCCTTTTGTCAAAAAATATCATATACAGATAATGTAACATTCTGACTGTTTCTTTTGTAACAAACAGATGACAAAAAGATGACGGAAAATCGATTTTTCTAAAAAATATCGATTTATTTAGAAAGAGTTTAAAAGAAATAAAAAAACAACCACTAAGTAAGTGATTGTTTCATGTGTTATTAGTGTTCTGTTACAGCACACTCATCGCATTCCGTTTGATAGGATTCACATTGTTCATCCATCTCTTTTCCGCAATGGGCACACGTCTTGACGGGAAGCTCACGATAGAATGCAGCAGATGCTTCTTGGTAAAGGGGTTGTTCCATGTGTTTTTCCTCCTTCAAAGTAAACGCAATGATCTTTTTTCTTGATTTTATTGTATTAGTACAGGAGTTTAATGTCAACTATTGTTTTATAACAGTTAATTCATTTGAAGTACTGATAGAGGACAATGAAAAAGAGACATGCTACGATATCTAAGTAATCTGATAATGATAAGGGGGATTTACACATGACACAGGCAACACTTGATACAATGCGTGTCTTAACAGAAAGACGTTCCGTTCGTCATTACGACGAAACGTTCAAGCTTTCAAAACAGGAAGTAGAAGAACTATTAGAATGGACGACAGCCGCGCCGAGTGCTTGGAATTTGCAACACTGGCATTTCACGGTCTTTCATTCGGAAGAAGCGAAGCAACAGCTTGCACCGATCGCATACAATCAGCCGGCTATCACTTCGGCTTCAGCAGTCATTGCGATCTTAGGTGATGTTCAAGCTAATCGAAACTACAATCCGGTGTACGGTCCAGCAGTAGAAGCAGGTGGCATGACAGAGGATCTGTTTGATTCGATCAAGGCACAGGTAGAAGGCGCTTATCAAAGTGAGGCGTATGGTCGCGACGCGGCTATGTCGAATGCGAGCCTTGCTGCGATGCAATTGATGCTTGCGGCAGAAGCGCGTGGATTATCAACACTCGCAATGGGTGGATTTGATCATCAACGTTTTGCGGAAACGTTCATCACCGAGTCACGGTATGTACCAGTCATGTTAATTGCTGTCGGAAAAGCGGTTGAAGATGCGAAAAAACGTCCGGCACTACGTTTACCGATTGATCGAGTATCAACCTTCCTGTAAGTCATTCAAAATGGGGGAAGCGGGGTTGATTCCCCCATTTTAAATTTTTTTATTTTTTTTCGGAAAAAGACTTGTCAGCCTTTTAGTTTCTTGATATATTAATACATGTCCTAGCAAGTACATAACGTACTGCAAACATGATTCTGTAGCTCAGCTGGGAGAGCGCTACCTTGACAGGGTAGAGGTCGCTGGTTCGAGCCCAGTCAGAATCATACCGAAAGCCCGCTTCTCCTTTAAAGGAAAAAGCGGGCTTTTTTTTATTATTTCTTTATCTCATCCTCTGTGACCCATTTATGATTTTTCACCATCTCTCCACCGTCCGTCGGTTCATAGTTCACCATATAAACCGTCGTTTCTTTTACTTCGTCAATCGTCGCTTTAGCTCCATCCATACCCTTCATATGATCCGCTTTGACAGTCGTTTCGTCACCAACTTGCAGTGGCTTAGTTGGAACGGGATCGAGTTCTTCCTGAATGACCCATTTATGATTTTTCACTATCTTTCCACCAGTAGTCGGTTTGTAACTAATCGCATAGACGACGGTATCATAAGCTCCCGCAATCGTTGCTTTAGCTCCGTTCATTCCATCCATATGATTCGTCGTCAACGTGACGTTGCTTCCTTTCGGATAAGTCGGATCACTGGCTTCCTTTAGACCAGACGGTATCTTTCCATCACTCGAATGCATCATATCTCCATGAGACATGTCGTGTGAGTCGCTATTGCTTCCTTCGTCATTTGAAGCGGATCCGCATGCACCGAGCCAAAGCGTAGAACTAAGAGCCAGTGCGGTTAACGTCAATGATTTTTTCATAATAAAACCCTCCTGAATTCACTAGTCTTTTTTACTATACCCAGCGTATGTGCAAATCGTGTGCAGATGAGGTGACAGTTTCGTTTGCCTGCGTCGATCGTGTTTTTTTTCGCTATACTAAAGTGAAGAGAAAGGGAGGAAATGTCATGCGTCGTATTTCATACTCGGTTGGAGGAATCGTGCTTGCGGCATTTTTAATTTGTGGCAGTGTGTTGTTTGGGACGTTGTATTATCAGTTGTCTCAAACACGAACGCAGGAAGTAGTGGACGGTTTACTGAACCGAGGAAATACCCATCGTGATGTCCTTGTCGATTCCTATGACCAAACGACGATGCGCCATGTCAGCATGATGGAAGCAGATTCATCGTTTACTGTGGTGATCACTGATGCAGATGGAAAACGACTCGAAGCGTCACGACCTTTGTCGAATGAGATGAAAAGTGTGCTAGAGCATACGGATTTTGATTACCGTCAACAAGGAAAAATCGTGACGATGCGTGACTTTTTAATGACGGACAGTCCCATCACCATCGACGGGAAACATCAGGGTCATGTCTTCATGTTCGCTTCTAAAGCAATCGTGGATCACGTACTTAATCCGTTGAAACAGCAGTTTTTCCAAGTGGGTCTGCTCGCACTTTTATTAGCAGGTGCGGCAAGCATTTGGACGACCCGACTCATCTCTCGTCCGCTGGTTCAAATGGAAAAAGCGACGGCACGTCTATTAGATGGGGAAGATGGAGCGTTGCCGATTGATCGACAAGACGAACTGGGACAATTGGCGCGTTCGATTCAGCAATTAAAACAAGATCTCGATTTTTTGAATCGGGAACGATCCGAATTTTTAGCAAGCGTATCTCATGAACTACGAACACCATTGACATATATAAAGGGATACGCGGACATTCTCGAACGTCAAACGTTGACGCCGGATGAGCAACAACGCTACGTTACGATCATTCGAGAAGAAAGTCAGCAAATGAATGAATGGATTGAGCAATTATTTTGGTTAGCACGCATTGATGCCAATGCTTTTATGATGGAACGAAAACCTGTCGATGTCGAAGACTTGATTCATCAAGTGATACGATTGATGCGCCTGGACATCGAACAAGAAAATGTTTCGTTCGAGATAGAAGGTGAGCGAATGGAAGTGATGGGTGACGCTCAGCAGCTCCGTCAGATGATCGTGAATATCATTGAAAATGCACGGCGACATACGACGTCGGGAAAAATTATCGTTCGTTATGGTGTCAACGCAGTAGGGGCTTTCATTCAAATCGAAGATACAGGAGAAGGGATTGCTGCAGAATCTTTACCTCATGTAACGAAACGGCTCTACCGAACGGAAGCATCTCGTTCTCGAAAACATGGAGGAACTGGAATCGGACTCTCCATCGTTGAAGCAATTGCTCAGACACATGGAGCAGAATTGAACATCAAGAGTCAACTTGGACATGGAACACAAGTGACACTGCAGTGGAAGGAGAAATAAAATGCCGCATGTATTGATCGTAGATGATGAACCAAGGATGCTTGAACTGCTCAAACTGTATATTCAGCCGTATGGGTACACGTGTCAGCTTGTGGATTCTGCGCAACAAGCTCTTGATCTCTGCCGTCAGCACGTATTCGACCTGATTTTACTAGATGTCATGATGCCGGATATGGATGGCTGGACATGTTGTCGTCTCATTCGAGAACACTCTAACATCCCGATCTTAATGGTTACGGCGCGGAATCAACGGGAAGACATCATTCGGACACGAGAAGTAGGAGCGAATGATTACATATCAAAACCGATTCAAGAAGGGGAACTGATCGGACGAATGGAAGTTTTATTACAGCAACAGTACGATGGTCTATCCTATGACCGGGAAAGCTATCGTTGTAGTTACCTCCAACAAAAGATTTCGTTAACGAAAACGGAATTTGAGTTGTTAGGTGTATTTTTAGATTCTCCACGACGTGTTTGGACGCGCGATCAACTAACGACAATGTTATGGGGAGCGGAAGCGGCTGTAGACGAGCGGACGATCGACTCGCATATCAGACATTTGAGAGAAAAACTACGTGTTTGCGGTTTTCCGATTGAACAGCATCTGGAAACAGTTCGCGGAATCGGATACCGCTGGACACACCAATAAAGGGGAAATTCAAAACATGACGACATTTTATTTCGTACGACACGCACATTCGACATACTCAACAGATGAGCGAGCACGTCCACTTTCCGATACAGGACAGGCAGATGCGATACATTTACTTGAAACCTTTCAAGGAATTCCAATCGACAGATTCTACAGCAGCCCGTATCGACGGGCAATCGAGACGATTGCACCACTCGCGGAGGCACGTCAACACCCAATCATTGAGGTAGAGGAACTACGAGAGCGATTACTAGCACCGGGAGAGCTTGACGATTTTCAAGGAGCGGTCACATATGTATGGCAACATCCGAATGAAAATCCGTATGGAGGTGAAACGAACAAAGAAGCGTCGCAACGCATTCGACCATTCATCGACGAACTAGTGGAGAAGCATCCTGACGAAACAGTCGTTCTTGGAACACATGGAAATATCATGGTGCTACTCTTAGAAACATTTGATCCGACATTCGATTACGCATTTTGGAAGTCCTTACCGATGCCAGCCGTATGTCGAATGGATGTGGAATCAGGAGAAAAGGCGGACATTCACGTCGTACCACTTTTGACGAATACAAAGTAAAAAAAGAGACGGAACTGATGCGTGAATCAGTTTCCGTCTCTTTTGTAATTGGAGAAATCTTAAGGCGTAGGAACAGCACCTTCATGTTTTCGGATTAAGTCAGCCGTCAGTTGACCGGACAAGGTGACCATCGGTACACCGCCGCCTGGGTGTGTCGAACCACCGACGAAATAAAGTCCTTCGTACAAGTCACTCTTCGATGGAATCTTGAATCCACCATTTTTCTTCCGATCGGCTGCGACACCATAAATCGATCCACCGTTTGGACCATATAATTCCTTCAAATCTTCTGGGGTAAAGCGATATTCAAACTCGATCGATTCCCGAAGCCCATGAAGTCCCATCCGCTCCAGTTTATCGAGAACGACTTCACGGTACGCATCCCAGTCGACTTCACCTTTTTGAAGTGTTAGCGGTGGAACGTGTGTCAAGACGAATAAGTTATCCTTCCCTTCAGGAGCTTGGGAGGCGTCGGATTTTGACGAGACTCCGACGTAAATCGTCGGATCCTCAGGAGGGGTACCTTCTTTGAACATTTGGGCGAATTCACGCTCTGGATTTTCCGAGAAAAAGAAATTATGATGTGCTAGCCCGCTATACTCACGATTTACACCGAGCAGTAGGACAAGACCTGAAACGGAAGGGGCGAACGACGCCTGTAATTTTTTAGCCTGCTTCCGGGCTTTTTTCTCCGGTACGATCCGTTCATAAGTCGGGATGACCTCAAGGTTTGAGACGACGATGTCAGCCGCATGAAATGTTCCGTTCGATAGGACGCCAACCGCTTTTTTATTTTCAAGGACGATTTGTTCAACAGGTGAGTTGAGATGAACCGTGACACGGAGCTCATCAAGTAATCGTTTCATAGCCCGCGCGATTTGGTACATCCCACCTTTGACATAATAGATGCCGAGTCCCATTTGAACATAAATCATTTGATTGAAAACAGCAGGTGCCTGATACGGGTTAGAACCGACATACATGACCATATAGTTGAACAGCTGTTCGAGATACGGATCATTGAGATGTTTTTTTGTTCCGGTCGCAACGGTATTCATCGGGTCCATCTTTAATAAATCTGACATCGTATGGTATTTTTTTAAGTCCTTTAAATCTTCAAGGCTGTATTTATAAAAACTGTCGAGGCACAAGTCGTACATTTGTTTGGAGTACCGGAACAATTCAACGAAATCCGCTCGTGACGAGACGTGTTCGACTTCTTCGAGCATTCCAGGTAAGTCACCTTTGACATCGATTTTTGTTCCATCCTCAAAGAATGTACGCCATTGCGGTTCAATGCGCTCGATTTCTAAGTAATCATCCAAGTTACGATGAACGCTTGAGAAGAGTTGTTCGAGTACCCAAGGCATCGTTAAGATGGAAGGGCCGGTATCGAAAGTAAATCCCTTCCCACTCCGTTGATTCAGTTTCCCTCCGACGTTTGCATTCTTTTCAAGCATCGTGACTGCATAACCATCTCCAGCCAAACGAATGGCAGCAGACATACCGGCAAGACCAGCTCCGATGACAATTGCGCGTTTCTTCAAATGAATCACTTCTCCTTTAGTAGATGAATGGAATCAATCGTTTTCGTTTTGCAGCCCATACCGTATAGGCGGGTCCAAAACCTTTCGTTAACATCGCTTCCTCGATTCGAATCCGGTAGAGCAAGAAAATGAACATCAGAAGTCCAGAGAGAATGAAGAGTCCGGACTGACCGGTGAACAGGGGGAAGCTCATCGTAATCAACAACAATCCACTGTATAACGGGTGACGTAAAAAGCGATAGGGACCGCTACTGACGAGCTGATCACCCGACGCCACGACGACATGACGAGTGAACTGTTGCTTTAAGTGGAGAATTCCCCATAAGCGCAAGGAAACACCACACCATAACAAAATGCATGAAGAGATGCGCATGACAGAAGAAACGGTTTCATTCGCAAAGAGGAAAGCGCAGACGATCGTTCCGCTTAGGACAAGGAAAATCAAATAAAAACTCACTTGTTCTGCTGCGCCTGACTTAGACTCGGAGCGATTCCGAAAACGAATCATCTCACCAATCCAGCAGATGCTACCAATACTGAAAATCCATTCCCAAAGTGACACGTACGCTACTCCTTTCTACATCAGAATCATGTTTCGAAAACGCATACATCGTTATTTACCCATTGTAATTCGTCCTTAAGCTACATTTAGAAAACTTCAGAAATACTTCATTTTCATGACAAGCATTCCGAAAGAACCCTGTTTGAAAAAAAGAATGGTATTCTAATCTAAAATATGGATGCAGATTAGAACATGCATAAAGGAGATATACGATTCATGAAATACATCACGACACTCATCACGACGTTGACATTAACAGCGGCCTGTACATCAGTGTATATACCAACGGTCGAAGCATCGACTTCTACTTATCGGCAAGCAAAGACATCCCTTCATTTGCGTAAAGGAGCATCGATTGATCAACCGAGTCTTGCGGTTATTCCGACAGGGATCTATGTGACGGAACTGTCGAAAGTCGGTACATGGTCAAAAGTACAATATGGTACGAAGATTGGGTATGCGAGTACGAAGTATCTATTGACGGATGAACAAATCGGTGGAAAACGGATCGGTAAGACCCTCATCGCGAATAAGAACTTAGCGCTCCGCTCGACGTACGCTCCTGGTGAGAATCAACAAGCAAGAGCAGCGTTTGAGAAAATGCGTATAGCGGCTAAAAAAGAGGGAATTACGCTCGTTGCGTTTAGTACATATCGCTCCTATGCCTATCAAAAAACGTTATTTGATAAATATGTTGCGCGTGATGGGTACGAGAAGGCGAGTACGTATAGTGCGGAACCTGGAAAAAGTGAACACCAGACTGGTCTTGCGTTTGATATCGGAGGCGCTGATTCAACAAAATACGCCACGTTTAGCTTTTCCAAAACAAAAGAGGCGAAATGGTTGTTTGCGAATGCTCACCGCTATGGCTTCCATCTCCGCTATCCTTCTGGTAAAGAATCTTGGACGGGGTATACGTATGAGAGCTGGCACTATCGGTATGTCGGAGCAACGCTTGCCGCTCGTCTAAAAGTCAGTGGATTAACAATGGAGGAGTACTTCCACCTCGCACCATGGAAACCGGTAAAGGTTTCGACTCCTTAAAAACATGGTAAATAGAGGATGTTGGCTTAGTCGGTTATTCGTCTCAGGTGAAAGAGGTGGAACGAATGGCAAAAAAAGATGCGAAACATCACATTATGACGTTTACGTTCAAAGAAGAAGCGACATCCTATCAAGTGTTCAGTGAATTGAAGAAATATCATGCGCGAGGTCAAGTCGATTTCGAACAGATTGCCGTCATCAAGCGAAATGAGAATGGTGCTTTTTCGTTTGAAGATGCTGTAGACCTAAGTGGATCGAATCGCGCCGTCAAAGGGTCGTTAATTGGAATGGCGGTGGGTATTCTAGGAGGCCCATTCGGCATCTTACTTGGTTCGATGACGGGTATGCTGATTGGTGGATCGAAAGACATGAAAGAAAATCAAGAAATTCAAGAAACATTCAAACGAACACTCGGTGTCATTCCGCCTGGACAAACAGGAATCATTGCGATCGGTGAAGAGTTTGAACCATCCGTCCTCGACGGATTAGTGGCGCAACATGATGGTACGTTGGAACGAACGGATGAACAGTTAGAGTCGTAAGGTCTTATAGAATGAAAGGAGCCTATCGCTTGGATCGCGATAGGCTCCTTTTCATGTGCATTTACTTAGTTGTACGTTCTTTTTTTGCTTTTTTGAAGAAGAACAATTCATAGACGACAGGAACGATGATAAGTGTTAACAACGTAGAGGTCGTTAATCCACCGATGACCGTCAAGGCAAGACCTTTTGAGATCAATGTTCCTGAAGAAGTGGTTAATGCGAGTGGTACCAATGCCATGATTGTTGCAAATGCGGTCATCAGGATTGGGCGTAATCGCGTTTTACCAGCTTCAATCAATGATTCGCGAATCGGCATTCCACGTCCGACGTTTTGACCGATGCGGTCGACGAGAACGATTGCGTTCGTGGTGACGATTCCGATCAACATCAAGAAGCCGATCATGACACTGACAGACAATGGTTCATTCGCAAGGAAGAGCGTGACGAGTGAACCGATCGGAACAAAGATCAGAGAGGACAAGATGATGAATGGAATCCGAGCTTTTCCGAACGTAATCAACATTGTCAGGTAAACAAGTCCGATTGCAACGACGATCGCAATTCCAAGTGATTGGAAGATTTCAACCGTATCGTCATTTCCGCCACCACTTGTCAGTGAGACACCGTCTGGTAAATCGATTTTTTCGACGTCAGCTTTTACGGCATTCGATACGTTTTGAACGTCGTCTCCTTTGACTTGTCCAGATACGCGAGCATATACTTTTCCGTCGAGTTTCTGAATCGATGTGAAGGTCTCGACTTCATTGACGTTCGCGACATCTTTCAAAGCGACAGGACCGTTTGCTGAGAAGAGTTGGACGTCTTCGAGATCTTCTTTCGAGACGAGTCCTTCTTCATAAGATAATTGTACGTCTTGATCCTTATTGTCGAGATTGAGCGTTCCGACCGTAACTGGCTTCGTTTGATCGTTAACGGTACCGAGAATCTGGAAACCAGATAGTCCGCGATCACTTGCTTTCTCAGGATCGATTTCTACGAGATACTGCTTTTGTTTTTCGCTGAAGTTGTTCGTGATATATTTCAAATCATTATTTTTCGACATGTTATCCTCGACGAGTTTTGCCGCCTCTTGAAGGGCTTCGAGATCGTTCGAGAACAAGTCGACATCGACGTTGTTATTCGATGGTGGACCACCTGTCGATAGTTCAGCCACACTGATTTTGACATCGACGTTTTCATCTTGAGCAATGTCTTCCATCTGTGTCTCAAGTGATTTGATCGTTTTCTCGACGTTTACGCCGTCTTTTAGATTCAAGAAATAACTTGCTTTATTATCGAGACGTAAGCCTGTCGTGAAGTCACGTGCTCCGACAGAAGTCGTCACGTCAGCAATGGCTTTTTCTTTATCAAACATTTTTTCCATCTCAAACGAGACGTCACTTGTTTTTTCAAGTGATGTGGCAGCCGGAAGTTCAAGCGATGCCGTCAAGGTCTTCGATGCTTCATTCGGAATGAACGTAAAGCCGAGACGCGGTACGATCGCCAGGGAACCACCGAGAAGGACAAACGATACGACCAAGATGATCGCCTTGTGCGAGAGTGATTTTTCAATCAGCTTGCCATACCAACGTTGGAGAGCGCCTTCTTTTTCTTCTGCTGGTACTTTCTTAAAGGCAAATTTCGCGAGAATCGGTACGATCGTGATCGCAACGAGTAGTGAAGCAAGTAATGAGAAAATAATCGTCAAAGCGAACGGTAAGAAGAACTTACCAGTAATCCCACCGACAAATCCAATCGGTAGGAAGACGACGACGGTCGTCAGCGTTGATGACGTGATTGCTTTTAGAATCTCTTTTGTCGATTGTTCGATGATTTCATCCGTCATACCGGATTCGGATTTTCGGACGCGCCGGAAAATGTTCTCGATGACAACAATACTATCATCGACGACACGACCGACTGCAACAGCCATCCCACCAAGTGTCATGATGTTCAGGGAAATATCTTGCCAGTTCAAGAAGATAGCAGCGATGAGTAATGATAATGGAATCGAGACGATGGCGATGATCGTTGCACGGAGGTTTCGTAAGAACAAGAGTACAGCGAGTGATGCGAAGAGTGCACCAAGTAATCCTTCTTTGACGAGTGTCGCAACGGACTCCTCGATATCCTTCGCTGAATCGATCCCAATCGTATAGTCGACTTGGTCGTCATATTTATTGAGAATCTTCGTGACTTCATCTGCGATTTCGACTGTATTGGCATCTTGTTTTTTCGTGATTGCCATCGATAAGGAATCTTTTAAATCGTAACGCGTTTTTTCACTTTGTTGCGAGACGGCTTCGATTTTTGCGATATCCTCTAGGCGAATCGGTTCTGCAGGTTCAGAAGCCTGATCTGCAGCTGCACCACCTGTTGTACTTGGTAGTCCTTGCGTTGCACCTTGTGGTGGACCGCCAGCAGATGAACCACCTGTTTGACCGTTACTTGATGAACTAGCCGCACCTGTAGCAGGTGTCAATTGTAGATTTTTGAGTTTATCTAGATTTTCTAGTTTTTCCTCAACGCGAATCGGAATTTTCGAATCGTTTTCTGATAGCTGACCAGATGGGAACGAGACATACTTTCCATTGATTTGTTCCTTGATGCTTGAGAGCGAGAGACCCGCTTCCGTCGCTTTCTCCTTATCGACAGTGATTTGAACGAGATCATCCTTATAGCCACCAACCGACACGCTGTTGATGCCTGGAATCTTATTAAGTTCAGGTTCAATATCTTCCTTTAGAATTTTTTCGATGTCTTTGCCATCTTTGCTAAAGAAGGAGATATTATAGATCGGGAACGATCCAAAGGACAGACGATTTAATTTCGTCGTTGCTTCCTCCGGTAGATTCGCATCTTGGATGGCAGCATCGATTTGTTGTTCAACCTTATCCATATCGGTATCGAACGGGAATTCGATGTTTAAGATACCGATACTTTCATAAGAAGAACTTGTTAGCTTGGTAGCCCCTTCAATTCCTTTAAGGGAGGTTTCAAGCTTTGAGACGACTTGTTTATCGACATCGTCAGGTGATGCACCAGGGTAAACCGCTTCGATTGAAATCTGAGGAAACTCGATTTCCGGGAACTGATCAACTTTTAATTGTGAGAAGGAATACACGCCTCCTAAAATCAATAGGATTGCAATGATGAAGACAGCAACCGAGTTCTTCAAACTAAATCGGGTTAAAAAGTTCATATGAACGCTCCTTTCTTTTTATATGTGCTTATTTACATAGTAGAGGACACTCATAGAACCCGCAACTTTAAAACTGTTTTTATTTAAAAAGATCTTTTTGAAAAAAGATAATTTTTTTTATGAAAAAGGCTTTACACTTTTCGATATGCTGCTATAATAAAAACATACCCAGTAACAACACAGCATGATTCTGTAGCTCAGCTGGGAGAGCGCTACCTTGACAGGGTAGAGGTCGCTGGTTCGAGCCCAGTCAGAATCATACCGAAATCGTTCCTTTTCGAAGGGGCGATTTTTTTTTGCGTTAAAAAAACTATTCCCGAAATCAATCAGGAATAGTTGGAAGGGAGGTAAATTGTTTTATTGAATTTCGAGATGAAGATCGCCGCGCTTCGTCCACCCTGCGACGGTCGTCAATCGATAGAAGACGAGCGTCAAGACACCAGGTAGAACGACACCAGTCAAGAAGAAGACGAGGAACGCCTGAGGACCTTGGTTGACGAAGATATTAAGTGGAGCAATCATCGAATTTAATCCAAGTCCTGCGAGTTCGTACGGTACTTTCAAAGAGAGAAGAAGCGTCGCGACAGGAGCTGAAATCATCGCTGCGAGAAACGGTGCAACGACAAGACGTGGATTTTTAACGATATTCGGGAATTGTACTTTAGGTGTTACAAAGAATGAAGCAATCAAACCACCTGGATCCGTCTGACGGTATGCCATCAACGTGAAGCCGACGAATTGAGCGGAACAGCCAATGAGTGCAGCGGCACTTGCTACAGGATCAAGTTGCAAAGCGATAGCGAGTGCAGCGGACGAAGCAGGAGACATCAATAAGACGCTAAAGATGAGTGCAATGACAAGAGAAGTTGCGATTGGAGATGATTCAACGGATGCTGTGATCATGGCACTGAATTTTGTAAGGAGTGGTGTCGTGACGGCAGCAGCACCGATTCCAGTCACGCCGCCAGCAAGGACAGCGCTCATCGGGATGACCATCATGTCAAATTTCGTTTTTCCAGTCATGCGTTTTCCGACGTATACAGCGACGGCAGCTGCGAGTAACGCACTGATCGGCTGACCGGGTACAAGAACGAGTCCAGAAGCAGTTGATTGAAGAGCGGCACCACCGATCGTTGCTGCGATCATCGCGCTGAACAGGACAAGTGTGTTTCCTCCGAGCTGAAAGGCAATACCGGCACCAAGTGCAGGGGCGAGTAGTACTTTTGCGACACCACCAATCGTCAGTAGCATTTGGATATGTAGAAGATTTCCGAGCGTCTCAATCAGGAGTCCGACACCGAGTGTTACAAGAACGGCATTTGCCATTCCAGCTGATACTTTTACCATTCGATCCATCGCATATTCTTTCAACGTTGTCATCCTCTCTATCTATCTCTATTTTTTGCCATGAAAAAAGCCTATCCGTTTTTGGGATAGGCGCCACTCATTCTGTGCGGGCGCCTCATTCGATGCATCGAAAGAAGGGCCCAAAAATCATTTCCGTTTCATCATCGGAAAAGTTTTCAGTCCCTCATGCATAGAATAATCAGTCGGCCGGCTTGGTTAAATGGCTGTTGCGTCGGAATCATTCGATCGTGCCCCTCTCTGTGAATTTTTCTAAGCCTAACACGCTCTTGATTAATAATCAATATTTTCTGACAATTTATTTTTCCTGAAATCTGACAGGAATTCACGGTATCACCGAGAAATCCTAATGTACCAACAATGGAGGCGTTTACATGAAAGTCATGCTTTTTACAGATATTCATGGCAATGCATCAGCATTACGTGCAGTATTGTCCTATCTTGATCAACAACCAGATATCGATGCCGTCTATTGTCTCGGTGATCTTGTCGGCATTGGACCAGAGCATAATGAAGTCATTGATCTATTGAAGCAACGACCTGATATTCAAACGATTTCTGGGAATCATGATGAATGTGTCCTTGCTTTAATTCATGGGGAGACCTATCCCGATAGTTACCGCCATGCGAAAGAGCATCACCAATGGATCGCGGATACGTTGACGCAAGAGAATCAAAAGTATTTGGAACGTTTACCGCGTGTCTTAAATATCATGCATCAGGAACAAACGATGCACCTGACGCACTATGCTTATGCCGACCAGACGAAGAAGATTGGGGAAGAGCCGTTAAAGCAAGCGGTAGATGGAACGAAAGACAACTTATCCGTCTTGTTTGCTGGAAGTGAGGCGCGGATCATTGGTTTCGGTCACCATCATCCAGCGCAACAAGTCGAGACAGGACAAACACTCTTTATTAATCCAGGTGCACTTGGATGTCAGGAGACAGCCATCGCCCCAGTAGCAATCATTGAATGGGAGAAGGATCAAGTCCGTTCAGAAATCCTGAAGCTTTCATATGATGATCGACCATTTTTAGACGTCCTCAATACGACGGAGATGCCGGAACGTGAGTTGATGCGCCGTCTCTTCTTCGGTAGTAGAACATGAAAAAACCTTCATGAGTAGTTCATGAAGGAAGTCGATTAAGCAGATAGCTTCGTCATAATTGAGATGAGGCACACGACAATCAGTAACACGATACCGATGTTTCGTTTCAATGGATGGCGTGACCAGTAAAAGAATAGCGCAAGGACAGGGGCCACAAAAAAGGCAACGATGAGACTGATCAATGTTGCAAGAAATAATACAAACATCCAAAGCTTGCTAGTTGTCCGATATACCTGCCACATGTCGTAGAGCGACATGAGTGTATAGGCGAGTAACACGAAGATGATTCCGGTCGATAAACTCAAAGCGATCATCACTCCATTCCCTATTTAGTATAAGGGAAAGAGTGAGAATGATTACACGACTTGAAGTAAAAAAACATGACGAATCAATGAACGTATGATTAGACGCTGTAACGAAAAAAGAAAGGAGAGGGCATCTATGTCAGACATCTATCGCCGTTTTTTTCTATTTCCGGATATTTTAATCATGCTCGTAATACTGATTGCGGTCAGTAGTTATGTCCTTGCTCAGCCGTTTCATTGGTCGATTTTACTGTTCTTTTGTCTTGGACTGATCGTCTTTAGTTTCAGTGAATACTTGACGCATCGTTTTTTGTTCCATTTACCACCACCTAAAAATGCGCTTGGACGAAAATTGTTGAAACGACTTCATTACGATCATCATGCGCATCCGAATGAACTGCATCTGTTGTTTTTACCTGTCTGGTATTCCTTGCCGAACCTTGGTTTCTTTGCGGCTCTGACCTATCTTCTGACACAATCTATCGTCTCGACAGCTGCAGCCGCGAGTGGATTGGTCGTCATGTTGCTTGTGTATGAATGGAAACATTACGTGGCACACGTTCCGCTGAAACCGAGAACACGCTTTGGAAAATGGATGAAAAAGACGCATCTATTACATCATTTCAAAAATGAACACTATTGGTTTGGTGTATCGAATCCGGTAGGGGACTGGTTGTTTGGCACTTTGAAGGATGAGAAAACAGTTACTTCTAGTCAAACGGCACGGAATTTAGAAAAAAATCGAGAATATGAAAAACCGCCGATCCACTGATCGGCGGTTTTTTGATTCATAAAATGCGTAGCATGGCACGGCGAATCGTATCTAATTCCAACGGTTGAGCAATCAATGGCCATTCGGCAATTAACGCAATGTACGTCCGGAAAATCAGAAAGGCGGTGACATCGACTGGTACGTCACGATCATCTTGTCCAAGGCGAGTCTCGAGTAGCGTTTTAAGATATTCGACGACATGCCGTTCGATCCGTGTCCGTAGTTCTTGCATTTCTTGTAATTTGAGATTACGTGTTTCTTCGATGATTTGAAGAATGAACAAATGTTGTTGCTGATGATAGACGATAGCGTCGATCATTGCTTGCTTATTTTCTTCTACCGTCGCATGTTCGACGTAAGCGCGTTCTGCTTCTTCTTTCATCTCTTGCAGCACACGTGTTACGAGTGATTCGAAAAGGTTGAGTTTACTTTCGAACAATTGATAGACGGTCGGTTTCCCGACATGAGCGCGTCGGGCGACACGCTCGATCGTCGTACCTTTATAACCAAGTTCAGAAAAACAAGCCATCGCTGAGTCCAGTATCAATGTTTCTTTATTAGACTGTGTCATGTTGTTTTCGTCTCACTTTCGTTGAGAGTAAAATTCGCTTGGCTCCGAGCCCTCCAACGAAGCTGATGATCAACGCGACGACTAAGATGGTCGCAAGGACTTGACTGTTTGAGATGAGGGCGTCTGTCACACCAAGTCCAAGAGCTTCACGGAATCCGCCGACTGAATACGTCATTGGTAAGAACGTATGAATGGCTTGGAAGAAGCTTGGCGTCATCTCGACTGGGAACGTACCACCACTACCACCGATTTGAAGCAGAAGTAGTAGGAAGGCAAGGAACTGTCCGACGCGACCGAGTAGCATCGCGAGCGTGAACAGAATCGTAATGAACGTCATACCTGTTAAGGCAGCAAATCCATAGAGCGCAGGAACACTTGCGACATCAGCATCGAGGACATAGACGATGGCTGTGGCCGCTGCGACACCTTGTAAGGCTCCAATCGGTAAGATGAGTGATAATTTACCGACAAGGAAGCGCCATGTCAGACTTTCGCCATGTTCTGGACGAATCTGATAGACAGACGAGAACATCAAGGCACCTGCGAATAAGGCGATACTAAGGATATAAGCTGATAAACCAGAACCGTAGTTGTTGACCGTCGAATAGTCATGTTCTTTTAAGACGACAGGTTCTGCCAGCATATTATCCCGCTCTTTCGTCGGCTTGACGGTTGCGTCTTTAGCTCCTTTGCTGAGCTCGTCCTTCAATGTTTTAGCCCCATCTTCAAGTTTGGTATTGGCATCCGCAATTTTTGAAGCCCCATCGGTCGTTTTGCCGATTCCGTCCGTAATCGTAGTTGAACCAGAAGCCAATTGTCCTAACCCGTTATTTAACGCGCTAGCACCTGTTTGGAGTTGATGTGTGCCATCTGAAAGCTGATTAGCCCCGTCAGCCAGTTGTGCGCCACCTGTTGCAGCTTTATGCACACCTGCAGTATATTGACCGAGTTTTTCATTGAATGTTTGTTGACCACTTGCTAATTGTTGTGCACCAGACTCGACTTGTTTCGCACCGTCGACGAGTTTCACTTGACCTGCGTTCAGTTGTGATACAGCTGATTCGACTTGTTGACCACCTGCAGCCAGTTGACCAATCTTCTTCGTTGCGTCCGTTGCTTGAGCAAGACTCTGATCAATCGCGCCTTCTTGGGCGGCGAGATTTTGGATGTTTTCTTCTAATGAACCGATAGAACCGAGTAACGTTTGTTTTTCTTCATCCGATAACTGTTCAGAAGCAGAAATGACTTCTTTTAGTTGCGCAACGTTTGCTTCAAGGGCTTCACGACGTGCTCGTAAATCTTGTTTCGCTTTTTCAGCATCTTGATTAAGTTGCGTTAAAAAGGCGTTGGCAGCTTGTGCTTTTTCATCCAATTGATTTAATCCATCCGTCAATTGAGGAATTTTTTCATTAAGCTGAGCCGTACCTGCAGCCAGTTGTTCTGCCCCTTGACGGACTTGTGTCGAGCCACCGCTGAGTTTCGTTGCTCCGTCTTCTAGTTGTGCAGCACCGGCTTGTAATTTGCCACCATTTTCGTCTAGCGTGTTCAACCCAAAAGACAATTCACCCGTTTTTTGGGCGAAGAGGGCAGTCTTTTCGTCGAGTGTCGTGACGCCGTCACTGAGTTTTTTCGAACCTTGATTGGCTTCCCCAAGTTTTTCGGACAGTGTCAGACTGCCATCCGCAAGTTTTCCAAGGTTCGTTGCCAGTGTTTTGGCACCATCCGCTGTTTTATGGTTGCCATCTTCTAGTTTAGAAGAACCGTCCGATGCCTTTTCCATACCGTTTGCAATTTTCTTTAACGCACCGAAAATCGCACTACTGTATTGTTTCGTCACGGATTTTCGGATCTTTTCGTTTAATTGTTTTGCAGCCGTACTCGAAATTTGTGTGCCCGAGTAGTTTTTGGCTGGATTCAAGTAATACTCCAACTCAATCTTTTTCGGATGATCATCGAGTAGTGTAGTTGCATTTTTAGAGAAGTTCTTCGGGATGACGACCGTCATATAGATTTTGCCGTCACGTAATTCTTTTTCGGCTTTGTCCTTAGATAAGAACTGCCAATCAAAATCATCATTTTTTTTGAGTTTGTCGACGAATTGATCCCCGATGTCGACTTTCTCTCCTTTAAACTTCGTCGCCTTGTCTTCGTTGACGATAGCGACCTTGATATCTTCTGTTTGACCGTATGGGTCCCAGAATGCAGATAAGAAGATGGAGTTGTAGAGAAACGGTACGAGGATGAGGGCGAGAATGACGACAATCATCATCGGACTCTTCAATTTCTTCCATTCTGAGCGAAACATAAATACAAATCCCCTTTCTAAAACTCAAAACTTATTTGGGTTTTAGGTTTTGATGAGATTTACTTTACTCTCTTCATTAAAAAAAAGCAATCGATAATTCTAATTTCACATAAAAAAGACGACTCACGGGGAGTCGTCTTAGAAAAAACGAGTTAAGGAAGCAAAAGTAGTTTTCCTGTGCTGCGTCGACTTTCTAAAAAGTCATGTGCTGCTTTGCCATCAGATAATCTGAATGTTGTAGGAGAAGACAGGGTGAGATGATTGGATAGAATCCAATCAAATAATTCACCAGATCTACGGATTCGTTCTTCAGAAGATGTTAATACGTTCCAAAGGTCACCACCCGTCAATGTTTTGGACGTATCCATCAAGAAGCGAGGATCGACAGATACGGGATCGCCGCCTGCCATACCATAGAAGACAACCGTTCCATGGACTTTTGTCACATGGAAACTATCCATTAAGGTAGGACCAATGGATTCGTAGACCACATCAACCCCTTTACCCGAAGTTTGCGCGAGCACGTGCTCGACCCAGTTCTCGGAATATAAATAGACAGATTCACAGCCCGCAGTTTTAGCAATCTGTGCTTTCTCAGGAGAAGACGTCAATCCAATCGGAGTTGCCCCAAGCAAACGAATGAGCTGTGTCAACAACTGACCAACGCCACCGGCGGCTGCATGCACTAAGACGACATCTCCCGGTTGGACATGATAGCTATCTCGAGTTAAATAATGCGCTGTTAACCCTTGTAATAAGACAGAAGCTGCTGTTTCGTATGAGATACCATCAGGAAGCGGAATCAATTTATCGACGGGTGCTGCGACGTACTCAGCATTCGCAAGCGGAACGTCCGCAAAAGCAACTCGTTGACCTACGTGGAACGTTGAAACAGCTGAACCAACCGCTGTGATAATGCCTGAACCTTCGTAACCTAAAATATAGGGGGGCTGTCCTTCCAAATGGTAGTTTCCTTTTCGGCGATAGATGTCTGCGAAATTCAGACCGATCGCTTTCATTTCAATCAGAACTTCCTGTTCAGTGATTGTTGGCGTTGGTACGTCTTCGAAGCGTAATACATCAGAACCTCCGAATTCGTGGAAAGTTAATGCCTTCATCTCAACACATCCTTCTTTTAAATCTGCTTTTAGTATAAGGCAGAACATCTGAAAATGATGGACAGATGCGTTACACTAGAAAAAAAGACGAAAGAAGGGACAGTATGAAGCGTGTCTTAATGGGAGGAATTCGTTTTTATCAAAAAGTCATCTCTCCCATGAAACCAGCTACATGTCGATTCTATCCAACATGCTCCCATTACGGGATGGAGGCGATTGAACGTCATGGTGCGGTAAAAGGTAGTTATTTGACGACGCGTCGATTGTTACGGTGCCAACCGTTCCATCCAGGAGGCCTTGACTTCGTTCCAGAACCCGATCAATTTAGTTGGAAAGCACCGCTGCAACGGGAAAATCCACGGGAGAAGACGGAAGAAACGAAGGAGTAAGTCATGTGAAGGTTCTCTCTTGTTTAATGAAGTAAGAACAAATAAAGGGAAGTATGTTACCGGAAATTACCGATAACATACTTCCCTTTTGTTCTACTTACAGACGATCATAGTTTACCCGTTAAAAACTGTGCTTCGCCAAGACCGAAGCTCCAGTCGGCTGCATCATTTTCGACGATCGACACCATCAAATCAGTCGGTGCGAGTCCGCAGTTTGCTTGTAAGCGTTCGGCGAGTAATTGGTAGAGACGTTGTTTTTTCTCTTCCGTCCGCGTTTTACTCGTCACACTAATAAGAACGATATCTTTACTCCGTTCAAATCCGAGTCCTGTATCTTGAATGACCATCTCATGTGCTTTATGCGTATGCACGATTTGATAACGATCGCGCTCCGGCACATCAAATGCTTCGACCATCGCATCGTGTGCGGTATCGAGTAACGTTTTTAACTCTTCTTCTGAACGTCCTTCAATGACGTCGAATCGTAATAACGGCATGTGAAATCACTCCTTCACAAAATTATGTAGAGTAGGGGAAAACCCTACTCTTATATTACTCAAAGAATGGTTTGTATTGACGACGATCGTGCATGACAGATAACCATTGGACAGTCGAGAATTCTTCAAGTACCCACTCGCCGTTAAAGCGACCGAGCCCTGAATCTTTTTCACCACCAAATGGCATATGTGGCTCATCGTTGACCGATTGATCGTTGATGTGAATCATACCTGTCTCGACTTCAAGTGCAAAGGCAGTCGCACGTTCAATAGAAGAACCGTGGACAGCGCCGCTCAATCCGTACGGAAGCGAGTTCGCGATTTCAAGTGCCTCTTCATCCGTATCGAACGGGATGATGACAGCGACTGGTCCGAAGATTTCATTTTTAGCGAGTGGCATATCATTCGTAACACCAGTGACGACAGTAGGTGCGATGACGTTATCTTTTGCTTCGCCGCCGACACGAACGGTTGCACCCGCAGCTTTTGTTTTCTCGAGATCTTCAAGAATCCGTTCAACTTGTGATTGGTTGATGAGTGGTCCGACTTGTGTCCGATCATGTGATGGATCACCGTATTGTAGCTCTTTTACACGAGCGACGTATTTCTCGACGAATTCATCATGAATCGAAGAAGCGACGAGAATTCGGTTCGTCGACATACAAATTTGACCTTGGTGATAGAACTTGCTGTAGACAGCAGATTCGACCGCACGATCGAGATCAGCATCATCAAGTACGACGAAGACGTTGTTTCCGCCAAGTTCAAGCGCTGTTTTCTTCAGGTGTTTACCAGCAAGTTCACCGATATGACGACCAACTTCAGTGGATCCTGTGAATGAAATCAAGCGTGGTACAGGATGTTCGACGATAGCATCACCGATTTCTGAACCGCGACCGACGATGACATTCAAGACACCTTTTGGCAATCCGGCTTTTTCAAACAGACTAGCAAAAATCAATCCACCTGAAACAGGTGTGTCCGTAGCCGGTTTAACAACGACTGCGTTCCCGATGGCAATGGCAGTAGCGATCGACCGTACAGCTAAGTGGAACGGGAAGTTCCATGGACTGATGACACCGATGACACCAAGTGCTTTACGGTAAATCCGGTTTTCTTTGCCTGGTACGACCGATGGACGAATTTCACCGTGCATCCGAAGTGGGAATGTCGCAGCTTCCTTGACGATCAAGACAGAAGCAAGGAATTCACCTTCCGCTTTGATGCGTGTACTTCCGGACTCTTTGATCAACCATTCGATGATCGTTTCTTTCTCTTCGTACAAGACTTTCAAGAAGTTTTCGATGAGACCTTGACGTTTTAAAGCAGGAACTTTTGCCCAGTCTTTTTGAGCGACTTGAGCCGCTTCATAAGCGTCATCTAAATCTTGTTGATTTGCTGCAGAGATTGTAAAGAGCTCTTCACCCGTGAAAGGATTCGTGTTCGTCATGTTGCTGTCACTTGCGCCTGTGCGCCACTGACCATCAATATAAATCTTCGTGAAATCTGTATGCAATGTTGCTTCGTTTTGTTGAGCCATATCATTTCATCTCCCATTCGTTTTCATAACAATTAAGTTATTCACGTTATGAAAAGAAGTAAAACACATCCGTGCACTTCGACCAAACATATTGCTCAAAGTCAGTCAGTCAGATGGGTTTTAAAGCGCTTTAAATCAGGAATTCAATCAATATAGTGCTATAAAAAGGAGGAATTTTATTTTGAAGAAGCTGAAAGTCCTGTCTCGAGAAATCAATTGGTGGTGGCCATTGTTATATGGTCTCATTGGGATTGGTTTGACGGGAATCGTGACGTGGTTAGATGTGTATATATCAAACTGGTTTCCAAAAGACTGGCAAACGACGCTTGGCTTAGCGCAGACAATCCATAGTTCGGTCTTTACCGGACTGCTCGCCATGATGACATTCACATTCTCAACCATTCTTGTCGTATTGACGACCTATTCATCACAATTTTCACCACGGACATTGCCTAACTTCATCGAGAATCGGCAGGTGCAACACATTTTCGGTATATTCATTGGAGCGGTCAGTTACTCGATGACGATGCTCTTTTTTCTTCGTCCGGCTTTGAAGACGAGCGTCGTCGCTTCGACAGTAGCCGTTCTCGTCGTGTTGATATCGATCGTGGCATTCGTCGCATTCATTCATATCGTCAGTCAGTCGATTCGCGTGACGACATTACTCGATCGATTACACGAAGAAGGGAACGAATTGTTAAAACGTCAAATCGAACATCTAGAATCAGGAGAACAGAAGATTACTGAAAGAAAGATGACGACAAATTATCCACATCTTATTCAGGCAACACGAACCGGATATATTCAAGCAGTCGATTATGATGCTTTTGATCAGAAAGACCGCGTGTATATTCATCGAACGGTCGGCTCATTCGTAACAGAGGGAGAAGCCATCGGACGGGCAACTTGCCGGGATATCAATGAAAGTATCTTGATTGGACCGACGAAATCTTCAGAACAGGATTTTGCATTTGTTCTTGAAAAATTAAGTGAAGTTGCTTTACGTGCGATTTCTCCAGGAATCAATGATCCGAATACAGCAAGACATGCGGTTCGGATCATTGGTGACTTAATGCGACAGTATGCCGTAATACCAGATGGTGTGCTAGTTGTTGGAAAGGACCAGCAACACATCGTCGTCAGGGAAACTTACCAACAATTGTTATACACGACGTTTTATCAACTACGACATTACGGAGCAGAAGATATTTCAGTTCTCGCGACGATGCTTGAGTCGCTTGGAACGATGAAGCGGCAAGCCTTACCAGCTCACTATGAAACGATTCAACGGTTCATTCCATACATCTGTTCGGAAGTACGTTTTGAAACAATGAACGACTGGGATCGTGATTTTTTACAAAATCAAATTCATCGGGCGTTGAATGAAACTTTTGTCTCCCCTTCGACGTAAAAAGGGCAAGAGAATCAAAAGAAGGGAGGAATAGAAAGTGACAATCTTGTTATGGAGTCTGATCGTCGTCTGTTTTCTAGTCGCTTTTGCAGGTCTCGTGTATCCGATCATCCCAAGTGCACCGATTTTAGTAGTAGGCTTTTTGATTTATGGATTCGGATTCGGGTTCTCTGAATTATCGATTAGTTTTTGGGTGATTCAAGCGATTTTCATCATTCTCTTATTTACACTCGATTATCTCGTTAGCGCCTACACCGTCGATCGACGGGGAGGCTCACAAGCGGCTAAGATTGCAACGACAGTCGGATTGATTGCGGGACCATTTATTTTGCCGGGTATCGGATTATTAATTTTCCCGTTTGTCTTTGCCATCTTGACGGAAAAAATCATTAGTAAAAAAACATGGCAAACCTCGGTTTCAGTTGGAATCGGAACAGTCCTTGGTATCTTATCAAGTGCCTTGTTAAAGGGAATCGCGATGTTACTCATGATCGTAATCTTTATTCTCTATGTCGTCTGACGGTCTGAAATGATGTCTTCAAGTACACATTTTATGAAAGTTCCGTTATAGTATGAATATGAAAAAGTAGGGAAGCTTTGAAAGTCTGAAGCTTCTTTTTGCTGTAAACCACCAGATGCCTCGGCATCTGGCTTTATATTAATGGAGGTGAATCCCCTTTCTTCGGGGAAACGATTGGACAGTACACACTCAATGGAGACATTCGACACGACGACGATCATCATTCGGTTACTCGTCATTGCACTACTCATCGTCTTAACCGCTTTTTTTGTAGCTGCCGAATTTTCGGTCGTCAAAATGCGAATGTCTCGAATCGATCAGTTGATTACAGAAGGAAGCAAGACTGCGAAAGTGGCGAAGAGGCTACTTGAGAATTTGGATTATTATTTATCGGCCTGTCAACTTGGAATTACGGTGACAGCGCTTGGTCTCGGGTGGTTAGGAGAATCAACGGTGGGTGCGATTCTCGGTATGTTGTTCGAAGAGATTGACATTCCGAACTCCGTCTCGACGATCATTTCGTTCGTTCTTGCATTCTCGATTGTAACGTTTCTTCATGTCGTGCTTGGAGAACTTGCTCCAAAATCTTTAGCGATTCAAAAAACTGAAGCGATCACGATGTTACTCGCGCCACCACTATATTGGTTCGGTAAAATCATGAAACCCTTCATCTGGACATTGAACGGTTCAGCACGAATCATTCTTCGGTTGTTTGGCGTCGAGCCAGCGGGACACGAAGAAGTCCATTCTGAAGAAGAGATTAAAATCATCATGACGCAGAGTTATAAGAGTGGAGAAATCAACCAGACTGAGCTTTCCTACATGCAGAACATCTTCTCGTTCGATGAGCGAATCGCGAAAGACATCATGTTACCGCGGACGGACTTAATCACGATCTCGAACGATGCATCGATGGAGGACATCATTCGCCTCGTTGAAGAGTATCAGTTCACACGTTACCCAGTAGCGGAAGAAGGAGATAAGGATAAAATCCTTGGCTTCATCAATGCGAAACAATTGTTTACGGATCATATGGCGAACAAAGGAAAAGCATTAAGCTATTACATCCACAACTTGCCGATTGTATCCGAATATTCGCCGCTTCAAGATGCCATGCTGAAAATGCAGGTGGAACGGACACCGATGGCACTCGTCATCGATGAATATGGTGGTACGGCTGGTGTCATCACGATGGAAGACATCTTGGAAGAAATCGTCGGAGAAATCCGAGATGAATTCGATAAGGATGAGAAAGCAGATATCGAACAAATTCATGAGCGGTTATACCGCATCTCAGGCCGTGTCTTGATTGATGACCTAAATGAACGCTTTAACCTAGGAATTGAAGAAGAAGACATTGATACGATTGGTGGCTGGGTCATGGCACAAGATACGGAAGTGTCGAGTGGTCAAGAATTCCGCTATCAGGAATACACGATCAAAGTCATGGAAGTCGATAATCATCAAGTGAAATCGATTTATCTTCAATTGCCTGATCAAGAAGAAACTGCAACAGAAGAGATTGGATAAGAAATAGAATGTGCAAGACGATGAACTTCGAGTTCATCGTCTTTTTTTGTCTACTTAAAAAATGATTAGCTAAGGTGATAGACACCTCTTGTGTTTATCTCCCTCAGTGACGGGTATTACTGTCTATGTGGCAAAAAAAAGCATTTTTTAATTCAACAGGAAAAGGGGTTTTCTATCATGTCAAACGTCATTCTTACTTCACGTGCATCTGCAGTCGGTGGTCGCGACGGGAAAGTCGCTTCAGACGATAACGTCATCAATCTCGATTTAGTCATGCCAGGAACAAAAGGCAAAGAAGACATTCCGACATCAAACCCGGAACAGTTATTCGCAGCAGGATATGCCGCTTGTTTTGATGGTGCCTATAATTTGATGGCGCGCCAAGCAAAAAAACGAGTCGAGACGCGGACGAATTCAGAAGTCAGCCTCTTACAGGACGAAGCGGATAACGGTGTAAAAATTGCAGCGAAACTCGTCGTCGAGGTCGTCGGCGTATCGCAAGAAGAAGCCGAAGATTTACTAGAGAAGACACACAATTTCTGCCCGTACTCGAAAGCGACACGTGGCAACATTGATGTCGATCTTTCAGTTAAAGTCGTCGATTCACTATAAGCATAATCGACGAATCATAAGGAGGGTTTTCCATGGCACCGAAAGAAACCGATCGTCCAAATGAAAAGTTTGAAGATGAACGGGATCGTCTGTCGGATAAAGAACGGAAACTGACAGAGGAGCAACAAAAGGAAATCCTAAAAGGAAAAGACGAAATGCCAGATGATACGGTCTCTCCACGAGATCGCGGAGAAGATCCGATTTAAATCAAACAACTTGGGGGATGAATCACATGTCTAAAAAAGTAGCAGTCGTACTCGCCGATCATTTTGAAGATGTAGAATTCACAGGACCGGTTGATGCATTAAAAGAAGCAGGGCACGAGATCACTGTCATTGGTGCTAAAAAAGGTGCAGAACTCGTCGGCAAACAGGAAGAGGCAAAAGTAAATGTTGATCTCTCGATTGATGAGACTTCAGCAACAGACTACGATGCTCTCCTGATTCCAGGCGGTTTTTCACCAGATTTACTTCGAGAAGACGAGCGTTTTGTCTCATTCGTCGAAGAATTCGATATGTCGAAAAAACCAATTTTCTCGATTTGCCATGGACCACAATTGATGATTAATGCAAAAATCGTCAAAGGAAGAAAAATGACAGGTTATAAATCAATTCGAATTGATTTAGAAAATGCTGGTGTGGACTTTGCAGATGAAGAAGTCGTCGTTGACGATAATTTCGTCTCAAGTCGTCAACCAGATGATATTCCTGCATTCAATCGGGAAATCGTTGCAAAACTTGGCTAATGGTATAGAACAAAAATCAGCACTGCGATAACGCAGTGCTGATTTTTTTAGGGGTTCTCTGGATAATCACAGAGTTCCGTAATGACGCCGTGTGAATGCCGGGGATTCATATAAATCAGTCGTCGTCCGAATGGCGTCGTTCGATACGTATCTTCTAAAAATGTTAACCCTTGTTGTTTTGCTTCTTCAATCGCTTGATCTAAATTCTCTACGCGATAAGCAATGTGATGGACACCTTTCCCGCGTTGTTTTAAAAAACGAGCAATCGGACTATCCGGACTAGTTGGCGTCAACAACTCGATGTGCGCATCATCGAACTCGATGACCGCAATATTGGAAGCGATACCAGGCGCAGGATTCGAGTACTCTTTTGTTAAGGTTCCTCCAAGTACGTTTGTATAAAATGAAATGGCTTCCTGCATGTCGCGAACGGCAATTCCAGTGTGGTCTAATTTCATATGATACCCTCCTTCTGTTCGCTTCAGTTTCCCAAAAACACTCCAAAGTTGCAACGATGAGTTACCTTCCAAATGTTTCTATTACATAGAAGAGGAAAGATTTATTTAAAATGAAATATCACTGAAATATTATGGAAGAGGAATGAATGCTATAATCAAAAACGTTCTTATAAAAAAGAAAAACTATTACAGAATTTAAATTTAACTTAAATACTCTACGATAAATCATAAAACATACACTACAGAAAAAGAGGGAATACTACATGAAAAAAACGTTCGCGTCGCTCATCGTTTCCGCACTGGTTCTTTCATCAGCACCTCATTTTGCAGCAGCTGACGATTTAAGTGAACAGAAAGCCAAAAACGAACAACAGCAACAAGACAATGCTAAAAAGCAAAAAAACTTAGAGTCTTCTGTTAATCAAGAAGGTCAAAAAATCTCTAAAACACAACAAGAAGTCAATCGACTAGACGAAGCGTTGAACGAAAAAATCTTTGCTGTCGAAACAAAGGATCGTCAAATCAAAGCAACAGAACGTGAAATCGTTGAACTTGGAAAAGAAATCGAGAAATATAAAGCGAAACTAAAACGCCAAGAAAAACTACTCGGTGATCGTCTTCGTGTCATGCAAGAGAATGATGGAAACTCAATTAAATGGGAAGAAGTCATCTTTGGTGCTAAAAACGTTGGTGATCTCGTAAGCCGTGTCATGGCAGGGAAATCCATTTCAAAACAAGATGATAAAATGATCACGGATTACCAGAATACGCAAAAGCAATTAGCGGATGCGCAACAAGAAGTAAAAGAAAAGAAAGCGCAGTTGGTAGTAGAGAAAAAAGAATTAAAACGTCAACAAGCGGATCTTGAATCACAATTAAAAGAGCGGAACAAACGCTTAAAAGAACTACGTAAGAAAAAAGAAAAGTTCGAAACACAATTGATGGATGCAAAAGAAGTTCAACAAATTCTGATTGCGCAAGAAAAAGCGATTGCTGCTGAAAAAGCAGCACGTGAACGTGAAGCGCGAATCGAAAAAGAACGTCAAGCTCAAGCGGCACGTGAAGCAAAAGCACGAGCAGAAGCTGAAGCAGCGCAAGCAGCAGCACAAAAAGCAGCAGAAGAGCAAGCCGCTAAAGAAGCAGCAGCTCAGCAAGCAGCACAAGAGAAGGCAGCGCAGTCAGCAAAACCTTCTGGTTCGACGAAACAATCGGCACCAAAACCATCTACACCAGCACCAGCTGCGCCTGCTCCAGCGCCGTCAGCACCAGCTGCACCAAAACCAGCACCATCATCAGGTGGTCTGTTCATTCATCCAACTGCCGGAACTGTTACACAAGGGTATGGTTCTGCAGGTGGAGAGAACGGATATACGTTCCATAACGGAATTGACTTTGGTGGTCCAGTCGGTACGCCAATCGTGGCAGCTGCAACAGGTACAGTCATTACAGCATCAGGTGGCGGACCTTACGGAAACCATGTCATGATCGCTCACCAATTGAACGGGAAGACATATACGACAGTATATGCTCACATGAGTTCACTCAATGTTCATGCTGGTCAACGTGTCAGCCAAGGTCAACAAATTGGCGCGTTAGGTAGTACAGGAAATTCAACAGGACCACACCTACACTTCGAAATCCATATCGGTGGGTATAGCTATAGTGCGACTGGTCCAGCTAACTCAGTTAATCCAATGTCGATGCTTTAATCGTAAAGAATCGTTGCGTATGCAACGGTTCTTTTTTTGTCATTTTCAAAAAATAAATCATATATTACAAAAAACCGTTTTCATTTGAAATGTAAATGAAATTTTTTTGAAACGATTACGGTGCTATAATCTATTTCAGATATGAGAGAAACTTGAATACTATAATAAAATATGAAAAAACATAAGTGAGGAAAACGATATATGCTAAAAAAACTAATTTCTACCATTGTTTTAGGAGCATTACTTATAACAGGAACACAACCGATTGCAGCAGCGACAATTAAAGAAAAAAAGGCTGAGAATGCCGCTGAACAACGTAAACTTGAAAAAGCAATCAAAAAACAAGAAGCTAAAATCTCAAAAGAGCAACGTCAAATCAATCAAATTGACGCAGCAATCAACGAAAAGATTTTCCAAGTCTCCGAAAAAAATAAACAAATTGAACAGTTGAACGTTCGAATCGATGAGTTAAAGGCAGACATCGTCCGTTACGAAGAAATGTTACAGAAACAGGAAGAATTACTCGGTGATCGTTTGCGTGTTTTCCAAGAGAACGATGGAAACTCGATTAAATGGGAAGAAGTCATTTTTGGATCGAAGGACTTAGGTGATTTATTCAGCCGTGTCATGGCGGGAAAAAAAATCGCTGAGCAAGACGATAAAATGATTTCGGATTACATCGCAACGCAACAAAAATTAGCAGAAGCAAAACAAGCGCTCGTTGAGAAAAAAGCGGAGCAAATGCAAGAAAAGAAAGTATTGATTGAACAAAAGAAAGCGTTAAAGCTTCAAATGAAAGAACGTAGTGCTACGCTGAAGAAATTACGAAAAGGGAAGACGAAGTTCACGACAGAACTGTTAGACGCAAAAGAACTTCAAGCGACTCTCGAAGCGCAAGAACGTGCAATTGCGGCAGCAAAGGCAGCCGCTAAAGCAGCGGCTGAAAAAGCAGCAGCGGAGAAAGCAGCAGCTGAAAAAGCCGCTAAAGCGAATGCTCAAGCAGCAAAACAAGCAGGTAAGAGTTCAGAATCTACTGATTCTGTTGCCCCGCCCGTTGTTTCGAGTGGAGGGAAATTCGTTCGACCATCTTCTGGTGGAGTGTCGCAAGGATTCGGACCAGCAAGCGGCGCGAACGGTTATACGTTCCACAACGGTGTTGATTTCAGTGGTTCGGTCGGGTCTCCAATCGTCGCTGCAGCAGCTGGAACGGTCATTACAGCATCAGGTGGTGGACCTTACGGTAATCATGTCATGATTTCTCACTTCCTCGATGGACAAGTGTACACGACCGTCTACGCACATATGAGTTCATTATCGGTTCGTGCAGGACAAACGGTCTCTCAAGGTCAGCAAGTCGGAACACTTGGTAGTACAGGGAATTCAACAGGGCCACACTTACATTTCGAACTACATGTCGGAGGCTATCAATACAGTGCTTCTTCTCCTCTGAATGCAGTCAATCCATTGGCATATCTGTAATCAAAACGGGCTTCGGCTCGTTTTTTTTTCTTCTCTATGCTACAGTTAAGGCGAAACGAATACTTGAGCAACTAGGGGAGCTGGAGGAATCCGGCTGAGAGGAAAACCAATCTGTTTTCGACCCTATTACCTGAACTGGATAATACCAGCGTAGGAAAGTTGAGCCGAACGGATACCGGAATGCGTGTATAACGCTTTCGTATAGCGTCGACTGCTTTTTTACAGCGGTCGACGCTTTTTTTGTCGGTCACGACTCCCTTACATTGCTCGATGGGAAGGTGAAAAGAACATGAAACACGTACTGACGATTGCAGGATCCGACTCCGGTGGTGGAGCGGGGATTCAAGCAGATTTAAAAACATTTTCAGCTTTAGGCGTTTATGGAATGAGCGTCCTGACAGCCGTCACGGCGCAAAATACGTTGGGTGTTCAAGCGGTGGAAGAGTTATCCCCAGAAATCGTAGATGCCCAGTTAACGTCGATTTTTTCAGACATTCGTGTCGATGCGATCAAAATCGGAATGGTCTCGAATGCGCAGACGATTCGTGTCATTGCTACACATCTCCGCAAACAGACAGTTCCGATCATATTAGATCCCGTCATGGTCGCTAAAGGTGGTCATGCCCTATTGCGGACGGAGGCTGAACAAGCATTGATTTCAGAACTTCTACCACTTGCGACACTCGTCACACCGAATTTACCGGAAGCGGAGCGTTTAACAGGACGATCAGTGACCAATCTAGAGGAAATGCGATTGGCGATGCATCAATTGGCTACACAGACAGGTGCAGTATTACTAAAAGGTGGGCATCTCTCGGGAGCTGCGACGGATTTGTTGTTTGATGGGGAAGTGGAACACCGCTTCACATCGGAACGGTTAGACAATCAACATACTCATGGAACTGGTTGTACCTTATCTGCGGCGATTGCGGCGCGGATGGCGCTTGGAGAAGATTTAACAGATAGCGTAAGACAGGCAAAGAGCTATGTCACGGAGGCAATTCGTCATGGATTTGCCCTCGGACAAGGTATTGGACCGACACATCATTTTCATTCACTTTGGAGGGATACACATGTTTACGACCATTCTTGAACACAAACCACTCATTCACCATCTGACGAACACGGTGACGATCAACGACTGCGCGAACGTCACACTCGCTGTTGGAGCATCACCCGTCATGGCGGAAGACATTCGCGAAGTAGAAGAGATGGTTAGACTCGCGCAAGCACTTGTCTTAAACATTGGTACGATCGATGCAGACATGCAAGCAGCTCAACGACTTGCATCCCGTGAAGCGGAACGTTTGAATGTCCCAATCGTTCTTGATCCAGTTGGAGCAGGGGCAACGACATTACGTACTGCCTTCTCTAAAGAACTTATCGATCTCGGGTGTACGGTCATTAAAGGAAATGCTTCTGAAATCAAGACGTTACTGGGGGAAGATGGGCGAACTAAGGGAGTCGATGCTGCGGGAGATGCAATGATGGATCGAGAAAGTATTCGTGCATTCGCTCGCAAACACAAATCTGTCCTCGTCGTGACAGGTCCGAACGACTATATCACGGATGGAACGCGCGAAATGGAATTACATGTAGGAACACCTCGTCTAGGAGATATCACGGGTACTGGCTGTATGACGGCTTCCTTAATTGCGAGTTTCCTCGGTGCAGGATATACAGCGTTTGAGGCGGCTGTTCACGGAACATTCGTCATGGGAAAAGCAGGAGAACAAGCAGCCTCCGCGCAAGGTCTTGGTGATTTTAAACGAGAGTTGTTCAATGCAATCAGCCTCATGACGGTACAAGATCTTGTGGAGGTGACAGAACGTGTCAATTGATTACTCCATCTATGCAGTGACGGATCGTCGGTACCATCCTGGATTCGCGATCGAGACGGTCGTTGAGGAAGCCATTTTAGGTGGGACAACGATCGTGCAACTACGGGAAAAAACAGCGCAAGGAAAGGAATTCTTCGATCAGGCAGTTCGGTTGAAAGCGCTCACGGATCGCTACGACGTTCCTTTGATCATCAATGACCGGATCGATATCGCGTTACTCGTCGGAGCTGGTTTGCATATCGGACAAGAAGACATTCCTTTAACCGCAGCACGTCGCCTTTTACCAGATGCTGTGATTGGTGTTTCGGTAGCAACCGTTGCACAAGCGATTGAAGCAGAACGAGACGGAGCATCTTATTTAGGCGTGGGGTCTCTATTTGCGACGTCATCCAAAGCGGACGCTGATTCCATGTCGCACACGATGCTTCAGGCAATTCGAGAAGCCGTACGATTACCTCTAATCGGTATTGGTGGAATCACAGCAACGAATGTCTCTTCTCTGCCTATCCCGCTAGAAGGGTATGCCGTCATCTCAGAAATTTTCGCTAAAGAAGATCGGCAACTCGCTACGCAACAAATGACAGATGCTGTACGAGAATGGCATCAATCACTTCAGAACAGGGTATAATCCGTTCAGAGGTGATTGTATTGAAATGGCAGACAATTCGTTTTCACGGCTATTGGATTCGATATCGGTTAGAACCACAAATCATTCGAGTCGATAATCAGGGGATCTACCATCTAGGAAAAGTTTTATTTCCGCGTCCTAATCGTATATCTTATGAGATGGCCCTTTTATTGAAAGAAAAGTATGAAAGACGCTACAAACGTCCGTTGTATATTAAAACGAGCTCGATTGCGACGGAAATTTGGGGACATACTCATTTAGATATCTATTACCGGGCACTTCTTCGTCTACCGATTCCGACGCGACTTCGTCAACATTATACGAACCGATTAGAAAGCACGAAAGTCATTGACATCGGCGTACGCGCTGTCGATCAAAATCGAATTGTCTGGGATATCGGAGATTACGTAGGAGGATGGTTCGTGTTTTGGCTCATTCGCAGACGAATGCGCTGAACTTGCAATGTCCTGTTTCTCATGGTGCAATATAGGTAGAAACGAGGTGACGGACATGGACATTCCCCGTTGTGAAACGATTGCGATTGATGAACAACGCGCGTCTGAAATCGGACATATCGTTGACACGATTCCGACGCTAGAAATCGGAAAGCTATTTAAGATTCTTTCGGATGCGACACGACTGCGAATCGTTTATGCGCTGACGATCGAAGAAGAACTATGCGTTTGTGATGTCTCGGCTTCTGTCGACTGTTCGATTGCAACAGCGTCGCATCATCTTCGATCTTTGTTGAAACAAGGACTCGTCAAGTTTCGAAAAGACGGTAAAGTCGTCTATTATTCCTTGGATGACCATCATGTGTCATCGCTTGTACATATGGCGATGGAACATGTACAAGAGGGAAAAGCAATGTCTGAATGAGTCTTTAGAATAAACGAAAAGCGCAGCCAAAGCTGCGCTTTTCGTTTATTCTAAAGACGATTGTTCTGATCCTTTTGGAGCGAAGCGGTGGAAGAAAAAGACCGTGGCACTAATCAGTAAAAAGGACAGGATGGAGAGACCAAGACACATCCATTTATATGTAGCGATCAAAGTATCTGATTGTTGTAATTTGGCTTGAAGCGTTTTATACAAATCATCTTTCACACGGGATAAGTCTTCGAGAATCGTTTGAGTCGTCTGAGTTGACTGTCTAGCAAGACGTTTTGCGGCTGTTGGACTTTGACGTTCATAGACGACAAACACGCGTTCAATTTCGGACTCCCAAACATTGTTGCGGCGAAGAAGATCTTTAATCGTCCCTGGAGTAGTCGACGATTGGTTCAGACTATTGCGCAAATCATGGATTTTAGACGTTGAAAAGTAATATTGTTCGATATAACGATTATCTTCATACAATAAGAGACCACGAACCGCATTAGCACGATCTCGATTGTGTTCGACCAACTGATCTACCTGATTGATTAACGGTATATCATGATCCTTCATTTGCTCGGTCATCGTTGCAATCGTCCGATAACCGGATAACGCATAGATGATTGGGATAGAGGCGAATAAGCTGACCAAGAAAATCAGCAGAATACGCTGACGCCAAAGAGAGTGCATGCAATCATTCCTTTAAATAAAAGACATGTCATAAGCTTAACTACTATCGTAAAAAAAGTGAAGCCTGTCTATTTTTTGAATAGGGATAATGATCAAAAAAGTGAATAATACTCATAAAAAAGCAGGAAAGATGATGCAATACGAGAAGCTGTTTTAAGAAGATGAAAAAAGCACAGCTAAGCTGCGCTTGGTGTTAAAACGAATACGAATGTTCCTTGTAATTGCCGAAGACAGTGTGGATTTCCGAGAATGTAACGAATGCATTCGGTTCGACAGAAGAGACGATTTCTTGCAAACGGACGATTTCATTATTTTGAACGACGACATAGACCATTTTTTTCGTTCGGTTGGAATATCCTCCACGTGCATCGAGAATCGTGACACCACGACCGAGTTCTTTTGTAATGACTTCATTGATTTCATCTGCTTTCTCACAAATGATGATACATTGCTTAGAAGCAGAATAGAAACTGTAAACCGTCTGAAGGGCTTTGGCACGAACAAAGCTCATGATGAGAGCATACATAACGTGTTTAAGATCAAATACCCACCATACAAGGATGTAGATGACAAGATCTTGCATCAGAAATATACGAGGAAGTGGCCAGTTATGAAAACGAGCAAAGAAAAACTTTCCGAGAATATCAAGCCCTCCAGTTGAAGCACCACCGAAGAAGATCAATGCCATTGCAAGACCAGAGACTAGACCAGCAAAGATGGAAGCGACGAGTGGATCGTTTAAAGATTCCGGAACGATTTGAGTCGGAATCCAGTCAATTAAAAAGGAAGAAGCAATGACGATAATTCCAGATAAGAACATGAATCGTTTGCGTAGGAAACGGAAACCTAAAAGGAAGAGGGGAATGTTTAAGAGCAATTGCGTTAATCCAATTGGCGTGTGGAAGAGCTCTTGAATAATGAGCGTGATCCCCATGATACCGCCTGATCCGATATCATTTGGAGATAGTAGTAGGCTGATGTAAAGGGAATACAGCAATGTACCAATGATTAAGAAACTGATTTTTTCAACTCTCTTTTTCTGTGGGTGTGTTGTAGTCATGGCAATATGATGAGTGACCTCATGCTCCTCCTTCTGTGAGTATCTGCATGCAAGAGTACGCTCAAATGCATAAAATTTCAACCCTTCTTATGAAAAAAGATGAAAAAGGGTACGTTTTTTTAGGAAGGTGATGAAAATGAAGAAAATGTTATGGATTCTTGGTTGTATCTGCTTAGGAATATTGGTTGGAATTCGTCTTTTCGAACAACCCAATGAAAAAAATCAATCATCCATTTGGCATGATGGTGATCTTGTAGCGAGACAAGTGGGTGCCTCGATGATGAATACGGTAGCGGTTCGTCAATTAGCCGAACAACTTCCGTTCTCATCAGAATTAAAACAGGTAGATGTCGAAGGAGAATCGTTACGTCTTGCCTATGAAGTGACAGGAAAAGAGCGACAAGCTTGGATTGGTACCGATACTGGGACACTACAAGTGAATCAGGATTTTTTGAAAGCTCGGTTATCTAAAGTGCTGATGCATCATACGCTTGTTTTATTTTCAACGATTCCTGATTTGACCGATCTCGAAATTCACTACACGGATCCGTATTCAGGTGCAGATTTTACGATGGACAGGAAAACATTCGACGCCTACACTCCGACCGATATTGAACGAGCTACTTCCTCTTCTAGACGCTTTAATCGGGTCGTTATTGATGGTTATGTGCTCGATGCATCAAGGCGAAACACGTTCTTTGAACGCTTCGCATCACGACTACGAATTCAAACTAATTAGTTGTATAAAACAAGAAAAGGCATTTTTCACAATCTCGACACAATGATATCGTTTACATCTCGTTCTTTTATAAAAACGATAAAACAGGTCTATTCAATACTTGAACATCTTTTAAGATGGAAGTATGATAATAAATGAACAAACATTGTGAAGTGTTGAACAAAAGAAAGAGAGGTTTCTACGATGAACGAGGTAGAAGCATTAGAAGGATTACGGAATAAAGCAATCAAGTCGACGCGCATGCTACAAATGCGTCCTCTCGAGTACTTAGTTCGTGCCATGCTAGCGGGGATTTTCATTGGATTTGCAATTATTTTTACCTTAAAAGCAATTAACGGTCTATATATGGCGGAGTCACCTGTTGCGACACTTGTTGGTGGACTGACCTTCGGAGTGGCACTCGTCCTGATCGTTTACGGTGGGGCAGAGCTGTTCACAGGAAATACGATGTATTTCACGACGGCGACGATGCGCGGCTATACGACGAAGATGGATACGATGAAGGTCTGGTTGATCTGTCTGATTGGAAATGGACTTGGAGGATTAGCGTTTGCGCTACTCTTTTCTCAAACAGGAATCATCCAAGAGCTTGGTATGAACAACTGGTTATTTTCTGTCTCAGAAACGAAGATCCACCATACGACGTGGGAAATCTTCACACGAGCTATCTTCTGTAACTGGATGGTCTGTTTAGCGATTTTCATTCCAAAGAACATGAAGAATGAGTTGGCGCAGATCATGATGATGATGGTACTGGTCGCAGTCTTCTTTGCTTCTGGATTTGATCACGTCATCGCCAATATGGCATTGTTCTCCATTGCGTTAGTCGTACCACATCCGGATACGATCACATTTGCCGGAGCGATGCATAACCTGTTGCCAGCTTTAGCTGGAAACATCATTGGTGGAGCAGTCTTTATGGGAATGATCTATACGTGGCTGAATAAAGAAAAATTAGAAGTAGATGAATCACGTCAATCCACGACACCTGTTCATATTGCTTCGAAACAAAATGCATAATCAAAAAGCAGCTGTCGCGACAGCTGCTTTTTTCATTCATTCCATATGTTGAAAGCGATCGACGTCTGCAGCCAGTTCTTCGTAAATCGTCTCGACGATTTGTGCATCATCGAAGAGCCCGAGGACGTTATCGTCCGGTAAGGCGTCAACAGGAGACGTGAAGTACAGAACGGCCGTCAATAACAATTGTTCCTGCTCCGCATGCATTTCGAATTTTTTCTGATAGAGAGCACGAAGCATTTCAAGCAGTTGTTTTAATTGAAAATAAAGGACGAGTTCTGCCTCGCGTTCGATGTCCAAGCTTTCTGTAGACGCGATATCTTGCGTCAAGTGCGCAAGTCCGATTTCTGCTCGAACTAACAATTCTTGCTGTGCTTTTTCATCACCAACGAGGTCGAGTGCCTGTCGGTGAAAATACGTATAAGCCGATTTAAAATCGCCGGGTGTGAATTCCATGGTGATGCCTCCTTCTCTTCTCTTTCTAGTTTCGCCTTATTTCTTGCAAAATTGCAACTATTTCGTGAAAATAAAGATACAAGAAAGGGGATTACATAATGCCGACACAAGCAGAATTACAACAATACGCGTCTTTAGCCGTGCGTACGGGAATTAATCTACAACCAGGACAACAACTCGAGGTGCGTGCAGGAATCGAAAATTTGCCGCTCGTTCGTGAAATCACGCGTGTCGCCTACGAAGTAGGAGCTACGCAAGTATATGTACAATGGTCAGATGATGAGATGACGAAAATCCGTTATTTCGATGCACCGGAAGAGTCGTTTGATACGTTCCCGGATTGGTTAAAAGCACGTTACGACCAACTGGCAGAAGAAAAGACAGCGTTCTTATCGGTCGTCAGTGAAGATCCAGATTTATTGAATGGCGTGGACTCGAGCCGAATCGCACGTGCGAATAAAGCAGCCGGTGTCGCTCTTGCTAATTGGCGGAAGTTCGTCATGAGTGACAATGTCAGCTGGTGTGTCGTAGCAGCACCTTCTGAAAGCTGGGCGAAGAAAGTATTCCCTGATTCAGAGAATGCTGTTGAAGAGCTCTGGTCAGCTATTTTAAAGGCTACACGTGCCGATCAAGCGGATCCGGTCGCTGCATGGGCGGATCATGATCATAATCTGCGTTCAAAAGCAAAATTCCTGACAGAGAAGAAATACAAAACATTGCACTACACAGCTCCAGGAACAGAATTATCAATCGAATTACCAGAACGTCATGTTTGGTTAGGTGGCGGTGGTCCGAATGCAGATGGTGTTGATTTCATCGCGAATCTGCCGACAGAAGAAGTGTTCACGTTACCGAAAAAGACAGGTGTCAACGGACACGTCTCGAGCACAAAACCGCTTAGCTACAGTGGGAACTTGATTGATGAGTTCACACTCTGGTTCGAGAACGGAAAAATCGTTAAAGCGGAAGCGAAACAGGGTCAAGAAGCATTAGATGACTTGATTTCACTTGATGAAGGTGCACGTTATCTCGGAGAAGTTGCGCTCGTGCCGCACCGTTCGCCGATTTCTGACTCGGGTATCCTATTCTATAATACATTGTTTGATGAAAATGCTTCGTGCCACTTAGCGATTGGTCGTGCGTACTCGACGTGTCTCGAAAATGGTCCAAGCCTTTCAGCAGAAGAACTAGAAGCACAAGGCGCGAACGACTCGATGACGCATGTCGACTTCATGATTGGATCAGCGGATCTATCGATTGAAGGAGAACTTGCAGACGGAACGCGTGAATCAGTTATGCGTGACGGAAACTGGTCAATCTAAACGAACGAAAAGGTGAGTCCGAATACGGAGCTCACCTTTTTCGTAAAATGATTTGATTATGCTTCTTCACCGATGATTTTCACTTCTGTCTCAAGTAAGATACCGAATTTTTCTTGAACCGTTTCTTGGACATGACGAATGAGCGCGATATAGTCGGATGCTGACGCATTCTCGACGTTGACGATGAAACCAGCGTGTTTCTTGGACACTTCAGCACCACCGATGCGTGTTCCCTGTAAGTTGCTATCTTGAATCAGCTTCCCTGCAAAATAGCCTTCTGGACGTTTAAAGACGCTACCACAAGAAGGGTACTCGAGTGGTTGTTTCGTTTCTCGCTTATGCGTCAAATCATCCATGACTTCCTTGATCAATGCTGGGTCACCCTCTGTTAACGCAAATCGACCTTCGAGGATGATGTATTCTTTCTTCGAGAAGCAACTTGTCCGGTATCCCAGTTCGAGCTCATCATGCGAAATGTTCAACAGTTCTCCTTGTCGTGTCAATACAGTAGCGCTATGGAGGCAATCCTTGACTTCACCACCGTATGCTCCCGCATTCATGATCAATGCGCCACCAATCGTTCCTGGAATCCCACAAGCGAATTCAAGACCGCTGAGCTGATGCGCGTAAGCTACACGAGACGCTTCGATGATTGCTGCGCCACTTTGAGCGACGAGCTCATGTCCTTCGACCGAGATATCGGTTAACTTCTCAAAGGAGAGGACAATGCCGCGAATGCCGCCATCACGTACGACAAGATTCGATCCGTTTCCAAGCAACGTCAAGGGAATACCTTGTTCGTAAGCATATCGGACGACAAAAGCTGTTTCTTCATAAGAAGTTGGGATGATGAATAAATCCGCGATTCCTCCCATTTTTGTATACGTATGATATTTTAAAGGTTCATTGATTAGTACGGACTCTTTTGAAATGCCTTCATACAGTCCCGTCATTACTTGTTCAGTCATTATGGTCTCAGTCCTTTTCGTGAATTCCTACCCAGCGCTCATGCGCTCAAAATATATTTTAACATTAATCGTGCGGTCGTTGTTCAACATACTGTTCCCAAAATACCGACTTATGCCGGGAATTGCAAGCACTAGGGAGTGAATGTCATCGATTAGTAATGAAAAATGTCACAGGAAAAGCAGGATCAGGAAGAGGAATGAAGCGAAAAGAACTCGGGAAAAGAGAAGTATAGAAGGAGGCGATGACGATGGAAAGTGAACGTTTATGGATGCGACCGTTCGAAGAAGAGGATTTTAGTTTTTATAAGTCACTTGTCCAAAATGAGCAAGTCATGCGTTATATCAATGGAGGCACTGCCTTGAGTGAAGATGAGGCACGAGAGTGGTTCGAACGGCAATTGGAGCGATATTCGGATGAGCGACAAACTGGTTTTTTACTGTTGTTCATAAAAGAAACGAATGAACCGATTGGCTTTGCCGGATTATTGATGCAGGAAGTGGATGGGAAAGAAGAGTTAGAAGTCGGTTATTGGCTCGAACCAAAGCACTGGAAAGTCGGTTATGGTCGTGAAGCAGCAAAACGATTAATGATGGAGGCGTTCAATCGAGGGCATGATCGAATCATCTCGATCATTCATCCCGATAATCGTGCTTCGCAAAATGTCGCTCGTGCCAACGGGCTGAACTGGGAAAAAGATACGGTGTTTAGAGATGTTCCCGTCACGATTTACGCTGGACAACTATCACGACTTTGTCGTAACTAAAGAGGAGAGTTTTTATGTACGAATTTAACTTCGCGTCTTTTCATTCCATGACACCTGATACCTTATATGCACTTTTGAAATTAAGAACGGATATCTTCGTCGTCGAGCAGGAGTGCGCGTATCCGGAGCTAGATGATCAAGATCAACAAGCGACACACCTAATCGTACGGAGTGAGAGCGGTCAAATCGTCGGATGCCTTCGGATGTATGATCATCCGACAAAAGGAGTAGCGATTGGACGGGTAGCTGTTCATCGTGATCACCGATCGGTTGGGTTAGCGAGACAAATGATGGAGAGAGCGATGGTACATTTGCAGAAAGAAGCTGCGATCTACTTACAGGCACAAGCACACCTAGAAGGGTTTTACGGATCGTTTGGTTTCGAAACCGTATCCGACCCTTATTTAGAAGATGATATTCCACATGTGGACATGCAGTTTCACGTAAAGGATTCGAAAAAAGACTTCACGTCAACGATGGATGAACCGATGAATAAGTAGAATGAACTTTTTTCGGAGGTGGATCAGTCATGAAGAAAGTGCTGGTCATTTTCGCTCTTAGTCTAATTGGCATCCTATCTTTAGGAGTCGGTATTTCGTATGCTCAATTGCAGGGGAACTATCGTGACTCGGAAAAAGAGTTGATGACGATCTTAGAGCGGCAACATGATTTATCAGCTTCCTCCTTTCTTGAAGTGCGCGCATCATTCTCTTTACGACATCGACAAATCATACACGTTCGTCTTCGGGGCGAACCTGCCATCACATACGAGTTCATTCAACCAAAGGATGAACTTGAATACCTGGGGTCTGTCGGAACAAGTGTTGAAAAGACAGGAAAACAAGATGCTGTCTTTCGAAACGCTCATTTAAAAGTCGGTAAAAAATAAAAAGTGGAGGATCTTCCTGAAACGACGGAAGATTCTCCATTTTTTGCTTTCAAGACGGTAGGATATTGCGTACACTACGAAGAGATACTGGAATGAGGAGGTCGAGGGAATCATGTGGAAACCCTTTATAAAAAATCAATCAATTGCACCGGCGTTACAAGCCTTCCGGGAACTTGACATCGAAATGTTTCGGACACATGTTGCCCAACTGAACGATGCGGAACAACAGGCCTTACAATTCATTAAGCGTGCGCTAGAGCAGGATTCACCTGCTCATTTGAAAATAGCGCTTGAAATGAAACAACCACTCGTCGAGATTGATCGTCTGTTTCAAACACTCGTCACGTGTCAAAATCGTCACCAGTTACTCGAAATGCTGCTAGCAGACGGTCTGGACGTCAATCAAGTCTATACACTTGAAGGGCATCGCTCGATCGTCCGCCAACCCCTTCACTTTCCGGTAGGTCTATATGCGGCGCGCCATTCCGAGTTGTGGGAACTTGTTGCTGAAAAGCTGGACTTTACTTATACGATGCATCTTCAACGCAGTGATCAATTCATGGAGACGCATGAATTGAATCTGCTGGATCTCGTCTTATTGCTCGATATCGAAGAAGAGTTGACGATTCGAGTGCTTGATCAGCTGTGCGAATGCAAGGCGACCGTTGGACTTGCAGAACGATTACAACGTCCCGCTTCACCATTGTTGTTAAAGACGATTGAGGCGGATGCCTATTTGCCGACGTTTGTTTATGCTAAACATTATTTCCCGTTTTATGCGCTGATCGGACGACAAACCGTACTGTTCCAATCTTTATTGAACCGTGTGATGCAAGCATCCATTGCTTCTGAAATGATTGAAGATGCCTTGCTTGCTTTTCATAATCACCAACCGGGACTTGCCTTGACATGGGGAGATGCCTATATCGAACAGTTATACGAGATGGGGCTAGTGCTTCGTAAAACGGGTCATGTTGATTTTCGGGAAATGGATGCGGAGTATGTGTTGCCTGAATACAAGGGAATTGTCAATCGCCTAAATGATTAACGGAGGTTGATCCGTACTGAACGTATGCCAATGAGAGGTTAACTGGATATCGCAAAACATCGAGGGATGATACAGGCGTAATACATCTTGTTGTGTTGAGAGAAAAAAGACTTCAAACGTTTGGATGTTTGCACGTCGTAACTTTTCTTGAAATGCATGGAGGATGCGGCTACCGTATCCTTGACGTCTCAGCTCTGGTAGGCACGTGATTTCAAGAAGACGGATATTCTGTCCCTGCTTTTGAAATAATAGTGTACCGACGATCAGTTGCTTATCATAGACTAAGTAAGGAATCGCTTTTCGTTGAATCAACTTGTCTAAATCAGATACCTCATAAGGAAAAAAGTGATGTGTTCCTTGAAGGGCATCGTTACGAAGTGCGAGATAAGTATCTTGATTCTGTGCATGAACAGCTTTCAAACGTAGCGTAGCAGGCTGTCCTTCTGAGAGTCCAATTAAACGAAACTGTTCGGCATATAAACTATAACCAAGCTCTTTCCAAATCGAAGTTAAAGAAAGATCATGCGGCGGAGAGACTTGTACATGTATCTGCCGGCATCCTTGTCGAACGGCATGTAAGTGTAGCAAAATAGCCAGATGACGAAAGGCTTTGATGTCATGAAAGGCGCTGTTCATAAAGTGAACGACGTCATGCACGACATGATATCCGAGTGTCGCTTTCACCTGACCGGATTCAAGGTAGACCCATTGGCAATCTTCAAGCGGCTGAAAATATGAAAAATCATATGCCTTTTGATGGTACTGTAGAAGTTGATGGACGTGTCGTCTTTGAACATGAGACAATTGATTGTAATACACAATAGGCAAATTAAGTTCCTCCTTTAGCAAAGTGAAGTTGAAAATATCTTGCTTTTATATTACAGGAAATAAAAGGTATTTATATCTTCTGTTTCAAACAAAAAGTAGATGGATTCCTGAAGATAAGAAAGAATCGAGGCAAAATTATCATGAAGTATCTCTGGATCGTCATCGGTTTATCGGGCTGGTTATTCAGCGCGGATACATTGGTAGCCGAAGCGCGTGATTACGATGAACCGGGTGTAAGCAGTTCGACGACATATGGGAATTATGGCGCGGAGGATCATATCATCGTTGATCGGAAGGAACCGATCTATGAAGGCTTCGATTCACCGAACGACATGGCATTCCTATTCGCTTGTATTGCATTACTCGCAACAGTCGGACTTGGCATCGTCAATGCCTCCGATTGAAATGAATCTGACTAATAAAAGGCAAGTGACGACTCCATCGTCACTTGCCTTTTATTGTCTACTACGTGTGAATAAGAAGAATCTACTCTTAGAAATGAATTCGTTTTTTTCGACCAACGCGTGCCATTCGTTCGTGTTCTTGTTCGAGTCCGGCTCGTTCGAGGAGATCGAGATAATAGCGAAACGGAGTCGAGCGATGCGAAAAATATGGGATATATTCTGTGAACAGCATCGTCTCCGCTCGATCTAACGCGCGTAGGGAAATGAGAGCATGTAGCTCTGCGAAACGAATTTCTTGATAGGTGGATAAAGCGTCTGCATCAATCCGAACATGCGACTGTAATTTTTTGGCATGCGCATTCAAGCAATGGATGTATGCTTCTTGATGTTCGGGTTTCTCGCAATGGGCAAGTACGGCAAGCAAAAGATCACTGCGCTCAGTATCGACGTCCATCGGAACCTTCAACGCTGTATAGAGGGCGCGTTCCATCCATTCGACACCATGACTATCATTTTTATAATAGCCGACTAATTCTTGAAAAAAATCGACTTGCGAGACTTTCAATAATCGAAACGGATCATTACTTAAAAATAAAGGTTCTTCCCCGGCAGCCGACGAAAGAAGAAAGAAAAATTCCTCAAAGGCAATACGGGTTCCGTTTTTACGATGAGCATAGTGGCGTAAATGCTTAAGCAGGCGTTTGGCGGTGATATACCAATTCTTTTGTTCGCGAAGCGGTACGATCGGATTCGGCTCAAGGTACTGGAGATCGTATGCTAATTGAATAAACCGTTCCGTCTGAGCAATCGTCTGTTCGACGGTCGGTTGTTCCTGTTCTTTTTGCAAATCCTTATACTTCATGAACTGTGTCAACATGGCGTCAAACTCTTTCTCTTCGATGACTTGTCTCGGGAGTTGACGATAGATTTCGACGATGATATCGCGAAGGGTCGTATCGCCATATTGTTCTAGTAAGAGTCGCAGTTTCCGTATTCTCATGATCGCCCTCCTTCGCAAGAAAAGTACAGTACAACACTATTCAATTCCCGCTTTTTTCATAAACCGAACCTCTTCATTTGCGCTTTTTAGTCAGAGACGACTATCTTAAATAAGAAGACTCATTACAGAAGGGGACGATTACACATGAATGAAACCATTCAACATTTACTCAACCACCGGTCCATCCGGAAATTCAAACAACATCAATTAGACGAAGAGACGATTGAAACACTCATAAAAACCGCACAGGCTGCCTCGACATCCTCTTATCAGCAAGCCTATGCGATCATCGGTGTCGAAGACGAAGGATTGAAACGACAATTAGTCGACGTTGCAAGTGGTCAACAATATGTGGCAGAAAACAGTTACTTCTTCGTCTTTTGTATGGATTACCACAAACATACGTTAGCGGCAGAACTAGCAGGAGGCGACGTGAGCCGGACGATCGAGACGACGGAAGCGCTTGTCGTAGGGGCTGTCGATGCGGGACTTGCCGCTCAAAATTTAGTCGTAGCTGCCGAGTCGCTCGGCTACGGAACGGTCTACATCGGTTCACTACGAAATGATGCTCGTCGTGTCAGCGAACTCTTACAACTTCCAGATCACGTCGTACCATTATTCGGAGTCGCGGTCGGTCTTCCGGATCAACAACCGGGTAAAAAACCCCGCCTTCCGATGGATGCGGTCTTCCACCGGAATACGTATACTGATGACGATACGATGCGTGAGTTACTGACAGGATACGAAGAGTCAACGTCATCGTATTACGGAGAACGGACCGGTGGTCAACGGACAGAAGGGTGGGTCAAACAGATGGCTGCCTCGATGCACGAACCGAAACGGACGTATCTCCGCGAGTTCTTGAAAGAGAAACAGATCGCAAAAGATTGATACGGAGGTATCTGAATGGCAGAACATCAACCACACCGCTCTCGCTTGGAGCGACGACGTATGCAGTTAGAAGAGCAAGCTAGACAAGAAGAAGAGCAGGCTAGGCAAGAAGAAGCTTTTTCGAAAGCATACGCGCCGGACGAATCATTTTCTCAAGACTCCTTTGAGAAGCAGCAAGAACCGGCTACGTATCATCGATATGTCGAGGAGCAACCGCGAGATCGAAAAAGTACATCGCGTCGTTCCGGGAGCGGCATGCTTAAACAAGTCGCACAGATGATCGGGGGTGCCGGATCACGGTTGTTTGCTAATCGGGAACGCTCGAGACGCCCGAGGAAGGCGGGGCGATCAGAGCAATCGGTACAGAAGAATTCTGACGTTTCTTCACGCGAAGCTCATCCTAAAAAAATCAAGAAAAAACGTCGTTTTAAACGAAAGCTTCTTGGACTATTTTTATTGTTGCTCATCGCATTCGTTCTTTTTGCTTCACAACCATTCACGTTCTTGTTGATCGGTAGTGATGCACGACCTGGAGAGTCGTTGCGTGGATCACGTTCAGACTCCCTGTCGGTCATGCAATTCATTCCACTTTCTCGAACGATTCAACTGACGTCGATTCCTCGAGATACGTATACACCGATTTCCTGTGAGAATGGAAAGAAAGATAAAATCACACATGCCTTTGCCTTCGGTGGAGAAGAATGTACGCAAGATGCTGTTTCGGGTCTACTCGATGAAGAGATCGATGGAAAGATCGTCATCTCCTTCGATAGTTTCATCGGATTAGTGGATCAAATCGGCGGAATCGACCTTGTCTCGACAGGAACATTCTCCGAGCAGGATGCGAGTGGGAAAGCAAATCAGTATTCATTCCAAAAAGGGAAGGAATATCATATGGATGGCGCGATGGCACTTGCCTATTCGAGACATCGAAAAACGGATAATGACGGAGCGCGCGCGAATCGTCAGTCGGAAGTCATCCAAGCCGTCGCGACACACTTGATGAAGCCGACTGGATGGTCGAAAATTCCAGCAGCGCACACGTATATGAAAGAAGAGATGAAACTTGATTTAAGTGTCCGCGAGATGGCGACGGCAGGGTTATCGATTGCCTTGATGTCAGAACGAAAACATTATGAAATCGAAGCCGTCAGCCAACGACTGAACGGGATTTTCTATGACTTACCGAATGAGAAGGCACTGCAAGAACTACGTGATCAGCTCGATACGACGTTTTATGGCACATTGAAGAACTAATGGAGAGGGGTTTCCTTCCGGTCATTGCGGGTATAAATTGATGTACGTTGCTCCTTTGGTGGATTGTTTTAGGTTATCTCTGAAATCGACGATTTTTGGACATGACATCATGACATTCCACGAAGGTGACTAACTTATCGAGGAGGGACCCCCCATATGAAAGTACTAGTCGTAGGTGCATCCGGTACGATTGGAGCGCGCGTCGTCAAATCGCTTGCCAAGGGTCATCAGGTCACGGTCATCGTTCGTCATGAACATCTGGTGGAACGATTCGAAAAACTCGGTGTCAAGGCGCATTACGTCGATATCGAAACAGAACTCGAAAAAGTCATTGAGCACGGAGTCGCAGGGCAGGATGCAGTAATTTGTGCGGCGACCGCAGGAGTAGACGGCGAAGCAACTGAAATCGAATTGCTGGATCGAACAGTCGCTTTGAAAACAATTGATGCAGCTAAAAAAGCGCGAGTACGTCATTTCGTGCTACTGAGCGCTTATGGTGCAGATCGACCTGAGCAATTCAAGAAAGATGTCTATCCGTTCTATGCTGCTAAGAATGCAGCAGAGGAACAGATTGAACATAGTGGTTTGACGTATACGATCATTTGTCCAGTTTCCATCACAACAGGTGAAGGGCGTGGCTTAATTGAAGCCGATGAAGATTTGAAGGACACGAAGGACGCGACGATTTCGGAAACGGATGTCGCATCGATCCTCGTTGCTTCTGTCGATAATCGATCGGTATTTAATCGACGTCTAGAAGTCAAGGAAGGAAAGACATCCTTGAATGAGGCCTTAGGGGGAGCGGAAGCTGTAGGTAGCGTTAAAGATAACCGTCAAGTCAAAAAACAATTACCACGTTTTAACTAACCGTGTGTCTCGTTAAAACGCGAATTCTCTAAAATAAAGCGAACTCATTTCCGCGTATAAGACGGAAGAGTTCGCTTTTTTGTTGATAAAAGTAGATAGTCGAAAAGAGGAAGTCTGCTACACTGAACAAAGAAGGAGGGGGTTAGATGTGAAAAAACCGTTGATCTATCTGATCCTAGCGATTGCTATTATCGGCATTGCCTATCAAAGTTATCAAACATATGATGCAAAACAAAAAAAAGTGGAGCAACAACAAAAACAAGCATCACAAGGTGGTCTCGAAGTCGGGATGAAAGCCCCGAATCTATCCTTGCGTCAAGAAGGAAAAACTGTCGATCTAGACGAAATCAATCATGATGTCTTTGTCATTAATTTTTGGGCAACGTGGTGTCCACCGTGTAAACAAGAGATTCCAGAACTAAATGCCTTTGCACGACATACAGATATACCCGTCTACGGAATCAATGTCACGACATCAGAACGACGTGTTTCGGATGTTGCTGATTTTCTGAAGCAGACACCTGTTGAATATCCTGTGTTATATGATCGAAAGGGAACGTCAGAAGATGCTTATCGTCTCGTAGCAATGCCAGCAACTTATGTATTAGACCGGAAAGGAACGATTCTTTCGAAACACATCGGTCCTGTAACGGAACAGATGTTAAAAGAGATGGTGAAACGAACAGGAGGATGACGATGGAACTCCTATGCCGCAACTGCTCCTTTCAACAAACATTCCAACTCGGTCAACTAGAGGGTTGGCCGACATTTCCTGCTGTCTTGACGCAAGGGGTCGAAGCGTTCATGACAGGTCTCCCGCTTTGGTTCGTTCCGTCGATGCATGAACCGATTTTACAGCGGACGTATGTAGACGACTGGAATCGATTTCGATTAATTCAGCACTATCAGCTTTATCAGGAGGAATTAGCGGATGGTTGGGTACCGTATCAATTGGATTTATACCACTGTCCGACTTGTCACCGATTTTCGAATCGGTTTTGGTGTGCCCTATTTTTACAACTAGATGTCGTTCAACCACTTTACGAATGCCCACATGATCAGACGGAACTGGAACGAATCGAAATATCCGATATTGATCACTTTCCTTGTCCATCGTGTGATGGTCACTCCCTATATGTGCGTAGATAAAGCGAAAAAGCCATTCATTTCATGAAAGACTGATGAGAGAAATTCCTTCTCCATAGTCAATGCATGATACGGAATGGCTTTTTATCGATCATCAACCCATTTGCCGAAACGAAAATGTTTGAAAGGAAGAGGGTGATGAATTACTGACATCTAACGTATAGGTTGTACCATCAAAAATAATCGTATCGCCTAACCTTGCTTCAGGTGGTAAATAACGTCGTGGAATGAAACTTGAACCATTTTCCCATAGTAGGACAGCATACTTGCCGTCAAGTCGCTCCAGCGTACCACGTTTGATCATATTAACTCCTCCCACAATTACATCGAAGTCATCCCTCGGTCGATCAGGAACGTACTCTCTCTCTATCATTCTCTGTAATTTTTAATCTTATGTTTGGTATATTCCCAGTTCATTTCATCTTTACACATGATTCTTTAAAAAAACGTGATTCCAAGCCGTTTTCGTCTTAAATCTGACGTATTTAACAGGAAATAAAGGAGATACTGGTAAGAAAAAAAGACCCGATAGGACATATCGGATCTTTAATATGAAATAGACTCAAGAAGCGAGAGATTGTTTTGTTTCGATTTTCGTTGGACGAAGAAATGCGAGTAAAAACGTAAACAATGGTGAAAGGAGTAAAAAGAATGCGAACGGAACGTATGCTGTTACAGGAACACCGAGTGTCGAAGCGAAGAACGCCCCAGAAACACCCCATGGAATAAGCGGATTGATGAGCGTTCCTCCATCCTCGAGTGAACGAGAAAGGAAACGCGGATCAATCTGACGCTCTTCAAAGATTTTCTTGAATGCTTGACCCGGAAGCAAGATGGACAAGTATTGTTCCCCAGCCATCAAGTTTACACCGATAGACGATAAGGCGACGGATGAAATGATGCTACCATCACGTTTTAGTTTAGAAACGGTCCGTTCAATGACCACGTCAATGACTCCGATGCCACGTAAGACACCACCGAACGCAAGGGCGAGCATGACGAGCGACACCGACCACATCATCGATTGCAATCCACCTTTACTAATGATGGATGTAACCGTCTCACTAGAAGATTCTAGTTTTAATCCGTTCTGAATGACGGCCATCCAGTTCGAGATGTTCCAGTTTCCTTGTACAAGACCTGTTAACAGCAATCCACTTAAAACGCCAGCAACAAGTGTTGGGACGACCGGCATCTTACGTAATGCTAACACCATGACGAGCAATGGTGAAAGCAATGTCCAAGGTGACAAGTCGAACAAACGAGCTAACTCTTGTTGTGTCGTTTGAACAGCAGACGAATCGACATTTCCGCTACTACGTCCGAAAATGAAGAATAAGATGAATGTGATCGTGATAGCGGGAATCGTCGTTCCCATCATGAAACGAATATGATCGAACACAGACACATTGACAATTCCGGGCGCGAAATTCGTTGTATCTGATAAAGGTGACATCTTATCTCCGAAACAAGCTCCACTGATGATGGCACCTGCTGCAAGTGCCGGGTTGACGCCCAGTGCGATCGCAATTCCCATCAAGGCAACACCAACCGTACCAATCGTTGTAAAAGAACTACCTGTAAAGGTCGAGACGACCATCGCGATCAGAAGAGCGCTCGGTGCGAACCAAGTCGCTGAAAGGGTAGATAACCCAAAATGAAGAAGGGTCGGCACTGCGCCACTCATCATCCAGACCGCGATCGTCATACCAACGAGCAACATGATCAGGATCGGTTTGATGGCTTCCCGAATACCTTGAATCATATGGTGTTCGACGTCCTCGAACTTAAAACCGCGGTAAACGGCATATCCTGAGACGAAAATAAGACTGGACAAGATGGCAAGATGCGGTTCGGCTTTAGCACCGAATAACGCGGACAATAAGATGATGATACTGATTCCTAGGATAGCTGCGGATTCACGGAATGACATGCGCATGCTTCCACCTCCTTATATGAATATGAAAGTATGATAACGCTCTGTTACTAACACGCTTTTATGCACAAAAGCATTGAACAAACGTAATACTAACGAATATTACGGAGGACGTCAACCATAAGAGTGTCGATAAAAAATATAAAAAAATAGAAATGTGACGATTTTTTGTCGTAAACGCTTTCTTTTTTAGTTCAAATCTTGCACAATAAGAAGTATCAAATGACATTTTTGTGAACGATGAGGAGGATACATATGTTTACATTGATTTTTGTAGTAGTCGTCGCGATCATGGGTGCAGGCGTATTTGGGATTGATCATCTCGTAGCGCAACGTGCGGAAAAGCGTTAAGTAGATGCGTGTAAAAGAAGCGTTGAAGGGACTGTCTTATAGAAGACAATCGCTTCAACGCTTCTTTTTTTGTATAAAAACTAATAAAAATTCAATTGACAGTATAAATATACATGTGTTTAAATCGGTATAACATTCTTTGAAGGGGAGCGTACAGATATGAAATGTACCATCATCGGAGCAACAGGATATACCGGAATTGAGCTGATTCGCCTACTAGAATCACATCCTTCATTTGAGATCATCTGTTTGATGAGTGACTCAATGGCGGGGGAATCCATGCATGACGTATTCCCATTTATGAATAAAAAAACATATTCCTCGTTATCTTCCTTTTCGGTGGAGCATTTGATGGAAACCGAGACGGACATGGTGTTCTTAGCGACACCGAGTGGGATTTCGAAGCATTACTTAGAACAACTTCAAAACTGGTCCGGTTACGTCATTGATTTAAGTGGCGATTTGAGACTTCCAGCTGAAGCATATGCAACGTGGTATGACAAGGAACCCATTGATGCCCAGTTACAACAAAGAGCAACTTATGGATTACCAGAATGGAATCGTCAAGCTGTTACAGCGAGCAAATGGATTGCGAATCCGGGCTGTTACGCGACAGCAGTTTTGCTTGGACTAACACCATTCTTAAAAGAGAAAAAAATCGATCCATCTCAAATCATCATTCAAGCTTCTTCTGGTCTGACGGGAGCAGGGAAAACGTTGACGGCACAAACGCATCATGTCCATTCAAGCGAAAACGTTCGCTTGTATAAAGTGAATCAGCATCAGCACATCCCGGAAATTGAGCAGGCGCTTTTCGAATGGACCGGATCATCGCATCCGATTACGTTCTCGACTCAACTACTACCGATCAATCGAGGCATCATGGCGATTATGACGGTTCAGCCGTTGATCGATTTATCGGAAACGGAGTGGCGATCCTGGTTGACGGACCAGTATGCAACGGAACCATTCGTCCGAATCCAACAGGCTGATCCGGAAATCAAATCCGTCGTCGGGAGTAATCACTGTGATTTGACCGTTTATAAGGATGATCGGACAGGGCGAATGACCATCGTTTCAGTCATCGATAACATGCAAAAAGGAGCTGCCGGACAAGCCGTTCAAAATGCCAACATTCTAGCTGGTTTTGATGAGACATCCGGTTTAACGCAACAGCCGATCTACATTTAATCAAGAGAAAAAAGAGGAGGAACGCCTGTGTGGCAAGTACAAGTAGAGACCCCATTGACGATCACGACACCGAAGGGATTTCAAGCATCGGGAATACATGTGGGTCTGAAACGAAAGCGGAAGGATTTAGGTCTGATCTGGTGTGAAGCAGGAGCAAGCGCTGCAGCTGTCTATACGACGAATCAGGTGCAAGCAGCACCAATCACTGTGACGAAACAAGCGATTCAGGCGTCACAAGGACGTATTCATGCCGTCCTCGTCAACAGCGGGAACGCGAATGCGTGTACAGGGGAACTAGGGTTATCCCATGCGTACATGTCGCAACAAGCGATGGCGAAAAGTTTAAATGTTGCTCCAGAACAAGTCGCGATTGCTTCAACAGGGATCATCGGTCAACCGTTAGCCATTGATACGTTACTGGCAGGTATTCCACAGCTGATGCCTACAAATGACAAGGATGCCGCGGATGATTTTGCTCATGCGATCCTGACGACCGATACTGGTACGAAAACAGCTGGTCAACAATACATGCAAGGGGATGTCCAAATTTCAGTCTGTGGCGTGGCGAAAGGATCAGGGATGATTCATCCGAACATGGCAACGATGCTTGGTTTCTTGACGACCGATGCAACGATTGAACCGGATGTCTTACAGACACTGTTGCGTCGGACGATTCATCGGACGTTCAACTGCATTACCGTAGATGGAGACAGTTCGACAAATGACATGGTCATGATTTTAGCGAGCGGAGCTGCAGGAGGAGCAACGATCGTTGAAGGCACGGACGAAGCGTTAGCATTCGAACAGGCGATCGAAACGGTCTGTCAAGATTTAGCGAAACAGATTGCGCGGGACGGTGAAGGCGCGACGAAGTTGATCGAAGTGACGGTAGAGGGAACACAAACCGATGAAGTAGCACGAATGGTCGCCAAACAAGTCGTCGGATCGTCTCTCGTCAAAACAGCCATCTTTGGGGAAGATGCGAACTGGGGACGAATCATCGCTGCTGTCGGAAGTATCAAGGAGCCACTCGATGTATCAAATGTTGACATCAAAATTGGTTCGCAGTGGGTGCTGCAACAGAGCATGCCTGTCTTATTCGATGAAACGATTGCATCACAGGATCTAGCACAGCAGGATGTACAGATTCACATTGATTTGCATGATGGAGTAGGACAAGGACACGCTTACGGCTGTGACCTGACGTACGATTACGTCAAAATCAATGCGAGTTACCGGACATGACGAAACGAAAAGTCATCAAACTAGGAGGTAGTGTGTGGGAGCAACTGGATGCGCAGTATTTCGAGGAATGGAAAGCGTGGGTCGAAACCGGTAACGAATTATTGATCGTCCATGGAGGTGGTCCTCTTCTATCGAGTTACTGTGAACAAGAGGGAATCAAACCCGTGTTTCGAAACGGTGTCCGTGTAACGACGGATGGGGTCTTACTCGGGGCGCGGCGGATCTTAGCAGGGGAAGTCCAATCCGGGATCGTTCAGCAGTTGAATCAAGCGGGGATTCCTGCCGTCGGGATGAGCGGATTAGACGGCGCAAGCGTCCATGGTAAAAAAGTCAAAGGACTCGGGGCAGTCGGTCAGATCACGCACATTCATCCACGATTATTCACGGTGTTGAGTACGAATGGTTATGTTCCTGTCGTCACATCCCTTGTCACAGGGGAGCAAGGTGTATTGAACAGTAACGGGGACGCGTGTGCGATTGCTGTCGCGAAGGCTTGGTCTGTCGACCGATTTGAATTGTTGACGGATGTCGAGGGTGTAAAAGTAAACGGTGACTATCAATCAGAAATCACGTCTGCAGCCATCGAAGCTGCGATAGCGTCGGGAGAAATCTACGGGGGAATGATTCCGAAGGTCGAAGCGATGATGCAGGCCACTCAGCATGGTATTCCAGAGGTCGTCATTCGGTCTGGGAAAAATGCGTTAGCTGCAGGGACACGAATCAAGGAGGAATTACATGAGTGCACTACTACCCACTTATCAACGTACTGATGTGAAATTGGTCAAAGGACAAGGGTCGATCGTAGAAGATGCGACAGGAAAGACGTATCTGGATTTCATCATGGGAATCGCTGTATGCAATACAGGACACCGTCATCCTTATATTCAGCAACGGCTAGAGGAACAGTTGAATCAAATTTGGCATACGTCGAATCTGTTTCAAATCGCGGCACAAGAGCGGGTCGCCGAGCGACTGACGGAAAACAGTCATCTCAGTCATGCCTTCTTTTGTAACAGTGGTGCGGAAGCAAACGAGGCGGCGTACAAACTCGTTCGAAAATGGACAGGGAAAACGGAAGTCGTCACGTTTAAACAATCTTTCCACGGGCGAACGTTTGCGATGATGGGCGCAACAGGACAGGAGAAAATCAAAGCGGGATACGGTGAGATGGTGAATGGCTTCAAACATCTGCCGTTTAACGAGATGGAGAGCCTATCAGCGATTACGGAGCAAACTGCTGCCGTATGGCTCGAAATCATTCAAGGAGAGGGCGGAGTCGTCGTCGCCGACGATGCGTGGCTAGAAGCGTTGATGAAGAAGGCGCAACAATACGATGTCAAAATCATCGTCGACGAAGTACAGACCGGCATCGGTCGGACGGGATCTCGTTTTGCATTTGAACAGACACCCCTCGTACCGGATATCATCACTCTTGCGAAAGGACTTGGGAGTGGACTCGCGGTCGGCGCGCTACTCGCGACGGCAGAGGCAGCGGAAGTATTCACACCTGGATCGCATGGCTCGACCTTTGGTGGGAATCCACTCGCGATGACAGCAGCGGAAGCAACACTTGATCTCTTGTTAAGTGACACTGTCATGGCAGACGTTCAAGGAAAAGGCGAATTTTTGAGACAGCAATTAGAGCAAAAGCTACCTAAATCCATCGTTCGCTCTGTTCGCGGACGTGGCTTGATGGTTGGTATCGAGTGCACGATGCCTGTTGCACCGCTGATTGACGCTTTACGTGAGAATGGTCTTCTCGTCGTTTCGGCTGGTCCTCATGTCATTCGCTTATTACCATCGTTGTTCGTGACGGAACAGGAACTCATGCACGCCATCGAAAAAATACAACTCGTTTGTCAACAGGAGGTCATCGTATGAAACAATCCGGAAAACTAACGCTTGCGAACGGAACGACGTTTACCGGTTCGTGGCAAGGAGCAGCTCCAGTCAAAGGAGAGGTCGTCTTTTTTACAGGAATGACAGGATATCAGGAAGTCTTGACGGATCCATCTTATCAAGGACAAATTCTTGTCTTCACATACCCGTTGATCGGTCAATACGGTATTCAAGCGGAAGCGTCAGAAAGCAATCAGATTCAAGTCGCTGGTGTCATCGTTCAAACTTTGGCTGAGGACGGGGAAGGAACATCGCTCGCGAGTTGGTTGGGTGAAGCAAATGTGCCGATTTTGTCGGGAGTCGATACGCGTTCTCTTGTCCATCTATTACGGACGGAAGGCGATCAATTCGGTGACATGATGCAAGTGGATATGACTGTCACTGCGTCAATCGACACAGCATACATCGCTTCCGTATCAACGACTTCAAACATCGAATACGTACCGGAAGCCGAACAGGGGCACATCGTCTGTATCGATTACGGTGTGAAACAATCGATGATTGATGCTTTGCTTGAACGCCATATGCGTGTAACGGTCGTGCCATATGATACGACACCGGAACGGATTCAAGCGCTGGCTCCAGATGGTCTGCTGTTTTCCAATGGACCTGGTGATCCAACACAATTAGACCCGTTCCTTTCAGGAATCCGTGAACTGGCGACGAGCTATCCGACACTTGGTATTTGTATGGGACATCAGGTTCTCGCTCATACCTTCGGCTGTACCTTATTAAAACAACATCACGGACACCGAGGAGCGAATCATCCTGTACGTCATCTAGCATCCGGACAAGTGTTCATGACGTCTCAGAATCATGGTTATGCCGTTGATGTAAAAAGTATCGAAGCGTCTGAGATGGAACTTGCGTACGAACACATCAATGATGGATCCGTTGAAGGATTGATTCATCCAATACTACCGATCATGACAGTCCAATTTCACCCAGAAGCGAGTCCAGGACCGACAGAGGCGATGGTCGTCTTCGATCAATTCGTAAATAGCGTATTACATCAGGAGGTAGCATATGTGGGATAAACAGAAAGTACTCGTCATCGGTTCAGGTCCGATCGTCATCGGGCAAGCAGCAGAATTTGATTATTCCGGCACACAAGCCTGTCAGGCGCTTCGAGAAGCGGGATGCGAGGTCATCTTAATGAATTCGAATCCGGCTACTATCATGACGGATCCGAGCACGGCAGATCATGTCTATATTGAGGCGATGACCCTTGAAAAAGCAACGGCCATCATCGAACAAGATCGACCATCCCATCTCCTAGCGACGGTCGGCGGTCAAACGGCACTCAATCTTGCGATGTCACTCGAAGAAGCAGGCGTACTTGAACAATACGGTGTCGAACTTCTAGGGACTTCGCTTGAGACGATCCGAGACGGAGAAGATCGTGAACGATTCAAGCAAAAGATGATCGAACTCGCGCAACCGCTCCCGGAAAGTCAAACAATCGAATCGTTAGCAGAGCTTGAGGAATTCATGGCAGTACACGGGGTACCACTCGTCATCCGACCAGCCTTTACGCTCGGTGGAACGGGCGGCGGAATCGCAGTGACGAAGGACGAGGCACGTCTGTTAGCGCAGAACGGCTTACAAGCGAGTCCGATTTCACAGTGTTTGGTTGAAGTGAGTATCGCTGGCTATAAAGAAGTCGAATACGAAGTCATGCGTGACAGCGCAGATACGACGATCATCGTTTGTAACATGGAAAACATCGATCCTGTCGGTGTCCATACCGGGGACTCGGTCGTCTTTGCACCGATTCAGTCGATTTCGGATCGAATGAATCAACAATTGCGGACAGAAGCGCGTAAAATCGTATCGCATCTCGGTGTCATCGGTGGATGCAACATTCAATTCGCAATCCATCCGACGGAAGAACGCTATTTCGTCATTGAAGTCAATCCGCGTGTCAGTCGTTCTTCGGCACTTGCTTCCAAGGCGACGGGATATCCGATCGCAAAATTAGCGACACGTCTTGCGCTCGGTGAGCGACTCGACGATTGCATCAATCCTGTCACGAAGGAAACGATGGCGAGCTTCGAACCAACGATGGATTATATCACGGCAAAAGTGCCGTGTTTCCCATTCGATCTATTTACCGGCAGTAACCGGACGCTTGGAACACAAATGAAGGCGACGGGTGAGAGCATGGCGATGGGGAAGACGTTAGAAGAAGCGTTACAAAAGGCGTGGCGCGGTGCAGGAGTCGAGCAGTCGCCTCTTTATCCGACATGGATGAAAACAGCGGAGGCTGACGTATTGTGGAAAGAAATAAAGGCGCCGACGGACCGTCGCTTGCTTGCGATGCTCGCGCTACTCGATCGCAAGGAGACGACCATCGAAGAACTCGTTGAACAGACGAAAGTACAAGCTTTATTCGTCAAAGTGCTAAAACGCCTCGTCGATCAGCAACAAAAAATCGATGTAACGGATGAAAGTTCTCTAAAGCAAACCAAAATGATGGGCTTTACGGACGAACAAATTGCGCTTCTGACGGGCGTCAGTGCTGTAGCGATTGAGCACTTACGTAAAGAAAAAGGCATCCTTCCTGTCTATCACATGATTGATACATGCGCGGGAGAGTTCAAGAGTGCGACGCCTTATTTCTACGGAAACTGGAGTGGTCAAACGGAAGTCACAGCATCGACGAAAAAGAAAGTTGCTGTCATCGGTGCAGGACCCATTCGGATCGGTCAAGGAATCGAATTTGATTATTGCTCCGTTCACGCGGTACGTGCATTGCAAGCATCCGGTTATGAAACAATCATGATCAACAATAACCCGGAGACCGTCTCGACCGACTTCGAAGTCGCAGATCGCCTGTATGTCGAGCCATTGATACTTGAAGACGTCATACATGTGCTAGAAGCAGAGGAATGCCAAGACGTCCTAGTCCAGTTCGGAGGACAAACGGGGATTGCGCTGGCTTCTGGTTTGGAGAACGCCGGTTATCATCTTCTCGGAACAACGGCAGATGTCATCGATCAAATGGAAGACCGTGAGCGGTTCTATCAATTTTTAGATGACATAGGTGTTGATCGGATTCCGGGACAAGAAGTGGCGACAGACGAACAAATGATAGAAGTTGCAACAACGATCGGTTATCCGGTTATGATTCGCCCTTCCTATGTCATCGGAGGTAAAGGAATGCATATCATCCACGATCAAGAGCAATTAGAGATGATCGTGTCCGAATTATCATTCCCTGTCCTCGTGGATGCCTACCTCCAAGGAAAGGAAATCGAAGTCGACTGTATTACAGATGGAACAACGACATACGTTCCGATTTTGATGGAGCAATTGGAACGGGCAGGAGTTCACTCTGGAGATTCGACGATGATTCTACCACCTGTATCGCTCAGCGCTACCGTTCAGAGCGAAATCGAGCGAATTGCACAGATGATCGGGCAACGAATGGATTATAAAGGAGCGTACAATATCCAATTCGTCTTGCATGACGATCAAGTCTACGTCTTGGAAATCAATCCACGTGCCTCCCGCACGTTACCAATCGTCGCCAAAGTAACAGGTCAACCAATCTTGCAGTGGGCAGTCCAAGCAGCGGTCGGTCAAGCGGTCACGCTTCCGGCAGAACAGTTGAAACTTGATTTCCATGCCGTTAAGACCCCTGTTTTTTCAACGTTAAAATTACAAGGCGTCGATCCGAAAACAGGTCCCGTCATGCGTTCGACAGGTGAAACGCTGCAATGGACGACAGACGGACTGGCGCTGGAACGTTTCATTTTCGACGAGACGACGAAACGACATTTGACGACGAGAGACATCATCGTTGCTGGAGCAGATACAGAGGCTTTCGGAACGGGTGTAGCGTTAGATGAAACGATTGACTGGGCACAATGTGCGATTTTCTATTCGCACGTGACAGAAGAAAAAGCGAGTCGCGAAGCAGCGCTTGCTGCCGGGGTACAAGTTCTGACAGAACCTGAACTAGCACATTATCATCTACAAGCGACAGAAAAGTCCCCTTATGCTGTGAAGCCACTTCATACATGGACAGAGCCGATCAAGGAGGAAGTAAAATGAAGACGATGCAACAACTAAAGCATTTCTTGACGATGGCGGAACTGACGCCGGAAGCACTGACGGAGCTATTGGCACTCGCGAAAGACATCAAGCATCAGCCGAGTGTCTACCAAAACGCATTAAGCCATAAAAAAGTGGCCTTATTGTTTGAAAAGGCATCGACGCGGACACGTCTATCGTTTGAGGTGGGTGTCGTCGAACTCGGTGGACATCCGATCGTGCTAAGTGGAGCAGATATGCAAATCGGGCGGGGGGAGCCGCTCTCAGATACGATTCAAGTCATGAGCCGTTACGTCGATGCCCTGATGATCCGGACGTTCGGTCATGAGATCGTCGACACACTTGCGGCACATGGTACGATTCCAATCATCAATGGATTGACGGATCTACACCATCCGTGCCAAGTCCTTGCTGACTTGCTGACGATCGAAGAGACATTTGGAACACGATCCGGAAAGATTTTGACATATATCGGGGACGGAAATAACATGGCGCATTCGCTGATGATTGGTGGAGCGCTCAGTGGAATGGAAGTCCGCATCTGTGCGCCGGAGGCGTATGCTCCTGATCCACAAATCGTTCATGAGGCACAAGTCATTGCGAAGGAAACGGGTGGAAACATCATCGTCATGACGGATCCTGAGGAAGCAGCGAGTGGTGCAGACGTCGTGTATACGGATGTCTTCGCGAGTATGGGACAAGAAGAAGAAGCGACGATGCGTCTGCAAGCATTTGAAGGATATCAGGTTAATGCCAATATCATGAATCAAGCAAATGATGAAGCTATTTTCTTGCATTGCCTTCCGGCGCATCGCGGAGAGGAAGTCACGGAGGGCGTCATCGATGGCAAACAATCGGTCATCTTCGATCAAGCTGAGAATCGCCTCCACGCACAAAAAGCGTTGCTCGTCACATTACTTGGATAACCATAAAAGACTCGGTCGCCAATTTGGCGACCGAGTCTTTTGGTTGAGCGAAGTTAATCATAATGGCGTCGGGCTAATCGTTCTTCTTGTTCTTTTTTGACTTGTCGCTTATTTTTTTCATGCAGACGTTTCATAAAAGGGGTCGTTTGCCAAGACGGAGCCCAGTCGGATTCTTTTCCGGCACGGAGGGCAAGAATATAATCATAGCTCTGATGAAGTCGTTCGATCATCTCTGTTCGGACATCACAAATGTGACCGTGTCCGGGAATCAAGAGTTTGACTTCATATTCATAAATGAACGACTCGAGTAACTCGAGCGTCGTCAAATACTCAGAGGAATCGTGTTCGATCAAGGGGATTTCAACGTCTGAAGCGTAATCGCCGCAGACTAACAAGTGAAGTGGCATGACGATGAAGGAAAGATGAGTCACTTCATGACCGGGCGTCAAAAAGAAGATCAGCTTCGTTTGTCCGATCGTTAAAATCGTCTCAGACTCATGGATGACATGTGTCACGTCTGGGAAAAGGACGGGAGAATCGATATAGAATTCATCATTAAAATCTTGTACGGCTTTTAGCGCTTCTTGTCGGTCGACATCGATGAACGGTTTCGAAGCGATGACGATGGCATCCGTAAAGGCATAGGCACCTAAAATATGATCGAAATGGGCATGCGTATAGACGACGTATAATGGTCGTTCGCGACGCACGATTTCGACGTCTCGACGAATCGTTGCAATCTCATCGGGAAGCCAGCCAGGGTCGACGACGATCAGACAATCAGGCGTCTCGATTAATGTCGAAGTCGTTTTCATGAGTGTACTTTGATAAATCGTCACGCCGGGCATTTTCATCTGAATCATACGAATCCTCCTTTACGAATCTCTATCTATATCGTTGTATACCCATAAATTCGTTGGAATCATCAGCAGAATCAATAAAAAAGACGACTCGCACGTCGCGAGTCGCCTGCCCTCTAGAGGGAAATGGTCCTAGACCTATGTTATGTCATAATTGGAGCGGGTGAAGAGAATCGAACTCTCGTCATCAGCTTGGAAGGCTGAGGTTTTACCATTAAACTACACCCGCGTATCGGCTACATGAAATATAGTAGCATAGCAAAGAGTGCATTTCCATAACTTTTATGAAAAAAAGCAATTTCTTTTAAGATTCGGTGTACAATAATACTAGTTAATCGTTTCCAATGGTAATCTTGATTTGCAATATGGGTAAAGTTGGGTAGAGGAGAGAGTGTCTGGTGAATGAAGTGCGAGTTTGGAGCGAACAGTCGATGGGAAAAGGATGGAAGGCGATCTGTCACCATCAATTCGATCGTCATCGCTTATTGATAGGAGAGTGGTTCCATAACGTAGGTGTACTTGCTTTTTCCATCAATCAAGATGCGGATTTGCTACCGGATGTCCTTCCAAACACATTCGATCTGCCGCTCGTCTCGGAACGTGTGCAACGCGTCATTGCAGCATACGCGCCTTTTTCTGTACAATGTCTCAAGGTACATCTTGAGACGAAGGACGGAGTGGTTCCGTACTATCTTCTCAATCTCTTATCTGTCAGTCGGATCGAACATCTACATACGACGGATGTATTCCGTCCGGTCCCGAGACGACGCGTCTATTTTTTGACAGAGCGACGAATCAGCGATTCGATTTGTCCGCATCATCTTATGCGAGATGAGCGCACGCATCGCATGTTCGTCTCTGCTCAACTCGCTCGACAATTCGAGCGTATGGCTGTGACGGGTATCCGCTTTGAAGAGATACAACGAATGGAGGAATTCAAATGAAACAGTACACAGTCGATCATTGGATCACGCTAGAATATCCAAAGGTATTCGAATATCAAGAAGAAGAGACATATGTCAGTTTTTATTCGACGGATGAAAATGCAATGGGTACGCTCCAATTATCCATTTATGAGTCCGATTCAGAAGAATTGACACCGTATGAGGCGGCGGAACAAGAAATCAATCTGTTGGTGGAAGAGTTCGGCATCGAACTAACAGGAGCACTTGAAGTCCGTCGTAATTCAACAAAAGAAGCGTTGCTTGCAGTAGATGGGAAAGAAGAAGATATCTTTTTACGCATCTACGCGTATTCGGACGGGGAACGGTTAGTCTTATTGACGTACTCCGCAGAACGCGAGACGCTTGAAATCGAAGAAATCGAAGCGATGATTTCTTCACTGACTTGGATTCAATGAAGGATACGATAGAAGTGCAAAAGGCAACGGATCACAAGGATCCGCTGCCTTTTTTTATATCGAACGATGTGGCTTAAGAAGAACGGGAAGATGACTGTTTAGCTGCAGGATTGACTTGTTTATTCAACCAGCTCGCGATATCGGCAAAAACGCGGATGCGTTCGAACTCATGGAAGAGCTCATGACGTAACCCTCGATAAATCGTCAGCTGTACAGCATCGACACGGACACGATTATACATATCAAACAAATGATGGATACCTTTTCCGTCGAACGCGACCGCGTCATCCCCGCCAGCAAGCAATAAGAGGGGTAAGTGACGTGGATGCTGATAGACGGAAGCAAGTGCGTTGACGAGCTTCGTTGCATGCAAGAGTTCGTGGAAGAACCCAAGCGTGACCGTTTGACCGGACAATGGATCTGCATCATAGCGCATGACGGATTGAGGATCCGAAGAGAGCCAAGCATTTTTAGAAAGTGCTGGGAAGAAGCGTAAGTTATACCGTCCGAACACGAGTTGTCCAAATCGTTCAGCAGGGTGTGTTGCTGACAGCTGATGGATTTGACGTTCGACGAGTTTTTGGCTGACATCACCGAGTAAGCCTGTGCTAGTCGGAGGGCCGCTCGCGATGATTCCGGCTACCGTATGACCGAGTGTTTGACCGATCCGGCGAGCGATCAATGAACCAAAACTATGACCAAAAATGAACACTGGTAGCGTCGGATAACGCTCTTTGATGTCAGAGACGAGTTCTTCTGCATCCTGCATCAATTGTTTAAACCCTTGATTCGGCTCAAGGTGCCCAAGTGTTCCAAGCTGTGCTGCTCGAGTTCCGAAACAGCGTAAGTCTGCGATGATCGTATGGTAATGATGCGCATAGAGGAATTCGGCGAATTCCTCATACCGTGCGCCATGCTCCATCATCCCGTGAAAGACGATCACGACTCCTTTAGGATCATGGGCTTCGAGGCTATGCAATGTCGTAGTATAGCCGTCAGAGGCTATCCAATGTGAATGATCAATCGTCATGTAACTCATCCTCTCATCAAGAAAGTCCGAATACCTGTCCGTCTTCCGAAACGCCCATGTGGAAGGCGGCGGGAACTGCGGGTAATCCTGGCATCGTTAATACATTCCCAGTCAATGCAACGATGAACCCTGCACCAACCGATGGTCGGATTTCGCGGACCGTGATCGTGAAGTCTTCGACACGGCCATAACGAGCAGGATCATCGGTTAAAGAAAATGGTGTTTTTGCCATACAAATCGGTAACTCATTCAACCCCATCTCCGTACACCGTTCGAGTTCGCGGAGTGCTTTGTCTTCAAAATGAACGTCGGCTGCACCGTAGACACGCTTTGCGATACGCTCGATCTTTTGGCGAAGCGGTAAGACGTCAGGATACAGAGGGCGGAACTGGCTCGGTTCCTCAAGAGCTTGCATGACTTCCGTGACAAGCGCTTCACCGCCAGCTCCCCCTTTACTGAAGACTTCACTTTCCGCGACACGAATATTACGATCCTGACACCATTCTAGGATCATGTTCCGTTCTGCTTCCGTGTCGGTGAAGAAACGGTTCAAGGCAACGACGGCAGGGACACCGAATAGACTCATCGTCTCGACGTGTTTTTCAAGTAACGCAAGACCATCTGTTAAGGCAGCGAGATTTTCTTCGCTGAGTTGCGTTTTGTCTACACCTCCGTGCATCTTCAAGGCACGAACCGTAGCGACGATGACGACGGCATCCGGGTGGAGTCCACCGATCCGTGATTTGATGTTGAAGAATTTTTCGGCACCTAAATCGGCTCCGAATCCTGCTTCTGTGACAACGTAATCACTTAGCTTCAGTGCAGTTTGTGTTGCAATCAAAGAGTTACAGCCATGTGCGATGTTCGCGAATGGTCCACCGTGAATCAATGCTGGTGTTCCTTCGACGGTTTGAACGAGGTTCGGACGAAACGCATCTTTCAGAAGCAACGTCGCAGCTCCTGACGCCTGAATATCTTTGACCGTAACCGGCTGTTGATCGTACGTATAGGCAACGACGATGCGACTCAAGCGTCGTTCGAGATCCGTGATCGAGTCTGCTAGACAAAGGACCGCCATGATCTCGGAAGCGACCGTGATATCGAACCCATCTTGACGTGGCACGCCATGCGCAGGACCACCAAGACCAATCGTGACTTGGCGCAAGGCACGGTCATTCAAATCAAGAACGCGTTTCCAGACGATACGACGCGGATCGATGCCAAGGATGTTACCTTGATGCAGGTGATTGTCGAGCAAGGCACTGATTGTATTATGAGCAGATGTAATCGCATGCATATCGCCTGTGAAATGAAGGTTGATCTCTTCCATCGGTAGGACTTGGCTATAGCCACCACCACACGCGCCACCTTTTAAGCCCATCGTCGGACCGAGTGAGGGTTCCCGTAAACAAATCATCGTCTTGTGGTTTGCCCGATGCAACGCCTGTCCGAGTCCGACAGTGACGGTTGATTTTCCTTCACCGGCGGCTGTCGGATTGATGGCAGTGACAAGGATCAATTTCCCGTCAGATTTCGTTGCCAATCGGTTCAACAGTCCGTCTGTCAACTTCGCTTTATACTTTCCGTACGTATCAAAATCCTCTTCTTGCAAACCAATTCGGTCCGCAATTTCTCGAATCGGGCGTAAGACGGTTTGCTGTGCGATTTCTAAGTCTGAACGAATGGTCTTTTCCATGGTATCGACTCCCTCTTTGATTGGATCTCTCTTTTTTCTAATAGTAGCGTATCTAGTGCGAACGCGCCAAAAGAAAACGTTCAATATTTTCCACCCAATGGGTCAAATGGTGACGTGTTCAAGTGCTAGAGAAAGACGTACTGTAGAGTGGAGGAGGGATGAAACAATGACATCTGGACAAAAGAAGTGGAAACGCGGTCTTGATTTTTGGCTCTTCGTCGGACCGGTCTTTCTTGTATTCGCAGTGATCGTGCTTGTACCGTTTTTCAATGGCGTCATGTATTCGTTCACGGATTGGAACGGTGTAACCGGAGAATTAAATTGGATCGGCTTTGATAACTATGTCCGTCTCTTTACGAATGACGAGCAGTTCCAGCAGTCATTTTGGTTGACGACGAAATATACGGTCGTTGCCGTCATCTTAACGAATGTCGTCGGTTTCATCTTGGCGTTTTTATTGACACAAAATATTCGCACGCGTAATTTCTTACGAACGATTTTCTTCATGCCGAACTTGATCGGTGGGTTGATCCTCGGGTTCGTTTGGCAGTTCATCTATGTCAAAGGCTTCGCATCGATTGGTGAATTGACAGGGTGGAGTATATTTGAACTTCCATGGTTAGGAGATGCCCGGACAGGATTCTGGGGTATCATCATCGTTTCGATTTGGCAAGGTGGCGGTTACATCATGGTCATCTATATCGCAGCTCTACAAAACGTGCCACAAGAGCTGATTGAAGCAGCAAAAATCGATGGTGCCAATCGTCTCTCGACGTTACGGAACATTACGTTGCCACTGATCATGCCGTCGGTCACGATCTGTTTGTTCTTGACGATTTCATGGTCCTTCAAGTTATTCGATACGAACTTATCCCTAACGAATGGTGGACCATTCAAATCGACCGAAATGCTTGCTTTAAACATTTATAAAGAATCGTTTACGAACAATAATCTTGGACTCGGGTCAGCGAAAGCGATCATCTTCTTCGTTGTTGTCGCCGCGATTACAGTCACTCAAGTCTATCTGACGAAAAAACGGGAGGTGGAAGCATGAGTACGGCACAACCGTTACCCACTCCGCAAGAGGAGAAACCGAAGCGCTCCAAAAAGACGAGAGGTCGTTATTCACTCCGTCTTGGAACAGTCGAGCTGGCAGCCTTATTGATGGGGCTTCTGTATATGATTCCGTTCTATTACGTCGTCTCGAATTCATTCAAGACGCAGGGAGATATCTTTACGAATACATCTGGCCTACCAAAGGAATGGATGACGTCCAACTATTCAGAAGCATGGGAAGCCATGAACTTCGGAAAAGTCTTTTTAAACTCCGTCATCATTACAGTAGGCGCTAACGCGGTCATCATCATCTTTTGTTCGATGGCAGCTTGGAAACTCGTCCGGACGAAAACACGCTTGTCGACGATCATCTTTTTCTTATTCGTTGCCGCGATGATCATTCCATTCCAGTCGATCATGATTCCCTTATCGAAACTGTCTGGTGATCTCGGATTGCAGAACAGTTATTGGGGATTGATTCTGATGTATCTTGGTTTTGGATCTGGATTATCAATCTTCTTATACCATGGATTCATGAAGTCGATTCCTGAAGAAATCGAGGAGGCAGCCATCATTGATGGTTGTTCACAGTGGGGTGTATTCTGGCGTATCGTGTTTCCATTACTCAAACCGATCACGGTCACGATCATCATCTTGAACACGCTTTGGATTTGGAACGATTTCCTACTGCCATCGCTGATGTTACGAGACGTCGATTTACGGACGATTCCACTTGCGACGTTCTATTTCTTCGGTCAGTATACGAAGCAGTGGGACTTAGCACTTGCCGGACTCGTCCTCGGGATCATTCCGTTATTGTTGTTCTTCTTTGCCTTGCAAAAACAGATCATTCAAGGAATTACGAGTGGATCCATCAAATAATTTTTGTAAGCGCGTTCTCGCTTCTGCGAGAACGTTTTTTTCATGTTTTACACGTCAGATTAATCTGACAACTTTTATTTTTTTTGAAAAAAAGTCTTTTCAAACACTTGCGACCTGTTGTACGATGTTCTCAATTCAATTGTAACAACGACGTTGAAGGGAAGAGTAACACCTTGTACGACCGTATAGCGAGCTGGGGATGGTGAGAGCCCAGTCGGAAGCAAGATGCGAAGAACCTCCCGGAGTCGCTACCCGAACCCGAATGTCAGTAGGCGTAGCCGGAGTTGCCTGTCCGTTATCATATGGCCGAAGATGAAGTGATTCGTCTTTTGAGTGAGCAACATCGTTGCTAACATGGGTGGTACCGCGGAACCGAGTCTTTCGTCCCATATTCTTGGGAAAGAAGGGCTCTTTTTTATGGCTTCTTTTTCAAAACACAATTGAGGAGGAACACCACCATGACAACACTCGTATCGATGAAACACACACAGGAAGCTATCACACTCGTAAAGAAACGCTTTGAAGAACGCTTTTCGACGACACTCGGATTGACACGTGTCGAAGCACCATTGTTCGTAGAAAGCACACTCGGTGTCAACGATCATCTCAACGGCGTAGAGCGAATCATTCGCTTCGATGCCTTGGATCACACAGCAGATCTTGAAATCGTTCAATCCCTTGCGAAGTGGAAGCGTCAAGCGCTTCATACGTACGGATTTGAAGCGGGAGAAGGATTGTACACGTTGATGCATGCGATTCGTCGCGATGAGATGCTGGATGCGACACATTCCATTCACGTCGATCAGTGGGACTGGGAACGAATCATTACGAAAGAACAACGGACGAGTGCTTATCTACAAGAAACGGTACAAGCGATCTACGCAACGATTCGCCAAGTCGAACAGGAAGTGGAAGCAGAGTACGGCATTTCAGCGATCTTGCCGGAAACGATTCATTTCATGACGACGCAAGAATTAGAAGATGCGTATCCAACACTTTCGACGAAAGAACGTGAAACAGAAGTCACGAAAGCATATGGTGCCGTTTTCCTCATGCAAATCGGTGGCGCACTGGCTTCAGGTGAGAAGCATGATGGTCGAGCGGCTGACTACGATGACTGGTCACTCAACGGTGACATTTTAGTACACCACCCAGAAATCGGAGCATTCGAATTGTCTTCAATGGGAATTCGCGTTGACCGTGAAGCGTTGTTGAAACAGACGGCGATTGCTCAAGAAGAGGATAAATTGGCATTCCCGTTCCATCAAGGTGTGCTCGAAGAGCGTCTACCGTTAACGATGGGTGGAGGAATCGGTCAATCCCGTATGGCGATGTTCTTATTGAAAAAACGTCACATCGGTGAAGTCCAAGCTTCTGTCTGGTCAGAAGAGACGCGTAAAAGTCTCCAAGCGGAAGGCATCCACTTGCTCTGACATATATATATAGTAAGAAAGCGTCAAAATAGGATGTTTTATAAAGCAAAGGGCGTGCTTCGATTCAGAAGCGTGCTCTTTTTTTAGGTTCGTACGACCTCAGGCGGAGGAAAGACGTGTCGATTCCTGATAGAATGGGGATAACAATAAATAAGAAAGAGGTGAAGACATGTCTTCTTTATTGATCGTAGGATTACTCATCCCTATTTTGTTCATTGCGTTTCTTTGGTTTAACATTAAGGGCTTACGGACGATGTGGCGGGATTATAAACAGACAGGCTCAATCGTTGCACTCGGTTTCTTCATTGTCGGGATTATCGGAATCTTCACAGGCGTCTGGACGACGTTAGTCGTCATCATTTATTATCTCCTCCGTCCAGCGAGAGGATGAACGGAGGGTTACTCGTATGTTGGAATGGTTGTTTTCAGCCGGAGAATCCAATCTCTGGCTGTTTTTAGGAATTATGATCGTTGGTCTTGGAACAGAATTGATTCCGGCAGAAGTGGGCTTACCGTTGCTCGGTCTATATGTGTCGAACGGAACGGTCAGTTGGACAACTGCTGTTCTGGTCGGTTTTTTAGGAAGTCTGATGGGCGCGACGGTCTTTTATCTTCTAGGTCGTTATGCAGGTCGTCCGATACTTATCCGGTACGGCAAATGGTTACTGATTAAAGAAAAAGAAATTGAGCAAGGGGAGCGCATCGTCGGGAAATATGGAACATGGTCTGCTTTGTTCGGACGCTTCTTCCCCGTCGTGCGCTCGGTCGTCTCGATTCCGTGTGGTTTGTTTAGTCTTTCGTTCAAACGCTATTTACTCGCTTCAAGTATTGGACTTTTTCCGGTTTCCTTCTTTTACATCTGGGTCGGTGAACGATTCGGAGTAGAACGTGCTGAATCCATGCTAAAAGGATTAGAACAGGAGTTATGGTGGATCTTAGGTGGAATCGTCGTGATTCTTGGTGGATACGTTCTCTACCGTCGTGCTAAAGCGAAGCGTAAAGAACAGAAGCAAGACGCTTAAACGAAACAACAAGATTCATGAATATGTAAAAAAACAACGCAGTGGATCTTCAGGATCCACTGCGTTGTTTCATGAACAGATCAAGCGGGAGGAAACAGAAATCGTTTCAGTGTCTTGATCCGATGTTTTGGAGTTAGCAGTAGTAACTGATCATTGCCTTCTAAGGCAGTGTCCCCACGTGGTGTAATGATTTGATCATCACGGATGATGGCCGTGATCAAAAATTCCTGAGGCAAATCGATTTCTGAGATCGTCGTTCCAATGAATGGATGGGACATTGGTAACGTCAATTCAATGATTTCCGCATTCGGTTTACCGATTGACATGAATTCAATGACGGTATGGATAGCAGAAGTCTGTGTTTCGTTCAGTCGTAACCGCTCGGAAAGGAACGTCAGCATACTTCCTTGAATTAGCGTTGATAATAAGACTGTGAAAAACACGATATTGAAGATCATCGATGCATTCTCGATATCCGCAACGAGAGGGTATGTCGCGAGAATGATTGGTACCGCTCCTTTTAGACCAGCAAAAGAAATGAAGACCTTCTCTTGCCACGAATAACGAAACGGAAGGAGACTCACCCAGACTGACAAAGGACGAGCGATGAAAATTAAGATCAGCGCCAACGCAATGGAAGACAGGATGACCTGGACATTGAGCAATTGTTTCGGAAAGACAAGCAGACCGAGCACGATGAACATTCCGATTTGGGCAAGGTGCGCCATACTCATCGTAAAACGAACGAGTGTCTGTCGGTAGACGAGTTCATGATTACTGATGTAGATCGCTGTGACATAAACGGCTAAAAATCCACTGGCATGGAACGTATCAGCTAAACCGAAAGACAGGAAAGCAAACGACATGAGCATGATCGGATAAAAGCTAGAAGAGGACAAATCGATTCGATTGATCAACGTCGAAGCTGCCCATCCGATGAACAAACCAATCAGAAGTCCCATCGCCATTTCCCAAACGAGTGATCCAAGTCCCGATAAGAGCGATGCTTCTTCAGGGTTTGTTACGAACTCAAGGAACAAGACAGTCAAAAAGACGGCCATCGGGTCATTCGTACCGGACTCGACTTCAAGTGTTGACCCGACTTTCCGTCGAATCGGCTGACCACTCAAGACAGAAAAGATAGCAGCGGCATCCGTCGAACCAACGATTGCCCCGAGTAAAAAAGCATTCGCCCAACTAAAGCCCAGAATATAATGGGAAGCAACGGCAACGATGGATGTAGCGATGAAGACCCCGAACGTCGCAAGCGAGAGGGAAGGGGCTAATTCATGACGCACTTCCTTCCAAACCGTTTGCAGACCACCCTCGAATAAGATGATGATGAGGGCGACGGTTCCAAGAAGCTGAGCCAGTTCTGCATCGTCAAAACGAATGAACCCCGTAATGTCGCTTCCGGCAATCATACCAAGGGCGATAAAAATCAGTAGAGCAGGAATATTCAGACGACTTGATAACTTCGTCGTCCAGACGGCGGCAAACAGCAATATACCAATCAATAAAATCGTGAGTTGCAAGGACATGGCATCAAACTCCTATTCATAAAAGAATCTCTAGTTTCATGATACAACAATTCCGATGAAAAGACTCGGATAACGATTGTTCAATATTTTCCACCACACCGGACAACTTTCTCTCTCTTCATTGCAAGCGTTTTCATTTATTGTGAAGATGTAGCACGAAATGAAACGAAATCAGGGAGGGAATCCGAATGCGTAAAAGAAGATGGGCAGCATTACCTGTCGTCACGACGGCGATGGTCGTCGCTTTGGCAGCATGTGGTGGCGGTACATTGAATAGCGATGACTCGAAAGATAGTGGTTCAAAAGACGGTAAGACGCTCAACGTATTCCAATTCAAGGCTGAAATCGCAAAAGACATGGAAAAGATGGCAAAAGCGTATGAAAAGGAAACCGGAACGAAAGTCGTTGTGCAAACAGTCGGTGGTGGATCGGACTATGGCGCGGCTCTGAAATCACAGTTCGCTTCAGGTAATGAACCAGATGTCTTTAACAACGGTGGCTTTACGGAAGCAAAGACATGGCAGGATAAGTTAGAAGATTTGTCAGATGAAAAGTGGGTCGGTGATTTAACGGATCTATCAAAAGAGCCAATGACGATTGATGGTAAATTGTATGGTATGCCAATGAACCTTGAGGGATATGGCTTTATCTACAATAAAGATATCTTCAAAAAAGCCGGTATCACGGAACTTCCAAAAACATTAACGGAATTGACGGAAGCTTCTAAGAAGCTGAAGGCAGACGGAGTGACGCCATTCTCGATTGGGTACGGGGAGTGGTGGATTCTCGGTAATCACCTGTTGAACATTCCGGTCGCACAGCAGGATGATCCAGATCAGTTCATCGCAGACTTGAATTCTGGAAAAGGAAAGTTCGAAGATAACAAACAGTTCAAGGATTTCATGAATCTATTTGATTTAACGATTGAGTACGGTAATAAAAATCCGTTAACGACGGATTACAACACACAAGTCTCTCAATTTGCTGAAGGTAAGACAGCGATGCTTCAACAAGGGAACTGGGCACAACAATTGATTACGGACGTCAATCCGGACATCAACATGGGCTTCATCCCGATGCCGATCAATGATGATAAAGAAAAAATGGACCGTCTTCCTGTCGGCGTACCAAACAACTGGGTCGTCAATAAGAACTCGAAGAACAAAGCAGAAGCGAAAAAATTCCTCGAGTGGATGGCGACGTCTGACACAGGAAAAGACTACATGGTCAATAAATTTAAATTCATCCCTGCCTTCAAATCAATCGAAGCGAAGGATCTAGGACCGCTTGCAGATGATATTCAAGCGTACTCGAAAGACGGAAAAACGATCTCATGGAACTGGTTCAAGTATCCGGATGGTGCTGTAAACGAGTTCGGAGCGATCATGCAAGCATATGTTGGTAAGCAAAAAACAGCTGACGAGATGCTGCAGGACTTCACGAAAACATGGGATAAAATGAAAAAATAAGAAGTGATTCAAAAAAAACATGCCTGTTCCGATTAACTGACGGAACAGGCATGTTTTTTTATGATAAGAAGAATAATTGGATGAAGAAGAGAAGCGCGAACACATAGATGAGTGGATGGACACGCTCTTTTTGGATAGCTTTCATGATTGGATAGACGATGAAACCGAATGCGATACCGGTTGCGATGCTACCGGATAATGGCATGATCAAGATGACGAGGAAAGCCGTGAAAGCTTCGCTGAAATCATCCCATGGAATCTGTTTGATGTTTTGAATCATGAAGGCACCGACTAAAATCAATGCTGGCGCAGTAATCGCAGGGACGCTCGAAATCGATTGAACGAACGGTCCAAAGACGGCAGATAATGCGAATAGAATCCCGACCGTCACGGATGTGAGTCCAGTCCGTCCACCAGCAGCAACACCCGCTGCAGATTCTACGTAAGCGGTTGTGGGACTTGTTCCGAACAATGAACCAGCGACCATCGCAGTCGAATCAGATAATAGGGCACGTTCGCTGTTTTTCAATGATCCATCTTCTTCAATCAATCCAGCCTGTTCTCCGACAGCGACCATCGTACCTGTCGTATCAAACATCGTCACGAGAACGAAGGAGAGGACACCGCTGAACAGACCGTATTGGAACACGTCTTGAATGGCGTTGAACGGATTCGTGATGATCAATCCTTCTGGTAACGTCGGTAACGCAACGAAGGAATCGGAAAACTTCAATTCACCTGTCAGGAATGCAATCAATCCAGAGAGGACCATGGCATACAAAATAGCACCTGGTACACGTTTGATCGTCAAGATAGCTGCAACTAATAGTCCGATGAGTGTGATCAATGCTTCTGGTGACGTCAATGCGCCAATCGTGACGAGTGTATCTTCACTAGCGACGAGAATTCCTGACATCTTCAGACCGAGTGAAGCAATGAAAAGACCGATTCCACCTGTGATCGCAAGCTTTAATGTCATCGGAATGATTTCAATCAGCTTCGTACGAATCGGTGAGAGTGATAACAATAAGAAAATGACACCGGCGACGAAGACAACTGAGAGTGCTGTCTGATATGGAATCTTTTCACCAACGACAAGTGTATAAGTAAAATACGCATTGAGTCCCATTCCGGGTGCGACTGCAATTGGTAGATTCGCATAAAGCCCCATCAGGAGCGTACCAATCAATGTCGCGATGATCGTCGCAGAAAATGCTTGGGCTTGGGGGATACCGGCATCTGCTAAAATCGTCGGATTGACGAGCAGAATATATGCCATCGTAATGAACGTCACGAATCCAGCTTGGATTTCACGTTTTACGGTTGTTTGATGTGCGGCAAGTTTAAACATGGGTAAAAGGACCACCTTCATAACAAATTGATTAAAAAACGAACATTGATGATATTATAGTAAAATTCATTCGGAATCAAGTCGAAATAAAAAAGAATTTTTTATAGGAATCATGAAAGAGAATATCAGGAAATGATGTAAGCGGATTCAAGGTTATGATACGATTGATTACAAGAAAAAGGATGGGGGCGCCTTTCATGAAAAGTATCCGGACACGTTTGATTCGTCTCGTCGTCCTGGCGATCTTGATTCCGACAGCCCTCGCGACATCGATCTCCTACTTGTATGTACGGCACCAAAACATTGAACAGGCAGAACGTTCTAGCCTGAACGTGTTGACGCGAGGAAATACACAGGTGACCCATTACATAGAGGATATCCGCCGTCTCTCGACAAGTCTGTATGCGAATCGTTCGTTGATGAACATCATGCGCGTTGGAGCAGATCAGGAATTAGACGAATCTGATGGAGTCGTTTCGCGGGCGATGTTAGGTCTGTTTTTATCACGTCAGGATATCGAGCAGTTACATTTCGTCATCTTAAATGGTTATTCGGAGTATTCGGTCTACAACATGAAAACGACGAGTCGGGGAACGTTTGATTGGATGCAAGAAACGGATTATTTTCGATTGATGAAACAAAAAAGTGGTTGGTTGATTGACGGAGCGCACACGATTGAACCATACAATGTGCACACGATGATTCTTGATGAGAAACAAGTCGTTAGTTTTCGCTATCGCATCGATCGTGTCGAAACAGATGAGCCACTCGGCTTCCTTTCAGTGGATATTCCAGTCCGTGTATTCGAACAACAGTTAAAACTGTTCGAGAATGATCCGGAAGAGTCGTTATGGTTGATGACAGAACAGCGTGTATTGGCACAGACTGGAGCAGAGATGGAACTACCGGTCGATCAATTCACTGGGCAGAGTGGGAGTTTACGTGTCGGAAAATCATTCATCGTCTACTCAAAAACGATGACGAATGGCGTTCCACTCATACTCGTCAAACGGATTCCGTATGCGTCAGTCATCCAAGGGGCGAACGAAACGGCATTGATTCTTGTTTTGATCGGTCTCGTCTCACTGTTCGTCATGATCATTGCCGCAAGTCTCGTTGCCATGCAGATCACGAAACCAATCAAACAGTTGACAGCAAACGTCTGGCGAGTCGAACAAGGGGATTTATCAGCACCATTCGTTGCGACGACGAATGACGAGATTGGATTACTCAACCGTCAGTTCCAACGCATGATTCAACGGATTGATCGTTTAATCAAACGGGAGTATCGACTGGCACTTGAAAACCGGACGAATGAGCTACGTGCATTACAATCTCAGCTCAATCCGCACTTCTTATTCAATGCCTTACAATCGATCGGAACGACGACGTTACAAGGGGATCGTAAGATCGCGTACCGCTCGATCACCGGATTATCACAAATGATGCGCTACTCGATGAATAATGAGCAGACGATCGTAACCCTAAAACAAGAAGTCGATCATCTTCAAGCGTACATTCGTTTGCAACAGCAACGTTTTCCGGAACGGTTCCGTTATATCGTTGACGTCCCGTGGCATCTCAATGACATTGAAGTGCCGAAGATGATCTTGCAACCGTTCGCTGAAAATTACTTCAAACACGGCTTTCGGCAGCAATTAGCAGCGACAGAAAACTATCTCGCCTACAAAGTACGGACGGATGGTGGACGTCTCATCATTCAAATCGAGAATAGCGGCGCCATTCTTGAAACAGGACGACTTGAAGAGATTGATAGAAAAATGCGCATGCATCGTAACCCAGAAGATCTCGAGACGAGCGGCATTGGTCTCCACAATATTTATGAACGGCTCTTGATTTTTTACGGGGAGCAAGCAAATATGACGCTCTCTTCTTCAGCGGTAGAGGGAGGATTCAAAATCGTGATTCGGATTCCATATGAGAAGGGGGACTTGGCATGAACGTGTTGATCGTAGACGATGAACGACATGTACGGGAAGCGGTCAAATTGCTCGGAGAATGGGACAGTTGGCAGGTCTCACATATTTACGAGGCGGAACATGGGGAAGAAGCGAAACGATTACTGGATACTGGAACGATCGATTTAATGCTGACAGATGTCGAAATGCCTGGACTCGACGGATTAACATTACTAGAATGGACAAAAAATCATCATCCAAAGGTCGTCACGATCGTGCTGACAGGGTATGATGATTATACGTATATGCGACGTGCCATTTTGCATCAATCCTTTGATTATTTATTGAAGCCGGTTGATCCAGATGTACTCAATGATGCCTTGTCCCGCGCGATGGAATGTATCCATCCGGTAGTGGAATCAGGAGAAGCGATTGATCAAATCGCCAAATACATCGAAACGCATTATGCGGAAGAATTGACACTGCAATTCATGAGCGAACGGTTTTACTTGAGCCGAGAGTATATATCACGACGCTTCAAACAGCGTTTTTCCGTTAACTTATCTGATTACATTCAAACGATTCGCTTGAATCGAGCGAAGGAATTATTGAGTGAGACGGAAGCGCGCATTTACGAAATCGCACTTGAAGTCGGATATCAGGACGATAAGTATTTTCGGAAAGTGTTCAAAAAACAATTCGGTATGACACCGAATGAGTTTCGTGAATTGTTGTCGATTTAAACGACTATCGAGGAGGAATCGTACATGAGTGTACACATTAATGCAGCTGAAGGACAAATCGCCGAAACGGTCTTACTCCCAGGAGATCCGTTACGTGCTAAATACATCGCTGAGACGTTTTTAGAGGACGTCGTCCTTTATAACGAAGTTCGAGGCATGTATGGCTTCACAGGTACTTATAAAGGGAAAAAAGTTTCGGTCCAAGGAACAGGTATGGGTGTACCATCGATGTCGATCTATGCGAACGAACTCGTTCAGTCATACGGTGCGAAGAACTTGATCCGTGTCGGAACTGCCGGTGGGATCACGCCAGACGTTAAAGTTCGTGACGTCGTCATCGCGATGAGTGCTTCGCATGACATGGCACAGAACCGTGTCCGTTTTAATGGACTAGATTACGCACCGACAGCCTCTTTTGATCTGCTGCATAAAGCATATACAGCAGCTAAAGAACAAGGTATCGATGCAAAAGTCGGTCAAATCTTCACGACGGATCAGTTCTATCAAGATGATTTCCATCACTTCAAAAAATGGGCGGATTTCGGATGTCTCGCAATCGAGATGGAAGCGGCAGGTCTTTACACACTTGCAGCAAAACATAAAGTAAACGCACTGACGATCCTGACGATTTCAGATCATCTGTTGACAGGTGAAGAAACGACATCGGAAGAGCGCCAGACGACATTCAACGATATGATGAAAGTCGCGCTTGAGACAGCGATTCAATTATAAGAAGTAAGACGGAGAAGCCTCTCCGTCTTTTTTCATAGTCGAAAAGAGATATGGTAAGATAAAGGCAGTGTTATAGATCAGTTAAAGGGGAGATTCTCGGATGGAGACAACGATGACAGAGACAGTGCTTTCAGAGCGCATTGAGACACAGCGTCACTTTTTCCAAACAGGTGCAACACGTAGTCTAGCTTTTCGCTTAAGCATGCTGACGTTCTTACGCCAAGCGATTGAAACGCATGAAGCGGCGATCTATGAGGCATTAAAACAAGATCTCAATAAAGGACAGCATGATGCTTTTACGACGGAAATCGGTTTCGTTTATGGAGAGATTCAACGGATGGAGCGACAACTCCGTCGACTGGCACGCCCGAAGCGTGTCGCAACACCGCTTCTGCATATCGGCTCAAAAAGTGAAATCCAGTATGAACCCTATGGCAACGTTCTTGTCATCGCGCCATGGAACTATCCTTTCCAGCTGGCACTTGCTCCGGTCATTGGTGCGATTGCAGCGGGGAATACGGTCGTCCTTAAACCATCCGAGCTGACACCGAATGTCTCTCGTGTATTACGAGAAGTTTTTGAAACGGCATTCCATGAACGATTCGGAATCGTCATAGAAGGAGATGCTGAAGTCAGTAGCGCTTTATTAAACGAACGCTTTGATTATATCTTCTTTACGGGTTCCACACGCGTCGGAAAAATCGTGCATCAAGCTGCAGCGAAGCATTTGACACCGGTCACACTTGAACTGGGTGGTAAATCACCGACAATCGTTCACAAGGATGCGGATCTTCGTCTAGCAGCGAAGCGGATCGCATGGGGAAAATGGCTGAATGCCGGACAGACATGTATCGCCCCGGATTACGTATTGATTCATGAGGACGTTAAAGAACGTTTCTTGCAGTTGATTGAAGAAGAAGCCTTCAAACAGTACGGGAATGGCGTCGGCGTCTCATCCTACGTCAAAATCGTATCGGACGATCATCTGAATCGCCTCAGCAGTTACTTGTCGCAAGGGACGATCGAATTCGGTGGACAAGTCGATCCGGAAACGCGTAAGATGGCGCCGACCGTCATGACGAATGTAGCGGTGGATGCTCCAGTGATGCAAGACGAAATCTTCGGACCGATCCTGCCGGTGTTGACCTACCGTGAAATCGAAGAGGTCATCGCGTTCGTCAATGATCGTGACAAACCGCTTGCACTTTATCTGTTCACAGAGAACAAAGCCGTCGAACATCGTATCCTTGAACGGATTTCATTCGGTGGCGGATGTGTCAATGACACATTGATGCACGTCGCACAGCATCATCTACCATTTGGTGGAGTCGGGGCGAGTGGCATGGGTGGATATCATGGCAAGTATAGTTTCGAGACGTTCAGCCATCGTAAAGGAATCGTCAAAAACACGACGGCGTTCGATTTACCTTTCCGCTACATGCGAACAAATAGCAATTCCAAATGGATGCGCTTTTTGTTATGATGAGCTGTGATTAATTGACTTAAGAAGGAGCTCTTCACTTGAAAGATCAAGTAAAACAGTGGATGAAACGAACAGGCTTGATTGAACGCAGTCTGCGAACCATCATGAAAGTCTTTACGTGGTTGCCACAAAAATCAAATCGAGTCCTTTTCGAGAGTTTTCTCGGAAAGCAATATAGTGACAGTCCGCGTGCCATCTACGAATTGATGCGTACGATGCATCCGGAATGTGAGTTGATTTTTAGTAAACAACGAGGTGTTACGTTTCCACGAGACGTCAAGACGGTAGATCGGTTGACGTTTCGCTGGATTTATTTGCTCGCGACGTCACGGGTCTGGGTATCAAATAGTCGGTTACCGGGTTGGTTGATCAAACCGAAAAAAACGTATTATCTCCAAACATGGCACGGCACACCGCTCAAAAAGCTCGCGCTTGATATGGATGATGTCCAAATGGCGAATACGACGACGGAGCGGTACAAGCAAGGATTTAAGGAAGAGACTGCAAAATGGTCCGGCTTAATTTCCCCGAATGCCTACTCTAGTTCAATCTTTCGGCGAGCATTTGCTTTTGAAGGTGAAATGCTAGAAATTGGATACCCTCGAAATGATATATTTTATCAAGAGGCACGGCATGCTAAAATCAAAGAAACGGTTTATCGCCACTATGAGATTGATTCTTCGAAAAAAGTCTTGCTGTATGCACCTACTTGGCGAGATAATGCGTTCGAAGGTCAAGGGAAATATTCATTTGAGCTGCCCTTTTCGTTAGAGGAATTTGAAAAGCGATTCGGGGATGAATATGTCTTGCTTATTCGAATGCACTATTTAGTCGGAAGTCGTCTCGACGTCACTGCTTATCCATCCGTTCGAAATGCATCGGACTACCCGGATATCGCGGAGCTCTATATGGCGTCAGACGCTTTGATCACGGATTATTCTTCTGTCATGTTCGATTTTGCGCATTTATCGCGTCCGATTTTATTCTATACGTATGACTTAGAACATTATCGCGATCAGTTGCGCGGATTTTACTTCGATTTTGAACAGGAGGCACCGGGACCATTATTATCCACTGAGACAGCACTATTTGAAGAATTGAATCAGTTGGATGATTGGCACACACGGTATGCGTCAGCATTCCGAGCGTTCCAAGAGACGTATTGTCAATGGGATGATGGGCAGGCTTCAGAACGGGCGATGAAGACGATCATAAAGAGAATTTACGGATAAAAGGGAGAGCAAAACCATGAAGAAGGTTATTACGTACGGAACATTTGATTTATTGCACTGGGGTCATATCAACATCTTGAAACGCGCAAAAGAGATGGGCGATTACCTCATCGTCGCGATTTCGACAGACGAATTCAATCGTTTAAAACATAAACAGTCTTACCATAACTTTGAGAATCGGAAGATGATCCTTGAAGCTATCCGTTATGTGGATGAAGTTATTCCAGAAAACAGCTGGGATCAAAAAGTAGAAGACGTGAAAAAACATGATGTTGATCTCTTCGTCATGGGTGACGACTGGAAAGGCGAGTTCGACTTCTTGAAAGAGCACTGTGAAGTCGTTTACCTCAGTCGGACTGAAGGCATCTCTACAAGCCAGATTAAAACGGAATTAGCTTCGAAGTGATTGAAGAGGAGACCACACGATCGACGTGCGGTCTTTCTTCGTAGAAGGGCAGGATGAAAGTGGTTAGAGAAGGTATCGTATGGGTCTATTTATTGTTGTTTCGTATTTGTTATGGTGTCTTTCGATGGCTACCGCTTCGACCAGTCACTTTGTTTTGGATGACGTATGGTGATAACGCAAAACCTGTTAATGATCGCTTAGCGCAGGAATTGCCAAGTGAGAAACGGTATCTGGTATATGATCATCATTTCATGAAGCAGCCGGATCTGTGGAAGTCAGATCGGACTCTTCGCTTTCGTCGTTTACGATTCGTTCGGTTGGCGTATTTGCTTGCGACCTCCCGGACGGTCTTCGTCGATAATTATGTCGCAGAATTCAGTGTCGCAACAACGCGACGAGGAACACGACGTATCCAGCTATGGCATGCGGCAGGAACATTAAAGCAGTTTGGACTGACCTCCTCCAAAAGTCTGTTCGTATCAGAACGAGTACGAAATCGTTTTCGACGTGTTTATCAGGAATATGGTGATTTCATCGTGCCAGGGATGCGCTGTGCGACACAGTTCATGGCACCACACGACTTAAAACGGTCCCACTTTAAACCATTCGGCATGCCACGAACGGACTATTGGTTTGATGAGAAGCAACGAAAGCAGAAAACACTGGAATTAAGAAAACAATATGTAAAGACTGATCGTCGGATCTTATTGTATGCACCGACATACCGGGAATACAAAGGAACAGAAGATCATACGATTCAACAGTTCGAACAACTTGCTCAAGCGGGATGGACGATTCTCGTTAAATTACATCCAACGATTCGGTCTCTTTCTACCTATCGTTCTAGCCATATCCATCTTTTGGACGATACGTATCAGATCAATGATTACTTGCTAATCACAGATGTGCTCGTAACTGATTATTCTTCCATTCCATTTGAAAGCTGTCTCCTCAACATTCCGGCGTTCTTGTATACACCGGATATCGACACATACCGACAACTACCAGGGCTCGTGGATCAGTATCCGAAACCGCTACCTGTCCGCCAGACAGAACGGATGGAGCAGTTGATGGAGTGGATCACGTCTGATGTGATACTTGAAGAATGTCGTCAACACATGCAGAAGTTCCAACAGAACTGGTATGATCAGACGCCGGGGCAAGCAGTCAATCGAATTGTTCATCATTACTATGATATAAATCCATGACATCACTCCTGACGATTCCTTTTGTATTCTTAAAAGTAGTCGTCAGGTTATTTTAAAAATAATAATGTGAAATGTTGAACAAAGTTTGACAATCTTTTGAAAATCCATTCTTTTCGACTGTGATGTTCTATACTAAAAGCAGAAGAAGAGGAGAGGAGAAATGGATATGCTAACTTGTGGAACGACTGAAGCCAATACGTTCGTCTTATCACCCGAAACGCGAACGTTGCTTGAGAGCTTCATGACAGAAACGACGTTCAAAAAGGATTCCATTGTCTGTTGGGAAGGGGAAATGAACGATAAGTTGTTTTATGTGAAACAAGGAGGCGTCAAACTATCGAAGTTGACGAAAAAAGGCAGTTCATTACTCATGTTTTTATATTTTAAAGGAGATTTGTTTGGCGAATTTGATGTAGGAGAAGCTTTTCCGAGTTCCTACAGTATTGAAACGATGGAAGATAGCATCATCGGATTCTTATCGAAAAACCAATTAGAAGAGCTTATGAAAAAAGATGGTGCCTTTGCGCTTGAGATCATGCGATGGCAAGCATTAATGCGGAAGCAAACGGAAACGAAATTACGTGACTTACTACTGTTTGGAAAACCAGGGGCATTAGCTTCGACGTTACTTCGCTTGATTGCGATGGAAGGGGAACAAGTGGGAGAAACGTATCGTCTTGCGAAGCGACCATCCGACGGTGAATTTGGTCAATTGATTGGTGCACCACGTGAGACCGTTAATCGTATGTTTTCTCAGTGGAAAAAAGAAGGGGTCATTTCGATGACTGCAAAAGAAATCATCATTCACGATCCGCAATATCTACGGGATCTGTGTCATTGTGAAGGATGTCCAGCAGGTGTTTGTCGAATTTAATAAGATGTACGAATCATCCCGACGCGAAACAGGACTTTCCTGTCTCGCGTTGTTTTTGTGTATAGAAGTTTTTTCTACGCTTACTTAGATGTGAATTTTCTGTGTGTTTTCGAAATAAAAAGTGCGGAATTTTCATATTTAAAGTGATATTTATCACAGTTTCCAGACTTGCTGAATTCTTACAATAAAGACAAGTTCAGAGTAGGAAAGGAGTAATCACGATGAGTCAAAAGACAGAATCGAACCTAAAAGGAACATTCGTTGCCGTCCTGATCGTAGCAGGTGTCATCATCGGGATGTGGAGTTCAATCTTTCTATTGTTCATATCACGTTAAGGGGGAGTCACGATGCACATTCATCGTTTAGAAAAAATTTGGCTGATCTTCGGAGTAGCGATGCTAGCGGTCTTCTTGACCATCATCGGTGTATCCGCTTTTGCATCGGGCAATCAACCACCATCCGATGCGACATTGATTGATCCGACGAAAGTCGATCAGACGAAACCGTTTGATAAACCAGGACTAAAAAAGATTGATGATGACCGATACGAAGCGGTCATCGTTTCACAAGCTTTTCAGTTTACACCAAAAGATATGATCATACCTAAAGGGGCGACAGTCGATTTTCTCGTGACATCGAAGGACGTCGTTCATGGATTTGAAATCGTTAAGACGAACGTCAACATGATGGTCGTTCCCGGTCATATTAATTCGATTGAGTATACGTTCAAGGAAGCAGGCGAATATCTCGTCGTCTGTAATGAATATTGTGGTAATGCCCATCATATGATGGCAACGAAAATCAAGGTGGTGGAATAAGATGAATGCTATATCAAATAAACTAAGACAGTTCGAGATGGAGCGTGGTCTACCCGCTACCGTCATCGGAGTCAAGGAAGCGAAACTGGCCTTTGCACATGTTAGTTTTTCACTTGTCGCCTTATTGATCGGTGGTCTATGTGGATTACTACAAACGATGGTACGGACAGGTGCCATTCCAGAAATCGCTGGAATCGGATACTATGAGCTTCTGACTGCTCACGGATTGATGCTTGCAATCGTCTTTACGACGTTATTCATTTTCGGATTATTGTTCTCATTTTTAGGTCAATCGTTCGGACGCTTCGAAGAGTTTCCGCGACGTCTCGGATGGGTCGGGTTCTGGTTCATGATTCTTGGTGTCGTCCTCGTCACGTGGATGGTGCTTGCAGGTGAAGCTTCCGTCCTCTATACGTTCTATGCACCACTCAAGGCACATCCTGTATTTTATATCGGACTCGTCATCTTCGTCGTCGGAACGTGGATCGCGTCTGGTGCCATGTTCCGAATGTATGCTGATTATAAGCGGGAACACCCTGGCGTTCATCCACCACTTCAAGCCTACATGAGCATCATGACTGCCTTGTTATGGGTGGTTGCGACACTCGGCGTAGCAGCAACGATTCTCTTTCAGTTACTTCCTTTATCCCTCGGTTGGACGGATAAGGTCGGAATCGAGCTATCCCGGACGCTATTTTGGTACTTTGGTCATCCACTCGTCTATTTTTGGTTATTACCTGCTTATATCGTTTGGTATACGGTCATTCCGAAAATCGTTGGTGGGAAGATTTTTTCTGACGCGTTAGCACGCATGTCGTTCTTGTTATTCCTACTCTTTTCATTCCCTGTTGGTTTTCACCATCAATTGTTAGAGCCGGGGATTTCTGCATTTTGGAAGTATGTCCAAGTCGTCTTGACATTCCTCGTCATCATTCCATCATTGATGACTGCCTTCTCGATGTTTGCGACTTTTGAGCTAGCAGGTCGCCGGAAGGGAGCAACTGGCATATTTGGTTGGGTGAAGAAAATGCCATATCGCGACGTCCGTTTCCTTGCACCGTTCATCGGGATGTTATTCTTCATTCCAGCAGGTGCAGGTGGTGTCATTAATGCATCGCATCAGCTGAACATCATCGTTCACAACACATTGTGGGTCACGGGACACTTTCATATCACGGTCGGTGCCGCCGTCGCACTAACGTTCTTCGGAACAGCCTACTGGCTTGTCCCGCTCTTACGTGGTCGAACGTTAACAGCAGCAATGAATCGTCTTGGACTTATTCAAACGGCTGCCTGGACGATTGGAATGCTATTCATGTCGACTGCGATGCACATCTCAGGATTACTCGGTAATCCACGACGGACGGGACCAGCCACCTACTTCAAGGATTCAATCGTCGCTGACTGGATTCCATATCATGTCGCAATGGCGATCGGCGGAACGATTTTATTCATCTCGATTCTGCTATTCCTCTATGCGATGTTCCAACTTGCCTTCCGAGCGCCAAAAGGAACGGAAGAATTTCCGATTGCTGAAACGGAAGAAGAGGCGATGGCAACGCCACTCTTCTTTGAAAATTGGAAGCTATGGATTTTCGTGACGTTCGCTTTGATTGCGTTTGCGTACACGGTGCCGATTTGGCATATGATTGAAAATGCCCCTCCAGGAGCTCCCGGATGGAGACTCTGGTAAGGCAATAAGAGGCTTCAAAAAAGAATGACGCGTCTGTTCACGACCTTTCCTCAGGCGAGACACAAGCCAGTTTTCCTGCTTCATTTAAGCGGGAAAGCGGGTCTTGTTCGTCTCTGACAACGCATAAAAGCGTTTTTTCCTGTAGGAGAGCGTGTGACGCGTCATTCTTTTTATTACGAGGTAAGGGAGGCAGATCATCAATCTGCCTCCCTTATCTTTGTAGAGACTGACTTTTGCGTGAGCTTAAGGAATAAGTAATGAAGGGCTAAATCTTATTTGACGAGATTATGCTTGAAGGCATAGACGACAGCTTGTGTACGGTCTACGACATCGAGTTTCGATAAGATGTTCGAGACGTGTGTCTTAACGGTTTTTAAGGAAATGAATAATTCGTCTGCGATTTCTTGGTTCGCCATACCACGAGCCATCAATTGAAGAACTTCCTGCTCACGTTCCGTCAAATCATCATGTAAGTGTGTCGTAGGACGACGAAGACGTTCCATCATTTTACCAGTCACTTGTGCTGCCATGACGGATTGACCGTTTGCCGTCTTGCGAATCGCTTCTGCGATGTCAAAGGCGCTAGCCGTTTTTAAGACATAACTCATCGCACCGGCTTCAATGACAGGATAGACTTTCTCATCATCAAGAAAACTCGTCACGACGAGAATCTTTGCTTCCGGCCAGTCTTTACGGATCAGTCGCGTTCCTTCGACGCCATCGACTGGCTCCATCACTAAATCCATCAAGATGACATCCGGTCGGTGTTCAAGCGCAAGCAGTGCTCCTGCTTGACCATCCGACGCTTCGGCGACGACCTCGATGTCTGGTTGTGTGGAAAGGAAAGCAGACACACCGGCCCGGACCATCTCGTGATCATCTACTAATAATACGCGTATCATGCTTGCACCATCCGATCTTTTCTAAGTTTGACTTCGATTTGGGTTCCTTGTCCCGGAACGCTGACGAGACGAATCGTTCCGCCCATCTCAGCCGTTCGTTCCCGCATCGAATTAATGCCATAAGAGGCAAGTTTTTTTTCATCAACGACGAATCCAACACCATCATCATTCATGCTCAGAATGATCGTTTCGTTGAATTGTCGGAGTTCGATATCCATATGAGACGCTTTCGCGTGACGTAATGCATTCGTCAATCCTTCTTGGACGATTCGGAATAACTCGTTTTCAATTTGTCGTGGAAGTGACATCTCTTCTAACTTCCAACTCAATTGTGTGGACTGCTTTCTAGATAATTCTTCGAGCAGTTGCGAAAGTCCTTGTTGTAACGTCATTCCTTCGAGTTCGACAGGGCGAAGCTGAAGTAAAAGGGAGCGCATTTCAGATTGCGCCGTTTGCGCCATCGTCTCGACCATCTCAATCTGTTTGGCAGCAGCTTCAGGTTGAGACAGAATCGTCTGTTTAGCTGCTGTCGTCATCATCGAGATAGCATAGAGCTGTTGTGAAACGGAGTCGTGTAAATCACGTGCGAGTCGCTTTCGTTCTTCCGTGACGGCTTGAACTCTTACTTGTTCAACGTGTTGCGGACGTGTACTGATTTTTTGGACGGTCTCGACTTGTTCGTCGATACGTTTTCCAATCCGCGACAAGCGCGTCAACGTATGAAAGTAGGGACCCGGAACGATCGTCACATCTTTTCCTTGCTCGAGTTCAATGATGGCAGTCGTGACACGTTTGAAGTCACGTCGCAAGAAAAAGTAATGCATGCTACCGATGGCAAGCGGTAGTAATAACGAGAGTCCGATGACGAGTAGAAGGACAGGGAAATCTTGTTGACGGACGAATAGGACATGCCAATCGACTTGTCGTGTACTTAAGAATAACAACGTCGTCATGACGGCAGTCAAAAAGCCCGTCATGACTTGGAGTGCAATGACACCAAGCGGGAATTGATCACGCTTCATATCGAAGACACCTCCACGTTGCCAATACCGAGCATGACATGAATGCGAACCTTCCGCGTCGCTTCACCGTATTCCGGTGCCCGGAATTGAATGCGTCGATTAAAGAAGGTCGGAATCCGGCGGATGTCCGTCTTGACGCTTCCGAAGCCGATTGATGTGTCGAGTGTATAGTCGTAGCCGGACGGTAAAAGAATTCGGACGTCCCCGACGACACCACTGACGACGATCAAGGTCTCACCTTCCGGGACGTAAGCATGCGTCAAATCGATTTCTAAATCCTTGACGATGAACTGTTCACTCAAATCCTGTAAGACGTACGGTGCATCGGCTTGAGTCGAGAAGGAGTAAGCGGGTTGAATCTTGATCCCTTCCTCTTCATATTGATGCGGAGCAATCCGTGAGAATAAAAATTCGCGGACAGAATGTCGTGTCACGAGAATGATCCCAAGATAGAGCAAGATACCAGCAATGACAAAACCGATGGCAGCCGAACTAAGGACGACGCCAGCAAGAATGATCGTACCGACGATGTAAAAGAGGATTGCTAATTTTTCATGATTACGTCGTCGGAAATGAATCCCGACATAATACAGCAGGAACGGAAATAAGACACCAAACAAGACATTTCCTGCACCGGACAATAGGTCATAGAACAGACCGAGGGCGAACAGGATCGATACGTAACCGACCAGTTGTTTCGTACTTAATCGTCGCACGATCAATCTCCTTTCTAACATGACAAAGGGAGGCATACGCCTCCTTCATCATTAATTGCTTATTGGTGAATGCGGCGTTCGAGTTCAGCGATACGCGCATCGATATCATCTTCATCAACGGCTGGTTGTTTTGCTTCAGGCTCTTCCGCCGTGAACGGATGTGCTTCTTCTTTTATAGTAGCATTTGGTTCGCGATCTAGCACCTGGTTCATCTTGTTTTTTAAGTTCGAGACGTTTTCGCGCATCATCCATTCGTACCGTTTGTTTTGTAGATCTTCGAGCTTCAACTTCAACTCGAGGGCTTCACGTTCCAATTCATTCAGCTCGCGTTTCGTCTCAGCGACGAGTTCTTCGAAGAAGCGGTATTGCTCCCCATAATGCTTCGATTCGATGGCTGCGCGCTCAGCCAGTTGTTGTTCACCGGCTTCGTTTGCGATTTCGACTTGCTTGAAGCGTTTATCTGCTAAATCCTTCGCTTCTTCTTGTTTATGCGTTAATTCTTGCAGTAATGTCCGTTGACGCTCGAGAAGTCGATCAATCTCTTTTAAATCAGCTTCTGTAGATCGAATATGACGAACGAGCTTTTTAGCAGGTACTTCACCCTGTTCGGCTGCTTTTTTGACTTCTGTCATCATTTGTGTCGCAAAATCGTTAAGTTGATCAAATACGTTTTTCATGAAAAAATTCCTCCTTGGAAGTGGCGAATGATATCGGGTCACACATTTTGATTAGAAACGTTTTTCGTCTAAGTCTTTCCAGTCTGCTTCGAAATGTGTCGTTGATGTACGGCGACGGTTAAAGAGATCTTGAACATTGACACGCTGTAGTTTCATACGCATGTAACCGACGTACAATGCGATGGCTGCTGCGATTCCGATGACTGCCCAGATGTTCGAGAGGGCAAGTCCGATTCCGATGGCTGCTAGGAATCCGAAGCCGAGTTTCGCTGGCCATTTGTTCGACTGCATGAACTTACTGATCGAATAGAACGCGAGTAACGCCCCTAAACCAAGTCCGATCATATGCGGTAATGTTCCGATGACGACGGCAAGTAACGCCAGTCCGGCGAGAATCATCACCAGTTGTTTTCCTTTCGATTGCTTCATGAGGAAGCCTCCCTTGTGTTGATACCTTTATGATACGGGAGTCCTTCTATTCCTACGACACTCTTTGGACCGTATTTGCTCTCGGGCTTAAGGCGGAGAGAAGGTCTGACTTTGAGGGAAGCGCTATCAGCACCAATGATTCATGTGATACTCTATAAGGGAATCGAATCGAGAGGAGTGATGTTGATGAGTGCCACAATCAACGTAAACCAAGTAACATGTGTCGGAAACCAGGGAGGGGTTTCCCTCCCTTAAATCAGAGGAGGAAACCATTTGAACGAATGGGGTACACCACCTGTCTACGAAATGACAGGAACAGAACGATTAGGACGGATTACAGCCGTCTATCAAACACATTATCGCGTCATGACGGAAACAGGAGAATCGCTGAGCGAACTGTCTGGTAAATTGCGTTTTCAATCGGGAACGAAAGCTGAATTGCCAGCGGTTGGTGACTGGATCATCCAAACAGAGCGAGAGCCAGGCAAAGGACGAATCGAACGTGTCTTACCACGATCTTCTCAATTTTCCCGAAAAGCGGCAGGAACGGAGACTGAGGAACAAATCATCTGTGCGAATGTCGACGTTGCCTTGCTCGTCATGGCTTTTGGACATGACTTCAACGTCCGTCGACTGGAACGTTATTTAACGGTTGCTTGGGATGCAGGGGTGACACCAATCATCGTCCTGACGAAAAAAAGTCTGATGCCGTCGATTGAAACGGAACTGCAGGCTGTCGAAGCGATCGCGTTCGGAACACCAATCCTTGCCGTTGATTCTTTGACCGGCGACGGATTAGAGGAGTTGCGTGAACAGTTACAAATCAAGCAGACGATCGTGTTAGTCGGATCGTCCGGCGTTGGGAAGTCGACGCTCGTCAATGCTTTAGCTGGAGAACAGTTAATGGAGACGGGTGGCGTACGAGAAGACGATGAACGTGGACGTCACACGACGACGCATCGCGAACTGAAACGACTATCGAACGGTCTACTGCTCGTTGATACACCGGGGATGCGAGAATTGGCCTTATGGGATGGAAGTGACGGTTTATCGTCGACGTTTTCCGATATTGAGGAGCTTGCTGAAAACTGTCGTTTCCGAGACTGTGAACATGATAAGGAACCGGGCTGTGCCGTTCGGAAAGCTTTAGAAGATGGCACACTAACTGCTGAGCGCTGGAATAGCTTCGTCAAGCTAAAACGAGAAATCGCTTATGCGGAACGCAAGCAAAATGTGGCGTTGCAGGCGGCGGAGAAAGAAAAGTGGAAAAAAATCCACAAGCAGACCCAAGCGCATACGAAAGTGAAGTATCAAAAGCGATAATACGACTGAAATATAAAAAGCATCTGCAACGGAAAAAGGAGTCTCTTTTTCTATGCAGATGCTTTTTTCTCGTTATTCTTTTGAAAGGAATTCATTTGTTTCTGTATTGAACGGCACGTTACCCGTCAACGCATCAAGACGATGTAAGTCGGATTGAATCGCTTCAGTGTCACTTCGGCGCGCGTTTCGTACCGTGGCCGTTCCGACCGGATGATCGTTGAATCCAGTCGTTAAATCAAACGTCCGATTCGACAGCCGATCGGTAAAATAACGATCGTGAGAGACGAAGAGGAGCTCACCAGGGAAAACATCGAGGGCGGCTTCGATTTGTTCACGAGTCGCAAGGTCCAAATAGTTCGTTGGTTCATCGAGAATAAGCAAGTGAGCACCAGAAAAATACAGACGTAAGAAAGCGATCCGACATTTCTCACCCATACTGGCGTCGGAAATCGACCGGTAAACATCATCGCGACGGAATAAAAAACAGGCGAGCAACGTCCGGGCGTCCGTTTCACTCATCGTGCCGTACTCAAGTAATGCCTCTAACAACGTACCGGATGTCGGTAAGTGGGAAAGGGCTTGTGAAAAATAGCCGGTCTTCAATCGAGGATGACGGATTACGTTCCCTTGATGAGGAGCATATTCGCCCTCGATGAGACGCAGTAAGGTCGTTTTCCCGCTTCCATTCGGTCCGATGACAGCAATTCGGTCACCACGTTCTACCGTAAACGAAACATCCTTTAGGATCGATTTCGTCTCATGCATGAAAGAGACACGTTCAAACGAAATCAGTCGTTTCGCACGAATCGCCTCATGTTCGAATGTGACGTGAACAGTCGGTGCAACCTGTGGTTTTTGTACACGATCCTCGAGTAGACGCTCGAGTTGCTGCTCTTTTGCCTTGACCTTCGTCGCATGTTTAGCAGCCTTCTTTTTCGCATACGGATCCCGTTCACTCGCTTGATTCGAGGCTTTTTGATGCCATTGCCGGTATCCTTGAATCATGCGTGTCAGCTCTTTACGGGTGCGTTCTTGTTTTTCGTACGCTCGTTGTTGCGACAGAGCTTGATGTTCCTTTTGTTCTTTATAGGACTGATAGTTTCCGCTGTATCGCGTTGCCCCTGATTCGGATAATTCAATGACGGCATCAGCCGTTGCGTCAATGAAAAATCGTTCGTGTGAGACATAGAGAATCGAGGTCCGTGACATGTTGACCCATTCCGTGAGCCACTCGAGCGTCTCTTGATCCAGATGATTCGTCGGTTCATCGAGAATGATGAAATCAGGTCGTGATAGAAGCAGACAGGCAAGTTGGAGGCGCGTCTGTTCACCACCGCTTAAACTGGATGCTTTGTGTGTCCAGAGTGCTTCCTCTAATTTGACTTCTTTTAAGACGCGTGCTGCATCTGCTTCCAGCGAGAAGGCGTCTTGATCGAGTGCTTGTTGATAGATCGTCAAGTCACCATTCATGGCATTAGCGCGAAGTTGATAACGAACTAGATCTGCTCGTTCAACGACATCAAGAACGGTGTGATCGCCCGCTACGAAGTGTTGTGATAGTAGACCGAGTTTTTTGTAATGACGCTTGATCGAACCGTCAGTCGGCTGAAGTTGGTCAGCGATCAAGTGTAACAGTGTCGTTTTTCCGATGCCGTTCGGACCGATCAAGGCGACATGTTCACCGGTATGAATATGAAAAGAAACGTCCGAGAAAAGACGTCGTTCGTCGTAGTCCATCGATAGGTGTTGGATCGTAAGTGTTTCAGTAGGCATAAAAGCAGCTCCTTTAGTGTTCATTTCCGATAAGATGAAATGAAAAACACACCATCCGAAGCGAGCGGATGGTGTGCCGGAGTGTAACCCAAAGAAGGTGATGGCCAGAGATTGGTCACACCGAAAAAGAGCAGACTCGTAGCGTCAGACATCCGCAACTGCATTGCGAAAGAGATGATTTCATTCATCAAGCGACGTGTACGAGTGATTGCTTCATTTCAGTGTTGTACCTCCTGTTCATAGTCTATGACGTTATTGTAACAAAATGGAAACGTTAACACAAGTACGATTCAAGTAGTGTTTGCGCAGTATCCGTTTCTTCTGATGAAGGGGGAAGTACATCAGTTAACGGATATGCAAGACCGAGGTTTTCCCACTTATAGACACCGAGTTGATGATACGGGAGTACTTCGACGCGCTCGACGTTTCCGAGCGTCCGGATGAACTCGCCGGTCTGACGGAGGAAATGTTCCGACATCGTAATACCTGGAACGAGGACATGGCGAATCCAGACGGGAATGTTTCGCTCGGCTAGTCGTTTTGCGAAGGCGAGTGTATTGGCGTTACTCCGTCCAGTCAAGACGCGGCAAGCGGCATCGTCGATATGTTTGATATCGAGCAGTACCAGATCCGTCGCATCGAGAATGGCGTCGATGTTTTTCGGGACGACGGATCCCGCGGTATCGATGACCGTATGCAGTCCATGGCGTTTTGCTTCTGTTAAAGCAGCCTCTAAGAACTCTGGCTGAGCGAGCGGTTCACCTCCAGAGAAGGTGATTCCGCCACCCGTTGCCTCGAAAAAGGAGCGATAGCTGATCGCTTCTTTTACGACTTCGTCAGCTGAGACACGCCGTCCGCAACCGAACTCCCATGTATCCACGTTATGACAGTATTGACACCGTAGTGGACATCCTTGCGTAAAGACGATGAATCGAATGCCAGGACCATCGACTGTTCCACATGATTCAACGGAATGGATCATACCATAGGTCATCCTGCTCACTTCCTTTCACATACTACACATCATTTTAGAGAGAACCGTGGAACGTTCGATTGATGACATCGATCTGTTGTTCACGCGTCAGTTTAATGAAGTTGACGGCATAACCGGATACCCGAATCGTTAACTGTGGATATTGTTCTGGATGCTCCATGGCATCGAGTAACGTCTCACGGTCAAAGACATTGACATTCAAATGGTGTCCTTTTGAAGTCGTACCACCCATATATCCGTCAAGTAATCCGACTGTATTGCGAATGCGTGTGGCTTCATCCTTACCAAGTGCTTTTGGCACGATCGAGAACGTGTAGGAGATCCCGTCGAGCGCATGTTCATATGGTAATTTTCCGACAGATGTCAAGGCGGCGACAGCACCACGGGTATCACGTCCATGCATCGGGTTAGCACCCGGTGCGAATGGTTCACCCGCACGGCGTCCATCTGGCGTATTTCCTGTTTTTTTACCATAGACGACGTTTGAAGTAATCGTCAGGACAGACTGTGTCGGAAGGGCATTGCGATACGTTGGATGTTTACGGATTTTCTCCATGAACAGTGTGACGAGATCGACCGCCATCTGATCCACCCGTTCATCGTTATTCCCGAACTTCGGAAACTCGCCTTCGATCTTGAAATCGACTGCAATCCCATCCGCATCTCGGATTGGACGAACTGTCGCATAACGGATGGCGGATAGACTGTCAGCGACGACTGATAAACCAGCGATACCGCATGCCATCGTCCGTAAGATTTCTGGATCATGTAATGCCATTTCAATCCGTTCGTAACTGTATTTATCATGCATGTAGTGAATGACATTCAGTGTGTTGACGTACAGTTCTGCGAGCCAATCGAGTTGACGATCATAAGCCGCCATTACAGTTTCGTAATCGAGTACTTCATCGAGCATCAATGGACTTGCTGGGGCGACTTGGATTTTGAGCTTCTCGTCCATTCCGCCATTGATCGTATAGAGTAATGCTTTTGCCAGGTTTGCTCGCGCACCGAAGAACTGCATCTGTTTCCCGATCTTCATCGCGGAGACACAACAAGCGATGCCGTAATCATCTCCATAAACCGGTAACATCAAATCATCGTTTTCATATTGAATCGAGCTTGAAACGATCGACATCTTCGCACAGAATTCCTTGAATCCGCGTGGAAGCTGAGTAGACCAGAGAACGGTTAGATTCGGTTCCGGTGCCGGACCAAGTGTCGAGAGAGTGTGTAAGAAGCGGAATGAACTTTTCGTGACGTTTGATCGTCCATCTTCACTCATTCCACCGATTGATTCCGTTACCCACGTCGGATCACCTGAGAACAGATCGTTGTAGTCTGGTGTCCGTAAGAACTTAACGATCCGAAGCTTCATGACGAAATGATCGACGAGTTCTTGTGCAGTCTCTTCCGTCAAGCGACCAGCCGCAAGATCACGTTCGACATAAATATCAAGGAACGTCGAGACTCGACCGAGTGACATGGCTGCCCCGTTTTGCTCTTTGATGGCAGCAAGATAGGCAAGATAGACCCACTGGAATGCTTCTTGTGCTGTTTCTGCAGGGCGGGAGAGATCGAAACCATAGCGAGCTCCAAGCTCGGTCAATTCCGTTAATGCGCGCAACTGTTCATTCATCTCTTCACGTTCGCGAATCATCGATTCAGATAAGAACCCGCCACGTGCCTTTAAATCCTTTTTACGTTCTTCGATCAAGCGTGCCGTTCCGTACAAAGCAACACGACGATAGTCACCGATGATCCGTCCGCGACCATAAGCATCAGGTAATCCGGTGATAATACCGGCTTTACGTGCAGCGCGCATCTCAGGGGTATAGGCATCGAAAACCCCTTGGTTATGTGTCTTCCGGTACTCGCTGAAAGTTTTCGTGACGGTCTCGTCTGCTTCAAAGCCATACGCAGCTAGGGCATCATTCACCATCCGAATCCCACCATTCGGATGAATCGAACGTTTAAACGGTTCGTCTGTCTGTAAACCGACGATTTTTTCGAGTGAGCGATTCAGATACCCTGCATCATGCGAGAGGATCGTTGATGGTGTTTTAGCATCGACGGCATACACACCACCACGTTGTCGCTCTTCATTCGTCAGCTGTAGAATTTGTTGCCAGAGACGTTCCGTTGCTTGCGTCGGACCGACTAAAAAGTGATCATCTCCTGTATATTCCGTGCGATTGAGTCGGATGAAGTCTGCGACATCGATCGTCTTTACCCATTCACCAGACGTAAAGTTCGTCCAAGCACTCGTTTTTTCTAATAACATGGATACCACTCCTTTAATATTGAGCTAATCATCAGTTCCTTATGTGAATAGTGTAACAAAAGGAAGGGTTGATTCCCTTTACGTTCATGTGAATGTTTTAACAAGTGGACAAACGTTGGTATGACGGGCTTTCTTTATTTCTGTATTCATATGAAAATAGTTTAAAAAAACAGATTTAGATTGCTAATTCAAGGTTTTTTGGAAACTGTATGAGTTGATTTGAAAAAGATTCACTAGAACAGTTGAAACTGTGAGGAATGTCACGCTACGGTGCCTTGTATTTTTAAGACGTATCGTTGACAATGAAAAAGGGAATATAGAACGTGGAGGTGTGCCAAATGGAGTATGTATCATTAACACAACAAGGAGAGTATCAGTCAGGAGACTGGGTCTCGCTGAAAATCGGATCGGATGGTTCAACGCGAACGGGAATGATCACGGAATTCGAAAATGATGGATTCTGGATTCGGTTTGAAGATGATTTTGATTATGAAGACTTTATCGGCTATGATGAATCGTATTGGATTGCGCTTGTTCGTCGTCCGGTTGACGTAAAAGCGACGTATGCGAGTCTTGCGGAGTACCCGGCACTCGCTGCAGAATTACAGGATCGTGTCATCCAAGGATTCGAAATTTTAGAAGAAGAAGCCGGTGAAGGCGAGATTCGCTTCCACATTCGATTGCTCGACGCAGGAAATGAATATACACAGACATTACGGGGATACCGTGATGCATCAGGAGATCATGTCGAATACGTAACGGCATGATGGAATTAAGAGAGTAGGAGAAATCGTTATGAACTTTACAAAACCGTTTTTACAGGAAGCATGGGAACGCGCACGCTTTACGGAGTTGATGCCTGTTCAAGAACAAGCGATTCCGTTGTTGCGCGAAGGAAAAGATGTACTGGCTGAAGCGCCGACAGGAACAGGGAAGACGCTTGCTTATGTCATTCCAGCTTTAGAAAAGATTGAAGTAGAAGAACCACACGTGCAAGTCGTGATCACGGCACCAACACGGGAACTCGTCATGCAAATTCATCAAGTCATTCAATTGTTTGCTCAAGGAAGTGGTATCAAATCCGGTGCATTCATTGGTGGTGTTGAATTAAAACGACAATATGAACGATTGAAGAAAAAACCACAAATCATCGTCGGAACGCCAGGGCGTCTCGTTGAGTTGATCGATTCGAAGAAGCTAAAGATGCATAAGGTGAAATTGATCGTCTTGGACGAAGCGGATCAAATCTATGAGAGTGGTATGAGTGACTCGGCGACGCGAATCGCAAACAGTGCACTACGCGATCGCCAGTTAGCATTCGTCTCCGCGACATTACCGGAACGGACAGCAGAATGGGGACGGACGCTTGCAAACAACCCTGAGACGATTCGAGTTGAGCGTGCCGTCAGTACACAAGTGACATTCGGTTATTTGGAGACTTCACGTCGTCAGAAGCCGGAATTGTTACGTCGTCTGGCGAACATGCAAGGATCAAAAGTACTGACATTCATTAATAACCGTTCCTTCCTCGGACCATTGAATGGCGAGTTGAGTAAATTCTCATTGAAATACCGGATTTTAGACGCTGAAAAGGGTAAACGAGAGCGGATGGAGACATTGCGTTCTTATAAAAAGGGAGAGTTTCCTTTACTCGTCACGACAGGTCTTGCGGCACGTGGGTTAGATATCGAAGCAGTCACGCATGTCGTCCATTATGATTTGCCGGAGTCGCTTGACGATTTCGTACACCGTTCAGGTCGGACGGGACGTGGAAACGCGAACGGAATGGTACTTGCTCTTGTTACGGATCAAGACTTAAAACACTTAAAAACACTTGCGAAGCAAATGGGCGTCGAGATGGAAGCGATGGAAATTTACCGTGGGGAAGTCATTCCAAAACGTGAATTCACAGCACCTCAGACGATTAAACGACCGGCTACTCCTCACCGGAAAGGGCGATCGAAATGAAGAACGATCGAAAAGTAATTCCGTTTCCGACGACGGTTTCTGAAGCGGAAATGAATGCAGCCTTGAAGAAGATGTATCAAGAAGCAGCGACAGCGCGTAGTACGGATTGGGTCGCTTTCATTGAAGAGATTGCGACGGAGGGACGTTGGTATTTAAAAGATGCTGAATTGTTCCGGGACTTATTCGTAGATTGGGCAATCTTCTATGAGACGGATGATCAAGGAAAAACGCCGCACGGTCGTTTTCTTGAGCAGGTCAAAGAAGAGTTATCGCCTAGCCTCTACCGCGCCTTGCGTGGATTAGCGGACCCGATGCCTTCGTTGTTTCAAGTCGAGGCGGATGGTGTCGTTGATTTAATGTCAAAACAGACGTATCAAACGGATTTGTCTGAGATTGAAGTCGAATCAGGTGATTTGTTAATTGGAAAACTGCTCTACATTTCTGGGAAATGGCGCTTTGCGATTGCCTATATGAAAGTAGCACGCGCACTGGTACCAGAAGTCCTCGCTTTGTTGACGGACTTCGTGGATGAAGTAGGAGAAGACGCGTTGCTTCGTCAGTATCCAGAATTTTGTGCGGAATTGATCGACTTACTCCTCGATATCGAAGAAGGCAATATTGCACCGAGACCAGAAGAATAATCGAAAAAAACCTAGAATACATGACCCGATTATGGTCAACGTATTCTAGGTTTTTTTCATGAATCTGCTCGATATAGGGCGACATCGTTTTTATCCCGATGTTTCACGCGATACATGGCAAGGTCAGCTTGCTTTAAGCATGTTTCAAGATCAGCCTTATGACACGCGGTCACACCGATGCTTGCAGAAACGAATAAGGATTGTCCTTTATAAACGTAAGGACGTCTTAAAAAGTGTAAGAAGGATTTACATTTGCGACGTAAGGACAGTTCATCATCGGCGTGTAAGAGGATCGCGAACTCATCTCCACCAAGTCGATACACCTGTTCTAAAGAATTCGTATGCTCGCTCAATCGTTTCGCGACTTCGATCAAGACGTAATCACCTGCTTCATGACCATACGTATCATTGACTTGCTTAAAACCGTCTAAATCGACTACCGCAAGATAATTCATATCGAGGAGATGGTTTGAAAAATCTCGCTCCAACGAACGACGGTTTCCGATACTTGTCAAGGCGTCATGGTAGGCGTGGTATTCGATCCTTTTTTGCCGGAGCTTTCGTTCAGTGACGTCATGTAAAATCGTGAAACGTCCCATCGAGGTGGCAGCAATCTGAATCGGAATATCAATGATCTCATACTTTCTGTGTTGTTCATCTTCATACTCATCGATATCTGTCTCAAGTGTTTCTAATAAGTGACGCATCGTACGAGGTATATGTTCAATCGTCATGTCGGGTAAATGAAACAGACGTTGGGCAGCTAAATTTGCGTATAGTGCCGTTCCAGATTGATCGAGTCGAATCATCGGGTCAGGATGACCGAGAAAGAGTGGGATGACTTGCTGTTCACTATCTTTGATTTGTTGTTTGCGATGTTCGATGCGTGAAGCGAGTTGTTCATTCCGTTCGTGTAATTGTGCAACGATCAACCTATGCTGACGAGCAATCAAGATTTGTCGAATGATTAGTAAAACTAAAATGATGAAGATATCGAGCTTCCCGCCTTCTTGTTCCACCATATAGTGAATGAATAAAGGAACGGCCAGTAGAGGGAGCCAAGAACGGGGAATGACCTTCGTTCGAGTGGTTCCTTCTTCAATATGATCAATATGCCATAAAATAGCTGCACTTTGCGCCAAACGGATCAAGATCGGGAAAAACAATAGATAATTTGCTGAGAAGTCCGGGAAATAAACACTTGAGACTTCGTAGATACCGCGAATGAAAATGGATAAGAACAATAAGAATAATGCCATCCTTGATACCCAATGAGTTTCTTGAATGAACGTGAAATAGAAGAAGACGAATAAACCGAGTGATGTATTCGTAATGACGATGATGGCATAAGGAACAGTTTGCAGTCCCGGATTCGTCAATTCATTGAGGACATGAAACGCAACAAGTGCTATGAACACGACGATGATCGCGGCATCGACGAAAGCGAGCACGTGTTGTCCGAGTGTCCGTTTTGTGATGATTCGGTAAAAAATCGCGTATAAGAATACGTAATGGGATATTGAAAATAAAATCAGGCTATAAATAGACGGAACTGGAAAATCTGGATTGAAGAAACGTAACGTCTCAAGAACGGAACCGATACAGGATAAAGCCAGTGACCCTAAAGCAAGCAACCAGAACTTTCGTCTGGGTACGACCAATGCTTGTTCCTTACGATAAGCAATAAGAATAAAGTAAGCGATCAATCCAAGAGAGACATACTGTAGTACTTGTTCGACGATCCGATTAGAGATGGAAGGAGTCCATGTAGCAAGGATCATTAGAGCAAAAGAGATGACGAGCATGGCAGGAAACCAACGGATGAAATAGTTCGATTTAAGCATGGACTCCCTCCTAACGTTTAATTTGAGTAGCGAACAAAAAATTGTTTTTTTCGGTCTTCTTAATATGGTACATGGCTTCATCTGCTCGAATCAATAATTGTTCTGAACTTTTACCATCTTCAGGATATAGGGAAATTCCAATGGATGGTGTGACTTGAAGCGTATGTGTCTGAATATAGAACGGATGATTTAAAACTTCGAGAACGTGTTCGGCAAACTGGCGTGTTTCCGAAGCAGACGCCTGAATGAAGATCAAGAACTCATCTCCGCCAAGACGTGCAACGAGATCAGTTGACGTCGTCATCGATTGAAGGCGGCTCGCCGTCTCTTGTAACACGAGGTCACCAACATCATGCCCGTAAGTGTCATTGATGTGTTTGAAACCGTCTAAATCAATGAATAGTAAGGAGCCGTATTCTAACGTTGGCAGAGTCAGATAAAGTTGTTCCTCGAAGTAACGCCGGTTTGGCAAATGCGTAAGCGAATCATGGTACCCCATACGTTCTAGCCATACTTCCTGTTGATAATCTTCCGTGATATCCGCCAAGATGACGAAATAGCGTTGTTGATCTGGGATATCGATGATTGTCGTATTCAAAAAGATTTCCGGATGTTCCTCCGTGGCCGGTACATGTAGCAAGTGAGAGGGATAAATCAGCTGCGCTTGTTGAAGCAATGGAATGAGCCGATCGAGTTGTAGCCGTTGGCTCGGTCCGAGCGGTAAATCGCTCCATCCAGCTTCGACAGCAGCTGGATTGACAGATCGAATCTGATACGTAGCATCGATTTCAAGAACAATTTCTGGATAAGATAGAAAAAGCGATGTTAGTTCCTTTTCCCGTAACTGTAAGAGTGCTGTCTTTTGATGGACAATGTCTTCTAGATTCGTTTGTAGTGCTGTTGTTTCCTGTAATAACCGCAGATTTTCCTGATATGAAAAAAGCTGTCGTGTTAAAAATAATAAAAACGTAATGCCGACGGAAAGTGAGAAGAAGGTTTGGGAGACAGGGAAGAATGTAATATAGAGAATCAGTACAGATAATAAGATGTACGACATTAAGGAACGCGTAAGTGTTTCGACCCGAATAAGAGTTGCTTGTTGTTCATGACTAATGGGAAGAGCACGAGTATTCATGAAGGCAAGGATGAAGAGTCCGCTGAGTGGGTATAGCGGAAGCAATAAACCAGCTATTCGCGGTTCACCGTTTAATAACAACGTATAAAAAATAAAGTTCGTCATACCGAGCACGAACGTTCCGAGTACTAGGAAGAGGAACCCCAATCTCGATACGTTTCGCTTTAGTCCAGAAGCATAAAGTAAGAAAAAGAACAGCGTCAACAGAATCGTTAAGAAGGCATAGAAGGTCCAACTGATTTGCTCGAGCACCGTTCGCGTATAAGAGGGGACAAAGCGGAAAATAGCGATGTATCCAGCAATCATCGATACAGTGAATAATGTTAAAGAATCAAGAATCAATAATTTTTGTTTTTGAAACAAAGTCAAATCCAACTGCCGAAATAAGAAGATGACCATCATCGTTAAATGAACCGTATAAGGTAGATCCAGTAAAACGTTCAGGTTAACAGCGTCCCATTGAAAAAGACGACCGATCATATTGAAGAAATCGCCTAGGAAATATGAAAGAAAGGCGACTGATAACCATTTATATGGAATGGAAGGTTGTTTGAAAGTCTTCGATTGACTAAGTAGGAAAATGACGAAAGAACCGATCAGACTAATGATCGCTGAAAGTTGTAACGAGCGATCTTGTGGCAATAGCCAGAGCAGAGTGTACGTGACAACTAAGTAGAATGCGACGGTAGAGTAGATGTTTTGAACGATCCGTTTCACCGGAACTCCTCCTTTCGCAAGCCTTCCCTGAAAATGAAATATGCTATAACATTACCCGATATTTAGTTTGAATTCACATTTATTTTCAGATTTAAAATGAAAATAAGAGGCGATTCCCATTTCATGAAAAAAGCGGGGTTCTTCTTGAATGAAGAACTCCGCTTATCGAAATTATTGATTGGATTGACGATAGTTTTCAAATGCCTCGATTTTTTCAGAAAGGTACGTCCAATATTCCATTCGCTCGTCAAGCGTTGTTTTGGTCTTTTCAATGGCTTGATACAGTTCATTGACTTTACCGAGATCGCTTCCTGCCGAGGCGAGTTCGGCTTCTAATTGCTCCAGTTCAGCCTCACTTTCTTCGATTTGTTGTTCAATGATTGCCCAATCTTGTTGTTCCTGATAACTTAGTTTCTTTGGCGTCTCTATCTTTGGTACTGTGGTAACCTCAACCGTCTTTTCAACAACGATTGAGGGAGCGGGTGCTGCCATTTGCTCAAGATAGTCTGTATATTGTCCGTAATAGAAAACGACATTCCCATCTTCAAATGCAATCAAGCGATCGACGACCCGGTCGAGGAAGTAGCGATCGTGGCTGACCGTGATGACAGTGCCAGGGAATGATTCTAAATAATCTTCGAGGACGGATAACGTCTCGGTATCCAAGTCGTTCGTCGGCTCATCGAGGAAGAGGACGTTCGGTTCTTCCATTAAAATCGTCAACAATTTCAAGCGTCGTTTTTCGCCGCCGGACAGCTTACCGATTTGTTTATATTGGGCTTCCGGTTTAAAGAGAAACTGTTCGAGCATCTGACTTGCCGTGATCTCCTCACCAGCGAGTGTCGTGATGACTTTTGCGATCCGTTCGACCTCATCGATGACACGACGTTCGGGATGCGTGAATTCGGCAAATTGCCCATAAAAGCCGATCTTCACCGTTTCGCCGTGAATGATTTCACCGGCTGTTGGTTCTAAGCGTTTCGCAAGGATTGAAAGAAGTGTTGATTTTCCGCTTCCGTTTCGTCCGACGATGCCATACCGTTCTTTCCGTCCAATCAGAGCGTTAAACGATTCAAAAAGGGTCCGTTCACCAAATCGATGCGAGACATCATGCGCTTCGATGACTTTTTTACCAAGACGGGTCGAACCGACTTGTACTTCGAGTGTTGATTCTTCTTCTTCGTATGAGAGGTCTTGTAAAGCATCCACGCGCTGGATCCGCGCTTTTTGTTTCGTCGTCCGCGCCTTTGCTCCGCGACGCAACCAGGCGAGTTCCCGACGGAGGATGTTTTGACGTTTTTCTTCCATAGAAGCCGTCCGTTCACGACGTTCGGCACGTTTCTCAAGAAACGATTCGTAGTTTCCGACATAGAAATAAGCCGTGCCGTTCGCGATTTCCATCATATGATTCGTCACACGATTCAAGAAATAACGATCGTGGGTGATCAGTAGAATCGCACCACGGTATTCCTTGATTTGAGTCTCAAGCCAGCTGATCGTCTCAGCATCGAGTTCGTTCGTCGGCTCATCGAGCAGGAGAAGATCGGCTTCATCAAGTAATGCTTCAGCGAGTCCGACGCGCTTGCGTTGTCCTCCGGAAAGCGAGCCGATCAACGCGTTCAAGTCGAGGATACCGAGTTTGTTTAAAATCATCTTTAAGCGCGATTCCGTGTCCCAAGCTTGCGCAGCATCGACTTCTGTCTGAGCTGTGATGAAGCGATTGAGTAACGTTTCACTCGTCGGATCTTGTTCGAGTGCTAGACGCGCCGTTTCATAGTGACGTAACGCGTTAATTGTTGGTGTATCACCAGACAATAGTACTTCCATGACCGTTTGGTCTTCCGGATAATCGGTCGTTTGTGATAGCAAGCGGATTCGATAATCATTCGGGTGATGCATCGTACCAGCGTCTGCCGTCTCTTTACCTGCCAAGATATGCAGGAGAGTCGACTTACCGGTACCATTGACGCCGATGATGCCAATCCGGTCGCCAGGTGAGACGGAGAATGTCACATCTTCGAAGACGATTTTATCGGCGAATTCTTTTTTGAGATTTTCTGCTTTCATTAACATATTAGACACCTTCTACAATCTGTTTGATTTGCTGTTCGACTGTTTGGACGAGTTCTTTCTGTGTCATCGTACTCGGATCAATCGACGGTAAGATCGTGACGTCGACCGTGGCAGGACGAATCTTACCCGTCTCCTCCATGACACGATAACTCCCCGAAATTGCGACAGGTACGACACGAGCGCCACTTGAGGTCGCGAGTGTGAAGCTACCCGCTTTGAATTCCGCCATTGGACCGCCTTTGGAGCGTGTTCCTTCCGGGAAGATGATCATCGATTGTCCATCCTTGATCGTCTCGACACCAGAACGGATTGCTTTCAGTGATTGGCGTCGATCTTTTCGATCGATCATGACACATCCCATCAGATTCATCCAAACATTGACGATCGGGATTTTATTCACTTCGATTTTTGAGATGAATGCTTTCGGTTTATCGATTGTTCCAAGTAGAATCGGAACATCGAAGTTCCCTTGGTGATTCGAGATGAAAACGACGGGTTCGTTTGCCGGGATATGCTCACGACCCGTCACGTTGACACGAACACCAGCGAGTCGGAGAAGAGAGTTTGCCCAGACGCTTGCTACACGCTGGACGAATGCATAACGCGCGAGGTGCGTTCGACGTTTTGCGCTAGGTAAAAACGGTAAGGTACAGGGTAAGACAAGTCCAAAATAAATGAACCATATGACAGTACGTATCATGGTGAAGTGACAGCTCCTTTTTCATTACTGATGTTATTGTACAAAAAAAGACCGGGCGTCGCACCCGGTCTGCGTGATTATTCCCAGTAACGAGGTTCAGATTCCTCTTCGCTTTCTCCTAGTTCAAAGGTAAGGCGACGTGTCGTTGGATCGACGGAGAACGTAGCGTTCGTATTGTCGATCTGTTTGATTTCCATCGTTTCCTCATCCAAAATGAGAGTCAAGCGGACCTTATCTTCGTGATCTACGAGCAGTACGCCATCTTCCTTCAACCATAAATCGATGACAGGGGAGTAGCGAAGTGTCCAACCGTTTGATAAAGGGATTTCGTTCATAATGAATCTGTTCCTCCTAGATGATGAAATCGTGTTCTTTACTTATCATGCTGTTCTGTCGCGGAGAATGCAAGTGGTGTGCTGGAATCTTGTTGAGGATAGGAGACTTGATAAGAAAGTTCACGTTTTTTCATCCGTTCGTACTGTTTTTTGACACGGCGATGTTGAATGTATTCAATGTAAGTCAGATAGGACGTACGTATCAGCTGGCGAATTGATGATAGTGACAGACAAATCGCTAGCGTAAAGACGAACACACCGATCGAACTCGTATAATAACCGGTAACAAAACTTAAGTATGTAGTGATGAGACCCGCAATCGTCGTGAATAAGTAGAAGAGCACGTCCGTTTCCTCCTCGAAATTAAAATAATGGTATGTTCATTACAATTCGAGATAAGTCGTGATTTTCCTTTATCGTCCTGTAAATGTCCGGAAAAAATAAAAAATCCACACGGAAGGTGTAGATTTTAAGGGCGGTCGATTTGCTGAAGCGCTGGTGTCTTCGGTGTCATATCCGTACTGTTTGATCCTTCTGCGAAGACGATTCCAATCGTAGCAAGGAACGCAAAAAATGCAAAAACCAATGTTTTCGTGAAGCGTCGTGCGAACGAACGCGATTGAATATTATGAAACATTTTTATCCCCCATATTTACCTAAACTAAACCTTCTTTTTCCTGTTATTTAATCATATATCTTTTTTTCAAAAAAATCACGCAAATGTGTTTCGTTCACAAAGATGTCACAACTGTCATTGCTGTGTCGATATCAGAGTTGAATGGAAAAAGAGTATAGTATGGTAGGGAAAGAACAGCAGAACGATTCACAAGGACTGGAACCGATTCAAATACAGAGAGGAGATGACCCGAAATGGGATTACGCGCAGGACAGGTTGTCATATTAAAAGTAGAACGCGAAGCAGAGTTCGGAGTATTTCTGACAGATGGAAATGAAGATGTGTTGTTGCATAACAATGAACAAACACGTAAAGTAGCCCTCGATGAAGAGGTAGAAGTCTTCTTGTATCAAGATAATGAAGGGCGTCTGGCATCATCGATGACGATTCCAGAAGCTTCATTTGAAGACTATGTCAAAACGACGGTTAATGGAACACGTTATAACACAGGAGTGTTCGCGAACATCGGCATTCAAAAAGACGTTCTCGTCTCACTCGACGATTTGCCGCAGCGCCGGATGTTCTGGCCGGAAGAAGGCGATCAACTCTTCATTCGTCTGAAACATGATCAGAAGCTTCGGTTACTCGGAGACCCTGCACCTTATGCATACTTCAACTTACGTGCGAAGCCAGCTCCAGAGGAGTGGAACAACATGGACGTCGAAGGTCTCGTCTTCTCACAACGTGAACCAGGCGTTAACGTCTGGGTCAACGATCAATCGATTGGATTCTTGCATGAACGCGAGATGGAACGTTGGCCGCGTCTTGGAGAAGTCTTGAAATTACGAGTGACAAATGTAAAACCAGATGGTACAGTATTACTTTCAGCACGACCACGTGCCTTTGAAGCCATTGATACAGACGCGGAGTTGATTCTAAACCATCTACTTGAACATGATGGTCAGATGCCGTATGGTGATAAGACAGCTCCCGAGACGATCGATGAAGTATTCGGTCTCAGTAAGGCAGCATTCAAACGAGCGCTCGGTCGCCTGTTGAAAGATAAAAAAATAGAAAAAAATGAAACGGGTATTCGGTTGACGAAATAATCGGACCGAGTAAACCTGCGTTTCGAATAGATAGTAAGGAATTCATCATTTTGGTGGTTGCGGCTGGTTTGATTACCGGCGACCATTTACTGAATATACCCCATCACTAGTGGGAGCACGCGATGACGTTCATCGCACGGTCCGGGCACATCGCCTTTCCCTCGCCCTTATGGCAACGATTATGATGGTGACTTCCCTAAACATTATTATAAGAGAAACCACTCTATCTTTATGTGATAGATTCTGTTATAATAGGTAGTCGATTGTATTCGTTACGGTAGCGTCTGTTTAGTGGCAGACGCTTTTCATATGACAAAGGAGAGTATTTAGCATTGACAACATTTCGTGAATTAAATCTTAGTGAGGCACTTATCAAAGGTGTCCTAAAAATGGGCTTTGAAGAAGCAACACCAATCCAAGCAGAAACAATTCCAGTCGGACTCAGCGGCGTTGACTTAATCGGTCAAGCACAAACAGGTACTGGTAAAACTGCAGCATTCGGTATCCCGACAATCGAGCGTCTTGACGCAAAATCACGCAACATCCAAGCGTTGATCCTTGCTCCGACACGTGAACTTGCAATCCAGGTAGCAGAAGAATTGAACCGTATCGGTGACGTAAAACGCGTTCATGCACTTCCTGTCTACGGTGGACAACAAATCGATCGTCAAATCCGTGCACTTCGTAAAAATCCACAAATCGTCGTTGCAACACCAGGACGTTTGATGGATCACATGAACCGTAAGACGTTGAACCTTGATCACGTTCAAACGGTCATCCTTGATGAAGCAGATGAGATGTTGAACATGGGATTCGTCGAAGACATCGAGAAAATCCTCGGTGCACTTCCTGAAACTCGTCAAACACTCTTGTTCTCAGCAACGATGCCACCACAAATTCGTAAAATCGCAGATCGTTTCATGACGACTCCGACACACATCAAAGTCAAAGCGAAAGAAATGACAGTTGAGAACATCGAGCAGTCATTCATCGAATTAAAAGAAAGCCAAAAATTCGACGTCCTTTGCCGTTTGATCGATACGGATTCTCCGGAACTTTCAATCATCTTCGGTCGTACGAAAAAACGTGTTGACGAAATGACTGAAGGTTTGATTCAACGTGGATACACAGCTGACGGTTTACACGGTGACTTAACACAAGCAAAACGTGACCAAGTCATCCGTCGTTTCAAAAAAGGAACGATCGATATCCTCGTCGCGACAGACGTTGCAGCACGTGGTCTTGACATCTCTGGTGTCACACACGTCTACAACTTCGACGTCCCACAAGACCCAGAAAGCTACGTTCACCGGATCGGTCGTACAGGTCGTGCTGGTAAAACAGGATCGGCTGTCACGTTCGTTACACCACGTGAATTCGGTCAAATTAAAACAATCGAACGTGTCACGAACAAAAAAATGTCACGTCGTCATGCACCAACACTTGATGAAATCTTAGAAGGCAACTTGAAGCTTGCTGCACAAGAACTCATCAAACGTGTTGAAGCAAAAGACTCAAAAGAATATACGACACTTGCACAAGAACTCTTAGAAGAGTACGAAGCGGTGGAACTTCTTTCAGCAGCACTTAAAGGATTGACGAAAGAGCCGGACGCAACACCAGTCCAAATCTCTTCAATCGAACCAATCCGCGTGAAACGTTTCGGTAGCAACGGTGGTGGAAACCGTCGTCCTTACGGAAACAAAGGTGGAAGTGGAAGCGGCAACCGCAGTGGCGGATACCGTGGAAACAACCCACGCGGTGGTGAGCGTCGTGAAGGTGGTCGTTCATCTTCTTCATCAGATCGTCGTGAAGGCGGTTATGCTGGACGTAGCAACCGTAGCGAAAGCGATCGTAACCGTGGTGGACGTAAGCCGCGTTTTGAAAAGTAAACGATTCGAACCGATTTGTCACAGACAAGTCGGTTCTTTTTTATGATTTATCTGAGCGGTCATGATAAAATGAGCCATGAACGATAGGGAGAGGGCTGAATCATTCGTGTATACCATTTATGTAGCAGCATCCGTCTGTCTCGTTGCACTGATTGTCGCGACGAAAAAGATTTGTGAGCGGACGACAAAAGGACATTTTCGTTATATTCCGTTGGCAACCTTATTATTTGGCGGCATCATCTTTCTTGTGCTAGCCATCGGTAAGGGAGGAGCCGTCGGAATCCAATACGGTGTCCTGAGTATCATCTACTTGACGGCGACATTCGGTGTGTACTTGTATATCGCATTGCGGAAAGATACGACGTTATCGTAAAACAGGGGCTCTCTCGTTACAGAGAGGCTCTTTTTTTGTTAAGATAGAACAAGAGTACAAGGGGGGAATAGAATGGATGCATTAGATGTCATCGTTCATCCCGAAGAGATAGAGGCATGGTTTCAACCGATCGTAGGCGCTGCCCCTTTTAAGGTGGAAGGGTATGAAATCCAGTCCCATTTTCGTGGAGAACCGTTAAAACCATTTTTTCAGGAAGACGATGTTCCAATCGAGTATCAACTCGAAGTCATGGGGCATGTCGTCCGTCAAGCATTCCAAAAAGTACCCTCCGATGCACAAGCGTTTATTCTGATCCGTTGTCGTCCAGCTTGGCTGTTTGAAAACGGTGGGGAGGACTTCTTGCATGTCTTACGGACGGTCGACTCGTCGTTTCCAAAAGAGCGGATGTACGTTACTTTGACGGATGTCCAAGTCGATGATTTTGACCGTCTGGGTCGGATCGTCGCGTATTACCAGAACTCTGGACTGAAGGTAGCGCTGGACCGTGCGGAAGCAACGAGTCTTGAACGTGTCTTTTCGATGTCACCGGATATGTTGATCGTCGATTTATCCTCCATGATTGAAAAAAAGACCGTCTCAGCGTCGTATCCCCATCTCTTACAGACGATGGAGCATCTTTGCGACCAGCTTGGAGCGCCACTTTTGTATAAGAACATCAGTCATCTCGGTCAACTTCGGTATGCGTGGCAGCACGGAGGACGTTACTACATGGGGAATCTACTTGGAGAAGCATCACCTGAATGGGTCATGACCTGTCCTGGTATGGAAGTGTTGATTCATGAAGTCCCGATGTTCTATAAATATGATCGCGAGCAGATGAATCGCTTGTTTCAGCTAGAGCAAGACTGGACGGTTCGATTTAATGAAGATTGCCGCTCCTTAAAGCCGGAGCAAGATCTCGATCAATGGTTGCTGACGCTCGCCCGGAAGATGGAGCCGGAATTTATCCGGTTTTATATCACGGATGCGAATGGATTCCAACAATCTTCAAACGTCAGTAAAAAGAGTGGGGAGTGGAAACTGTATTCCTTCTACAAGGGATATAATTGGAGTTTCCGTCCTTACTTCATCCGGACGACGGTAGCGATGGAGCGACGACATAGCGGATATTTGTCCGAACGGTATGTCGACTTCAGCTCGAGTGAACAAACGCGGACATTTAGTATGCCGCTTAGTAATGGGATGTTCTTATTTGCGGATATCTCTGCAGATTATCTATATCAAGAACGATTGAGTGAATGAGGAGGAAATGAAAGTGTTAGATTATGATTACGATGCATTACGAGAAATTGGACGAATCGTCGCCATGGCACGCGATGAGATGGCGGATGCCGTCAAACCGGGAATCACGACAAAGGAGCTCGATGACATCGGAGCACGCATCCTGAAGGAACAGGGAGCAGAGTCTGCTCCAATCGTCATGTACGATTTTCCAGGAGCGACATGTATCAGTGTCAACGATATCGCAGCACACGGTATTCCAGGGAAGTATGTCATTCAAGAAGGTGATATCGTCAATGTCGATGTCTCGGCTGTGAAGAACGGCTACTACTCGGACACAGGGAAGACGGTCATCGCAGGAGAAGCAAAACGTCCGGAAGATGTCCGACTCGTTGAAGTATCATTGACGGCGCTTGAGAAAGGGCTTGAAAAAGTCAAAGCCGGAACGAAGGTCAACCAGATCGGAAAAGCGATCTATGCCGAAACACGTAAGAGTGGTTTCACGGTTATCCGTAACTTAGCGGGACATGGTCTCGGTAAGACACTCCATGGTGAGCCAGAATCCATCTCGAACTACTTCAATCGTGAAGAGAATGATTTGTTGAAGGAAGGGCAAGTCATCGCTGTCGAGACGTTCATTTCAACAGGAGATGAGTTCTGTATCGAAGATGAGCGGGACGGTTGGACGTTATACACACCGAACCGGAGCCTCGTCTCACAATTCGAGCACACGGTCGTCGTCTTGAAGGACGGGTATGAGATTTTGACGAAAGTCGAAGGCAAAGAATCGTTCTAAGAAAAGCTCATATAGTAAAATACGAAAAAGAGACAATGGAAGTCAATCCATTGTCTCTTTTTCATCGTAGTGCTCCTATCATAAGGATATCCGGGACGTTGCCAATTTGTTTAACTGTGACTTGGATACGGCTGGAGCGGAATAACGAATGTGTCCGTGTTCGACATGATACGGGGTCTCAAGCAAATCTTCTTCGAAATAATCGGCAGTACTTGCCATATCAATCGGATAAGCGAGTCCAGGAAGTGTTGCAAAAGCAAGGGTCTGACGACGCCCGATACCGCTCTCGAACATCCCACCGAGCCAGTAGGGTGCTTTTGTTCGAAGGGACAAAGCGTTCGTCAGTCCACCGACGCGTGCCGGCTTGATGTTTAGAATCTGACCAGCGTGGAGCGTCTGCATCAACTCGGCATCCACTGGAGCGACGATGGATTCATCCAGACAAATCGGTGTCTGTAAGAGTCTAGCGAGACGTTGATGTCCCGACCAATCCGACGCTGCGAGCGGCTGTTCCATCATAACGAGACCGAATGAATCCCACTGTTGTAATAGAGGGAAGTCTGCTTCAGTGAAGCTGCCGTTAGCGTCAAACATCAAGGGCGCATCAGGGAAAGCGGCACGTACTTGCTCAAGAACGACGGTATCCGTCGGAGCGAGCTTCAGCTTGATCCGTCCATATCCGGAAGCGATCGCTTGTCCGACGGCTTCGACGGTCTGTGCTGCAGAAGCCCGTCCGAGTGCTTTCCCGCAAGGTACGAGAGATGATTCATCACCTCCGAGATACGTGGCGAGCGATTGACCGGTAGTTGCTGCGAATAATTCATAGATCGCTCCTTCGAACATCGCCTTTGCCATCGGATTACCTTGGACGATGCGGAAACGATCCGTAACGTCTGCTGGATGATTTAGCGGTTGTTCAAGTAATCGATACAGCAGCGGAGCGATTCCTTTGAGGGAGTGCTGTGTTTCCGATGTATACCACGGTGTATCAAACGCGACACCTTCCCCGTAACCCACTCGTCCTTCCGAATCGGTCAGACGCAAAATCGTCGTCCGGCGTACTGTCAACGTCGAGAGGGCGGTTTGCATCGGACGACGAAAGACGAGCGGAACATCGAACAGTTCGGCAGAGCGGAGAGTAATGTTCATAATGACTCCTTCAGTTGCTTCCGTAATAGTTTACCGTTCGCATTGCGTGGCAACGCGCTATGATAGATATAATCAACCGGACATTTATATTTAGCGAGCAATTGACTGATTTCCGTTCGGACGATGGATTCATCGAGTGTACTGACGATGAAGGCGACCGGAACCTGTCCCCATTTAGCATCAAATCGTCCGACGACACCTGCTTCTTGAATCCCATCAATCGAGAGAAGTGCTGATTCGACTTCAGCTGGATAAATGTTTTCCCCACCTGAGATGATGAGGTCGCTTCGACGATCGAGGACATAGAGGTATCCGTCGGCGTCCAGACGTCCTAAGTCACCAGTCTTGAAAAAACCGTCTGCCGTAAAGGCGTCTGCCGTTTTCTCTTCCTCATGAAAATAGCCTTTCATGATCGTCGGTCCTTTGACTTCGATTTCTTGATGACGCGTAATGCGGATTTGTGTCGGATGAATTGCTTGTCCGGCAGATCCGATTTTTCGTAAGGCATCCTCAGGCAAGAGGGTTGCAATTTGTGACGCGGTTTCCGTCATCCCGTATGTCTGCATGACCGGGATATTGCGGTCGAGTGCACGCGTCAGAATCGGTAATGGTACAGGACCGCCTCCTGTCAGTACGACGCGAAGTGCGTGGCGACGTAGTCCGGCTTCAAGCAGTCGATCAAGCATGACCGAGACGAGTGAGACGTGGGTGATCTTTTCTGTCGTAATCCAGTGCAAGGCGCGTTCTGGCGAAAAATGTGGCTCAAGAATGATCGGTACTCCATAGATGACTGCCCGATAGACGACAGCTAATCCGCTCATATGGAACAGCGGTGTGACGATCAAAAAACGATCCTCTGGCAGCGATCCGATATGACGCGCGGCGTTCGTCGCACTTGAAAAATGATTCAACATCGTTTGTTCGACGGCTTTCGGATGTCCGGTCGTACCACTCGTAAAGAGCATCGATTGGACGTATTGCTTGGGCATATGGCGTATTAACAGGTCAGGTGCTTCTTTTTCATAAGAGAAAGCCACGCACGGGATTCTTGTATCAAGTGTCCGGTCCGTCACGATGAGCCGTACATCTGCCTGTTTAAATTGACGTAATACTTCCGTTTGCGTCAAACGTGTGTTGATCGGGACGACGGTCAGTTCAAGCAATTGAGCTGCGTGAAGTGCGACGATGTAGCGCGCACTCGATGGACCGTACAGGGCGATCTGGTCTCCGCGTGTCACGATCGTCGCCCAAGTACTCGCTAAGCGATGCGCGCGTGCATATAGTTCGGACCACGACCAACGCTCTGTTTCCGTAATGAGTGCGATGTCATCCGGTTGTTCTTTTGCCCGTGTATAGATCCAAGGATACAAAATAGTCACTTCCTTTTGAGATGAATATACGAAAAAGGTTCAATGTCGTAAGACGATTGAACCTTTTTTTCATTATGGGAAACGCGGGAACTGTCCGAAGTCCGGGTTGCGTTTTTCTTTGAACGCATCGCGTCCTTCTTTTGCTTCGTCCGTTGTGTAGTACAACAACGTTGCATCTCCTGCGAGTTGCTGAATCCCTGCAAGACCATCTGAATCAGCATTGAATGCTGCTTTGAGGAAACGAAGAGCCGTTGGTGAATGTTGAAGGATTTCAGCACACCATTGAATCGTTTCTTGCTCGAGATCTGCGAGTGGAACGACCGTGTTGACGAGTCCCATATCAAGTGCTTGCTGTGCGTCATATTGACGGCAGAGGTACCAGATTTCACGCGCTTTCTTGTGTCCAACAACGCGTGCGAGGTAACCAGAGCCATATCCAGCATCGAATGAACCAACTTTTGGACCAGTTTGTCCGAAGCGGGCGTTGTCTGCAGCGATCGTCAAGTCACACACGAGGTGAAGGACGTGTCCGCCGCCAATCGCATAACCTGCGACCATAGCGATGACTGGTTTTGGGATGACACGAATCAAACGTTGAAGATCAAGAACGTTCAAGCGTGGAATTTCATCGTCACCGACATATCCACCATGTCCACGTACCTTTTGATCTCCGCCAGAACAGAATGCGAGATCACCTTCACCTGTTAAGATGATGACGCCGACATTTTGATCGTCACGTGCACGTGAAAATGCGTCGATGAGTTCGTGGACCGTGTGTGGTCGGAACGCATTGCGAACTTCAGGACGGTTGATCGTGATTTTCGCGATCCCGTTCCATTGTTCATATTTGATGTCTTCATAGCTGCGGGCTGATACCCATTCCGGAGCATATTTCATGTGAATTCCCCCAATATGTTAGTGATGAATAAGTAGATTCTCTACCATTGTAACAAACTTTTGCGGTTGGTCGATATGTGGGGCGTGCGAAGCGTGCAAAATCACGTGAATTTTTTCAGGTGATGCCGCTCGTGAAGCGATGGCACGGAATTTTTCATCCTCTGCCCCGACGATCCAATCAATCTCTTTCGGAAGGCATGACCATAGGGATGGCATGCTTCCTGTACCTTGTGTACGTAACGAAGCACTTAAACCTTCAACCGTTTGGGAAAGACGCTCCTGACGCAGTCGCGTACGTTGCGATTCCGGGAGAAGGGCTTGGGGTTTAAATAGTCCAAGTGTCTCCCAGTGATCGATGAAAGCTTCGAGTCCGCCTTTTTCGAGTCGCTCCGCAAGCAATCGATCCGATGTACGACGTACTTTTCGCTCGATTGCCGTCTGGATACCCGGTGTCGTACTAACAGCGATCGTCCGAGCGATTTGCTCAGAGACGACGCTCAGCATTAAAGCGATTCGTCCACCCATCGAATATCCGAGGACGATCCATGGCTCGGATCGCATAGCGAGCAGTGCCTCGAGATCCTTGACCTGTTGCGTCAAACGCATTCGTTGCTCAGACGCCGGTGTCGTTTTTCCGTGTCCCATCAAATCGAGGCGATAGACGGTGAAGTGAGTCGATAAATGCTCACTTAGCATGTCCCACGTCGAGAGCGAGCCTGTAAAACCATGAAGCAATAGGAGCGGTGGACCCGATCCCTCGATTTTCACATGATACGTATGGCCACGCAAAATCATTGGAACACCTCGGCTAACGCATGATTCGTCACGTCCCAGATCGAACGGTGCATCTGTACGTTTTCTGTTCGTGTCGTCTTGACTTCAAGAATCCGAGTGACGTTCGTCTCTTCCGCAAGTGCTTGACGTAACGCGGCAATGGAATCGATCGCCTGATAGGTTACACCGTATCCGGAAGCGAGAGAAGCGAAGTCGAGATGCTGCGGTGTACCGAAGAGTGGCTCGAATACCTCTTGCTCAAGTCGTTGTTGCGGTAAAAAGCTAAAAATGCCACCACCTGCATTGTTGACGAGAATGATCGTTAACGGAAGCGTCCGTGCTGTCATCAGACCGTTGATATCATGAATGAACGCCAAGTCACCGACGAGTAAGTAGCGATGTGTGGCATCAAACGTTGCTCCTAGAGCGCTTGAGAGAATGCCGTCAATTCCGTTCGCTCCTCGGTTCGCGAGTAGGCGAAGGGATGTTCCTGTCGGTAGGAACGTATCGACATCCCGGATTGGCATACTGTTCGAAACAAAGAGACTTCCGTCCTGTAACGTCGCCAATGCACGGACGACGTTATATTCCGTCATCTCCTCTTGATCGATTGTCGCAAAAGCAGCGGCGACGCGTCGCTCCGCCTGTTGCAACAGTGTCAGATATGCAGGATCGTGCGGAACAGATTCATGATGCGCGAGTTGTCGCGCGTGACCAATTACGAAATCCGAATGAAGCTGTGGATCGCGCCAGTTTCCTGGATGACCGACGACCGTCGTCGGAATCTCCCGAGACCAAAGCAGATAAGGCTTTGACGTCGGCATGGCACCGAAACGAATGATTCGGTCTGGTCGGACGTGCTGAGCGGTAGCGGGATGTTTGAGCCATGTATCGTAATAGGCAAAAACGTGAGCATCATGCGATTGTCGTCCTTGACTGAGTGGATCCGCCAACACCGGAATCCCTGCTTGTTTCGCATACGAGATGACAACCTGACTGTCCGCCGTAGTAAGTTGTGGTCCAAGCACAAAAAGAAGACGCTCTTCTTGAAGTGCGGTCGCTAAAGCGTTGTTTACGCCCGGTGTCGGTTCAGGTAATACACCGACCGGACGCCCTGTCCGTAAGAGATCGAGTTCTGGCACGAGCGGTTCACGTAACGGAACGTTGATTTGAACCGGGCCAGCTGGTTCCGTTAGAGAGAGTAGGGTTGCGCGTTGTGCAACATGAGCGACGTAAGGAAGGCTCGCTTCTTCTGCTAACGGAAGATCAAACGCATGCCGAACCTGCTTCCCGTACAGACCAACCTGATCAATAGCTTGTGGCGCACCGACATTCCGTAATTCATGTGGTCGATCGGCGGTCAATACGATCAACGGAAGTTCAAAAATATTCGCTTCGGTCACTGCTGAATAATAGTTCGTCGCAGCGGTACCGCTTGTACAAATCAACGCAACGGGACGAACACGTTCTTCCGTCCGTGTTAGACCTAAAGCAAAAAAACTAGCCGACCGTTCGTCAACAAGGACGTGGGTACGGCTAGAAGGATGCAGAAAAGCAGCAATGGCAAGTGGTGTCGAACGAGAGCCGGGACTGATGACGAAGTCCCGGACACCAGAAGCGACGAGCGTATCAATTAACGTGTGCATCCACTTAGTCAACATAAATATCATCCTTTTCAATCGAACCGACGTGTCCAAGTGCTTGTACCATCGGTGATAGTTTAGTTTCTGTCTCTGCCAGTTCACTATCGAGATGAGAGCCTTCGACGAGACCGCAACCGGCGTAAAGAATGACCGCCCGTTCTGTAAACAATCCAGATCGAATGGCAACGATGAATTCCCCGTCATCCTGTCCGTTCATCCAACCAACAGGTGAACCGTACCATCCTCGTTCGAACGTTTCGATTTCTTGGATGGCATCGACTGCTAACTGCTTGGGTTCGCCCCCAAGTGCAGGTGTCGGATGCAGTTTTTCGATTAATTGGAATAACGTCACATCTTCTTTTAAATGAGCTGTGATCGGTGTATAAAGATGTTGAATATGGCGATTCTTCAAGAGAATCGGCGTATCCGGACAATCCAGTTCCTCTGAAAATACAGATAATGTCCGTTCGATCGAATCCGCGACGATTCCGTGCTCTACCCGGTTCTTTTGATCTTGTAATAACGATTGACCGAGTGCTTCGTCCATCTCATCCGTTGCGTGGCGTGGTGCAGAACCAGCGACGGCTGCCGTTTCAAGACGACGTCCACGTTTTAAGACGAGTCGTTCCGGTGTAGCGCCGATAAAGGCTTCTTCCGGATTTGGTTGGAAACAGAAGACGTAGCTGCCGGGCTGCGTATCTTCGAGTTCAGCGACGACAGCGGCTACGTCGAGTGGACGATCCAGCTCATAGACGACTTCGCGCGCCAGGACGATTTTTTCAAGTGTCGTCTCCAAGTAGTGCATCGCTTGATGGAACGAAGCTTCAAAGGCTTCATTCCCATCTCGCGATAGTCGTAAGCGCGTGACGCCTGCCGCAGTCGATGGTTGCGGTTGATTGACTTTGGCGAAATCGAGTGAGAGTTCATTTAAGATAGAATCGACTTGATCCATTGGTTCGACGCGAACAAAAATCGTCACACGTGTCTTGCCATCTTGTTCTAGAAATAAAAACTTCGGAATCGTCATCGAAGCGTCTCCGAAGGAAGACCAACGATAATCCGGTTGTTTAAGTTCGGTAAACGAAAATCCGCTGAACGCAAATAAATCATGACCGACATGATCGCGATTCAAGTTTGCCCATTGCGATTGAATTCGTAGAAAACGATCCGTTCCTGAAGCCTGAAGTTGTTGTACGATGCCAAACCCGATGGCCCGCATCGAGCGATCAGGTGTCGCGAAATAAAATCGTTCCTCGATACCCTGTTCGAGGGAACGCATGTCAGTTGCTTCGATTTCCCATGAATACGAAGCGAGTATAGGTCGTTGTGAGGCGTTCGCCTGACTGACGGCCTGTTCGATACACTGTTTTAGCTCTTGTTGAGCGTAAGCCATACCGCTCATTGCCCCCTAGTCTATAGATACTGTGATATGTTTCACTTAATCTAAGTGTAAACTTTTTGCGGACAAAAAAGAAGGAATAAGCTATCTCGGATTGAACATTGACAGCAAAAAACGAAACCCGATACACTTAGACAGGAAAGGGGTTATTATATGAATAAATCAATCGCTGTCTATTGGCGAATGACACGACCGCATACATTAACAGCAAGTTTTGTTCCGGTCGTCGTCGGTACGGCAGTTGTCGCACCACGCGTGGAATCGATACGCTTGGATTTGTTCGTGGCGATGTTGATCGCATCGATGTTGATTCAAATCGCAACGAATCTGTTCAATGAATACTACGATTACAAACGTGGTTTAGATACGGAGGAATCGGTCGGAATCGGCGGATCGATCGTTCGTGACGGATTCAAGCCGGGAACGATCCTAGCGTTCGCACTTACATTGTACGGCATCTCGGCATTACTCGGTGTGTATCTATGCATCGAGACATCGTGGTGGTTACTTGTCGTAGGACTCATTTCGATGTTCGTCGGATATATCTATACAGGAGGACCGCTTCCGATTGCCTATACACCATTTGGAGAAGTCGTTGCAGGCTTTTTCATGGGGTATATCATCATCGCGATTTCGGCGTACTTACAAATTGGTTATGTTCCGACAGAAGCCGTTGCGATTTCGGTACCAGTCGCCATCTTGATTGGTTCGATCCTACTTGCGAATAACATTCGGGACTTGGATAATGATAAGGTCAACGGACGAAAAACGATTGCCTGTCTCGTCGGACATCGCCGTGCCGTGTACGTCTTGATCGGATTTTTTGCGGCAGCTGTCCTGTCTCTCATTATTGCTGTACTCGCATTCGAAGTCTCATGGTTTGCGTTACTCGCGTTATTGAGTATTCCGCTCATGATCAAAGCAGTACGTCTCTTCTGGGAAGACTTACCACCGGAAAAGCTGATGCCTGGCATGGCACAGACCGGTAAAGTGAACACGATTTTCGGACTCTTACTCGCAATCAGTCTCGTGATCGCGAATATCTAATCTTTAATCAAAGCAGCAGGCGATCCGCTTGCTGCTTTTTTAACGTGAAGATAGCGAACAGTTAGAAAAAAACTACTTCGGTTGTCACTGATTTAAAATTTTACTATAATTGAAGCAATGTGCCTGAAAGATCAAACAAGGTCGGAAATCAGGAAATATGGTTAGAGGTGGAACTGAAATGAATAAAATCGCGGTAATCGGAAAAGTATTCGTCGACATAAAAGGAACTTCGTTCGCTCCTTTGCATAAGGATGCGAAAAACGTAGGAGACATCACGTTTTCAAATGGAGGAACAGGACGCAACGTAGCACAAAATCTAGCCGTCCTCGGGAATGAAGTTCGCTTTATCTCGACGGTTACGAATGATCAGATTGGCGTGGGAGTGCTCGATGAGCTGAAATCTTACGGTGCAAATGTGGATCACGTCGAAATGTTAGAAGATCATGGAATGGGCATGTGGCTAGCTGTCATGGATAACGAAGGTGACTTGCAAACATCGATCTCGAAACAACCGGATGCGAAGTTGCTCGAAGAGGCGATTTTACGTCAATCGGTCTATGCGCTCGATGGAGTCGATGCCGTTGCAATCGATCTTGATTTGTCCGTTACGGTCTTAGAACGTTTGATTCATTTATGTCGCAAAATGGAGTTGCCGTTGTTTGGTGTGTGTGGTCACTTGAGCGTCATCGAACGAAATCGTCATCTGCTACAAGGGTTCACTGGATTCATTTGTAGCCGAGAAGAGGCGGAAATTCTGTCTGATCTGTCGATCGTGACGGTTGAAGATGCAATTCATGTAGCAAATGAGTTAGCGAAAAAAGGTGCTCCATTCACGGTCGTGACGATGAGTGAACTCGGGGCGGTCTACGTTGATCGGCGTACAGCGACATCAGGTCACGTCGGAACGAAAAAAGTGAAGGTCGTTGACTCAACGGGAGCAGGCGACTCATTCTTCTCTGCTGTCTTGTCTGAATTGACACAAGAGAGACCGGCAGAAGAAGCCTTGAAGCTTGGCATGAAGGTTGCAGCGGAAGTCATCGCTTCGACAGAGAATGGACTCGTTCCTGAAATGCTGGATGCTCTTCGATAAGTAGAAATGATAAAAGGGGAGGTGGCGTCATGCCGATTCAACGAAGTGCAATCATTTTACGAAACGAACAAGATGAAATTGCGTTGATCCGACGGGATAAACCGAACGAAACGTATTATGTCTTTCCAGGCGGTGGGAAAGATAACGGAGAATCGTTAGAAGAAGCAGCGATTCGTGAAGCACATGAAGAACTTGGAATCGATGTGGAGTTGACCGGTGTTGCCGCCATCGTCCGTTTTAATGGATTCGACAATCCTTATTTTTGGGCGAAAACAATTGGGGGTCGCTTTGGAACGGGTACGGGTGAAGAGTTCGAAGAGGAAGGATCGGGTTATACACCGGTCTGGATCAAGCGTTCGGAGCTACCTTCGTTACCGATTCGTCCACCGTCACTTGCCAAACAGCTGGCAGAAATGACAGAACCATTCTATGAATTAATCCTTTCTGAAAACGAATGAGGTTTTAGTTGAAATAAAATGGGAAAAGTATATTAAAACAATGAGGTGGTCTTCGACTGCCTCTTTTTCATGAAGGAGAGATGACGATGGCGCATTCACGCGATCCAAAAGGGCTTGCCCTGAACTTAAAGCAGCGAATGTCCGATCATAATATCACGGATTATGCAGGGACACTCGCCTATTATTGGTTTTTATCCATTTTCCCAGGAATCATTTTCGTCATTTCGGTCTTATCATTCTTTGACATCGATCGTCAGACACTCGAGTCACAAATTCGGGACCTAGCGCCAGGCGGAGCCGTCAATACGTTCACGGATACAATTTTCCAAGCCATCAAAGAACCGCAGGGTGGTCTGTTATCAATCGGTGCCATTCTTGCTGTCTGGTCTGCTTCCAAAGGGGTCGATCGTTTGATCACGACAGCAAACCATGCCTATGGTGACTTCTCGCCCCGTGGATTTGTCGCAGCGCGTGGGATTGCCTTGTTACTCACGATCGTGCTCGGAGTCGGGATGTTGTTGCTGATCGTCTTGAATGTGCTCGGTGGTCCGATCATTACGTATCTTGCCAACTTCGTGTTACCGATCGATATGGGGCAAAAAATCCTACTGACGGTCTTACGATATGTCGTGTCGACGATTCTATTGATTGGTATCCTGTCGATTTTTTACCGCGTCGCACCAAAGCGTCCGATTACATTCAAAGAAGCAATTCCAGGAGCCGTTTTTGGTGTCATCGTCTGGCAATTATTATCGGTTGGATTCGGATTTTACGTCTCGAACTTCTCGAATTACAATCAAACGTACGGTTCGCTCGGTAGTGTCGTCATCTTGTTACTATGGCTCTACTTCACAGGGCTGATCATCTTACTCGGTTCTGAATTGAACGCATCATGGGAACGGTTCATGAAAAAAGCGGATCCGAAGAAAATGGAAGAAAAGCGCTTGAAAGAACAAGCTGAACTTGATGCCATTCCGACGAATACGTTCGGATGAAGGTACAAAAAAGCCTGACTGCCACATGGCAGTCAGGCTCTTTTGATGGTTAAGCAGCTAATCGTTTTTCAGATGAACGCTGTGGAAGACTTGGTAAAGCATCCTGTTGAAGAAGGCGTAAACCGTTCAAGATGACGAGAATCGTTGATCCTTCGTGTCCGACGACGGCGAACGGCATGATGAGGAACTGGGACAAATTCGATGCGATCAATAGGAGGATGACACCGATCGCAAGCGTGATGTTTTGTTTGACGATCCGGTTCATCTTCCGGGCTTTGTGCACAGCATAGGCAAGACGACCTAAATCATTTTTCATCAAGACGACGTCAGCGGTCTCAAGCGCAGCGTCCGTTCCTTCACCCATCGCAATCCCGACATGTGCTAATGCAAGGGCTGGGGCATCGTTAATGCCGTCACCGACCATCGCGACGGTCCGACCTTCTGTTTGGTATTGTTTGATGTAGCGTACTTTATCTTCCGGTAGGCACTCAGCGACGAAGTCCGTCAATCCCGCCTCACGTGAGATGGCAGCTGCCGTGACCGGATTATCACCAGTTAACATGATCGTTGCGATGCCGAGATCATTTAAGGCAGCAATCGCTGTTTTGGCTTCCGGACGAATCGTATCACGTAACGCATAAAGCGCTACGATCTGTGCTCCATTGCTGACATAAACGATCGTATGCCCTTGCTCTTTCAATGACTGTTCGATCGCGACGAATGGATCGTCTAAACCATCATGGAACGCCCGTTTACCGATACGATACGTGACACCATCGACAGTTGCTTCAATCCCGTATCCTGTCACATCTTTAAACGTTGATGGTTCGCGGACATCGGTTTTTAAGTGATCGACGATTGCTTGTGCGAGTGGATGGTTCGACTGCGCTTCGATGGAAGCGACCGCTTGTTGGACTGTTCGGACGTCCATGCCTTCCGCGTAACGACTTTCAGTGACGACGGGTTTACCAGTTGTCAGTGTTCCCGTTTTATCGAAGACGATCGTATCGACTTGACCGAGCGTTTCAATGTGGGCGCCTCCTTTAAAAAGAACGCCGTTTTTCGCAGATGCGGCAATTGCAGACAAAGCAGCAGGTGTAATCGACGCAACAAGGGCACAAGGTGAGGCGACGACGAGAAGAATCATCGCGCGATAAATACTCGTCTCAAATGTCCAACCAACGACGTAATGAGGGAGGACCATCATCAGTGCGACGACGAGGAGGACGATTTTGACATAACGGCTTTCGAAACGTTCGATGAACTGAGCAGATGGAGACTGTTCACTTTGTGCGTTTTGGACCATATGAATGATCTTTTGGAACAACGACTCGTCAGCAGCTTTCGTCATCTCAATCGTCAAGACACCGTTCATGTTGACGGTCGAGTTATAAACGGTATCACCTGTTTGTTTTTCAACCGGAATCGATTCTCCTGTAATCGATGCTTCTTCGATCGCGGCTTGACCACGGACGATGACACCATCAACCGGAATCCGCTCCCCAGGACGAACATAGACGAGGTTACCGATCGCTAATTGTTCGATTCCGACGACTTCGAGTTGACCGTTTGCATTCAGACGTGTTGCTTCCTCCGGTTGTAAGGACATCAAGCTTTGCAAGGCACGTTCGTTCTTATTCATCGTATATGTTTCAAGGGCACCGGATAACGCAAAGATGAAGATGAGGATCGCACCTTCCATCCAGTAGCCAATGGCAGCCGCACCGATGGCAGCTAAAATCATCAACAATTCGACGTTCAACGTTTTTTCTTGATACGTCTCCGTCAATCCTTCCTTCGCTTTCGCATATCCTCCGATCACATAAGCTGATAAGTACAATGTGACATATACGGCAGGTGCGGCACTGAATTTATCGAGTCCGTAAGCAACTAAAATCAATATTCCGCTAAACAATGCTAGAATCAATTCGTGATGCTCATCCCAAGCATGACGGAATACGGAACGCTGTTGAACATCGGTAGTAGTGGAAGTCGTCATATTAAAACTCCTTTCAAAATGTAAATGAGAAATGAAATCATTATAGAAAGAGAATGAGAATGTGATATATCAATGAGTTTTACTGATTGATAATGAGTTTCATTGTCTCTAGATTATAATTATTATTATCTGTAGAATTACTATACCATGCTTCAGTGAAAAGGAACAGGAAAGGAACTAGAAAGATGCAAAAAATTTTAACCCATCGGATCGGACTCGTCGTCTTTGCGTTACTGACGACTTTTTTGTGGGGAAGTGCGTTTCCCTTCATTAAAAAAAGTTATGACTTATTACAGATCACATCTTCCGAATACGGAGAGCAATTGCTGTTTGCGAGCTATCGTTTCTTTTTAGCAGGTGTGTTATTACTTGTCGTCAGTGTCTTCGTCTTCAAACAGACGATCACACTGAAGGATCGGACCTACGCCTACAGTCGTCTTGGCTTCTTTTTGACGTTCTTGCAGTATGTCTTCTTTTATATCGGTCTATCTTTATCAACCGGCGTACAAGGATCGATCATTGCCGGATCGACTTCGTTCTTCCAGATGTTGCTGGCTCATTTTCGATATGAAGACGATCGACTGAACCGATTTAAAGGACTTGCCTTATTCCTTGGATTCACAGGTGTCATCTTGGCCAACTGGCCGCAAGGTGGGCAAGGTGTCTCATTTGGAGTAGGGGAAGGATTGTTGATCGCAGCAATGGTTTCCGGGGCGTTCGGTAACTTGATTGCCAAAGAATACTCAGCACGTTATCCGGTGGCACCGATGACTGGATGGGCGATGGTCATTGGATCAATCGGTCTCTTTATCGCAGGCGTCATTCTCGATGGTCACGTCGCACCATTCACCTTTTCAACGACAAGTGCTTGGATGCTCGTGTATCTTGCCTTCTTATCAGCGACTGGATTTACGCTTTGGAACTTACTGATGAAATATAATCCGGTCAGTAAAGTGTCGTTGTTCATGTTCTTCGTACCGATCTATGATGTCAGTTTATCGGCCTTGATTCTGGGTGAGACGATTCCACCGCAAGCGTTGCTTGGGTTACTCTTCGTCGTCAGTGGTATTTTAGTCTCGACATACCTTCCTGTATGGTTTCAAAAGCGAGGTTGACGAAGATTCAGAATCGTGCAAAAATAGTTTCAATCAAAGTAACTCCCAATCGTTCGTTGCTTAAGCCGACCTGTTCGGCTTTTTTCTGTACGGTCAAGTGAAGACCGATTCGGCCTTGTCTGAAAGGCTAGTGCGACTATAAAACGGAAGGAGATGAAAACGAATGGAACGGAATGAGATCGTTCGAAAGATCATTGCCACTCGTCGTCCACGTGATGAGTTTGCCCGGTTCGTCGTAACGTGCGTCAGTCAGCAGTTAAAGGAAACCCATGGAGATGTCGATGTGGAGATCATCGAGGCGGAGAGAGGTTACGATTCAGTGTGGTCAATCAACGGTCGAGAGGTCGTCGTGCTGCTCGAGACAGAAGAGCTGAAGCGTGCAAAGGAACAGCCGTATGCGATCGACGATAAGCTCTGGCGGAGTTTTCGGCAAGAAGGAATCGTGAAATAAAACAAAGGATCTTGCGCATCATTAGCGCAAGATCCTTTGTTTTAGATCCGGGATGATTCGTGACGTTTTGCGTATCGTAAGAGAAACGCAAGTGTCGCTAGGACCAGAACGAATAGGCTGAAATAAAGCATAGCTGGAAGCAGAACGAACAAACTACCGGCAATCGGTCCGAGGATCGAACCAAGACTAAAGGCAATCCCCGCAAGCAAGTTGCCCGTCGGAAGAAGATGTCGCGGTAACTGTTCCGTCATATAGGCGACACCGAGCGAGTACGTCGAGCCAAGTGCCATCCCGCTGACAGCAAAAATCGCAAACAACCAACCATAACGTTCGAAGACGAAGCAAGCAATCAGGAAAGCGACAGAACCAATCGAAAGAACAGTTACTAACGTCCGACGTTTTCCAAAGTGATCCGCAAGTCGTCCAAGTGGAAGCTGCATGATCAACGAGCTGACGACGAATGTCGTGATCAATGTACTCGTCTCAGATAGACCGTATCCGTTACGCGTCGCAAAAACGGGAAAACTGGCATTCAGTGTGGCTTCGAGAAAACCGTATGTAAAGCCAGGAAGTAACGTGAACCAAGCGGTTGATAGGACAAGTCGATACCGTGAGGCAGCACTTTGTAGCTCCTCCGGCATGACGGAGGATGGTTTTTCGTTCGGCATACGCGATAACAAGATCAGGACGATGACCGTCAATGTACCCGTCAACACGAACGGTAGCCAGTTGATGATATCAACGAGAGGTGCCGCAAGAGGACCGAGGGCAAAACCGAGACCGAATGCCATCCCGTATAGTGACATCGTTCGCCCTAACCGTTCATTTGGGGTAATGGACGTCACCCAAACCTGTGATCCATAGTGCAACGTCTGATCACCGAATCCGACAAGAAATCGTAAGATCATCCAAGCAATGACACTTGGAAGGAGTGGGAATAAGAAGACCGCCACTGCAACAAGAGCGAGTCCGAACGAAATGACGGGAATATAACCACGTCGTCGCAGTGGACCTTCCATGAGCGGGGCAGCGACGATGACACCAATGTACAGAACGGCAGCGCTGAGACCGTTGATGAAGGCGGGTGTCCCTTGGCGTTCAAGTAAAATGGAGAGCAATGGAATCAGCAATCCCTGGGTGAAACCGGAAATGAAGACGATTGATAAAATGAGAGCAAAACGGCGTGACACAAGTAACGACGACCTTTCTTTTTTCTTTTAGCATAACACGCCCCAGTCTCTGAAACGGGAGACCGGGGCGTGCTTCATTTATTTTCTTGTTCAAAACGTGTCGGACGCGGCATGTGCAGCAGATGTTCATCCCAATCTGTCTGATCGAACACTTCATCATGTTCGATACTGTGTGAAGTACGAATACCAACCATCATGACGAACAAGACCATACTGAACGTACCGATGATTGCGACAATACCTACGAGCCATTCCATCCCGGTCACCCCTTTTTAGAAAACAGAATGTGTCTACTTTGTGACTTTTTTCCCGGGACGCCATCGTTCAAAACCTATTTTTCATTCTTAAAGCCGACTCGATTGTTTTGTGAAATCAATCTCAGGGTAATATGCGTTCTTCACAAGTGCGTTCGGTCCAAGGCACTGCACCGCAGGACAGTGACATGACAAGCTTTTATTCAGTTCTGTTTCTTGCCACTGGGCATACGCATCATTGAAAGACGTTTCGTGAATCGTACCGAGCGAAGCGAGTTCGTCACCGAAATCCGTCACGATGATTTCACCATCAAAGATGTTGACGTTAAGACGAGAACGACCATCTGGGTCATTGCGAACCGATACGTTTTTTTCTTGGCGCAAGCGACGGTGCAATTCTAAATCTGCCTCTTCCATCGAACAAGCGTAGAAGGGAAGTGTTCCGAATAACATCCAGACGTTCGGATCTCGGACGTCAAGCAAACGATGAATCCCGTCACGAATTTCAGATAAGCTAGCTGCTTCGATCATTGAAGCGAAGTCAGCGGGGTACATCGGGTGCACCTCATGACGGACACACCCCATATCGACGATTTCCTTATGGATTGCTTCAAGATGTGGCAACGTCCGTTTATTAATCATCGTCTCAGCAGACACGATGACACCTCGTGCATTCAGAACACGAGCATTCTCTTTCATCGTCTCGAAAAGTTTCGTCCGTGCTTCACGTGACGGTTTTCGTTCCATCATCGCAAAGCCACCATCGATGAAATCATCGGCTGTTCCCCAGTTATGTGAGATGTGCAAGACATCTAGATAAGGAATGATTAATTCATAACGAGATAACGAAAGTGTTAAATTTGAGTTGATTTGGGTTTTAGCGCCACGTTCGTGGGCATACTTAAGTAAAGGGACGACATATTCCTTGACGGATTTCATCGAAAGCATCGGTTCTCCACCTGTGATGGAAAAGGCACGCAGGTGTTCGATTTCATCCAGACGTTGAATGAGTAGTTCGACTGGGATTTCAGGTGACTCGCTACTGGATAACATGTAACCGACGGCGCAATGTTCACAGCGCATGTTACACAGTTTTGTCGTCGTGACTTCGATGTTCGTCAAACGGACGGTGCCGTATTGTTCAATGTCACGATAAGCTTCCCACGGATCGTTTGCGATCGTGATGGGTGATGATTGTGGCATAGGTACTCCTCCTTTTTAGTGCTCCACTTCGTATCGTATGCTAAAATAACGTCGGAATCCAGCGGAAGAAAGGAAGTCTGAATAATGGGAAAAGCAAGAACTGATAAACTTGGTCAAATGAATGTGCTAAAATCAAGAATGCAGCTTCTCTGTCATACAATCGATTCACTCGATGAATCATCAGATATCGAAGATTTGGAACGACTGATCGTATCACTGGATCAACTCAAGGCGAAGGTCGTTCGATATGCGAAGGATATGAAAGAACAAGAAGAAACGAAAAAAGCGGTAGATTGAGACCGCTTTTTCATTTGCACAAACGGAAAGGATGAAATCAATGGCAACAAAAATCAAATTAAAGACAGGTGAGGTCCGTTCGGTCACGTGTCTACGGATGGGAATCAACGGTGAAGGGATCGCGACGCTCGAGCGACAAATCGTCTTCATCCCAGGACTACTCGTCGGGGAAACGGCACAAATCGAGATCACGGAAATTCATGCGAACTATGCGAATGCGAAAATCTTAAAGCGCGACGATCGTTCACCGGACCGCGTGACACCACTTTGCCCGGTCTATAGTGTCTGTGGCGGCTGCCAATTACAACACATGAGTTACGACGGACAGTTGCGTTATAAGGAAGAGATGCTACGAAATGCTTTCTTGAAATCAACGAAATTGAATGTCGAGAAAGCGGATATTCGTCCGACGATCGGTTCGAAGGAATGGGAATACCGCAACAAGTCGCAATTCGTCGTCGGTAAACAGGGGAATGAGATTGTCAGCGGTCTCTATTCCGCTAATTCGAATCGTCTGGTCGCGATCGATGATTGTGTCGTCCAAAACAAGGACACGCTTCGCGTCAACCAAGCTGTCACGAAATTACTCAATGACTATAAAGTACCCGTTTATCATGCAGCGAAACAAGACGGTGTCATGCGCCATATCGTCGTCCGGACAGGAATCAAAACGGGTGAAATTCAGGTCGTACTGGTTGCTTTTAAAGACGGCTTCCGTGATTTAGAAGGGTTGTCGCGCGATATCATGGATATCCCAGGTGTCGTCTCGGTCGCACTGAACATCAATGATAAGTTGACGTCACGTGTCTTCGGAGAAGAGACAGAAGTCTTGCGCGGCGTGGAACGGATCGAAGAAGAGATGGGGGAATTCACGTATCAATTGTCCCCGCGTGCCTTCTTCCAGTTGAACCCGGAACAAGCAGAACGGATGTATGAAGAGATCGCACGTGCCGCTGCTTTGACAGGCGAAGAACGTGTCGTTGATGCATACGCAGGTGTTGGTTCAATCGGACTCTGGATCGCCAAAGGAGCAAAAGAAGTTCGCGGCATGGAAATCATTGAAGAAGCTGTCGAAGATGCCAATGCGCACATGAAGCAATACGGATTCGACCATGCCCACTACGTCGTCGGTAAGGCCGAAGCGTGGATTCCACGTTGGGTCAAGGAAGGTTGGATTCCGGATGTCTTTATCGTCGACCCACCACGTTCAGGTTGCGATACACAATTGTTGAACGCGATGATTTCTTCTAAAGCTAAAAAAATCATCTATGTCTCGTGTAATCCGCAGACGCTTGCGCGTGATTGTGATCACTTGATGAAAGCAGGATACAAAGTATCGTACATCCAACCGTACGATATGTTCCCACAAACAGCGCACGTTGAAGCAATCGTCGTGCTCGAAAAGAAGAAAAAGAAAAAGTTCTAAGTAAAAAAGCCCGTATGCACTCCTTGAACGAGTGGACATACGGGCTTTTTATCATGTTTGCGAAGGATAACCGAACGTTGCGTCACACTCAGCGAAGCGTTCCTTCAACTGAGCAACGCGGTCAGCGGGTAGTGGACCGCGCTCGATCAGTTGCTGATTCAACGCGAGATGTTCGGGTCGAGACGTGCCGATGATGGCCGTCGTGATTCCTGGTTCAAAGACCGTGAAACGAAGCGCAGTTTCAAGCCAACTCGATTCCTCGAGTGGATAAGCGAGTTGTTGCGCACGTTCCCAATATGGTTCGACATACTGTCCGACCGGACGCTCCGTGAAGCGCCACGGGGCGTTGCCGATCGGACGCTTGGCGATGACTCCGTGATCTAGAAGAGTAGGCAGGATATCATCGACACGTTGGTCAAACAGATTGAACGATGTTTGAAAACTGTCGAAGCGATTCGTTTCGATAGCATATATCAAGTCTTCCCGATCACCGGAATAAGCGATGACGCGAACTTTTCCAGCTTGTTTTGCTTGTTCAAGCGCTTCGATGACATCTCCTTGGGCGAGGATTTCTTGACTGCAAGAATGTAAGTGTACGATGTCGAGATAATCCGTTTGCATCGTCTGTAAGGCTTGATCGATGCCACCATGGACCGCTTCAAACGTCCAGTCCTGCGCACCGGGAACATCATAGCCAACTTTCGTCGACAGAATGACGTCGTGCCGGCGATTCTTTAGAAATTGTCCGACGCGTTGCTCCGATAAGCCGTAGCCGCGTGCCGTATCGATCAGATTGATGCCAAGATCACGTGCTTGTTCGAGCAAATAGACTGCTTCCCGGTCCGTCATCTGTTCTGCACCGATGTGACCGGCTCCGAACCCAAGCGGGGACACGAATAAATCAGATGTTCCAAAACGTCTTAACTCCACGAACAATACTTCCTTTCAGATACCTGTAGTTTTAAATCGATGGTGTTCGTTTTTGATGAATACGGTATAGCAGATAACCAACGAGTGCCAAGCCTACAATCGACCATTGAACGATGGACGAGGATTGCATGAACTGATGGACGGCGAGCACTTCGACTAACATGGCTGGAATTTTTCCGATCGTACTCGCAGTCAGGAAAAGTAGAATCGAAATACCACTCGCCGCACTGATGATGTTGACGATGCCAGACGGGACGAACGGTAATAGCCGCAGCAAGATGATCGTCCAAAATGCTTCATGTCCTCGTTGTGCTTGCAGTTTTTGTTGCAAACGAGCGAATCGATCGGGAAGTGGGCGACGAAGGGCATACCGCAGTCCTTTTCGGTAAAGTAGGAACGCGCAAACCGCACCTAAGACTTCACCGATGAAAGAGAGCAATGTACCGATCCATAATCCGAAATAGACGAGATTCGCAGCGGTGACGAACGTACTCGGTAGGACACCAAGTACACTGACGACGACGCTGACCAAGACACTAACGAACGGAGCGAACGGTCCGAAGAGTTCAAAGGTTTGGATGACATGTTGTTCCATCATTCGAATCCATCTTCTTCATCTGGAAGAAGCGGTAACTCGATGTGGACGGTCGTTCCTTCTCCAAGAACGGAGTCGAACCGGATCGTCCCATCATGACGATCGATGATGTGTTTTGTGATCGCAAGACCAAGACCGGTTCCGCCATCTTTCCGCGTCCGTGATTTATCGACACGGTAAAAACGTTTTGTCAGTCGATCAAGATGTTCTTCCGGAATGCCTTCTCCTTCGTCCCGGATAAGACAATGCGTCCGGTCGCCGATCGTTTCAGTCGATAAGAAAATCTGTTTACCAGGCGGTGTGTACCGTAAGGCGTTATCGAGTAAATTGCCGAAGACTTGCTCAAGACGGTCTGTATCGCCTAAGACAATTTGATCCGGATCGAGATTCATCACGAACGTGACTCCTTTTGACTGGGCGATGGGTTCCATCCGGTAAATGACATCTTCAAGTACTTGGCTGAAGACAAGTGGTTGTTTCGACATCGGATAGGAATCGCGTTCAAGTTGAGCGAGATCGAGCAAATCATTGACGAGACGTTGCAGACGCTCTGTTTCCCGCTCGATGATTTGGTAATACTGCGCACGCTTTTCTTCCTCGAGCGAATCATCCTGCATCATCTCCGTATAGCCACGGATGTAGGAGAGCGGTGTCCGCAATTCATGACTGACGTTCGCGAGGAACTCCTTCCGCTGCTCGTCGACTTCTCCGAGCGATTCCGCCATCTTGTTTAACGTTTCTGCGAGTTCTCCGATCTCATCGTCCGATTGAATCGGAATCCGATAATCAAAGTCACCTTGTGCATAAACAGTCGAGGCGCGCTTCATGTCGATCAACGGACGGATGATCGTATCGATGATTTGTCGTCCGAAGATGACGAGATTCAAGACGATCAGTCCGATCATGAAGAAGATCATCAGGCGGAGTGGGCGGAATGGTTCACTGATTTGACCGAGTTCCAGATACAAGATCAGCGTACCAACCAGTCGATTGTTTTCGATGATCGGAAATCCGGTCATCAAAATGTCCGTTCCTTCAATCGGATGGGTCCGACTGGAGACGACGGTTTCACCGTTTCGAAGTTCTTCGATATCCGCATTCGTCAAAAAGCGCAGTCCAGCTGGATTTTTCTTCAGGAAATCGATAAAGAAGACTTTCGATTCCGTCAACTCATTCGTATAAGTCATTCCATCGTAAAAAGCACCAGACAGTCCTTCGGATTCATAGATGTTGATCAGCTTTTCGCCTCGGTTCAATAAGATATCTTCCTGCGTCTGAAGATAGAACCGGTCGTAGAGATAGAACGTCAGCAGGACGAATAAAATGGCGGAAAAAACGCTCGTGAACCAAATCGTGATCCAAATCCGGCGCCGGATCGTATAGCGCTTAATCATACTTCCTCGAATTTATAACCGATGCCCCAGACCGTTTGAATCGAGCCACCGGCTTCCCCGAGCTTTAGGCGAAGTGTTTTGATGTGTGTATCGACCGTCCGTAAGTTCCCGATATAGTCCGCACCCCAGATTTGATCGAGTAACTGTTCGCGAGAAAAGACCTTATCATTGTTTTGAGCGAACAGGTGCAACAAATCAAATTCCTTACGCGTTAGACTGACCGGCTTGCCATTGACGTGGACACTCCGACTTTCCGTATCGAGTTCAAGCATGCCGAGCGTCAGGGTAGCCGATTGATCAACTGTAAAGCGGTGAGAACGACGAAGCGTCGCTTCGATGCGAGCAAGCAATTCTCGAGGGCTGAATGGTTTTGTGATATAGTCATCAGCTCCGATTTTCAGACCGTGAATCCGATCGAGCTCGTCCGAACGTGCCGTCAGCATGATGATCGGAACGTTTGAGAATTCACGGATACGCATGCATGCTGTCAAGCCGTCCATTTCCGGCATCATGACATCGAGTAGAACGAGATGGAATGTATTTTGTTGAATGAGATAGATTGCTTCTTGTCCGTTAGAAGCTGTCATCGTCGTGTAGTGTTCTTTTTCGAGATTCGAGACGAGAAGGTCACGCATTTGTGCTTCATCATCTACTACGAGAATGTTAAACGATTCTGGCATTAGTTTTCGCTCCATTTCCTGTAGAAGAAAAGTGTTTCTTCCATAAAGATGAGTTTTCTTATTTATCATACCATTTCAAACTTTAGAAGCGCATGCGTGGACACAAAAAAGCATGAGAGACAAGGCTCTCATGCTTCGAGTTGTTGGTGATCGTATAGTGTTTCGAGCTCCCGACCATGAATGTACATGTGGAAACTAGATTTTGAGACTTCATATAGCGTGAACTGTGTCTCGCCAGCATTCAATTGCTCAAGAAGCGCAGGGCGCAACTCATCCGCACAGAACGCATACGGCAATTTTTCAGCTGCTTTTTGTGACCGAATATTGCTTTTGCGAATTTTCATGAAGACACTCTCATATCCAAGCTCGAAGAACAGCTCAGAGAAGAAGGCTTCTTTCGCTAAGTGATTGTATCCTTTACCATGATACGGTTTACCTAACCATGTACCGAGAAACCCATATTGTCCTTCGATATCGAGTAAACTAATCGTGCCAATCGGTTGATCGAATTCATCTAGGATGGTACGTGATACGATTTCACCACGTTCTTCCTCTTCGATTGCCTGCTTTGTAGTAAACAGAAATTCATCAAAGTACCGTGTTTTTTGGCGGACGTACGGATATACGTCTTGATGCTGCATCAGTTCGAACAAATCAGCGCAGTCGCTCAGCTCCCGTTGCTTGAGCATACTTCCATTCCTCCTTTTAGGACCGCAAGAATGATTGTCGAAAGCTACCTGTCTGACTCGTTTGAACCGCGCATGGTATGCCTTCTTCAGTTGTCGGATAAGATAATATTACCTTCTTTTTTTAAAATTGCAAGAAAATAATTTTTGTGAAAAAAGATACAAAAACAAGATGTTTTCCGTAAGCGTCTAAAACCCCCGAAAGGTGCAAAAAACACCTGGCGGGGGTGGGGTTAAGTCAAGTTCAGTTGAGCGTGTTCAAAAATGATTTTTCCGTCAATCATCGTCATGAGCGGCTTCGCTAAATAGTCGAGTGGGAAGTGACTCCACAAGACGAGATCCGCGTCTTTTCCGACCTCGATCGATCCGACACGATCGTCCACACCGAGCGAACGGGCTGGATGAATCGTGATCGCGCGTAAGGCGACGTCGACCGGTAGACCTTCTCGTGCGGCAAGACCGGCGCAAAGGTTCAAGTACTGAACAGGGGTATACGGATGATCGGTTGTAATCGAGATTTCGAGACCATGCTCATGAAGAATCCGATACGTTTCCCATGTCTTATTCTTCAGTTCGATTTTAGACTTTCGTGTGAAGGTGGGTCCGACCGTCACTTTTTCGATCGGTAGCAGCTCCATCTCTTTTGCGACGAGATGACCTTCCGTACAATGTTCGATACGTAAATCAAGATCGAATTCTTCCGCAAAACGGATGGCAGAAAGGATATCATCTGCTCGGTGCGCATGTACACGAAGCGGCATCTTATGATCAAGGACTCGTTTGATCATCTGGTGGGCAAAGGTTTCAGAAACCGATTGTGTCCGAACTTCAAGAAAGGCTTCGCGCAACATCCCCATGATGCCCATCCGTGTCAGTTCACCGGCACGACCAGCACTATGGACACGCTTCGGGTTTTCACCGAGCGCCACCTTCAGACCTGCGTACTTTCGAAGAATCATATCATCGATGAATCGTCCGTGCGTCTTGATGACACTCGTGACGCCACCGATGATGTTCATGCTACCCGGCATGACTTGAACGGTCGTGATCCCGTGTTCGACAGCTTCCTTAAAGCCTTCATCCAGCGGATAGACGCCATCAATGGCACGCAGATGAGGAGTCATCGCGAAAATCGTCTCATTCGCATCATTTCCGACGGTTCCGGTACCTTCGTCATATAATCCGAGATGTGTATGGGCATCGATGAAACCGGGCAATAAAAAGTGACCTTCTGCTTCAATGACTTGATCGTCTTCTAAATGATCCAGTAATTCACCGATTTCAATGATTTTCCCATCACGAATGCGGATGTCCCCGTAAAAACTGTCCGAAGTAATCGGATAGATATGTGCATTTCGAATTAAGATATCCAAGTATCGTCCACCCCTGTACTAGTTTGAATGCTCGAGTGCTCGTAATGCATCCTTTAGTTCAGCATACCGAAACTTGTATCCGTTTTCGAGCGCTTTTTTCGGGACGACACGAGCTCCTTCTAGTACAATCGTACTCTTTTCACCGAGTGCGAGTTCTAATGCGAAGCGTGGTGCCGGGAGCCAGTGTGGGCGATGTAAGACTTTTCCGATCGTCTGTCCGAAACGGCGCATCGTCTCCGGGTGAGGCGCAGTGATGTTCAGCGGTCCTTCGACTGTCGGGGTCTCAAGTGCGAATAGGAATAAATCGACTAAATCATCGATATGGACCCAGGAGACCCACTGTTTACCGTCGCCCATCGTCCCACCACCAAACAAAACATAAGGCAGGCGCATTAAGGGATAAGCGCCACCGGCTTTCGTTAAGACGACACCGATTCGTGGATGGACAAGTCGAATGCCAGCGTCAGCAATCGGACGAGCAAGATCTTCCCACGCAACACAGACATGACTTAAGAAGTCAGCGGTCGGTGGAAGGGGTTGATCTTCAGAGAAGGTTTGATGCCGATCTTGTCCGTAAATGCCAACCGCAGAAGCAGACAAAACGACATTTGGTTTTTGATCGAGTGCTTCAACGATTCGCACGAGCTCCTTCGTCGTACTGACGCGGCTGTCGAGAATGACGCGTTTACGTTCATCCGTCCAACGTCCTTCATTGATCGAAGCACCAGCCAGATGAATGAAGGCATCGACGCCCTCTAAGTGATGTTCCGGTTTTGCGTCTTCTGTCATCCACTTGATATATGTGACATGCGCATCGTTCGCTTTCGGATGACGCGTCAAGATAAAGATGTGGTGTCCTTGATCTAATAAACGCTTCGTCAAGGCTTGACCAATCATACCGGTTCCACCGGTAATCGCAATATTCATGTAATTCATCCTCCCTGAAATAAGTAAAGTAGCTTCTTTCCATTTGTTCCCGTTCCATGGTTTCACTCAAACATAGACCTGCCTGTTCATGATATCGTAGAACTACCGAATCAGGTTAGGGGAGGGAACGACATGAAGATCAAACGGATCTCGACGCAGAAAAAGAACAGCGAACGATTCAATATCTATGTCGAACGTGATGGCAAAGAGGAATATGCTTTTGCCGTAGACGTCGATATCTTAATTAAATACAATCTACAACGCGATAAGGAACTCGATGACGACTTCGTCAAGGAAGTGTTGACGGCTGAAGAACAGCAAAAAGCGTATCGTCTCTCATTGAATCATCTATCGTACCGCATGCGGGCGACGAGTGAAGTCGTCGCGTATTTAACAGAGAAAGAGACACCGGAGCATGCGATCAAACATGCAATCGAGCGATTGACAGAGCAACGCTATCTGGATGATCAACAGTTCGCACTTGCTTATACAGCAACGAAAAAAGCGACGACACCTCAAGGTCCGGGACGGATTCGCCGCGACCTTGAGGCATTGAAGATACCGAAGACAGCTATTGATGAAGCGATCGTGACGTTTACGGATGAAGAGGAATACGAAAAAGTCCTGAAGTTTTTGCGGCAAAAGCAAAAAGAGCTGCAACGGCGTTCCGTGCGGGAACTGACGCAAAAGCTACAGATGACACTCATGCAACGCGGCTTCTCGTCCGACTTGATCAAGGCGGGTATCGAAGAGGTGTTCCGAGCTGAAGAAGGGGACGAAGAAGAACAAGCGGCCCTTTATCAAGCACGCAAGTATTATCCAAAATACCGGCAACTTGAACCGTTCGAACGCGAACAGAAAGTGAAGCAAGCGCTCGTCCGAAAAGGATTTCCATACGGTCTAGCGGCTCAAGTCCTCGAACAAGTCAAAGAAGAAGAGGCGGAATAATAAAAGCAAGACGAAAAATTGACAATTATCCGACAATTGTGCTATTCTACGCACAGACTAAGAAAAGGAGGAACCGTCCTATGAAAAAGCCAATTGGTTTCACTCATATCCAACAGCTGAATACGACGGAGACTCTTGAGCACGTATAAGTAATTCATTTCATGTGCGAGCAAGGGGATTCGTCTCCCGAGCGCGCAGACGAACAAGAATGGATCATGCCCATTTCAAGGCATACTGATTCTCGGACTGCATCCGGAAATCCGTATGCCTTTTTGCGTGCTCGGAAAAAGTAATTCATTTCACAGTAAAGGGGGGACCCTCATGCGTTTATTTCGGCAATTGAGTTGGTTTCTAAAAGAACACAAATCATCGTATCTCGTAGCAGTCGTCTTATTGATCATCACCGGCTTCATCGATTTAACGCCGCCATGGCTGATCGGTAAGGTCATCGACGGATTACGGTCGGGATCGATGGATCGAACGACACTCTTACAGTATGTCGGCGGATTAACGGTTATCTCCATTGTGTCCTTCATTTTGACGTATCAATGGTTAGCGAAATTATTCGGAACGGCATTTTTATTAGAACGGACACTTCGGAGTCGCTTCTTTACGCACTTATTGAAACTGACGCCGACGTTCTACCAAAAGAATCGGACGGGAGACTTGATGGCACTCGCGACGAACGACTTGAAGGCGGTCGAGCGGACCGCCGGATTTGGTGTCTTGACGCTCGTCGACTCGTTGAACATGACGGCAATCACGCTCGTCGTCATGGGGGTGGCGATCGATTGGAAGTTGACGCTTGCTGCCTTGTTACCGATGCCGCTTCTCGCCTACGCGATGAATAAGCTCGGAAGTCAAATTCACGGACGTTTCATCACGGCCCAGGATTCATTCGGAACGATGAATGACCAGGTCGTCGAGTCGATTTCCGGACTGCGTGTTATCCGCTCGTTCGTCCAAGAACCAGTCGATGTTAAACGCTTCGACGATGTCACGACGGATGTCTTTGAGAAAAACATGCACGTCGCAAAAATTGATGTCTTATTTGAACCGATCATCAAGCTGCTCGTCGGCTTCAGTTACTTGATCGGCTTATCGTTCGGGACATATCTCGTCTTTACGAACGACATCACGCTCGGACAATTGGTCGCCTTTAACATCTATCTCGGGATGCTGATTTGGCCGATGTACGCCTTTGGTGAATTGATCAATGTCATCCAGCGCGGAACAGCAAGTCTTGACCGCTTGGAAGCAACGATGCGAGTCAAACCGTTGATTGCTTCGACACCGCGGGAACATATTGATCGCCCTGAACGGATCGAGATGAACGATTTGACGTTTACGTATCCAGAGACAGCCCATCCGGTCTTACGAGATTTGAATATGACGATCGAACAAGGAACAACGATCGGTGTCGTCGGACCAACGGGATCCGGGAAAACGACGTTCTTGCGTCAATTCTTACGTGAGTATCCAATCGGACGGGATATGCTGACAGTCAACGGCGTACCGTATGAAGATGTTGCGCTAGAGACGGTTCGCGGATGGACCGGTTACGTCTCACAAGAACATTTACTATTTTCAAAATCCGTTCGGGATAATATTCTATTCGGTGCAGGTGAAGCGACAGAAGAAGAATTGCAGGAAGCGATTCGTCTCGCATCGTTCGAAAAAGATATCGAAACGCTGGAACAAGGACTTGAGACGATGGTTGGTGAACGTGGCGTCACGTTGTCGGGAGGACAAAAGCAACGTCTCTCGATCGCGCGGGCGATGTTAAAAAAACCAGAGTTGCTGTTGCTGGATGATTCACTATCAGCAGTAGATGCGAAAACGGAATCACATATCATTGATTCGATTCGATCGAATCGCCACCAATCCACGACATTGATTGTTGCCCATCGCTTATCGGCAGTAGCACATGCGGAGGAAATCATCGTCTTGCAAGACGGAATGATTTCTGAACGAGGAACACATGACAGCCTGATGGCACAAAATGGCTGGTACGCTCAACAATTCGAGCGACAAAGTGAAGAGATGTAAGGAGGTGCCTCTGCATGAATGAATTGGAATTATATCAACTCGATCCGGCACGTCGGAAGACGACGATCCGTTCGTTGATCCGCTATGCGATGCATGAGAAACAAGCGATTTTCTTAGGGTTGTTTCTACTCGTACTAGCAGTCGGAGCGGAATTGACAGGTCCGTATATTGCCAAAGTCATCATTGATGAACATATCGTAGCAATTGAGAAGGACTGGGTCGAAGTTAAAGCGGATGGTGCGGTCACATATGACGGTCGTCAGTTCGCCAAAGCACAAGACGTCTCGAAAAGTCAGATCGTTCAATCCGTTTCAATCGTCCAAACGACCAACGGCTACTTTTTCGTACCGAAACAAGTCGTCAGTGGGGGAGAGCGGAAAATCAGTGGAAGTACGATGACGATCACGCGTAAAGACGACGTCTACACGTATGATAATATTCAAAAATTGACACAAGGACAGGTCTATGATTTTTATTCAAAAGACTTAAAAGCAATCGGCTGGTTGTCCTTGATCTACGTCCTCTTGCTTCTGGTAGCAGCTGGTTTGAACTGGATTCAGCAAATCTTGCTCCAGCGATCTGCTCATAAAATCATTAAACGGATGCGGCTGGATGTCTTTACGCATCTGCAACGGTTACCGGTTCGTTATTTCGACCAGACACCGATTGGAAAAATCGTCAGTCGCGTCACGAATGATACGGAAACGATTCGCGATCTATATCTCGGTGTGCTCGCCCGGGTCTTCTCGGGGATCATCACGATGGCGGGGATTCTCGTCGCGATGTTCTTTCTCGATTATCGCTTAGGACTCGTCTCACTAATCATCATTCCGATCGTCTATTTCTGGATTCAGCTGTTCCAGAAACTCGCGACGAAGAACAACTTCAAAGTCCGCTCCCTCGTTGCCGACATGAATGGTCAACTGAATGAGAACATCCAGACGATGCCGATCATTCAGGCTTATGCACGTGAGAAGGAAGTTCTTGCCGAATTCGAACAAAAGAACGAAGAGAACTATCAGACACGGGCAAAGTTGTTACGACTTGATGCCCTGATGTCCCACAACTTATCCTACTTTTTGAAGAACTTGACGCTCGCCTTGTTGATTTGGGTCGTCGGTGGGAAAAGCCTGACGAACGGCTCGTTTTTATCGCTCGGGATCTTATATGCGTATATCGATTACGTGTCCCGTTTATTCGAACCCGTCACCCAAATCATGAATCAGCTGTCACCGCTACAACAAGCGCTCGTGTCAGCGGACCGAATGTTCCAGTTGCTCGACGAAAAGGGAGAACCGGTCGAACAAGGTCGCGTTGCTCGGTTTAAAGGAGCGGTGTCCTTCAAAGACGTCGAATTCAGTTACGAAGCGGGAAATCCCGTATTACGTGAAATTCAAATCGATGCTCGTCCTGGCGCGACGATTGCTCTCGTCGGTCACACGGGTAGCGGGAAAAGTTCAATCATGAATTTATTGATGCGTTTTTATGATCCGTCAAAGGGACAGTTGTTGATTGACGGACAAGACGTGACGACTTTACCGAAACAAGCGGTTCGTGAGCATATGGGGATCGTTTTACAGGATCCGTTCCTCTTCACAGGAACGATTCGCTCGAACATCACACTCGGCAATCCTGATATTTCCGAAGAACGAGTACGACAAGCGATCGAAGCCGTCGGCGCGGATCGGTTCATTGATCGTTTACCGAACGGGCTCGATGAACCAGTCATCGAAAAAGGTGCTACGTTATCAGCAGGGGAACGACAGTTGATCAGTTTTGCCCGTGCGTTAGCGTTCGATCCTGCGATCCTAGTTCTTGACGAAGCGACAGCGAGTGTTGACTCGGAAACGGAAGCGGTCATTCAAGATGCCTTGCTGACGTTAACGAAAGGACGGACGACGTTCATCATCGCCCATCGCTTGTCGACGATCAAGGATGCGGATGAGATTCTTGTTCTCGATCATGGTCGGATCGTCGAGCGAGGATCCCATGATGTGCTTCTTGTAACGTCCGGGATTTATGCGAAAATGTATGCGTTACAAAGTAAAAGGAATCTTGAATTGAAATCAAGCTAATCCATCCAGTTTCTCCTCCTTTTCGTTTATACTGAAAAACGAAGAGGGGGAGTTTTTGTAATGGAGACACGGATGAGTCAATTATCGAAATACGAGCTTGAGATGTTGATCACGAAATTAAGTGAACAAAAACGAAAAGCGGAGCAACACGGGAACGTCAGTGAAGTGGAAGTCGTGACGCGAAAAATCGCCATTGCGAAAAGTTATTTGATCGATCCGGCACGATTCGAACGGGGAGCCTTTTACCGAATCGAAGGAGAAGAGGCACGATTTGAGTTACACTTCGTCAATGGCGTCATGGGTTGGGGACATTTTGAAGGAACCGCTCAGGAAGTCGCGATTCCGCTCGCGTTATTCACAGGAGAGGGAGAACAGACATGACGAATCGAGAACAAGCCCTTCAGCAACTGGCTGAAGAATTATTGCAAGTGAATGAAGTATTAACCCCGGAAGAAGCACTGACGTGGGTCGAAGTGCTGTGGGAAGATTTCGAAGCGACACTCGCGCGCGCAGGTGAGAAATATCAAGGTGAAGCCGTCGCGGTTCATTTCGTCGAGAAGCAGATCAAACAGCACGGGGCAATGTTACACCGGTTTAATACAACGAACGAAAAATTCAAGCATTTGATGACAGGTCGAAACGTCGAATGAAAAAAGCTCCGCACATCGGGATTTCCGTTGCGCGGAGCTTTGTCTTTATAATGCAGGGATGAACAGTTTTTTCTGCAAGGTCCGTTCGCTAAACACCCAGCCGGTATAGGAGCTGACGATCTCTTGTGTGGCAGCGTCGATTCTGACGACGGCAACGAATGGATAGACTTCCTTCGTGAAGTAACGCAGGTTAGTGAAGCGGTATTCGACAATGCCATCCTTTCGTGAGACCGTATACGTATGAATCTTCGAAAACTCAAGAAACGCTTGCAAGTCCGCGTTTTGTTTGACGATTTCGTACAAGGCGTCACCGTGTGGTTCGTCCTTGATCCGGAAGTTTCCGCATTCGACGACGGTTCCACTGTTAATCTTAACGACGGAATACTCATCGCGTAAACGTGCCGCGACATGCCATTCATCCCATTTCATGCCAGGGGAGATGAACAGTTTATGCGCACCGCGATAATAGCGGGCTGCGGTCGCGAGGGCATCGTTTCGTAACTTGAATTGAACAGCGTAGTAGATGATGACGATGGCGATTAAAATCGGGAAGATGACGATCGTCGCTCGCGTTAGTAGCCAAATCCCGAACGCGGCATAATACATCGTGAACAGATATGGATCAAATGTATTGATGACACCCCAACCAATCCAGGATTTTTTGAACGGGTGTAAGGCTTGTGTACCGTAAGCGTTAAACAGATCGACGAAGACATGAAGAGCGACAGCGATCTGCGCCATCAGCCATAATGAAGTCGGAGGTACACCGAATAACGTGCCGATGACGATTGAAAGTAATAACGGCCAGGCGAGCAAAGCGATCAACCCGTGCGATTTTCCTCGGTGTTGACGCAAGTAGGCGCTGTTTCCTTTAAACTTAAAGACAGTATCGAAGTCCGGTGCGTGTGAGCCGACGAGCGCCGTCGTCGTCACGGCAGCAAACATCGTCGTGCTCGCTGCGACGTCAGGGTGTAGCGTCGAGATGGCGGCGAGACAAAGTCCCATGCCGATATGCGTACCAGTATCCAATGCGAATTCGCTCCTTCTATAAAATCGTGATGGTGAATCCATCGAGGTTCTGCCGAGTAATTTTTAATAAATATATCGTATCCAAGAGAAAAGAGGTAACCTTTTGACTGTCGTTCAAGAATATTTCACAAACTTTAATAAAACACAATTTACCACAGAACTGATTGCCTGGTTCCTTCGTGAACAGCGGGATCTCCCGTGGCGAAGAACCAAAAACCCATATCATATCTGGATTAGTGAAATCATGCTTCAACAAACGCGCGTCGATACGGTCATTCCGTATTATGAGCGCTTCACGAAACGTTTTCCGACACCGCATGACTTAGCAGAAGCGGATCAAAGTGAAGTCCTGAAGCACTGGGAGGGCTTAGGGTACTATTCCCGTGTCAAGAATCTTCAAATCGCGGTTCAGGAAGTTGTTGAAAAATATGATGGGATCGTTCCGGACGAAAAGGAATTGTTTAGTCAACTGAAGGGTGTCGGTCCGTACACGACAGGAGCGGTTCTATCGATTGCGTATGGGCAAGCAGAACCAGCAGTAGACGGAAACGTGATGCGCGTCCTCTCACGTGTACTTGGGATTTATGAAGACATTGCTGCACCGAAGACACGGAAATTGTTTGAGGCGGCGGTACATCAATTGATTGATCCGGCTGATCCGTCCAGTTTCAATCAAGGCTTGATGGAACTCGGCGCGATGGTCTGTACACCGAAGTCTCCGATGTGTGGACTCTGTCCTGTTCAAGATGTTTGTTTTGCATATGATCGAAATGCACAGGAAGAACTACCTGTGAAGACGAAGAAAGGGAAGACGCAAATTATTCCGTATGATGCTCTCGTCTATGAAACGAACGGAAAAATCGCAATTGAACAACGAGCAGAAACAGGTTTGCTCGCAGGGATGTGGCAATACCCACTTCGAGAAGCAGAAGAAGATCGTAATGGAACGCTTGTCGGGCACGTTCGACATGTCTTCTCACACCGGATTTGGGAAATTGCTGTCTATCGCGTGACGGAACAGCCGGACCAGACGGTACTGGTTGATCAGGAAACGTATGCGACGCATCCAGTATCTGTCGCGCAAATGAAGATTGATCGACTATTAAAGGGGGAGATCTAATGCATACTTTTCGTTTTGAGACACGTGTCGATACATCAAAGGAGCAAGCATGGGATTTTTTAAGTGACGCCAAGGCCTTAAGTCGATTGACGGTATTTCCGAAAGTGAAGACGTCGGGCGATACGCGGACACGAGCGGGAAATACGATTCGTCTACGCGTTGGTGTTCCTCCACTATTTGTCTCGTGGACGTCTTGGATTCCTTTCGTAGAAGAATATGTCTTCGTCGATGTCGGGACAAAAGTGCCGTATCCATTCCGGGCATGGTGCCATGTGCACCGGGTCGAAGAACGTGAATCTGACGTCTATTTCGTGGATGAAGTGACGTATGCATCCTTCTTGCCCGCCTTCGTCATTGAAGCATTCATCTTGAAACCAATGTTCAAACAACGAAAAAGTGCGATTTTGAATCACTTTCAAGCCTGAATTCCGTCATTTTTCTGAAAAAATACCCTTTCGTTTTTCATGCGTTCTGAAAATGGGTATAATAAGCACGAGAGTATAACAGAATGGAAGAAAAACGCTTTAGAAAGGAGTAGCACATGAGTCGATTCCCAAAAGAAAGTAGCAAGATTGAGATTCAAAGTTTCAAACATAACGGGAGCTTACACAGAGTTTGGGAAGAAACGCTCGTGCTGAAATCGACGGAAGAAGAATTGATTGGGTTCAATGACCGCATCATGGTCAGTGAATCGGATGGTCGTCAGTGGCGAACACGAGAGCCGGCAATCTGTTACTTTTCAACAGAACTCTGGTTCAATGTCATTTGTATGATTCGGGAGGATGGCATTTACTATTACTGCAATCTTGGATCACCTTCTACGTTCGATGAGAAAGATCGAGCAGTCAAGTACATTGATTACGATTTAGATATCAAAGTGTATCCGGACATGTCCTACATGATCCTCGATGAGGACGAATATGAGAAACATCGCCGCGAGATGAATTATCCGAAGGCGATTGATCGTATTTTGAAGGACAATGTCCAAATCCTGATTCAGTGGATTCGCAGTCGGAAGGGTCCATTCAACCCGGCTTTCGTGGATATGTGGTATCGTGAATATGAAACAAGATATCGGAGATGATGGTTCGCCATCGTCTTTTTTTAATTGAAGGAAGTGAAACACGTGGCAACACAAGCAAAACGTAAGCAACAAGGCTCGATCCGCCGCTATATGGCGTTCGTCAAGCCGTATCAAAAACAGATCCTCCTGACGGTCTTCGTCGGGATCATCAAGTTCTCGATCCCACTCGGACTTCCGTTGTTGTATAAGTACATCATCGACCATATCCTGACCGGAAACACGATGCCGATGGCGGAAAAAAGTAAACAATTGGCGTATTTGATTGGAGCGGGTGTCTTCATCTTCTTGATCGTCAAACCGCCGCTCGAATACGTTCGCCAGTACCTCGCGCAATGGTCCGCGTCGAAGATTTTATTTGACGTACGGAATCGATTGTTTGATCATGTTCAGAAATTATCGCTTCGTTTTTATTCGAATACGAAAACGGGAGAAGTCATCTCGCGAATCATCAATGATGTCGAGCAGACGAAAGACTTCGTCGTCACAGGATTAATGAACCTGTGGCTTGATATGATTACGATTTTCATTGCGATCGCCATCATGTGGACGATTGATCCGCAATTGACACTCGTCGCGATCATTCCATTACCATTCTATGCTCTCGCCGTGAAGTTCTTTTACGGGCGTTTACGCGGATTGACACGGGAACGTTCGGCAGCGCTTGCGGAACTACAAGGTCATTTGACGGAACGTGTCAACGGCATGGCAGTCATCCGCAGTTTTGCACTTGAACCGCACGAGAACAAAGCGTTCAAACATCAAAATGATGGCTTCTTAAAAGCAGCGCTGCGTCAAACGAACTGGAATGCGCGGACGTACGTCGTCGTCTCGACGATTACGGACTTCGCACCAATCCTGATCTTCGGAACGGCGGCGTTCTTCGTCTTGAATGGACAAGTTTCGCTTGGAACGATGGTCGCATTCATTGGTTATATCGACCGTCTGTATGCACCGCTCGGTCGTCTCGTCAACTCCTCAACGACGTTGACACAGTCGATCGCCTCAATGGACCGGATGTTCGAGTTTTTGGATGAGCCGTATGACATCACGGAAAAACCGAATGCTCGCGAACCGAAAGATGTCCGCGGAAACGTTCAGTTCGAAAACATCAGTTTCGCTTATGAAGAAGGCGGCGAGCTGGCGATCGATCGGTTGACGCTTGACGTTCAGGCAGGTGAACGGATTGCTTTCGTCGGGATGTCAGGTGGTGGGAAATCGACGCTCGTCAGTTTGATTCCGCGTTTCTATGATGTATCTGCCGGCCGGATCACGCTTGACGGCGTTGACATTCGTGACTTGAAATTACGTGGTCTTCGCGATCAGATCGGGATGGTCATGCAGGAGTCGATTCTATTTAGTGAATCGGTCCAAATGAACATCAAGATGGGGAATCCGGAGGCGACGGATGAGGAAGTCATCGCGGCGGCAAAAGCAGCGAATGCCCATGAATTCATCGAACGATTACCGAACGGTTATCATACGCCTGTCGGAGAACGCGGCGTCAAGTTATCGGGTGGTCAAAAGCAACGTCTTGCGATTGCACGGGTCTTCTTGAAAAATCCACCGATTCTGATCTTGGATGAAGCGACGAGTGCGCTTGATTTGGAGAGTGAAGCGATGATTCAAGATTCGTTAGCGCGTCTCGCGAAAGGGCGGACGACATTTACTGTCGCGCACCGTTTATCAACGATCACTGATGCCGATAAGATTGTCGTCATCGAAAATGGTCAAATTACGGAAATCGGAACACACGAAGTCCTCATGCAAAAACGGGGTGCGTATTTCGAACTGTATGCCATTCAAAATCTGGAACTCGTCGAATAACACAAAAGCAGCGATCCTCGTGAGGGTCGCTGCTTTTTTAGGAGGAAGACTTAGAGTCGAGCAAAGGCACGATCGACTGCTGCGATCGTCTCTGTGATGTCGGCTTCCGTATGTTCCGTCGTCAAGAACCACGCTTCGTATTTCGAAGGGGCAAGGTTGACGCCTTCTTCTAGCATCAATTTGAAGAAACGTCCGAACATCTCACTGTCTGCACGTTCTGCACCATCGTAATCGATGACTGTTTCATTCGTGAAGTAGACCGTCATGGCACCTTTTAGACGGTTGATCGTAATCGTGACGTCATGACGTTTTGCTGCTTCTAGCACACCTTGTTCGAGTAATGCGCCGAGGTGATCAAGTTGTTCATAGACACCAGGCTGCTCAAGTAATTCAAGACAAGCGATACCGGCAGCCATCGATGCTGGGTTACCTGCCATCGTTCCCGCTTGGTAAGCTGGACCAAGTGGCGCGACGTGTTCCATGATTTCTTTACGACCACCATAAGCACCGATTGGTAAACCACCACCGATGATTTTGCCGAGTGCCGTCATATCGGGACGGATATCGAGTAACTCTTGTGCACTGCCGTACGTGAAGCGGAAGGCTGTGATGACTTCATCATAGATGACGAGTGCGCCGTGAGCATGCGTGATTTCGTTGACTGCAGCAAGGAATCCAGGTTGCGGTTCGACGATACCAAAGTTTCCGACGATTGGTTCGACGAGTACACAAGCGACTTGATCGCCCCATTGCTCCATGATTTGACGGTACGATTCAATATCATTGAACGGTGTCGTGATGACTTCTTTTGCCGTCGCTTTCGTGACACCAGCTGAATCGGGAGAACCAAGTGTCGCCGGTCCGCTACCAGCTGCAATCAGCATCAAATCCGAGTGACCGTGGTAACACCCGCTGAACTTCACGACGAGCTCACGACCTGTATACGCTCGTGCGACACGAATCGTCGTCATGACGGCTTCGGTTCCCGAGTTCGTAAAGCGTACTTTTTCAAGCGATGGGATCGCTTTTTGTAGTTTATGTGCAAAGTCGATTTCTAGACGGTGTGGTGTGCCGTAAAGAAGACCGTTTTGGGCAGCATGGGTGATTGCTTCCGTAATGTGAGGATGACCGTGTCCCGTGATGATCGGACCATAGGCTGCTAAGTAATCGATATAGCGATTGCCATCGACATCATAAAAGTAAGCACCTTCTCCGCGTTCCATATAGACAGGTGCGCCGCCACCGACGGCTTTGAATGAACGGGATGGGCTGTTGACGCCACCAACGATACACTCTTGTGCGATTTCATATAACGCCTCTGAAGTAGGACGTGTAGTGTGGGTAGACATGAGGATTCCTCCAATCGATGATTCGTGAAAAATATCACGATATGATTGTATCATGGACGTCAAATCCGGTGCAGAGCCGTTGACGGAATGCCTATTTGTAGGTAGACTAATTATAAAGATTACAATCTGATAATCAATGAAAGATAGAAATGAGGGGATGGACGTGGCTAACGAAATGCTGGATGACGCCGTGAAGTCACTTCGGGAATCAGGCGTTCGAATGACACCACAACGTCACGCGATTTTGGAATATTTAACGACGGGACACACGCATCCGACAGCGGATGAGATTTATCGTGCGCTCGAACATCGTTTTCCAAACATGAGTGTGGCGACTGTATATAATAACTTACGCGTGTTTCGAGAAAAGGGAATCGTTGAGGAAATGAATTACGGAGACGCTTCAAGTCGCTTCGACTTCGTTACGACACGCCATTACCACATGATCTGTGAAAGTTGTGGAAAGATCGTTGACTTCAACTACCCTGTGCTCGATGATGTCGAAACGGTTGCGGCGCACTTAACAGGCTTTAAAGTCGATCGTCACCGATTAGAAGTGTACGGAACTTGCCCGGACTGTCAATCGAATGTCCAATAAAAAAACGAGCTGCCTTAGCGGGGAGCTCGTTTATTGTGTTTATTATATTTTTCATCGAATTCTTTTCCTTCAAGAGATGGATCCATCGTCAATGGTTCATCGCAATGCATACATAAGTCGACGCGACCAAGGACTTTTGTTTCTTTTCCACAGTTCGGACAAGTGACGACAGCTGCCTTCGTTGATGTCAGACCAATCAAGAAATAGAGTGCCGTACTGGCGAGAACCATGACGAAACCGAGAAGCATGAGTAAGACCATGATGATTTCAAATTGTTTGAGTAATAGACCGCCATACATGACGAGCATCCCACCGAAGACGAGAAACATAGCTAAGTTTCGCGCGCGGTTTATTTTATTTTTACGTTGTTTTTTCAAGTGAATTCCCCCTGTTGTCAGTCTAGCATAAGAAGTGGGATTGCCTGAAGAAGGAAAGCTTGTTTTTTTGTCGAAAATGGTAACGACGAGTTCGTATAGAAGGGTGAGAAGTACATGGAACAAGCAACACGAACGATTTATTCGGAGTACGCGGCTTATCGTGAAACACAAGGGATCATTGCTGTTGAGAAACGGCAACCACGGGATTCCCTGACGGATCAATTTGATACACTTCTTGTCGTCATCACGAGAGACCCAGAAGTCGAGTGGACGATCAAACATTATCGACTGAATACACTAAAGGTGTCGTTACACCTCGTACATGAAGATGTCTTATCACGCTGGATTTTATTAAATGCCAATCGACGCGCGATTCACTGGATTGCAGAAGGAACGATCGTGTTCGAACGGAACGATTATTTAGTTGACTTAAAACGGCAACTATTAAACTTTCCTGATGAGGAAAGATGTTTACAGATGACGATTTCATTCGCTAAACTTTTGCGTCGTTTCCAAGACGGAAGGAACTTGTTCAGTCGCGGACATCATTATGATGCCTATACACACGTCCATCATGCATTACATCATCTCGCGCGATTATCTGTTCTGGAAAAAGGAAAACATCCCGAGACGGTCGTCTGGGAACAAGCGCGACTCGATGATCCGGATGTCTATAAACTGTATGAACAATTATTGATGAGTGAAGAGACATTAGATCAACGTATTCACCTCGCCTTGATTGGACTTGAGCATCTTCTGCAGTCTAAGGTCTTATCGGGAGGACGCTATTTATTTGAAATCATGCGTGAGCGGACAAGTCCATGGACGATGTATGAATTGATGGAAGAAGAGCGGCTGCAAGAAGTCAAAGTGGATTTAAGTAGTCTGATTGATTTCTTCATGCGAAAGGGTCTGATCAGGATTTCGTATCAAACAACTAAGGGAGCAGGGGTCGAACTCGTAACGTATGAGCCGGTCGTATGACGATCGGCTTTATTTTTTCTATGTGTTGTTTTCGCTATATATAGAAGGAAAAAGATTTTAAAAGTTTTTTTAGAAAAACTATTGACGGTATTATACCGAGATAGTATATTAATACATGTCGACAGGGCAACACGCACTGGACGGTGACGAGAAAGAAAAAAGATTTCAAAAAGGGATTGACGCTTAAGTTATTCCGTGATATCTTATTAAAGTCGCTGAAAACGACACGACGAACTTTGAAAACTGAACGATGAGGCAAAAATCGTATTCTACGGAATACAA
>NZ_JADOYC010000005.1:0-265446 GCF_015645365.1 Exiguobacterium abrahamii
ACGAAGCTTGCGCTTCATTCGTTTTTGTATTCCGTAGAATACGATTTTTGCCTCATCGTTCAGTTTTCAAAGTTCGTCATTGTTTGTTTTGAAAATGGTGGGCCTAAGTGGACTCGAACCACCGACCTCACGCTTATCAGGCGTGCGCTCTAACCAGCTGAGCTATAGGCCCGTCAAAGCAAACAAAATATGGTGCACCCTGAGAGATTCGAACTCCCGACCCCTTGATTCGTAGTCAAGTACTCTATCCAGCTGAGCTAAGGGTGCGATATGGTGCGGTCGAGAGGACTTGAACCTCCACGATGTTGCCACCACTAGGCCCTCAACCTAGCGCGTCTACCGATTCCGCCACGACCGCAAATATGAAATTAAAAATGGTGTGTCATGCAGGATTCGAACCTGCGACCCTCTGATTAAAAGTCAGATGCTCTACCAACTGAGCTAATGACACATAAAAACTGGGCTGGAAGGGATCGAACCTTCGCGTGCTGGAATCAAAATCCAGTGCCTTACCACTTGGCTACAGCCCAAAAATGGCGGTCCTGACGGGATTCGAACCCGCGATCTCCTGCGTGACAGGCAGGCATGTTAACCGCTACACCACAGGACCGCAATTTGAAGTTGTAAACAACTCTTTAAAAAGAAATGGTGGAGGATGACGGGATCGAACCGCCGACCCCCTGCTTGTAAGGCAGGTGCTCTCCCAGCTGAGCTAATCCTCCATATGGTGACCCGTACGGGATTCGAACCCGTGTTACCGCCGTGAAAGGGCGGTGTCTTAACCGCTTGACCAACGGGCCATATCGTAATCAATAATTATTCTCAAGAAACATTTTCACATAAGAGGTCTGGCGGAGATGGAGGGATTCGAACCCTCGCACCAGTTTCCCGGCCTACACCCTTAGCAGGGGCGCCCCTTATAGCCACTTGGGTACATCTCCAAAAGAATGGCTCCGCAAGTAGGATTTGAACCTACGACCTACCGGTTAACAGCCGGTTGCTCTACCGCTGAGCTATTGCGGAACGTTACGTTCTGTTCGGAACACTTTTATATAGTAGCAACTTTTTTTCTTTCCGTCAATGCTTTTTTAAAAAAGTTTTTAGCGACGATAAGTTGTTTAGTTGCTGTCGTTTTGACGACTTCTATAATTTATCATGCTCCGAAATGAACGTCAACTACTTTTGTAAAAAATCTTTCCACGACATCGACCACATCGATATCTTTCCGTATTCATGCGTCTTTTCCTTCTATATAATGTGCTGCATTTCTCACATTCATAAAGATAGGATTTTTTTTCGTCTTCTTGTCTTCTGGGACTGTATCGAAGCCCACCATAGCGCTCTAACCATTCCTTGAAGTCTTGATCTTGATGACGGTGCCCCATTCCTGCTAGATGTAAATGATAGTGACATAGTTCATGAATCACGATTCCGCGGAAGACTTTCATGTCATCGATATATCGTTTATTGAAGTCTAAATGATGATCGCCTAAGAAATAGCGACCACCTGTCGTCTTCAGTCGTGGATTAAAATAAGCTTCATGTCGAAACGGTAAGGAAAATACGTCGAGCGAAAGTTGCTCGACGTATCGTTGTAATTGTTCATTCGTCATTTCGGCGGAACCAGTGTCAAACCAATCCGTCCCCGCTCTGGTTCAACATTTGTCACCCATACCGTCACGATATCCCCGACAGCGACGACATCAAGTGGATGCTTGACACGTTTACGACTAAGCTTCGAGATATGAATCAAGCCATTCTCTTTCACTCCGATATCAACGAACGCACCAAAATCAAGAACATTCCGGACCGTTCCTTGGAACTCCATCCCGACTTGGATCATATCCATCGATAGAACATCTTGGCGAAGCAACGGTTTATCGAGCGCTTCCCGTGGGTCACGACCCGGACGTTGTAACGCTTCGATGATATCACGTAGTGTCGGTTCTCCGATCTCGAGCGTCTGTGCCATCTCCGGTAATGACAATGTAGACAATTGTTCCCGCACCGCATCCGTTCCAACTTGATCAAGCGTTAAGCCGAGTGTCTTAAATAACTTCTCGACTGTTTTGTACTGCTCTGGATGAATCGGCGTCCGGTCGAGCGGATGCGTACCTTCTAGAATTCGCAGGAATCCTGCAGCCTGCTCATATGCCTTTGCACCAAGACGAGGAACTTTCAATAATTCCTGACGCGTCTTGAACGTTCCAAGTTCCGAGCGGCGTTCGACGATTTTTTTCGCTGTCGCCTTCGTGATTCCTGCGACATAACTCAATAGCGGTTCTGACGCTGTATTAACATCGACCCCAACCTGGTTGACGACCGTCTCGACGACAAAATCAAGTGTCTCCTTCAGTTTCGTTTGCGAGACATCATGTTGATATTGACCGACTCCGACAGACTGCGGGTCGACTTTAACGAGTTCAGCGAGTGGATCCTGCAGGCGACGTGCAATCGAAATCGCGGATCGTTGTTCAACCTGAAGCTCCGGGAACTCGGTCCGGGCAATCTCTGAAGCAGAATAAATACTTGCTCCTGCCTCGTCGACGATCGTAAAGGCGATATCTGTTTGCCCCTTCATCCAGTCCGCAACGAATGCTTCTGTTTCCCGTGAAGCTGTACCATTACCAATCGCAATCAACTCAATCCCATATGTATCGACGAGCTGCGAAAGAGTTTGGCGTGCTTCTTTTGCTTTTTGCTCTGACATCGTCACGTAAATGACGCCGACTTCCTTCATTTCACCTGTCGGATCGATGACCGCCCACTTACACCCTGTCCGGTAAGCCGGATCAAGTCCCAACATGACTTTCCCTTTCATCGGTGGCTGCATGTAGAGTTGGCGGAGGTTCTTACCAAAGACGTCAATCGCTTGGAGCTCTGCCTTTTCCGTCAGTTCATTTCGAATTTCCCGTTCAATGGCAGGGAAGACCGATTTTTTATAGCCCGTCGTAATCGCCGCTTCGACGATATCACGTTTCTTTGGCGCCAGTTGTGCGTAGGAACGAAGCAATGTTGGTAAAACCCGTTGCTCCTCTAACACGACTTTCACAGAGACGATTTTCAATGCTTCCGCACGGTTAATCGCAAGAATCCGGTGCGGAACGATCTGTTGAATCCGCTCACTGTAGGCATAATACTGCGCAAAAACACCTTTTTCATCGACTGCATCCTTTTTCTGTTTTGTGACGATTTCTGCTGAACGGCGCATTTGCTTACGAATGAACTCACGCACCGTCGCTTGTTCGCCCCACTCCTCGGCAATGATCGATTGCGCCCCAGTCAGCGCTTCTTCCGAATCCAGCCCATTGCTCAAGCGATGGAATGTCGCTTCATCATAAGCAGACTTGTCGCGGAGCCAGTCAGCAAGTGGTGCAAGCCCTGCTTCCCGTGCAATTTCCGCTTTCGTCCGACGTTTTGGTCGAAATGGTAAGTAGATATCTTCGACTTGCTGTAACGTCGTCGCTTTTTCAAGTGTTCGACGAAGTTCCGGCGTCAGTCCACCTTGTTCCTCAATCTTTTCAAGGACGTCGCTCCGTCTGCTTTCAAGTTGCGTTAATTGTTTATGTCGATCGAGAATCGCTTTGATCGCGACCTCATCGAGTTCACCTGTCTGTTCTTTCCGGTAGCGGGCGATGAACGGAATCGTACCGCCTTCTTCCGTCAATTGTAAGACTGCCTTCACTTGCGCAGGACGTACATTCAATTCACTTGCGATTCTCTTTTCCATCTGCTTCACCTCTCATTCATTATACCGAAGAACGCATGGAAAAGAAAAAAGACTGACACGAGGTCAGTCTTTTGAGAATACTTCATTTGGTTCAACTTTGATCGCTTCACGTAACTTTTGTAAAGCGCGTCGTTGGAGACGGGAAACATGCATTTGTGAAATGCCGAGTAGTTCGCCCGTTTCTTTTTGACTCATATTGCGGTAGTAGGCACATTCGAGAATCGAACGTTCGCGGTCCGTTAAGACAGCAAATGCCTTTTCAAGAATCAGACGCTGATCGACGGAGTCGTAGCCGTTTTCTTGATTCCCGACAAGATCGAGTAATGTAACGGTACTACCTTCCTGATCTGCCTCAATCGAGCTATCAACGGATAACGCTTGATAGCTTTTACCCATTTCAAGTGTTTCGAGGACTTCCTCTTCCGATACTTCAAGACGCGCAGCAATCTCATCGATGCGCGGAGAGCGTTGCAACTCCGTCGTCAACTCCTCGACTGCCTTCTTGATTTTCGGTCCAAGTTCCTTGATGCGACGTGGAACGTGAACGCTCCACGTTTTATCGCGGATGAAACGTTTGATTTCACCGATGATCGTCGGAACAGCAAACGATTCAAAACTGCGACCGAATTCCTTATCGAAGCGGCGAAGGGCTGCAAGCAACCCAATCATACCGACCTGAACGAGATCGTCATGAATCGGTCGACCGCGCGAGAACTTCCGGGCCAAAGCTTCTACCAAGTCTGAATAACGCTCGAGTAATGCCGCATGCACTTCCTCATCTTGGTCGTCCTGCTGATACAAATCAATCAGTCGAAGTACTTCATCATCACTGTGATGGCGTTGTTGAGACTTTGCTGGCACTTTGACCCACCTCATCTCTATTCATATATTTTGTCATATGGACAGTGACGCCGTTCGCTTTCTCGATCGTTACTTGATCCATCAATGCTTCGATCATCAAGATGCCGAGTCCTCCTTCATGCAAGGAATCGAGATCGTGTGCATTCGTAATCGGTTCACTTTGGCGTTTGACCTCATCTTTATCGAACGTAATGCCGTTATCCTTGACGACAATCTCAAGACGATCATCCGGATAGACATTACATGTCAAGGCGATGCTACCATCTTCTTTTCCTTCGTATGCATGTTGAACAGCGTTCGCACATGCTTCTGAGACAGCGATCTTGATATCTTCGATGTCATCATACGTGTATCCCATCCGGTTGGCGACACCTGAAACCGTCAGACGGGCAATGGCTACATATTCCGGTTTTGCCGGTAATGTCATGTTTAGTTGTTCGTTCTTCATTGCGTTCCACCTCTTACACCACTATCGATTGTAATGATGCTTGAAAGACCTGTGATTTCGAATAGACGACGGATGCGTTCAGAAACGCCGACGAGCGTGAACGATGTACCGTTCTTTTTCGCCGCTTTGAGTGCTCCGACGAACACGCCGAGACCTGTCGAATCCATGTAGTGTACTTCATCCAAATGGACGACGACATCGTTTGTTTCAACTGCCGGGACTAGTTCTTGGCGAAGCTTTGGTGCTGTATACGTATCAATCTCACCTGCGATATAAAGATGCGTCTGACCGTCAAGCTGCTCTGTTTTAATTGTTAAATCCATCTTCAAGTTCCTCCTCAAGGAAAATCTGTCTATGTGGTCTTGCTATTCATCCTACCTCATCCCTTTATAAAAAGGTCACTTGGGTATCTTTCCCCGTAAAGAAAACTTTAAAACCCATTTTATAAAAAAAGAGGTCAAAAAAAGTCGCATACGCTAGTATCGACTCTTCTTGTGTTGCGCTTCTATGTAAGTGCCTAAAAATCAACCAAGCCTAAGCTGATTGCGACGGCACTATTTACTTTCATCATCGTGTCTGGATCTAGATGTGTGACTTTATCCGTTAGACGGCGTTTATCAATTGTCCGGATTTGCTCAAGTAAGATGACCGAATCACGTTCTAATCCGTGTCGCTCTCGATATACTTCCACATGGGTCGGTAGTTTGGCTTTGTCGATCTGTGCCGTGATCGCAGCCACGATGACTGTCGGGCTGAATCGGTTACCAATATCATTTTGTAGAACAAGCACGGGACGAACTCCCCCTTGTTCCGATCCGACCACAGGTGACAAATTTGCATAAAACACGTCGCCACGTTTGACTATCAAAGCTTACACCCCGCTTACTTGACGTAGGAGTGAGAACTCCGCCTCCGTTTCAATCTGGAACATTTCGCCAACGATCGATAAATTGATTGCTGCCATTTCTTCGTAACCACGCTTCAATTCCTCACGTAGCTGACGCTTGCGTTCTTCGGTCGTATGGTTCGACTTCATCCCAATCGTCTCCTTCGCTACATTTCGCTCAACAAACTGCATTTCCCGTTGTTGGACCAAGATAATGGCACCTCCAGATTCACTGAAACCTTAACGAACGACTCACTTTCTACTTCAATATATCAGTCGAATTCAGAAAATACAATCAAAATTCAAACAAATAACATATTTTTGCCATCTTATTGATGTCTTGTACGAATCATTGACGTGGAACACGCTTCGAGAATTGACAGAGAACTTCATAGTTGATCGTCCCGAGCCAATGGGCTGCTTCCTCGATTGGTGCCCCTTCTCCAATCAAGATGACTTCCGTTCCGATCGGATATTCCCGCGGTAAACGAATCATGAGCCGATCCATGCAGACACGCCCGACGATTTCGCACGGTAGACCGTCTACGATCAACGAATAGCCTTGGAACTTGCGTGACCAGCCATCCGCGTAACCGATCGGAACGGTACCGATCCATTCATCCGTCGGCGCGGTATAGGTCGCTCCGTAACTGATCGTTTGACCCGGTTCGACTTGTTTGACCTGCATCAGACGACTTTTCAGTGAAAACGCTGGTTTTAGAAATTCATAATGACCTGCCATCTCATCGGACGGCATCGCCCCATATAATGCAATACCAACTCGAACGACGTTAAACGGTGCTTGACCTGCTAAGCGAATCGCTGCCGCCGAATTGGCACAGTGGACGTACCGGATATCCGGTACTAGTGCGACGTACGATAAAAACGTCTCGAGCTGGCGTTCAAACAACCGGCTGTTCAGCTCGTCAGCAGTCGCGAAATGCGTATAGATCCCTTCAAGTTCAACGAGATCATCATCACACTCAACAAGAATTCGCTTCAACTCATCGACATGTTGCAATCCGAGTCGCCCCATTCCCGTATCGACTTTGATATGCAAGCGGAGATGATCGACTTCCGTCAAATGACGTTTCGCTTCCTGAAGCCAATCGGCTGAAAAGACAGGAACGGCGACATCATAATTCGAAGCAACTGGTGCATGTTCCGGTAGTAAGGCTTCAAGCATCAGAATCGGTGCTTGGATGCCCGCTTCGCGTAACTCAATCGCTTCTTCGAGGAGTGCGACAGCGAGTAAGTCAGCTCCGTTCTCAAGAGCGATCTCAGCGACTGTCACTGCCCCGTGACCATAGCCGTCCGCTTTGACGACCGCCATCACCTGTTGTTCGCCCATCCGTGTTTTGATTTCGCGTATATTATGTGCGATCGCTTCCCGATCGATTTCAATCCAAGTTGGTCGGTACATCCCATTCCCTCTTCTCTAATAAGACTTGCGCAGATGCATAATGCTCTGAATGCGTGATCGAGACGTGGATGACGCCATCGAATGGTCCACTCATGATCGGTCGCCCTGTCTCATCGTTTAAAATTTCAACGTCTTGCCAAGAGACTTCTTTTCCGACGCCGGTTCCGAATGCTTTGACGAACGCTTCCTTTGCAGCGAAACGTCCAGCAAGATACTCGATACGACGGTGTCCCGAGAGCGATTGAAATCGTTCCTGCTCTGCCTGTGTTAAGATTCTCCCGGCAAAACGCGGCTGTCGTTCAAGCGTTTGCTCGATTCGATGCAGTTCGACCAAATCGATTCCAATTCCATAAATCATCCGAGACGCCTCCACAGTTCTATTCTTCGCCATCTTCATATAGAATGAAGATGAAGCGAGGTGTTGTCATGTTTAGTCGAACGGAAAACCTACAAACGTTCACACGTTCTTATCCGGTCGTTTCGTTGTTCATTTTAATCCAAGTCGCCCTGTTTGTCATCGAACAGTTGGGTCAACTCCTTAACCTGACATTCTCTCCTCTAAATGCAGGGGCATCCATCAATCTCTTAATCGAGCAAGGTGAATGGTGGCGTGTCGTCACAGCAACGTTCTTGCATTACGATTTTTGGCACATTGCGTTCAATACGTTTGCTCTCGTCATCTTCGCTCCACCGCTTGAGCGGATGATTGGTCACGGTCGATTTGCAGCCTTTTACTTGCTCGTTGGTACGCTCGCGAACATCTTGACGTACTTCACGAAAATCAATGAACCGTTTTATGGTCAAGCTGGAGCATCGGGTGCCATTCTTGGTTTGCTTGGTTTTTATGTTTACTTGAGTCGATTCAAGCGGACGGTCATCCTAGCAGATGATACACGTCTTGTGTATATCTTCACTGCGGTCACGGCAGTCTTTACGTTGCTCGGATCGAACGTTGCTGTCTTTGGTCATTTGTACGGTTTCGTCCTCGGATTCCTCTTCGGATTCGTCTTTGGTAATCGTGCCGTTCCATTCACACGTCCGTTTCAAACCGGTCGTCGTTCGAGCGGTGGACCTGTCTTCGTAAGCGGTTCTGGTCAACTCGGTCGGATCTTCTTCTATATCATCATCGCGTTTGCCGTACTCGGATTATTCTTCCGCTACTTGTAAACCAGCATACAAAAAGGACTCCGCTACACGCGTGAGTCCTTTTTTTGCTTATTTGCGAAGTACTTCTGCTAAGTCCTTCACGTCGTCAATCAGGTTATGGATCGTCTCCTGATTATCCGTATAGAGTGCTTTTAGTTCCTCAAAGCGCCCTTTTGGATCTTGTTTGACGGCAGACAATTGTGTTCCTGCGCCGCTGAATGTCCGTTTCACTGCTGCGAACTGCGCTTGGCGCGTATCTTTATGCAGTAGTGATAAAGTAGCGCCGACGAGTGCGCCACCGAGTGTTGCTACGACAAAATAGTTCTTCTTCATCTGTTAGTCCCCCTGCATCTCACTCATTTGTTGGTGGTACGATTTGATACCGTTTCATGACGGGAGAAGGCGCGAACGACTTCCCTGCCTCTTCAGCATACTGGTCTACCGTAAGACGTTCAACTGATTTTGCATAACGAGCTCCGTCCCCTGTCTCTTGGAACTGAATCAATAAGGCAAGATCCGTTCCCTTCTCGACACGTCCAATCCGAAACGCTTGGAAGCCACCGTATTCTGCTCCGATGACTTTCGGATTCGACATCACTTGATGTACGAATAGATCTCCACTATTTTGATCTGCCGGAATCGACCAGTAGAAGAGACTGCCTTCATCCGAAAAATTGCCACGTGATTCGAGCAACGTGTAGGTATTGCCACTTTGAAAAGGTGATTTCGAGTCCGTCTCCATCCAGAGGATGGCATCGCCGCTTCCGCTAGCGACACGAATATGAGCATCACGGGAACGAATTTGTTCAACGAACGAACCGCTACCGAATGTAATCGAAAGTTTAGATGGCATCACAGGCCTCCGCAAGTTGAAAGTCTTTTTCCGTCAATCCGTTTTCATCATGAGTCGTCGCCGCAAGTGTGACGTTTTTATAGTCGATCACGATCCGTGGATGATGATTCAAGTTTTCAGCGATACTCCCGACTTCCTGTACGAAATCCAGTGCCGCAGGAAACGATGCAAGTGTATAGGTCCGGACGATTTCATCATCCACGACACTCCAATCCTGCAACCGCTCAAGACGCTCTTCCACTTCATATTCATTCAACCTAGCCATCCCTTTCTCCTCCTCTACTATCATTTTCGTCCTATACTTTATACCCCATTCTTTTACTTCTCTATACCTGTTTGTATCCGATTTCTTCCTTTTGCCTTCTGTGTGAGATAGAGTACAATGTGAAAGAGAACACTAATTCAAAATCGGAAAGGGGCTTACGCATATGCGCGCTCTGATTGTCATTGATTACACGATCGATTTCGTTGCTGACGAAGGAAAGCTGACTTGTGGAAAACCAGGACAAGCGATTGAAGATCGAATTGCTACGTTGATGGAGGAATTTTCAACGGAAGATTACGTCGTCATCGCCAACGATATTCACGAAGAAGGCGATACGTTCCACCCGGAAACCGTCCTCTTCCCGCCACACAATATCCGCGGAACACATGGACGTGATCTGTTCGGAAAAGTCGCAGCCATGGCACGGGTTGCCGATCACGTCATCGACAAGACGCGTTATAGTGCGTTCGCCGGGACGGACCTCGATTTACGCTTGCGTGAACGCGGTATCCGCGAAGTCCACCTCGTCGGTGTCTGTACGGACATTTGTGTCCTTCATACAGCTGTCGATGCCTACAATCTCGGGTATCGTATCGTCGTCCATGTCGATGCGGTCGCAAGCTTTAACGCGACTGGTCACGAGTGGGCGCTTACACACTTTAAACAATCGATCGGCGCTGAAGTCGTCGGCGAATAAGAAGGGATCTGTCCGTCATGTTACAACGTAATCTTGCACTCCATACCGATCTGTACTTACCACGGTGGATGTATATCTATTGGAAAGAAGGACGTCATAATGAACGTGCCGTCTTTGATGTTTACTACCGTTCGAATCCGTTCGCAGGAGGCTATGTCGTCTTTGCGGGTCTCGAAAATATCATCGAGTATATTCAAACACTCCGTTTCACGGAAGAAGATATCACGTACTTGCAAGAGATGATTGGCTTCCCGGATGAGTTCAAGGATGAACTGCGTCAGTTCAAGTTCAATGGTTCGATTTCAAGTGTCAAAGAAGGCGAAATCGTCTTTCCGAACGAACCACTGATTCGGATCGAGGCACGCATCTTTGAAGCAAAACTCTTACAGACCGCGATTTTGAACATCGCGAACCACGAATCGCTCATCGCGACGAAGTACGCACGGATTCGTCAATCGGCTCCTCGTGCGAAGTTCCTCGAAGCTGGTGCCCGTCGCGCGCAAGGCATTGATGCCGCTTACTTCGGTACGCGTGCTTCGTACCTGGCTGGTTTTGACGTCACAAGCCTTGCTTCAGCAGGACGCGACTTCGGCATTCCGTGTGGTGGAACGATGGAACATGCCGACATTCAATTCCACGATGACGAATTGACGGCATTCCGGACATTCGCTTCTCATTATCCGGATCAGGCGACATTACTCGTCGATACGTACGATACGCTCAAGAGTGGTCTTCCGAATGCCATCACGGTTGCGAAGGAGCTCCAAGCCAAAGGGCATAAACTACGTGGCATCCGAATCGATTCTGGCGACTTATCTTACTTGTCAAAACGTGCCCGTAACATGCTGGACGAAGCCGGCTTCCCGGAAGTCGACATCGTCTTATCAGGGGACCTCGATGAGTACGTCATCCAGGACTTACGCATCCAAGGTGCCCAAGCCAATACGTTCCTCGTCGGAACACGCGGTATCACAGCCTACGAACAACCAGCTCTTGGAATGGTCTATAAACTGGTCGCGCGTGAAGTAGATGGCGAGCTCGCACCCGTCATTAAAGTATCCTCGTCAAAAGCAAAAACGACGACGCCCCATATCAAGGAAGTGTATCGCATCATCGATCCGGTGACGGATAAGTTCAAAGGCGATTACGTGACGTTGATGGACGAAGATCCGTCGACACTTGAAGCTGTCGATCTCATCGACGTCCGGGACCCATCGTTCCGAAATCGCATCGAACAGTTCAAGGTCGAACGGTTACTTGAACCAATCTTCAAAGATGGAGAACTGGTCTATACGGTTCCGACGATCGAAGAGAGCCGCCACTTCCACGAAACACAGATCGGTCGTCTGTGGGAAGAGTACAAACGGCTGCGTTTGCCAGAGATTTATGCTGTCACATTCAGCGATCGTCTCTGGAAGCTCAAACTCGACATGATTCGGGATACTCGACTGGCAAGTGGATTAAAATAAAACGCCAAAAAGCGCCGTTCTTCCTCCATCGGAATGAACGGCGCTTTTTCTCATGTTAATCCTGCTTCGTTTCCGACAGGTGTCATTTCTGTTGGCGCTTGTTCCATCTTCTTACGAAAGTACCATGCGAAGCCAAGTGCACCTCCGATGAAGACGATATACGTGATGCGTTGACCGAATTCAGCTAAGGAATCCGCGTAGAAAATACTGATTAAATGATCACTTCCACTAATGAGTAGCAAACAGGCAATCAGGAGCGCAATGCGATATGCAAGCGTCGGGCGGTCTGTCGGTTCAGCATGCCAATACATGATGATATGGTGGGCAAGTAGAACGATACCCAGGATTCCTAATATTCCAATGAGTACTTGCGGCATAATGAACGATCCTCCTGTTTAGTAGTATCTAGTCTTATTTAAACATAGTTCATACGAATTTCGTCAGGAAAAGTTTCCCGTCTTACATTCCTCACGGTATACTGTAGGAAAATCGTAAGCGATCAAGGGAGGGTATTTTTTCATGAAAACCTTTAAGTTATGCACATTACGCATTTTAATGGATGAGTCAGGACGTGATACGACGATTCCCGTCGCCATTCAGGACGGATTGACGGTCAGTACCGAACAGACGGCACAGTGGGTTGCAGAAATCGTCGTTCCTCCGACGGATCAGCCGATTGTCGATGAATTGTTCACAAAACATTTACGTGCTTTGATTGAAATCACGATCTCACGACCTGATAATGACCCTGCCGCGATGATCGTCACGCCTCTTGAACGGACTGTCTTAAGCGAAAACGTCTCATATGTCTTCACGGGTAAGATGGTCATGATGAAAAATGATTTATCTGAATCAATCTTACGCGAAGTCGTCGAAGATGGATTCGCTGGCGAAGAACTCGTTCAAGAGTATAAGGATCGTCGTTCAAAACGTGGCGCCCATATCACCAGTATCGCTAAAGAAACGTTCAAACAATATTTGACAGAGCATCCGAACGCACCCGTCTCTTAAGGTTTTTCAACCTCGTCCGTGATGTGGTCCGCTACGTTGATGCGATCAATCGTATAGTGATCCGTATGATGGATATAATTCGCACACGCGTTTTTCAATGGTGTCCGGTAACTAAATGTCGCATCAATCGACGATAATGCTGCCTTGATCGTATGCGAGTGACAAACGATTAGAACTCGTTTCCCTTCATACGTGCGTGTCACTTCCTGTAGCGCATCGAACACGCGATCCTGGATGGCTTGTTCCGTTTCAAGACCTGGCACAAGTGTCGTATCGTTCGCTTGAACGGCTTCGTAAATCGCTGCGACCGGTTCACCGGAAGCGGCTCCGAATTCGCGTTCGACAAGTCGCTCATCTGTCCCTGTGATCGTTAAACCAACAGCACGACCGATGATTTCTGCTGTTTCAACGGCACGCGATAAAGGACTTGCTAACAAGACATCCCACTTTTCATTCGATAGATAAGCGGCGCTGAGTTCCGCTTGTCTTCTTCCTGTTGCATTCAACGGGATATCTTCTCTTCCTTGAATCCGTTCGTTTAAGTTCCAATCCGTCTGACCATGCCGCACTAAACAAATTTCAGTCATGTCTCTGTCTCCCTCATTTAAGAAATATGACTGATTGTATCATGTTTTCCATTCGGAAGTTGTCGCGGTGGCAACAGTAGCACCTGACAGGTGAAACGTTCAATTCGTTCGAGCAATCGCTCAATCTTTAACGGATTTTCCGTCTGAGCGAAACTGGCAAGTGAGTGGGTGCCGTTCGGGAAGGAAAACAAACGAACATCGGCTCCGACATCCGCTCCCTTCTCAACGAAATGCAAGGCTTGAGAAAATGGAACGATTGGATCTTTTTTACCGTGCAAGAGCATGATGGGCGGGGCATCCGACGATAAATGTGTGACGGGTGAGACGTGCGTCATCAGCTTGCGCCATTCTTCTCGTCCCCCCTTGTAGAACTTAATGTGGGCAATCCAAGTCTGAATGAAATTAAACAACAAAAAGTTCGTCGGTGGATATAAAGCGATCACACCACTGATCAATGGCATGTGGCGCTCATCACGCTCACCAACGAAAGCAGATGGGGCAAGTGCCGTCGTCAGCATGAGTGCGGCTCCGGCTGAGTCTCCCCATACCATCATCCGTCCTCTTAGAATGCGAAGATCCTCTGCTTCCTTATTCAAAAAACATAACGCATCCCGTACATCTTCGAGGTTATCCGGAAAATAACTGCCCTCTTCAAACAAACGATAATCGATACTACAGACGGCAACTCCGAGTTCAAGCAGACGGTCGACGATTGGACTAAAGCAGAATATGTCATCGCGCTCTCCACGAACAAATGCACCACCGTGTGCATAGATGGCAACGGGAAACGGTCCCTCTCCCGGTGGATAATAGAGATCGAGCTGTAAGATGCGGTCTCCCACCTGTTTATAGGTAAGCGTCCGCGGTGCCAGTTGTTTTTCTGTGAGTGGCAAGGCGGGTTCGGTCCATCGAAGCAATGCACCATAATTGTTCCAGATACTCGCTCCCGCTGCTGCCGTCGTCAATAACGCAGCTCCCCCCATTAGCCATGCAGTTTCACGTTTCACTTGATCACCTCCAAAAGACGTACCAGTTTCTTCACTTTATTATCCTTTTACCCCGTTTTAAAAGATGTCGAACGTCTCGGTATTCCTACTTGACGCTTCATCGGCGTTCCGCTATAGTGAGAAAGTCCAAATCGGAATAGTTACGTTTTAATAATGGAGGTATCATATAATGAAAAAAATCATTCCTGCTTTAACGGTCGCCTTCGCGAGTGCAAGTGTCCTCGCTGCTTGCGGTTCAAATACCGATTCATCGACTTCAGATAAAACCCAGACAGAAGTCTATGCATCAACGTTCGCGACGGCTGCTATTGCCCGCGAAATCGGTGGTAATCAAGTCGACGTCAAGATGATCGTCCCACCTGGAGCAGACCCCCACTCTTACGAGCCAACGTCAAAACAACTCACTGAGATTGCCAAGGGCGACTTGTTCCTCTTAACCGGTACGACGCTCGAGCCGTATTCGAAAAAAATCCAGGAGAGTCTAAAAGGCACGGATGTCCGCTTCGTCGAGACAAGTAAGGACGTCAACTTGCTAGAGTCGGATGCTACACTTCATGCACATGAAGAAGAAGGGCATACAGAAGACGAACATGCCCACGAAGAAGAAGGGCATGATGATCATGCAACAGATGAACATGCGCATGAAGAAGAGGGTCATGACCACGGAAAATACGATCCACACGTCTGGCTCGACCCTGTCAACGCAAAAGCAATGGCACGCTCGATTACAACTGCTCTATCAAAAGAAGTACCAAAAGACAAAGCAACATTCGAGAAAAACTTAAAAGCGTTCGATCAACAAGCTGACGCACTCGATGAAGAGTTCAAACAAGCGGTCGCTGATGGATCGAAAAAAGAACTTCTCGTTACGCATGCCGCTTACGGTTACCTCGCAGAACGATATGGTTTCACACAACTGCCGATCGCAGGAATTTCTCCTTCTGATGAACCGTCACAAAAGCAACTGGCCGCTTTAGTGAAAGAAGCACGGATGCATGATTTGAAATACGTCGCGTTCGAAGAGACAGTTTCACCTAAGGTTGCACGTGTCATCCAAAAAGAAATCGGAGCTGAATCCGTAACGATTCATAATCTAGAGTCGGTCACGAAAGCGCAACAAAACAGTTCTTATTTCAAGTTGATGGAAGAAAACGTCCAAACATTGAAAAAGGCACTTCAGTAAAGTACAGTTGACACGCGTTACTCAATGCGGTACGGTAAGAAACGTGTTTTACAACAATTGAATGACTTCTTTTTATCGCGAGAAACGGAGGGACTGGCCCAATGATGTTTCGGCAGCGGACGATTTGATTCGTACTGTGCCAAATCCAGCAAGCGAAAGCTTGAGAGATAAGAAGAGCGTCTTTATTTCATAAAGACCTCCTTCTTTCTTGCGAAGGGGTCTTTTTTTGTATCTTTGAGAAACGAGGTGTCAACAATGAATGAAACGATCACGCCTAACAAATGGGCACTGCTTCCCCTCGTCGTATTCCTGGTCCTCTTCATCGGAGCCGGGATCTTCTATGACGACTTTTACAAATTTCCGATCCTTATCGCCGCACTGATCGCTTTGATTTTTGCTGCAATCACGACGAAAGGATCGATCAATCAAACGGTTGAACGAATTGCAACGGGTGCCGGAAATCCCGATATCATGATCATGGTCTTCATCTTCTTACTAGCCGGTACGTTTTCTGGAACGGCAGAAGCAATCGGTGCCATCGATGCGACCGTTAATGCCGCTTTGACGTTTCTACCTCCATCGCTTCTCATGAGTGGTCTGTTCATCATCGCTGCCTTCATCTCGATGGCGATGGGGACATCTACCGGAACGATTGCTGCACTCGCACCGATCGCCTTCGGTATTCATGAAGCGACAGGCATCAACGTTGCGATCGCAGCGGCTGCTGTCGTTGGTGGATCGATGTTTGGCGATAACTTGTCGTTCATCTCGGATACGACGATTGCTGCCGTCCGTACCCAAAAAACGAACATGCGCGATAAATTCCGGACGAACTTCATGATCGTCCTGCCGGCTGCTATTTTGACGGTCATCCTGCTCGCATTCGTTTCCGGTTCTGGTGACGTCGTCGAAGCAAAAGCCTTTGAATTCTACAAGTTGATTCCATATCTCGCTGTCATCGTTCTTGCGATCTTCGGTGTCAATGTCATCCTTGTCTTAATTGGTGGTACGCTACTCACCGGCATCATCGGTATGATTGATGGTAGCTTCGGCTTAAGTGGCTTCGTCCTCTCGATGTCTGAAGGCATGTTGGGCATGGCGGAGATCTCCATCTTGACGCTCCTCATGGGTGGTCTCGTCAGCTTGATTACGTTCAACGGTGGAATCGCCTTCTTAAAAGAGACGCTGACACGCAAGATTTCACAGCGTCGGGGTGCCGAATTCAGTATGGCGGCACTCGTCAGTGCAACGAATCTCGCGACAGCAAACAATACGATTTCGATTCTCGTCGCTGGACCACTGGCAGCTGAAATCGCCGATACGTATGAAGTCGATCGCAAGAAATCAGCGAGTATCCTTGATATCTTCTCTTGTGGTATTCAAGGCATCATTCCGTACGGGGCACAACTTTTGATCGCAGCAGAATTGACGAAAACAGCTTCTCCTGAACTGATTCCGTATCTGTTCTACCCGTTCCTCCTCTTCGTCTGTGGATCAATCGCCATCTTCTTCGGCTTGCCACGCATGAAGAAGACAGCGACGAAGCAAGAAAAAATTTCTTCGTAACCATAAAAACAGGTCCAATCGCGTCGACGATTGGACCTGTTTTTATTATTTTTTCTGCTTCGCTTGTCGTTCTAAGATTAAGTAAGCGATTGCCGGAAGCGGGAATTGAACGAGTCCAGCGCCTCCCCACACCCATGGATTACGTCCTGACTTTCGCGCACTAAGAAACAGACCCACTGCCTGCGTTACTAACAACGCGCCAATGCTAAGCCAAGTACATTTGGATAGCTGTTTATTCTTTTGAGCCATCTTTTCTCCCCCTCTTTTAACACACGATTAAATCTTATGATTCTTTTCTATTTTACCTTATTTTGTTCCTCCATGAGCATGGAAACGGACGTCTTCGTTCGTTCATGCTAAACTAAACGAGCAAATCTAAACTACGTTTTATGAGGAGGAGTAACACATGCAATACGCAAAACTTTCAAACGGTATTACGATTCCCCAAATCGGATTCGGTGTCTGGCAAGTAGATGAAGAGACAGAAGCACCTGCTGCTGTCGCTGAAGCATTACGTGTCGGCTATCGTCATATCGATACGGCTGCTGTCTACAAAAACGAGCGCGGTGTCGCAAAAGGAATCAAGGAAAGCGGCGTGAAACGTGAGGATCTCTTCTTAACGTCAAAAGTCTGGAACGATGATATTCGTGCCGGTCGGACGAAGGAAGCATTCGCAGAATCGCTCGAACGTCTCGAAACAGATTACCTTGACCTCTATCTCATTCACTGGCCGGTCGAAGGCTATATCGAAGCGTGGAAAGCAATGGTTGAACTGTATGAAGCAGGCAAGATCAAAGCGATCGGTGTCTCGAACTTCAAAGAACATCACCTCGATACATTGGCAGAAGAGGGCTTGATGGCACCAATGATCAACCAAGTCGAGTTGCACCCACAATTACCGCAACACGAACTGCACGAATACTTGCAAGATCACAACATTCAAGTCGAAGCATGGAGCCCACTCATGCAAGGGAAATTCCTCGAAATCAATGATTTCAAGGAAATCGCAGAGAAACACGGCAAGACACCTTCACAAGTCGTCTTACGTTGGCATCTCGACAACGGCATCGTTGCTCTTCCAAAATCCGTTACACCAGCACGCATTGCGGAAAACTTCGACGTCTTTGATTTCCAACTCGATGCTGATGATCTTGAGAAAATTGATCGTATCGCAACGGATGTCCGCCTCGGACCGGATCCGGACGAAATCGATTTTTAATCTGGCAATTCACGTAAAAGATGAGGCTGACTCAAAAGTCCGTTTCCACAAAGAGAAGGGTGGCAGAACGATGATCTGCCACCCTATCTCGTAACAAAAAGAATGACGTGTTTCACGCCACTCCTACAGGAAAAGTGCCTCTTTGCGCTGTAAGAGACAAACAAGACCCGTTTTCCTGCTTGAATAAAGCCGGAAAATCGGCTTGTGTCTCACCTGAGGAAAGGGCGTGAAAAGACGCGTCATTCTTTTTGAGTCAGCCTCTTGATTCATCTGAACGACGAGAGACCCGTTTCCAGTCTATGACTTGGAAGCGGGTCTCTTTTTTTATGATTGAAGCTGATCAGACATAATAAATTAAAATCGTATCTTCCGCTTCTTCCGCCTTTTGAAAATAGGCACGCAGATTGGCGAACTGTTCCCAGACATCCTCGAATTCTCCCGGTGTTCCGGCTTCATTATGAATCGAAGCAAGTGCCCGTTGATCAAAATTCCGCATCACCTCAGCCGAGATAATGAGGAGTGGTAAGGGAAGAATACCGACAATCGCCGCTTTCTCTTCGTTAACGATCAACTCTTCGCCAACGATCGCTCGTCCCAGATTGTAATGCGTGTCTTGATCAATATAGATATCGATTTGATTCATCAAATGATAGATAGCATTCGTCTGTTCGAGAGCGAATAATTGTTCATGATCGGGTTGTGTCTCATGAATGAATAAAATCCAGTCCATGATGATGTGGGGATCGTTTCCGAACGACTCCCAGACCGCATCTGTGACGCGGACGAAATGTACGTTTTCCATTCTCCCCCTCCCTTCTGTACTCTGTATTCCCTTTTTAAATTCGTTCTATACAAAAAAAGAGCCAGATTTCTCTGACTCCCTTTTTCTTAGATTGCTTTTTCGTCTTTTTCTGATTCTTGCCATGCTTCAAGCGTATCTTTCCCCGGCAAGTTCGGAATCGAGTCCGCATAGAATCGTGGCTCTTTTCCAGCTTTTCGTTGCCCGACATAATCTTCGAGCGCTAGTTTCGCGATTTTTGAGAGACGGAAGATCGCATACAAGTTAACGATCGCCATCAGTCCCATGAAGATATCTGCTAACGCCCACACGAGGTTCGCCGATTCAACGAGTGAACCGAAGACGATCATGACGAGAACGAGTACACGATACGCCATCAAAACTTGTTTATTTTCACGGATGAAGTTGATATTCGATTCACCGTAGTAGTAGTTTCCGACGACAGAACTAAAAGCAAAGAGGAAAATCGCGACGACCATGAATCCTGTCGCGAGTGATCCGACTTGTGATGCGAGCGCACCTTGCGCTAAGTCGATCCCAGCTACCGGTTGACCACTAGCATCCTTTGTTGCCACTCCACTGACGAGAACGATCATCGCTGTCGCCGAACAGACCATCAACGTATCAACGAAGACCGCAAACGATTGAATCAATCCTTGTTTCGCCGGGTGAGAGACTTCCGCTGTTGCCGCCGCGTTCGGCGCTGAACCCATACCGGCTTCGTTCGAGAATAAACCACGGCGAATCCCGTTCAAGAGTGCTGCACCTACTGCACCACCTGCGAGTGTCTTGAATTCGAATAGACCTTCTTGGAAGATCAATTTAAAAATACTTGGCAGTACTTCAAGATTCGTCGCCATGATGTAGAGCGCGATCAGGATATAACCACCGGCCATGATTGGTACGAGGAACGACGCGACGGTTGCGATACTACGGACACCACCAAAGATGACAAGTGCCGTCAGCACGACTAGTCCGACCGTAATCCATGTTTTATCAAAGCCATATTGATTTTGAAGAGAAAGCGAAATCGTATTCGATTGAACGGAATTGAAGACAAATCCGAATGAGATCGTAATCAAGATACTAAATAAGATTCCTAACCAACGTTGACCGAGTGCTTTTTCCATATAATAGGCAGGACCCCCACGCCATGCCTTATCGTCCCGCACCTTGTAGATCTGCGCGAGTGTACTCTCGACGAATGCCGATGCCGAACCGATCAAGGCGATCAACCACATCCAGAAGACTGCTCCTGGTCCACCAAGTGCGATCGCTGTCGCAACACCCGCGATGTTACCGGTACCGACGCGAGCTGCCGTACTGATTGCAAATGCTTGGAACGGTGATACACCATCTTTGCCTTTATCCGTTCCTTGGAACAGTAAACGTAACATCTCCGGTATCATCCGGAATTGAACGAACCGCATCCGGAATGTAAAATAAATGCCTAATCCGACGAGTAAGATGATCAGTACGTTTGTCCATAACATGTCACTGATTCTACTGACTACATCCATTACCTGCTTCTCCATCCGATTCCCTCCACTTCCACCACATAGTTTCTCTTTTTAGATGTAAACTTTTTTCACATGTGAATTATCATACGCAATTTTTTTTTAAAAATCAAACTCATCTATACCTCATACCACAAAAAACGTGTCAAACCTCACATCAGATGTCAGGTTTGACACGTTCATTTAAACAGGTTTTTAGATTAGATGAACAGATTCAGATTGGCACCATCCGTTGCACCAAGGTAACTCGCGACACCACCGTAATCAATGCCGTCAAGGAGTTCTTCCTTCTTGATGCCCATGATATCCATCGACATCGTGCAGGCGATCATCCGAACACCGGCTGCTTGCGCTTTTGCCATCATCGTCTCGAGTGCATCGACTTGTTTGTCCTTCATGACTTTTTTCATCATTTTTTGACCGGCGCCTGCCATGTTCATGTTCGAGAGCGGTAGCTCCCCGGCATGCTTCGGCATCATCATGCCCATCATCCGTTCAATGCCGGCTTTTTCGACTGCCGGTGCGTCTGGTTTTCGAATGATGTTCAAGCCCCAGAACGTAAAGAACATCGTCACTTGTTTCCCCATCGCTTGTGCACCTTGTGCGATGACGAAAGAGGCAAGTGCTTTATCAAGATCACCACTGAAAACGACCATCGTCGCATCATCTGCTGGATTGACTTGAACCGGCGCTGGAGCTGGTGTCTCTCCTTGCCCTTTTTCAAGCATGACCTCGACGACACCTTGATTCATCTCCGCTGAATGAACTGTGTGACCTAGTTTTTTCGCCCATGCTTGAACGTCCGGTAAGAATCCTGGGTCTGACGCCTTGACGAAAATTTGCTCGCCGTCCGTCATCTGATCAATTTTTGTTTTCAGCTCTAAGATTGGACCTGGGCACTGTAAGCCGCACGTATCGAGCAGCGTCACTTGTTCTGGTGCAGTCTTCGTTGTTGGCTCACGTTTCGTTACCGTCACAGCAGTCTCCTCCTTCGCTTGGCTTCGTGCTTCTTGATCACGACGCACGACCGACCATGTTTTGTATCCGCCGCTTAAGTTTTTCACATCATAACCGTGTTGTTGCAACAGTTGACTCGCAACATATCCACGTAATCCGACTTGGCATGTCACATAGATCGTTTGATCCTTCGGCAGATCAGTCAACTTCTCACGTAATGTCGGTAACGAGATATTGACCGATCCCGGAATCGCGCCTAACTCGTTTTCCGATGGTTCACGGACATCGAGTAATAAGCCACCGTTGGCGACGATCGCATCGATTTCATGCCAATGAACGTTCGCACTGTCACCAAGCACGATGTTCGACGCAATATATCCTGCCATGTTGACCGGATCTTTTGCTGAACTATATGGCGGTGCATATGATAGTTCAAGATCTGGTAGATCAAGCACTGTCAATCCACCTTTAATCGCTGTCGCGAGGACATCGATTCGTTTCTCGACACCTGTCATGCCGATTGCCTGCGCTCCATAGATCGTTCCTTCGATTGGATCAAACAGTAGCTTCATCGAAATCGGACTCGCCCCTGGGTAATATCCCGCATGCGATCCCGGGTGGAGATGCACGGCTTCATAACGAAGACCAAGTTGACGCAACCGTTTTTCATTGTTACCGGTCGAAGCGACCGTCAAATCAAAGACTTTTGCGACCGCTGTTCCGAGCGTGCCACTGTACCGAACGTCGCGTCCGGCGATGATGTCAGCAACGAGGCGTCCTTGACGGTTTGCCGGCCACGCGAGTGGAACGTGTGTCGCTTCCTTCGTGATATAATCTTTAACTTCAATCGCGTCACCAATCGCAAAGATCGATGGATCGGATGTCCGCAGTTGATCGTTGACTTGAATCGTCTGTTTGATGCCAAGTGTTAAACCAGCATCTGCTGCGAGCGTACTCTCCGGCGCGACACCAATCGATAGGATGTTCATCTCGGTTTCGATCACGCGTCCGCTTGTCAGGACGACGCGGCGACCTGCCTCTTCAAAATGAGCGACGCCATCTTCTAGAATCAACTCGACGCCTTTCGCACGCAGATGTTCATGAACGATTGCTGCCATTTCCGGGTCGATCGGAGCCATGACTTGATCCGCCATCTCGACGAGGGTGACGTGCGCCCCACGTTCGACGAGGTTTTCTGCCATTTCGAGACCGATGAATCCTCCACCGATGACGACTGCTTGCTCTGGACGCGTCGTATCGACGTATTCCCGCATCCGGTCCGTATCCGGGATGTTCCGTAACGTAAAGACGTTTGTTGCGTCATCGAGTCCTGGAATGTTTGGACGAATCGGTTTTGCACCTGGAGAAAGAATCAGATGATCGTACGATTCATCGTATTCTTCACCCGTTTCAACATTGCGGATCGTGACCGTCTTCGCTTCACGGTTAATCCGAATCGCTTCCGACAAATTGCGGACATCTAAATTAAACCGTGCATGCATGCCTTCTGGCGTTTGGACGAGTAATTTATTGCGATCTTTGATGACATCTCCGATATAGTAAGGCAGTCCACAGTTCGCGAACGAAATCTCTTTTCCCCGTTCAAGCAAAATGATTTCTGCCGTTTCGTCAATACGACGCAGTCGCGCTGCTGCCGTGGCGCCACCTGCGACGCCCCCTACGATGATCGTTTTCATCTGATGATTCCTCCTTGAGTTTCTATCTGCCACTTAATATACCCTGTTAGGTATGTCTTTTCAAGTCAATTGCTCGCAAATTCACAAACAAGACATATCTCTGCTCTTTTGTATTTTCTTCCTATCTTAACGGACATTAGTTGCAATTCCTTCTGAAATGCTTGAAACTGAATTTATAGTATATAAAGGGGGATTTTGCAATGGACCAGGAACGTAACTCGAACGAATCAAACGAGAACAATAAAGTGACACCGATTCACCAAGATCGTCAACCCGAAACAAACGAACAAGGAATCGCGCCACAACAGCAACAACACTTGGAAGCATTCCAAGCTTTCCTAGTTGAAAAAGGCATTCCAATGGAAGCACGTGAGAATGAGACACACGTCTTCTTCATGACACAAGAAAAAACACCTGCTGGAGCAGAACCGATGATGATGATCGTCTTCAGTAAGACGACGACAGATGTCGAATTGTTCGCTCGTACGGTGACACACGTACCAGATGGTGTCGAGGATCTCCCGATTCTGAACGCCATCAACGACTTCAACCAAGAATTCAAATACTTCCGCGTCGTTCTCGACAGCGACCGTGATGTCACGATCGCATCAACGATCGATCTTGATCACGGCTTCAATCCAGCTGCCATCTTCGGACATTCTGTCATGATGTTCCAAGCATCAGACGAAGTCTACACGTATTTGACAAAACTGTACGAACAGTTCTAATTTCTCATTTTAAAACGGCTTTGGAGCTCTGCTCCGAAGCCGTTTTTTTCTTTAAAGTTCAATTGACAATGAGAATTATTCTCGCTATAGTTAGATTTGTGAAAACGACTACATGACGGAAAACGTCTTATTAATTCTTCTGGGGGAATCACGATTATGAAAAAACGTTTAAAAGTAGCTTCGATCTTCATGGTAGCCGGTATCTTGGCTGCCTGCGGTTCGAATGAAACGGATACGACTGCACCGAAAAAAGAGAAAACGGAACAGTCGACCGAAACAAAATCAGCAGATGCGGGGATTGCTGCAACGACACTGACAGATGAATTGACGATCTTCAGCTCAATTAAAACAGAACTCGACAAAGCAAAAGAAGGACAAGCGATCGATTGGAAGATGGTCACGACAAGTTATGAATCGAAACTCAAAGGTGGTGTCGAGACGACAGCACCAGAAATCGAACAAGTCATCCAGTCTGCTTTAGCAGGTGTGGAAGCGAAGGATCTCGATGAGAACATCGCGCGTCAACTCGTGGATAAAGGTCTACAATCGTATTTCTATAAATTACAAAAAGCAACACAAGCAAAAGCTGAAGAAGCACTCGTAGCTGGTAAACCGGAAGCTGCAACGGAAGCACTCAAGGACGTGGAAGCGATGGCGAAGACCGTCTTCATTCCGACAGCTGAAAAACGTGACGCGAGCTACGGCTTTAAAAACGAAGACGCCATCGCTCAAGCGATCACATCAGGTCTTGCAGCTCAGCAAGAAGCCATCGACGCGAAAGAAATCGGTGACTTCAATGTTGCAAAACAAGTAACGGATAAATCGATTTATCGTTCCTTCTATTTAGCTGCACTCGGTTATGCACAAAAAATCGAGGATGGCGCAAAAGCCGGTACGGACGAAAAAGAATTACAAATGGAGCAAGCCGAAGGATATGGTTTCCTCCTTGCGATTGAAGAATCATTAGCAGGCGGAGACGAAGAAGCTGTCAAAACGCTGAAAGAGCGTTATGATTTCTCGAAAACAAAACCAGCTGATGTCTCTTACAAAGAAATCGAAGGATTGTTCGCAAAAGCGTTGACGGAAAAAGTCGACGGGTATCATGAAGAGGCACAAGAAGCGATCGAGAAGAAAGACGTCGATACAGCACGTGCAGAAGCAATGGAAGCGAACATGTTCGTCGTTGCGATGAAACCGACGCTTGAGAATCGTCTTGGCAAGGACAAAGCAGCACAAGTCGCAAAAGACGCAAACGAATGGTTCGCACTCGTCGAAAAAGGTGACGTCAAGGCTGAAACGACAGGTGAACGGATCACAGACGCACTCGAACCACTTAACTAAGAAGGAAATGGAAACGGAGGGATAAGATGAATATCGGAATCACAGGAGGTGCCGGCTTCATTGGCGCCGCCCTCGCCCTCCGGCTCCAGCAGCACCATACCGTCCATGTCCTTGATGCTTTCACGGACTACTATGATATCCAGTTAAAAGAAGAACGAGCAGATGAACTAAGACGTGCCGGTGTTACCGTTACGACGGGTGACGTTCATCACGATCTCGACGCCTGGATGGAGACATCGTTCGACGCCGTCTTCCATCTCGCAGCTCTTCCAGGTGTTCCGCGTTCGCTCGAAGAACCACATCACTATATTTGTGAGGACATCGACATGACGGTGACCTTGTTAGAAGCCGCAAAAAGACATGGCATGCCGCATGTCTTTTTCGCGTCTTCTTCTTCCGTTTATGGGGAGCAGACGGGTCCACTGAAAGAGGAACAGGCAACGGGACATGTCGCCAGTCCTTATGCAGCAGCGAAGTATAGCGCTGAAAGCTTTTGTCATGCTTATGCTCATTTATATGATGTAAATGTGACGCTGTTTCGCTTCTTTACGGTCTATGGTCCATCGGGTCGTCCTGATATGGCGCTGTTTCGATTCATCGAACAGGCATTACGCGGAGAGGCACTCACCGTCTTCGGCGATCCAATCCGTGACTTCACGTATATCGATGATATCACCCGCGGAATGGAACAGGCGTTGCTGGCTCGTGCAGTCGGGACGTATAACCTCGGCGCGAATCAGCCGGTCTCCGTCCGTACGCTAGCTGAACGGATCGGTCAACGGTTTGATGTGCCTGTGAAGACTCAAACTGCACGACGCGGAGACGTGACGATGACATGGAGTGATACGACGGCAGCACAGGAAGCCTTCGGTTACCAACCGTCAATCGAAATTGATGTTGGACTGGAGCAGGTGATCGCGTGGCATCAAAACCGCTGATTCGAACGTTTCTGTATCTGACGCTTACCGGGCTTGTCATCTTTTTACTGCTCCGTTTTTTCTTGGAGTTACCGGTCTCGTATCGGTACATTGAAGCTTTATTTAAGAGTCCCTGGACGATCCTTGCGACCTTGACGTATGCGATCGCCTTTTATTTACGGGCGGTCGCCTGGCGCCGCGCCGATGCAAAACGTGCACCGACCGCTGTATACCTGTCGAGCCTGTATCTCGGACTGACGATCAATCACCTCTCACCAGTCAAACTGGGAGAGATGATCCGACTCGTGACGGCGAGAGCCGTCGGAAGTCCATGGAAGCAGACGAGCGCGATCTTCGTCTTACAACGAAGTATTGACTTGATCGTTCTGTGTACCTTCATTTTGATCGGTTGGTTGTTTCATCCGATTGTCTTGCTCGTCGCGCTCCTTGCGACCGCGTTATTGCTCGTGTTACGCCGACATGTCCCGCATCTCCCATCGCTCGTTCTGTTCGGAACGCTCGCTTGGGCCGTTGAGGCACTCGCCGTCTTCCTCCTCTTGCACGGAGCCGGTATCGATGTGTCCTTCCCGACGACATTGATCGCGATGAGTGCCGGTGTCCTGTCTGGTGTGATTCAGTTCACGCCGGGTGGACTCGGTACGTACGAACTCGCGATGGGTACGGTGTTACGGCAAGCCGGTGTTGCTCATGCGTACGACGTTGCCTTGATGACGCACTTCTTTAAATATGCCTTTGCTTTTCTTATCCCGCTGTACGTTCTCATTCGGCATCCGGCTACGCTTCGGTTGTTGGTTCGTCAGCTCAAATACACTGATTGGAAAGGAGGAAAACGATGAAAAGTGCTTCTCGCTTTGAAAAAGTCGCAGCACGCGCCTGGAACTTACTCAATGAAGGAAAACCCTTCACACCCATTTTTACGATCGGCGTCTTCTTGACGTACGCCTTATGGACGCAGATGCCACTCGCAGAATCTGGTCTTGGTTTCATCGTGACGCTTCCTTTATTCATCTTGCTGTGGCGTTATGATTTTCCGTTATTTTTACGAAATTACCTTTGGATTCCGGTCATCGTTTGGCTGTTCCTTCGGGGTACGAATGCAGATTATTTACCTTTGTTCGCCTATGGCGCAGGTCTCTATTTCTTCTTTACGATTTTTTTCTGGGGGACGATCTATTATCATCTCCGGATTGGAACGCGCTGGACGAACTTTACGCGCTTTTGGAAACTCGTTCTGAAGAATAGTGATTCGACAAGTGGTAACGCGCAGGAGCAACTGCCTAAGGTTGCTCTGTTGCTCATGTACTGGTGGACGGCAAGTGACGCGTCGACACTCGACATGACGTTCATCTGGTTCCCAATTGGTCTATTCGTCTTTGCATGGATCCTGCATCACTACCTGTTCGACTGGAAACCGAAGTTGCCCGAGGCAATGACGGTAGATGCCAATCTTCCGACTTCAGAAAAAGTCTATGTCCTGATTGTCGACGGGATGCGTAAAGATCGCTACATGGCAGCAAACACGCCGTTCCTCGAACGATTGCGTCAGGAAGGAACGGAATATACGAATATGGAGACGGTTTACCCTGCCCGGACCGTCGTCTGCTTCAGTTCGATGTTCACCGGTGCTCGCCCAGAAGATCATGGCATTCATTCGAACATGGTCTGGAATACGACCGGCGTTAAAACGGATACCGTCTTCGATCGCCTCCGTGCCGTCGATAAGTCAGGAAAAATCCTTGGTATCGCACACCTTGTCGATGCGTTCGGTTCAACCGACGTACGGACCGTCACGGCAGTCATGCATAACGATGTTGCGGATCGAAATATCGTAGAGCGTGCCAAACAAATCGTCCATGAAGAGGACCCGGATCTGCTCGCGATTCAGTTGATCGGAACGGATCAAACAGGACACAGTCGAGGCACTCTCTATTCCGAGTATGTCGAAAAAATCGAGGAAGCGGATGCGCTCCTTTCCGAGTTTTGTGAGGAGCTCGATCGCCTTGGTAAACTCGAGGATGCGACACTCATCGTCATGGCGGATCACGGTCAAGCGGACGGAATCGGTGGACACGGTCACTTGGATGAAGGCGAACGGTTCGTCCCGTTCTGGATGTATGGTAAGAACGTTCATGCCGGTCTAAAAGTCGATACGCACCGTCATATCCTGTCACTCGGACCGACGATCACCAAAATCCTAGGGGCAGACATCCCGCACGATAGCCGCGGTGTGCTATTGACAGAAGCGTTCAAGGAGGCGAAGTCTAAATGAAGATCATCGTCTTTTTACCTGCCCACAATGAGGAAGTGTCGCTCCCGCTCGTCTTAAAACGAATTCCGGACATGATTGACGGTATTCCGGTCGAGACCCTCGTCATCGACGACGGCTCAGTGGATGCGACGAGTACGATCGCGCGTCAACACGGCGCACATGTCTATCGGTTCGAGCAGAATCAAGGACTCGGCTCTGCAGTCCGGGAAGGACTCCGCCAGTCCTACGAGCTCGGCGCTGATGTTGCTGTCATGATTGATGCCGATAACGAATATCCGGCCGATCAAATTCCGGATATCGTCCGACCAATCTTACACGATCAGGCCGACTACGTATTCGGTTCCCGCTTCCTCGGTACCGTCGACGGGATGCGGCTCTATCGCTATATCGGCAATCATGTCTTCACGTGGTTGCAATGCCTTTTATTGAAACGCAAAATCCATGATGGTCAAAGTGGGATGCGTGCTTTTTCACGCGCAGCGTGTCACCATGCTGAGATCATTCACGATTATAACTATGCCCAAGTATTGACCCTCAATCTCGTCCGAAAAGGCTTCCGCCTTCACGAAGTCCCGATTCGTTATCGGGTCCGGGAAGCAGGAAAGTCCTTTATCCGTCTGAATTATGTCCAACGTGTCCTCCCAGCGATTTACCGGGAGTGGCGACGACCGATCACACAGCTTAGCGTTGAAGAACGCATGGAACGAAAGGAGCACCTCGGATGAAACGCCTTCTTTTGCTACCGCTCCTCCTGCTCTCACTGTTCGTGAGCACTTCCACGGTTTCCGCTTATAGTTACGGAGACCCAGGAAAGGAAGCTTTTGCGGAAGCCTATAAACAATTTGAAGAACAACTCGATGCTAAAGATTACGCGCTTGCGAAAGAGACGCTTGCCGCCTATGATAAAGAATTCAAACTGTATTTCCCTGAAGCGAAAGCGAAGATCGATACGGCGCTTGAACAAGAAGATGCCGAGGCTGCCAAACAAGCGTACCGTGTCGCTCTCCGTCAAAATATCGAACGTCGCCTGCACTTTGCTGAAGAGCAGTTCGAAGACTTCGGTCAAGCGAAACTCTTACTTGCGAAAGCCCGCGGGACATACGATGTGCTCGCGCCTTACGTCAAGGAAAGCAAGGATGCACAAACATCCGATGACGTGTATACTGCATTTGATGAATCCTTAAAAGCACTCGGAAATCCTGGTCTGTTTGGGGTCGGGAAAAAAGCGAGTGATGAAGAATCCTTCAAGAAAAACATTACGATGATCGAAGATACGTTGACGCCTCTCTTCGTCCTGCCAGGTGAAGAAAAAACAGGCGTCTTCACGGAAGAAGACTCCTTCCTCGGTCAAACGTTCGGAACGGACGCGATTTGGAAATTGATTGCGCTCGGACTCGTCATCGTACTCATCATTATCGTCGTCATTGGTCAATGGAAGAAGAAACGCCGCTCATAAGGAGGAAGACAGATGGATTTTCAAGCGTTTTTGATTACGCTTCGGGAGTGTCTCGAGGCTGTTCTCATCGTTGGGTTGATCTTAGGTTATCTCGATCGATTGAACGCTCCACAATATAAAAAGTGGGTCTACGCAGGTGTCGGGTTGGCACTTCTCGCTAGCCTTGGTGTCGCGTTCCTGTTCCAAGTCGTCTTTACGAGTTTTGCGAGCTTCGGAAGCGATACGTATCTCCGTCTCGGCATCATGATGGTCTCCGTCCTGCTCTTGACACACATGGTCCTCTGGATGGGGAAGGAAGCGAAAGAGAATCAACAAGCCTCGCAAGCAAAAGTCGCCGCTGCCGTCTCGACGGGTAGTGCGATCACGATGATCATCCACTCCTTCCTCGTCATCGTTCGAGAAGGAATTGAGACCGTCTTCTTCTTTGCTGCCATCTCAGGTGGGGAAATCGAAAAAGTACTGACGAGTTACGGTGCGGTTTCCGGTCTGTTACTTGCCTTGATTTTCGGATACTTATTCGTTTCCGGCTCCATGAAGATTCCCGTCAAACGCTTCTTCCAAGTGACGGGCGTACTCATTCTATTCATCGCAGCCGGCATGCTCGTCCAAACGATTGGACGCTTCCAAGATCTTGGTTTGCTCGGTAGTCTTTTGATGAATGCTGACGGCACACCAGCTGCTGTGTATAACATCGTCGGCTTCATGCCGGAGCACTATATCGATCAGGTGCAATACTTGCGTGATACAGGAAATTCAACATTGATCAGTGGACAGATTGGAACGTTCATGGGTGCGATGTTCGGATACAGCCATAACCCATCGCTCGAACAAGTCGTCGCTTGGTGGGGCTACTTCGCCTTTGCCGGTTGGATGTTGCTCCGTCAAAACAAACCATCGAAGTCATCAAAGTCCTTACAGGAGGTTTCTTGACCGTCCGAAGCGATCGTTCACGTCCGCGTGGACGATCGCTTTTTTGGATCACGTTGCTATTCATCGGTGGCTGGATTGGTTTACGGATCATTTACGTCAGTCCCTTCATCGCGAGCTACGATATTGCGAACTTCACGCTCGCTGTGACCGATTATGATTTGGCTGATTTACGTCCGCACTTTCCGGGTTATCCCTTTTTCATCTTATTTGCCAATCTGTTTCTGCCACTAATGATACCTGTCAAAGCGCTCGGACTCGTCTCCACACTAGGTCTGGCAAGTGCCATCTTGCCACTCTACTCGCTGTTCCGCCGTCATGCCTATGATACGACTCGACTGATCGCTGCCTTTACCGTTCTCTCCACTTCCTCACTCGTGACGTTCGCTGCAACCGGGATGTCGGATGGGCTCGCACTCGGACTACTCGTCTGGTACGGCTGGAGCATCGAACGCGCACGGCATCAGATTCGTCGCTGGCTTCCATATCTTTTATTCGGTTTACTGATGGCGACTCGACTGTCCTATGCGCCGTTTGGCTTCATGTTGCTTGTCCTGCTGTGGCAGGTACGAAAGGATTACTGGCAACTCTTATCCGAGTGCGCCCTTCTTGTTCTGGCGCAGCTTGCTTGGTTGCTCCCGGTCGCTTTTTCTGTCGGTGGACCTTATTCGTTTCTTCAATTATCACTCCGCTTCGTCAGCGGTCATTTTTCCGATTGGGGTGGTTCTGCTCAGACCGATGACGCTTCTATCGTTCAACGATTTGTTCAGACGCTTCAGCAACTCTTCTGGCATGGGATCGGTTATGGCACGTGGATCGGACTAGTGTCTGGACTGCTGCTGTTCTTACGCAGACGTTGGGCGGTCGATGTCGCTTGGGGAGCGACGGCTGGACTCTATTTCGTCTGGGTCTGGCTCGGACAAAATATCGATAAACCCCGTCACGTCTTACCACTTGTCCTATTGCTACTCATCTGGTCAATCCGTCAGCTTCCGTTACGGATGTATCTGCCGTTTTTAGTCGTTCAGTTGACGATCGGTAGCCTCGCGTTGAACGAACAAGCAACGCGTCCTCCGGCGACGATTGAACTAGCGCGTTACGTAGCGACTCTTCCAATCGGCGCGACAGTCTTTACCGACGAGGAAGCTCGACAATTCCAGTCCGAACGACCGGATGCCGCAATCGTTCCGATCGGTTCGGTCAGTAAATGGAACGCAGAACCAAAATCCGATCAGAGTTACGTGACCGGTCGATTGCTCGAGCGCCTCCACGCTCAAGGCGTGCGACCAAACGTCAAACTGGTCACACGCTTCACGAGTGATGCCCGCTACGAACCAGAAGACGCGCAAGCGATGCTGTATCAATTAACGCCTTGATGGCACAACTGCATGCATACGAAAAACCATGCGATTCCCGAATGACACCGTGGAAATCGACATGGTTTTTTTCATTGCTGCGTATCGTAACGACGTTCCATATAATCAAAGGTACCGCCGCTGATTTCAATCGTCCGAATCGGTTCGAAGCCGAGACGACGATACAGGCGCTGTGCCCCGGCATTCGTTTGATCAGCGTTTAAGGTGAACGCTTGTAGTCCTCGTTTCTCGCCCTCTTCCGCTGCTGCCTGAAGCAGTTCCGTACCAATCCCTTTTCCGCCATGACGCGCGTCAACCGATAAAGTATCCAGGTAATAGACCGGACCTTCCGTCTCGACGTCGATTTGGATATCTTGACCCGTCCAGCGCTTCAGTTGGTCTTTAATCGGTTCGTCGAGTCGTTTCGCATCCGTCCCGGCATATGCAATGACGATTCCCGCTACTTCACCCTCGATGATTTTCACGAGGATGTTCTCATGGCTCAGTCGGTTTCCTGTTTCAGCGACAAAGTACGCGAGTCGCTCTAAAACGTCCTCCCGCTTTGTCGTTCCCGTCAATGTCTCAGCAATCTCATGAATCGCTTGCTCAATCAAGGGGGCAATCTGTTGCGCTTCAGAAGCATGTGCTTGTCGAATCATCTCATCGTTCTCCTTTTGTTTTTTCTAGTCCATGAACCTGAAAAATCGGACTCGACGATGTCGAATCCGATACATGATTTTTTTTAGACATTCATTCGTCTCACTGCGTGACTTTTTGTACGACAGGTGCCGGTACGATGACAGGCTCCCGTGTCATGACAGCCACGACACGTCCAGCGATCGCTACAGCCAGTAACGTATATAACGTTAGGCTGAGCGGCAGATAGACGAGTGAGATCACTAACACGATGGCATCGAGTCCGAACAAGATCGTCCCGATCGATAGACCTGTCAGTTTGCTGAGTCCCATCGATAGCAAATCGTCTCCACCTGTTGCCGCTCCACTTTTCAAAACAAGTCCGAGACCATATCCGGTCACGATTCCGCTAGCGATCGCTGCGATGAGCGTCGCTGGCCAAGCCTGTTCTGGAAAGTGGAACAAATCGAGTCGGTGCCACATCTCATAAAAGACTGATAACGCACCTGCTGAAAGTAACGCTTCGCTGACGAAACGTTTTCCTTTGAAGTACAAGGCACCAATGAAAAATGGAATATCGAGCACGATCATTGAAATCGAAGGATTGATATCAAAAAAGTATCGACCGAGCAACGATAATCCGATGAAGCCGCCTTCTGCTAATCCGAACTGTTCATTCAATGTGTAGTAACCGAACGCCATGATCAGCGTACCGGTTAAGATGGTTGCGATTCGTTTCATGTTTTATTGTCCTCTCCCGTTTACATCGTGGGAGAGGTTTTATACGTCCCGTTTGGGTATTCATCTATTTTCGCTCTCCCTGATTTTTATAAGCCATTACCGTCTGTTCGTTATGACCGGTACTGCTAAAAATCAGGTAAGCTGAATAGATGATTGGTCCTCTCGGTATCCATCGGTTTCCACCCCTTCATTAAAAATCTATCTTCATTATAACCCGAATTTCAGTAACTAAAACAGTTTTACGCATTCTTCATATAATCCAAACACTTTTGCTCACTTTTTCACAATTTAGACAAGATTATGCTCAACATTGAACAAACTACTTGAAAACGACCTTGTGAAGGATTACACTAAGTATATCAAATGAATGTGATATTTATCACAAACAAAACACAAAGGAGACTTTACCCATGAAAGTAGCAGTCATCGGATGTACACACGCAGGAACAGCAGCAGTCAAAGAACTCGCTTCACAACAAGACGTCGAGATCACCGTTTATGAGCGGAATGACAATGTATCGTTTCTCTCTTGTGGAATCGCGCTTCACGTCGGTGGTGTCGTCAAACATGCGGAATCACTTTTCTACTCATCACCAAGTGAACTCGCTGAACTCGGCGCTGAGATGCGTCTGAAACATGATGTGCTTGAAATCGATAGTGAACGCCAAACGATCGTTGCGAAAAACCTCATGACTGGTGAAGTCGTTCACGATACGTACGATAAACTCATCATGACGACAGGGTCATGGCCAATCATTCCAATGCTTCCCGGCATTGAATTGAATCAGATCGAGCTCTGTAAAAACTATCACCACGCTCAAACAATCATTGAAAAAGCGACAGATGCAGAGCGGATCACAGTCGTTGGTGCAGGGTACATCGGTGCTGAACTCGTCGAAGCGTTTGAAGCATACGGAAAAGACGTCACGTTCATCGATAGTGCGGATCGCATTCTCAACAAATACCTCGACCGCACGTTCACTGATGTCATCGAACATGAATTGACAGACCGTGGCATTCGCCTCGAACTCGGACAAACCGTCCAAAGCTTCAAAGGCGAAAACGGCGCTGTGACACACGTCGTCACAGACAAAGGAACGTTCGAAACGGATCTTGTCATTCTCTGTGTCGGCTTCCGCCCAAGTACGGAACTCTTAAAAGGACAGGTCGATATGCTACCGAACGGTGCCATCATCGTTGACGATTATATGCGGACAAGCAACCCGAGCATCTTTGCTGCTGGTGACAGCTGTGCCGTCTATTACAATCCAGCTCGGACACACGCCTATATTCCACTCGCAACGAATGCTGTCCGTATGGGAACATTAATCGGTAAAAACTTACGCGCACCAAAAATTCGTTACCAAGGAACACAAGGCACATCTGGTCTTCGCCTATATGATTTGAATATCGCATCGACTGGTTTGACAGAAGAAGCGGCACCCTTGTTCGGACTTGAAGTGAGCAGCACGACGGTCACAGATGCGTATCGCCCAGAGTTCATGCCAACAGCAGAAGACGTTCAATTGAAGCTCGTCTTCGAGACAGCAACCCATCGTGTCGTCGGTGCACAAATCATCTCAAAAGTTGATTTGACACAAGCGATGAACACACTTTCTGTCGCGATTCAAAATGATATGACACTGGAAGAGCTCGCTTTCGTCGACTTCTTCTTCCAACCGCACTACAACAAACCGTGGAACTTGCTGAACCAAGCAGCTCTACAAGCGATGAATGAGCGTCAATCCGCTCGTGTCTAAGCGCATTACACGATCAATCAAACGAGGCTGACTCAAAAAAATGACGCTTCTTTTCACACCCTTTCCTCAGGCGAGACACAAGCCAGTTTTCCTGCCTAATTCAGGCAGGAAAGCGGGTCTTGTTCGTCTCTGATAGCGCAAATGCGCTTTTTCCTGTAGGAGTGGCGTGAAACGCGTCATTCTTTTTATTACGAGATCAGGGTGGCAGATTTTCATTCTGCCACCCTGATCTTTGTGAAAATTGATTTTTGAGTCAGCCCCGTTTTAGACTGAAGACAACGTGCAATTTTTCTCTTACGAGAAGGATTGCACTTTTTTGTTCATCTCGCATCGTTTTCCTGGTACAAGCATCGCGCCGCTTCGCTGCAGGGTCGCTCCTGCTTGTTTTCCCTAGGAAGCGATTTCGAATGAAAATACCAGTTATGTCGTCTTTTTCTCCGATTCAGTCTCAAATAGATGCTGCCAGTCTTGATACGGCATCGTGCCATTCACTGTTTCCATATCAAAGCGTAACGGTGCAATCAATTCGAGCGAATTGCCATCTGGATCCTCGAAGTAGATCGCCGCGTGCGCATGTGGATGGTTATCGAGAACAAGCGGTTGATCGGCTGCCGCTACACCAAAGGCGGATCGGACTTCAATCCCTCTCTCCTTTAACCAGTCCTGTGCTTTATCGATATTTTCCTGCTCCATCCGAAACGCCATATGTCGAATCGCTGGATGATACGGTAACTCGGCTTGACCAGCTTTCCATAAACCTAACCAACTCTTGCCATGCTCGATCCAAAAGAAAGCGACGCGTTCATTTCGGAACGCACATGCTAGACCTAATTTTTCGTAAAAGACAATCGATCGTTCAAGTTCTTTGACCGGTAAATGAGCTTCATACAATCCAGTAATCATCTTCTTCACACTCCTCTTCTTCTAGTGTAAACCATCAATTTCCAAATTTACTATCATCAGAAACGTTTAATCCGACCTGTTGAGGGAACATACACCCTATACCAAAACTAACTTTCAGGAGGAATGTTTACATGGCTGCATCGAAAAATCCGTTAACCCAATACTTCAATGACGATTTCCCAAAACAATATCAGGACGCACCAGCGGTTCAAGCAAAAATGGAACCTGTTCCCGATTGTGGCGAAGAGAGTTATAAAGGCTCTGGCAAATTGATCGGCAAAAAAGCACTGATTACGGGTGGAGACTCCGGCATCGGCCGAGCAGCAGCCATTGCCTATGCTCGTGAAGGAGCTGACATCGTGCTCAACTACTTACCGGAAGAACAACAGGATGCGGAAGAAGTCAAAGCACTCGTTGAAGCAGCGGGACAAAAAGCATATCTCTTACCTGGTGACCTAAGTGATGAAGCGTTCTGTCAGCAACTCATTAAAGAAGCACACGAATCGCTCGGCGGGCTTGACATTTTAGCGCTTGTCGCAGGTAAACAACAAGCTGTCGAAGATATTCTCGACCTGTCAACGGAGCAATTACGTAAGACATACGAAATCAATGTCTTCTCTCTTTTCTGGGTCGTCAAAGCAGCCTTGCCACTCTTGAAGGAAGGGGCTTCGATCATCACGACAACATCCGTTCAAGGATATAACCCAAGCGCGAACCTCTTGGATTATGCATCGACGAAGTTTGCCATCAACGGGTTCACGCGCGGACTCGCTAAACAAGTCGCGCCAAAAGGAATCCGTGTCAACTCCGTCGCACCTGGTCCGATTTGGACACCGCTTCAAATCTCGGGTGGTCAGCCAAGCGAGAACATTCCAGAGTTCGGACAGGAAACACCACTGAAACGAAGTGGTCAACCGGTCGAACTGTCGGATGTGTATGTCTTCCTCGCTTCAGACGCTGCAAGCTATGTCACGGCGCAAATTTATGGTGTCACAGGCGGAATCGAATTAGCATAAGGATCGAATCTCGACGGGGCTGACTCAAAAGTCAGTCTCTACAAAGATAAGGATGACGCGTCACACGCCACTCCTACAGGAACACGCGCATTTATGCGCTGTCAGAGACGAACAAGACCCGCTTTTCTGCTTCAACGAAGCAGGAAAACTGGCTTGTGTCTCGCCTGAGGAAAGGGCGTGAAAAGACGCGTCATTCTTTTTTTGAGTCAGCCTCGTTTTCTCGTGTCTTAGCGGGATATCAGTTGCATCACGAGGCACCATTTAGTCTAATGAGAGTAATAACGATGAAGGAGTGAATCAGATGACTGAAAAAGAAAAAATGATTCAAGGGGAACTCTACTTAGCACAAGATCCGGAACTCGTGGCTGACCGCATCCGAGCACAATCGCTCTGTTATGAGTTCAATCAATTGAGTGTCCATGATGGGACTAAACGGAAGGCACTTCTTCAACAATTATTCCAGACAGAACAAGCCGATTTTTACATTGAACCGACCTTTAAATGTGATTATGGCTACAACATCACATTAGGGGCTCGCTTTTATGCCAATTATGACTGTGTCTTGCTCGATATTTGTCCGATTACGATTGGTGACAACTGCATGCTTGCTCCAGGAGTACATATCTATACTGCGACCCATCCACTCGATCCTGTCGAGCGCAACAGCGGTTATGAATTCGGAAAACCGGTCGCTATCGGAAATAACGTCTGGATCGGTGGGCGCGCGGTCATCAATCCCGGTGTGACGATCGGAGATAATGCTGTCATCGCCTCAGGTAGTGTCGTCGTCAAGGATGTACCGGCAAACAGCGTCGTCGGTGGAAATCCAGCCCGAGTCATCAAGACGATCTAATTCTCATCAAATTCTAATCTGTTCCTCAGCTTCCTTTCACGTGGTCTGGTTATTCTATGTATAAGAACAGCAGCCACTACTAAAGGAGGACATCATCATGACTGCAAAACGAACAGATAAAGGGAATAAACGCTTCAAAAAAGGAATCGCTACACTTGCCGTAACGGGTACAGTCTTAACAGGAGCCGGAGCGTTTCTCCTCTTCACAGGTCCAGGACACTCTCTCGTCAACTCGACGGTCACCACTTCACAGCAGGCAGAGCAAAAAGTCGAAGCTGCTTCGCGCCAAGTCGAACAAAAGCTCCCAGCTTCGATGCGTGACGATCAAGAAATCGAAGGCACATTACAAAAACTATCGGATCGTTCAATGACGATCGACGTCAACGGTGACACTCAGACGTATGACTTTGCTTCGTCAGTCGAACGCGAAGCCGTGCAAGAAGGCGATTGGGTCAAAATCGATCTGAATGCGAATCAGCAAATCACGGAATTGGAGCGAGAAGATCAAGACGATCGGAATGACCGAGAGGACGATGGCAATCGCTCAGATGATTCATCAGACGATGCGAATGAACGATACGGCATCCTTCGTGCCCTATCACAAAGTGAATTGACACTCGAACAAGATGGACAAGAGACGGTTTACGCGATTGCGGATCGTGCGGAACGCGACGCTGCGAAATCTGGGGATATCGTAAAAATCGAATTGAATGCAGACGGTCAAGTCCGTGAGCTTGATCGCGAAGATGACAACGAGGATCGTAATGCTACACGCGACGAAGACCGTGACGATGCACGGGAACAAGAAGTCCGCGGCACGCTCGCTAAAATAACGAATCAAGAGATCATCATCGAACAAAACGGTGCACAAAAGTCATACTCTCGTGCATCAAACATGGAACAAGATGATGACGTCCGCGTCGGTGGTTCCGTCAAACTTGAGTTGAACGCGTCAGACGAAGTGACAGAAATCGATGAATAATCATTAAAGGAGGATGTTTATGCCAACCACCATCTTAATCGTTGAGGACGATGCGAAAATCGCACGCCTCCTTGAACTCGAACTCCAATATGCCGGGTACGCGACACGTGTCGCCCCCAACGGAAAAGATGGTCTCGCTGCCGCTGAGCATTCGGTTGATCTCGTCTTACTCGACGTGATGATGCCGGAGCTGAGCGGCTTCGAGGTGTTGCGCAGGCTCCGTGGAAAAGGTATTCATGTCCCCGTCATTATGCTAACGGCACGTGGAGAAGTTTACGATAAAGTCGCAGGACTCGATCTTGGTGCGAATGATTATGTGACGAAACCGTTCGAGATGGAGGAACTCCTTGCCCGGATCCGGGCGTTACTCCGCACCCCGACTTCAACGAATAACGCATCGCGCACGTTACAGTTCGCCGATCTTGTACTCGACCTTGATCGACATGAAGCATTCCGCAACGAATTGCGACTCGATTTGACACCACGCGAGTTCGAACTCCTGACGTATTTACTCGAAAACAAGGAGCATGTCCTGACACGCGAACAAATTCTAAATCGCGTCTGGGGGTACGATTACTTCGGCGAGACGAATATCGTCGACGTCTACATCCGTTATCTTCGGAAAAAAGTCGATGCTCACCCTCCTGCTTTGATTCAGACCGTTCGTGGGGTGGGTTATGTGCTACGGGAGGCGACGCCATGAAGCTTCGAACGAAACTCGCTTTATCCGTCACCGCCTTTACGACACTTTTATTACTGCTTTCGTTCATCGTCGTGACCTTCGTCGTCCGCAATCATTTGATTGAATCCCGTTATACGCAGCTTGAACAGGCAGAGGAATTGATGGAGGATGATTCATCGGTCCGGGCATTACTGACGCTTCATGAAGATTCCGTCGTCTTATCGAACGAAGATGGACGATGGGTCATTTCAAATGATGAAGAGGATGACGACTCGTCTACCGTTAATGGAGACGTACAAGCGGGTGATCTACCCGGTATTCCACGTTCGAATGAGCCATTCAAGTCTGGCGATTGGTTCGGTATCGTCTATCAGGATCAAGCCTATTTGTTCGAAGATGAGAGCGTCGATGATACGGTCTCGACATTCATCTTGACCTTCACCATCGTGTTGGTCGTCGGAATCGTCATCGCGTTCATCAGTAGCTTCTGGATTGCGTATCAGACGCTCCGCCCGCTCAGACAACTGAATGATACGATGCAACGGATCTCGTCTTCTGGAACGCTTGAGACCGTACAGACCGAACGCGATGATGAGATCGGTCGCCTCGGTCGCGTCTTCAATCAGATGATTGGGCGTGTCGATCAGACAATGGAACAACAACGGCAGTTCGTCGCCGATGTCTCGCATGAGATGAAGACACCATTGACGGTCATCGAAGGCTATACGCAATTGTTGAAACGATGGGGCAAAACAAAGCCGGACGTCCTCGATGAATCGATTGAACACATCTTGCAGGAGACGCACGCGATGCGGACGACCTTGATCGAGCCCATGCTCGAATTGTCACGCCTCGGGTATGAGGAAACATCAGTTGAAGAGATCGACTTAGCGGAGCTTGGGAGTGAACTCGCCGATCGGATGTATCACGCGACAGGGACAATCATCCCTGTTGATGCCTCTGGAACGATTCGGGCGAATCGCGAAGCGGTGCTACGCATCTTAACGATTTATATCGATAACGCCCTGAAATATGCCACTTCCCCTGAATTGCATCTGCGCCAGGAGCGACTCGCTGTTCTTGACCGCGGGACATCTCTAACAAACGAAGAACGTGCCCGGTTATTTGATCGGTTTTACCGACTTGATGCAGCACGTGATCGTTCAGGAAGTGGACTCGGATTGTCGATTGCCGCTGCACTTGCGACGACACACCATTTTCAGGTCGGTAGTGAAGCGCGTCAGCCAGACGGAAGCTGTTTCTATCTGATTCCCGAGCAGTCTAAATGAAACTTTTCCTGCATCAGTGTCGTACACTTAAGGAAGAACGTCACATGATGAAAGAAGGAATTTCACGATGGCTAAAAAACGTTGGGGTGGACTTGCTGTTGCCGGCGCCTTTCTCTTAACGAAAGGAAAGGTCATCCTTGCCTTATTGAAATTTTCGAAGTTTGGAGGCACTCTGATTTCGTTCGGAGTTTCGCTTCTCTTTTACGCTCAAGTATTCGGGGTCTGGTTCGGGGTTGGATTGCTCTATCTCCTATTCATTCATGAGATGGGGCATCTACTTGCTGCGAAGCGACTCGGTTTTAAGACTGGTCCCGCGATTTTCGTACCGTTCATGGGAGCCGTCATCGGGATCAAGGATACGTTCCGGACACCAAAACAAGAAGCGATTCTTGCGTACGGTGGACCACTCGCGGGTCTCGTGTCCCTCATTCCGCTTGCGATTGGATACGCTGTGACCGGAAATGACTTTTGGCTCGTCATCTTCCATCTTGGGGCTCTATTGAATCTCTTCAACCTACTTCCCGTCAGTCCACTTGACGGCGGACGGATTCTTGCGGGACTTCCAATCATCGTTTGGGTTGCAGGTCTTGCTGCCTTGATTGCTTACGGCATCACGAACTTCAGCTTGATTCTGCTCTTGATCGCTTTCTTCGGCGGTAGTGCTGTCTGGAAACGGTATAAGTTCGCAAAACAATATGAAGCGAACCGATCGACCTTGATGTTATACCGTGCTGCACGCGAACGTGTCTTACGCGCAAAGGCGGAGCAAGAACGTGCAAACGCGGAAGTCGCTCTTGCACCGGAAGTGGAGGAAGAACAAACGGTCGAAAGTACGTACGACCCGATTGCTTGGTCGCTTCGTCTCGATTTACAAGATTTGCGACAAGCGAGTCCGGAAGAGGCACGTCAGGAAGCGGACGATCTGTTACGGTATCAATATGATGCTGCGAACGACTACGATGCGTTGTTGCGACGAATCGATCAGCGAATCGAGCCGCTCCGACTCGCTGAAGAGTCCGTCCAGTATCACCAGATGCCGAAAAAACAACAAACGATCACGCTCCTTGCTTACTTGGCGCTCGGTGCCATTTTATTCATTGCTTTCGAGTACTCGAAAGGTTATCTCCCTACACCATCTTGAATCTAGTTCCATCGGATGCGCTTCATAGCGCATCCTTTTTTCATGGAGCAAACACATTGACTAGAGTGATTTCTTGCATCTCATCAAAGAAGCGACTACTCTGAGTAAAACCCTACTTACCACTTGTCTAAAAAAGGAGGCTCTCCTTCCATGAATAAAAATACTGCCCGCCTGGGTGAAGCACCTGTCAATCAGCTCTTACTTAGTCTCTCTTTACCGGCGATGGTCGGGATGCTCGTCACAGCACTCTACAATATCGTCGATACGATTTTCGTCGCTCAAGGTATCGGTACGGCTGCCGTCGCCGCTGTCGGAATCGCTTTCCCGGTCCAGCTCGTGTTGATGGCGATCGCTAACTCAATCGGTATCGGGGGGGCTGCAATTGCATCACAACGGCTTGGTCAAAAACAAACGGATGGTGCCAGTCGTGCTTACGCTAACGTCTTGATAGCGGTTTTCTTCATCAGTATGCTCGCCATTATCAGTGCTTTCATCTTCGTCGAACCGTTACTTCGTCTCTTTGGAGCGACAGATGAGATCATGCCGTATAGTATCGATTTCTTACGCGTCCTCTTGATCGGATCTCCGTTCTTCATGTTGACGATGGCGTCGAGTGCCATGTTACGCGCAGAAGGACGCGCGAACTATCAGATGCGCGTCATGCTGACGACAGTTGCGATCAACATCGTCTTGACCCCGCTGTTCATCTTTGGTCTTGATTGGGGCATCCAAGGTGCTGCACTCGGGACAGTCGTTGCACAAATCGTCGGTGCTGCACTTGTTTTCCGATTCTTCTTTACGAAGCGTCGGCAAACGGGGTTAACACTCGATCGAAATGCTTTCAAACCCGATTTCCGTTTAACGTTTCGGATGATGCAAATCGGATCATCGTCGTTCATCATGCAGGTTTCTCAATCGATTTTGTTCATCACCGTCAACCATATGCTCGTCCGGTACGGGGGTACAACAGAACTAGCGACGTTTGCGGTCATCAATAAGTTCATGGCGCTTGTCGGTATGCCGATCATGGGGATCGTACAAGGGATGCAACCGATCGTCGGGTATAATTTCGGTTCTCGGCAATTTAGCCGGATGTCGCTTGCCATTAAGCTCGCAATCCGTTACGGCTTATCGTTATCAATCAGCTTGTGGTTACTGATTCAACTGTTCCCCCGTTTTTGGGTCGGCTTGTTCACAGAAGAAGCAGCACTGCTGCAGGAAGGCTCGAGTGCGATGCGCATTTTATTCGCTCTATCGTTCGTCTACGGGATTCAAATGATTGTCAACGGGATGTATCAATCGCTCGCCAAAGCAAAAGTCGCTTTATTCTTGTCCTTGTCACGCCAAACGTTATACACGATTCCACTCGTCCTGATCTTACCCCTGTTCTTCGGTGTCAATGGTGTCTGGTTCGCTTTCCCGATTGCTGATGCGATGGCTGTCTTGACGGCCCTTGTCTTCGCCTATAAAGATCGCGTTCTATTATTTAAACCGGAGGAATACGTCGCAGAGGAACAAAAAGTCGCCACCGCGAAGTGAATGGAAGAGATATCAGATCATCTGCCTTGCAGATGGTCTTTTTTGATGGACTTCTATAATACGAACATGTATTCTGTTACTAGTGAATGACAGAAAGGAGCCTGTTGCATGTATACATTAGCGATTGACTTTGAAACGGCAAATCGGAATAGCCGAAGTATTTGTGCGTTTGGTTGGTCCGTTCTCTCTAACGGTCGCGTCACGGAGAGTAAACAGGTCTTAATCAATCCAGAAGAAAACTTCGATGCCGGAAACATCCGGGTTCATGGAATTCGTCCGAGTGATGTCTTCGATGCACCGACGTTACCTGAAGCGATGGAAGCACATGGCTTATACGATTTAATCGCAGGTGCTCAACTGGTCGTCGCCCACAATGCATCATTTGATATGGGGGCGCTCCAAAAAGCGATTCAAAAATATGATATGTACCAGATGCCCGCTTTCACTTACGGTTGCACGGTCAAATTATCCCGCAAACTGTATCCGTGGTTGCCGAACCATCGATTGAATACGATGGCAGAATTCCTCAACGTCTCTTTCCAGCACCATGATGCGAAAGAGGATGCCTACGTCTGTGCCTTGCTCTTAAACGATATGTTGGAACGAACGAATCTACAGGATCCTGTCACCTTGCATACGTTTTGTGGCGTTCGGATGGGACAGGTTGCCTATTAAACAAAAAAACACTCTAGACACAAAATCTAGAGTGCTTTCAGATTGTAGACAACAAGGATGACTCCAAAAAATGACGCGTCTTTTCACGCCCTTTCCTCAGGCGAGACACAAGCCAGTTTTCCCGCTTCGAGCAGGAAAACGGGTCTCGTTTATCTCTGACAGCGCATAATGCGCTTTTTCCTGTAGGAGTGGCGTGAAACGCGTTATTTTTTTCTAGAAGAAGGATTCGAGAAGCGTTTTGTTCACTCGACATCGCTTACTAGGAAAAAACAAGCAAGAGCGACCCTGCAGCGAAGCGGCGCGATGCTATGCTTGTCCCAGGAAAACGATGCGAGACGAACAAAAAAGCGCAATCCTTCTCGTTAGAGAAAAATTGCACTTTACCTTCAGTCTCAAAGCACTCTAGACATGAAATCTAGAGTGCTTTTTGATGCTGTTCTATTATTTGCTTGTTTGTTTGATCGGGAACCAGCCTGGACGACTTGTGATGCCTGCCCATAATGCATCTGGAACGACGAGTTCTGCTTGTGCTTCTGGATCAAGTTCTGTCCGGATTGACGCAAGATCACCCGCTTCGACTTTTTCAACCCACTTCGGTTCCATGATCAGTTCACGACCGAGAGCGATCATTGGAACGACAGCCAAACCTTGTTCGACTTCGTCCGCTGTGTGCAGCGATCCGACACCGATGACAGGTACTTGTTCGCCAACACGTTCTTGGACGAGCGTGATTGGTGATGTCGTTGCATTTTCGTCACGAATCGAACCTGCGAAGAAGTCCATCACGGAAACGTGCAAGTAATCGAGGTCTTTTTTCGCCAGCTCATCGACGAGGCGCATCGTATCATCGAGTGTGATTCCTGGATTTTCGATCTCTTCTGGAGAGAAACGGTATCCGACGATGAACGAAGGATCCTGTTTCGCGACAGCTTCGACTGCATCCACGACCGCTAATGGGAAGGCGAGACGTTTTTCTAAGCTACCGCCCCATTTGTCTTCGCGACGGTTTGAGTGTGGTGAGAAGAATTGTTGAATCAAGTACGTGTTCGCACCGTGAATCTCAACACCATCAAATCCAGCTTCCATCGCACGACGTGTCGCTTGACCGAATGCTTCAACGATTGCTTCAACTTCTTCCGCCTCTAATGCACGAGGTGTCATTGCCCCTTCACGTACGGGTGCGACAGCACTTGCACTGACTGTTTGCCCACCGACAAGTTCTGGTGGTGCCATACGACCAGCGTGGAAGATTTGTAAGATCGCTTTTGCGCCTTTATCTTGAATCGTTTTTGCAAGTCGCTTCAGACTTGGAACGAGATCGTCACGATGCGCACCGAACTCATTCGGGAATCCTTGACCGTCTGCCGTGACGTTCGCACATGCTGTAATGACCGCACTGACGCCGCCTGAACGTTCTGCATAGTACGCGAGTTCCGCATCCGATACTTCGCCGTTCTCTTGTGCCGCATAGTTCGTCATCGGTGCCATCAAGACGCGGTTTTTCAGCGTCACACCGTTTGGTAATGTAAATGGTTCAAACATTGCTTGAGTTGCCATGAGTGAAGTGCCTCCTCTAATTTCTTGAATTGAATATCGACAGTATACGCTCGTCTTCCTCTGAATAGCTACTGATGTGCTTACGCGATGCGTCACTTGCGGATCGCTTTACGACGACCACCCGGCCACCACCAGTTCCAGTGACCAAATAGTTTCATCAATGCGGGAACGAGCAGCATCCGGACGATCGTAGCATCAATAAATATCGCAAGCGCGATACCGACGCCAAGTTGTTTAATTGGACTGACGCCCGTGAAGGCAAACGCTCCAGTGACGACGATCATGATCAAGGCAGCGGACGTAATGATTTTACTCGTCTTCGCAAGCCCCATCTCGGTCGCGTAATCGTTATCGCCTGTCTCGTCATAATACTCTTCCATTCGCGAGACGAGGAACACTTCATAATCCATCGATAAACCAAAGACGAGTGAGAAGATGAAGACCGGTGTCAGAATGCCGATCGTCTCCTGCGGAAGAACTGCGCCGGACTCGAACAAGATGACGAGTAATCCGAATGTCGCTCCTAGACTAAGCAAATTCATTAGAATCGCCTTGATTGGGATTAAGATGGACCGGAACGCAATCAGCAGGATGATGAATGTCGCCAAGACGACGACACCGACTGCTAGTGGGAGTTTCGATTCAATGGCATCATAAATTTCCTGATTGAAGGCTGCCGGTCCCCCGACAAGATAACCGTCCGCTTGCATCTTTCGCACCCAGTCTTGCGAAGCAGCATCCCCGGGATCTCCTTTTAAGTTAACATCAATTCGTGCTTGGTCATTCTCTGATAGAAATGCCGTCAAAGCTTCGCGCCCGACCGGAACAGCGACTAACTGCTCGAGCGGTACTTGTTGCTGTTCGGCAATCGTTGCGGCGGATACGACGGAGCGTACATCGGGATCCGACTCGAGTCGAATCGTCACGTCTTCGATTTTTTCTCGTCCCACCTCTGAGGAAGCATCAGCAGATAAGATGAGGACGGCGTCCGTTCCATCGTTTCCGAATGTTTTTTCCCACGACTCAAAGGCGAGACGTGACGGATAGGATTCCGGTAAAGCGGTCGCTTGCGGAATGTTCAACGTCAAGTCACGTAACGGCAATAAACAAGGTAACAACAGCAATAAGGACAAAACAGTGACTGCGACAGGGCGCTTCATGACGAAACGAGCGAGGCGACGCCAACGATCTTCACTGCGCCCTGCTCGCTGCCGGAAGAGTCGCCCTTTCTCTAACACCTTCCCGAAAACAATCAATAGTGCCGGCAGTAATGTCAATGCACTGACGACTGCTCCAAGAACTGAAACGAGCGTTCCGATCGCGACAGCGCGGAAAACATCCACATCAATCAATAATAGTCCGGCAAGTCCGACGAATACACAGATTCCGGAAAATAAAATCGAACGCCCTGCCGTCTCGACCGAACGGATCGCCGCCTTCCGAATATCTTGTCCGTCCTGCCGTTCTTCGCGAAATCGATTGACGTATAACAGCGAAAAATCAATTCCGAGCGCCAGCGAAATCATTGCGACCGCATTCAAGACGAAGATTGATAACTCTTGTTGTCCGGCGACAAAATAAAGAACACCGGCACCAAAGACAAAAGTAACGAGTCCCATGATCAACGGTAGGATGGCGGCAACCGGAGTACCGAAAACGAGTAGCAAGACGATCAACGCTGCTGGAATTCCGATCAACTCAGCCCGGATGAGGTCATTTTTCGACGCTGTATTCAAATCATCGACGACGACCGGTTCACCCGTTAGCCGAATCGTTCCGGTGTCATCCAGTTGACGTGTGACCGCAGCTGCCCATTTCGCATCAAGTGTCGGTACACCGACTGTCACGTATCCCTTATCGTCACGAATCGCTCGCGGATTTTCAACAGGACCAGTGACGTTCCCGACACCTTTGATATCACGGAAGCGCTCGACATGTTGCACCATCGTTTGTTGTAGGTTCTCTTGATTCTCAAATAGGACGATGATCGTATGCGGATCCTGACCGAAGTCTTGATCGAGTACTGTCTCGACGCGTTGAAAATCACCGTCACGTGTAAATCCGTTTCCTTCTAGCCGATCGGGTAATTGATAGGCGAAATAACCAAGCACGACGAGCAGGATTGCCCAAACGATTAACACTCCTCGAAAATACGTACTCATCAGATGACCAAGCCGTTCCATGATGCGTCCCCCTTTCTGTATAAACGTACAAAAAACATCCTTCTTGCTGAAAAGCGAAAAGGATGTTTCGTTACGTCTTCTGAAAAATTTGAACCCATGTGTTGCCGAATGTCGCCGATGTCGATACGATCGCAAGACGTCGCGCCTCTTCATCGAGTAACACACTTTTGAGTAAAACGGAGGAATGACATCCCTCGAACTTATATTTCAGCTGATTCTTCTCATACAAGTAAAAACGAGATGAATCGGTGATCGAAAACAATTGGTGCCGGTGATCAACGAGTGAGTACTCCGCGTAATCTGAAAAAGGAATAATCGATTCCTGATTCGTCGCAGCGTCCCAAATCACATACCGTTCTTTTAGATCATCATAAGAAATGATTGTCGTAGGTGCGATGAATCGTTCGAACGTCAAACGTGTATCATATCCTCGCTCCACTAAGCGTCCGAACAGTGGCGCCTCTTCATAATTTGAGTACCGCCAGTCCCCTGTTTGAACGTTCACACAGACGACGTCTGTTTCTGCCGTGTACAGGAAGATCTCATCGTCTTGCCACAAGAATAAATTACTGAACCATGCTTCGGAAAAAGCAGCGGGTCGCTTGATATAATCTAAATGCCCTTGCTCTAAATCTAGTAAACCAAAATAAGCTGACTCTTCAAATACGATGAACAATCGTCCACCGCCTGGCTCAATGTACCAGGAGAATGGAACATACGCACATGCTGTTTCCCATAGTGGTCTTAAATCCGCATCACATTTCATAAATCCGTGGCGATCTCGAAAAAGAAGCAAATCCTCCCCGATTCGATCGAACAGTGAGACGGATTCATGGAGTAACAGCTCTGCAGCAGGTTTATACATATGCATCACTTCCTACTTCATACGGTATCAACCTTCTCAGTTTCTCGCTACTATTGATGCGCTCGACTTGCACCTCCTGTTATACTAACTTCATGGAAAAAGGAGGACGAACACGATGAAACCTTTACAATTATCAGCAGAGACGGCTGTCGAACTCGCAAAACGTCTGAACGTACCACTTGAACAACTGATGCATATGCCGCGCCATATCTTGATTCAAAAGCTCGTCGAACTCGAGCAGGAACAAGCGAAAACGGAATCGGATTCGTCTAGCGAATCGAAATCCTGAGTAAAAAGCCTCTTTTCCAATGACGGAAAGAGGCTTTAATCTTCGTTTAAGATTGTGGATGATAGTCGGATTTACCGTAACGAAAGACGTTGATGATCGCTTTTCCATCACTCGGATAACCATTCGGATGATCGATTGGGAAGAGTGAGAAAAAGACGAAATAAAACGAGAAATACGCAAATTGGTACGTAAAAATCGACGCCTCGAACACACCGGCATATATGAGACCATTTACGACTAAGATACTCACCAAGTTCGCGATCGATCCACCAGCGTAGACCATGATATTAGCAAACTTCGTTTCATGACGTAGTGCCTCATACTGACACCAGCCATCCCAAAAATAAACACGATTCAGTCGAATCGGACCAACACGAAGCAATGACTTGCCTGAACCAATATTGATTTCCATGTTTCCACCGAATAATCGGGCGAAAAAGTAATGACCCATCTCATGAATCAATGTCACGATAGGCAGCAGCAAAAAGAACGACAAAAAGAATTTCCATAAGTCACCGAAACCGAACATACACCGTACACCCTCTCACTTCAAAACAACATCTTAAATACTACATATGAATTTTCCCGAAAGATGTATCTTCAAACAATGTTTCGATGATTTTCGCAAGTCAATTGCATGACAGACTGACATCGGACTGTCATCCACGCAAAAAAGGACGAAGCCTTCTTTCGCTTCGTCCTTCTCAATTTAATCCGTTTTCTTACGACGTTTGTTCGCTGCGTACAACAATCCGATGATGGTCAGTGCTGCACCGCCTGCTACCGCGTATTTCTTGTAGTCTGCTTTTCGCTCCGCAATGACCGTTGTCGTCAATGCTTGGACGACCAACTGTTTCTCTTCATGCAACCGTGGTGCGTGCAACTTGACGGCACCCGACTCAACTAACACCTCGAATTCACCGTTTGGCAATTCAATCGTGATATCCTCTTCCGTCGCATTATGGTAGACACGCTGTCGTTCGACGTATCCTTCATAGGTGCGTTTCAGTTCAAAGGCAATCACGCCCTCCCCTTCTTCAAGGAAACGAAGGTGTTTTTTAATCATTGCTGCGTTTGCGAGACGGAACATCGGATACTGACGACGAAGAGCAATCAATCCTTTGACGTACTCGACGGCCGGACGCTCTGTTTCTGCCCGTTCATAATCGAGACGGTTGACGACCTCTCCGGCATTGAAGCTGTCACGAATACTGTCCTTTGTCCGGAAGAACTCTTGTCCGGCATGGAGGAAGGGAATCCCTTGTCCCGTCAAGATGATCGCATTCGCGAGCATTTGCCGTTTCCGACGAGTCTCTTCCGTATCCTCTGGGCGAGACACCGTTAATTTATCCCAAATCGTCAAATCATCGTGAGCTTCAACATACGAGACAACCTGATTCGGTTCATCGGCAAATCCTTGCGAAGAGACGTTACCAGCGATTCCCCGCTTGACTTCACTCGTCCGGTCGAATGCACCGCTAATGAAACCACGGTCTTCCGGCGTTTGAACATCTCCTTTGACCCCGTCCCGTAAACCGTTATTGAAATGAGCGATCCCTGGCATTTTCGGTGCATTGAAGTAGTTCGCTTTTTCTTCTGGATCAAGTGGCGTATCGAGATCCCAACCTTCACCGATAATCAGAATCGACGGATCAATCCGGTCAAGTGCATGGCGCACCTGATTCATCGTCTCGACATCATGCAGTCCCATCAAATCGAATCGGAAACCGTCCAAATGGTACTCTTTCGCCCAGTACGTCACACAATCAAGAATGAACTTCCGCATCATCAGACGTTCAGATGCGGTATCATTTCCACAGAAACTACCATTTGAGAGACTACCATCCGCCTCTTGACGATAGAAGTATCCAGGAACGAATTGACCGAGCGGAACCTTTGCTGCATCATACGTATGATTGAAGACGACGTCCATGATGACACGGATCCCGCGGTCATGTAATGCTTGTACTAATTGTTTTAATTCAAGGATCCGCGTTCGAGGATCATCTGGATTTGATGAGTACGAACCTTCCGGCGCAAAGTAGTTCACCGGATCATAACCCCAGTTATAATTATCCGGATCGTTCAGCGCCGTCTCATTGACTGAGCCAAAATCATAGATCGGCAGTAACTGGACATGTGTCACACCGAGATCCGCTAAATAATCAAGTCCTGTCAATCCACCATTTGGTGTCCGTGTTCCTGCTTCCGTCAGTCCAGCGAACGTACCACGTGCGACGACACCACTAGCCGGATGACTCGTTGCATCGCGTACATGTAATTCATAAACAACTGCGTCTTGCGAAGAATGGAACAGTGGGCGTTCTTCGATCCATCGTTCTGGTTTCACACTTGTCGGGTCAATCAACGCACCGCGTTTCCCGTTCGTTCCGACGGCTTTCGCATACGGATCGACCGCCTCGACTTTTTGTCCGTTGATGCTCGCTTGAAACGTATAGAAATAACCTTCATATGCCGCTCGATCGAGTTCAACGACGTACGTTCCCCGTTCGCCTGCCACCATCTCGACCTCTTCGACTTTTCGTGCGCGTAGTGTCTTGTAGAGACGAATCACGACGCGTTCTGCCGTCGGCGCCCACAAGCGCACGCGAATCGCTGTCTCTGAGAAGGTCGCTCCTAAATCATTTCCACTATAGGCAAATCGCTCATCCAGTTCTTGCGGTGTGAGCGTCAACATGTCTGCTGTTTGTTTCAAAGCTAAGCACCCCTTTCATTTCATGGTTTTTATTATAACAAAATTTCAAAGCAGTGGACGCTTCCGGTATTCCTCTCTAAAATAGAGAGTGGAATGAAAGGGGAGATTAAAATGGCAGCAAAAGATAATTCATTTGATATCGTGTCACAAATCAACATCGAGGAAGTCAAGAATGCAGTTCAGATCGCATTGAAGGAAATCACGAACCGCTTCGATTTCAAAGGTTCAAAGAGCGACATGAAGCTCGAAAAAGAGGATCTGATTCTAATCTCTGATGACGATTTCAAACTCGATCAAGTTAAAGACGTCTTAACAGCAAAATTGATCAAGCGCGAAGTCCCGACCAAAAACCTGCAGTACGAAAAAGTCGAGCAGGCTGCCGGGAATACAGTCCGTCAACGCGTTATCCTTAAAAGTGGAATCGATCGTGACGATGCGAAAAAGATCAACAATGCCGTCAAGGAATCAAAATTAAAAGTGAAAACACAAATCCAAGATGACCAAATCCGTGTCACAGGTAAATCACGTGACGACTTGCAACAAGTGATGCAAATCGTTCGTGAACTTCCATTATCGGTCGACGTCCAGTTCATTAACTTCCGTTAATCGATTCACTAAAAAATCTGAACACTTTCGTTCAACCTAGCAAACCAAAAAGGGAGGTGCTTTCTGGATCGTATCCAAAAAGTACCTCCCTTCATTTAGGCTGTTTCTTACTGCGCCGTATATCCACCATCAAGAACGACAGCTTGACCAGTGACACCTGCTGCTTTGTCACTTGCAAGGAAAATAGCGTAATCCGCGATTTCTTTGACTTGCAGTAACCGTTTTTGCGGAACAAGCGGATAAATGACCTCTTCTAAAACATGCTCGAGCGGTACGTTCCGTGTCTCAGCGAGCGAAGACAACTGATTTTGGACGAGTGGTGTATCGACATATCCTGGGCAAATCGCGTTGACCGTAATACCAGAAGTTGCTCCTTCTAATGCTGCGACTTTCGTTAAACCGATGACACCATGTTTCGCGCTGTTATAGGCAGCTTTCCCTGCAAAACCAATCAATCCGTTAATCGATGACATGTTCAAGATTCGTCCAGAGCCTTGTTTTTTCATGATCGGGAAGACATATTTCGTATAAAGGAATGGTGCACGAAGCATGATGCTTTGAAGCAAGTCGAATTTCTCAGTCGAGAACTCTTCGATTGGTGAGACGTGTTGCATCCCCGCGTTATTGATGACGATGTCAATCGTTCCGTAATGCGCGACCGTCTGATCGATACTTGATTTGATTGCCTCTTCATTCGTCACGTCACCTGCGACAGCAAACGCATCGAAGCCTTTTTCACGAAGTGTTTCAGCAGAGCGTTTTGCAGCTTCTTCCTGAAGATCGACGATGACGACCTTCGCACCTTCTTGAGCAAATTCTTCAGCAATCTCAAGACCGATTCCGCTTGCTGCTCCTGTAATTAATGCAACTTTTCCTTCGAGTTGTTTCATCATGATGGATTCCTTCTTTCTTTACCTTTACGTGTTCGGTCTCTTTACTGTACGCTGATTGAAAGAATAATAAAAATGAATACTTGTTATGACATCTATAACTCAAAAGAATAGGAGAATACTGATGGATTTCCGCCAACTGGAATACTTTACGGAAGTGGCACGCTTCAAAAGCTTCACTCGTGCCGCTGAACATCTCCACGTCACGCAACCGACACTCAGTAAAATGGTCCGTCACTTAGAAGAAGAACTTGAGATGGAATTGTTCGATCGGAGTAAACGACAAATCGTCCTGACGGATGCCGGTGAGACCTTATTGATTGAAGGTGAAAAGATTCTGCGGCAGTTATCTGACCTGCCTTCCCACCTCTATGATGTCATGCATCTGACGAAGGGAACGATTCGGCTCGGTGTGCCCCCACTGATCGGTTCGCTGTTTTTCCCGGGTCTCCTGCGTCGCTTCGAAGAGATGTATCCGATGATTCAAATCGAATTAATCGAAGCCGGTGGGCATGCGCTAGAAAAAGCGGTCGTCGCCGGTGAAGTCGATTTGATCGCAACGGTGCTGCCTTCGGATGAGCATTTAACGACACACCCCTTCATTGAAGAAGAATTGCATTTGTTTTTACCAAATGATCACCCACTCGCCGATCGGTCGATGATTGCGTTAGAGGAAGTCGCCGACATGCCGTTCGTCTTGTTCAATGAAACATTCTCACTACACGATGTCGTCTTGAACGCCTGCCAAGATGCCGGATTTACGCCTAACGTGTCTCGGGTGAGCTCGCAGTGGGACTTCTTATGTTTACTAGTCGCAGAAGGAAATGCCGTGACTGTCCTGCCGCGTTCGATCGCGGATCGCTTTTCGATTCGTGGCGTCAAAACGATTCCGCTTGAAACACGTGTCCCGTGGCACTTAGGAATCGCCGTTCCGACCGGTCGCTATCAATCGTACGTGACGCGGAAGTGGATTCAATTCGTCAGCGATATATATTCCAAATAAGCATACCTTTCATAAAAACCATGTATTTGTAGCATGGTATTTCTTCCTTTACGATAAGAACATCGTTAAAAAAGAAAGGAAGTCCTTTACCATGGCAACTCATTTTGAATCACGTCACGAAACAGGCGTTAAAAAACTCAGCGAATTCACAGACGCAAACGCTGCACAATCTACGCATGACAAAATCTCTGAATCCCTGAAAGATATCGCTCCAGCAGTCGGTGAGTGGATCACGGATTTCGCATACGGTGAAGTTTACAGCCGCGATGGTCTCGTCAACCGTGACCGCGCAATCGTTACGATTGCTTCTCTCGTCACACAAGGTACAGAACCACAGCTTGCTCTCCACATCAATACTGGATTGACAGCTGGTTTAACAGGAAACGAAATCGTCGAAGCTATCATGCATCTTGTTCCTTACACTGGATTCCCACGTGTCTTGAACGCACTTGAAGTCGCAAAAGTCGTCTTCGCAGAACGTGGCGTCACAGTCGAAACAGAATAAGATCCGTACGACTTAATTGAAAAAAGATGGGCATGACGCATTTTCGGGTATCTCCTTAACAAAGGAGTGGTCGATCATGCGTTATGCCCTTTTTGCGGATCTTCATAGCTCATTAGCCGACACAGCGGCTGTCCTAGCTGACATACGGCGGCTCGCTCCCGATGTGCATTTGTTTTGTCTCGGTGATGTTCATGAATGCCATGTCGGTAAAAAGCGAGCGAAGCGCTATTCTTTCGAATCGCTCTCCCTCGTCGTGACGCTCGATGATGATTTTTTAAAGCTGATTGATTTTAAGACGTTACTTGGTAATCAAGAAGAGCGCATCCTGTCGCTCGTTCCACCACATCTATCTCCTGTCATCGATGCATTACGCGACTGCCCTCGAAAACAACGGATCGAGGGGGCGTTATTGATTCATGGAGATCAACTCAGTTGGTCGCGGGATTTTCTACCCGACCTGTCACAACAACGCGAACCGTTACTCTTTTTTGGTCATAGTCATATCAGAGGTTTGTTTCGAAATGGCATCGCCAAACCGAGCCCACTAGGTCAAACTTTATCCATCAAAGGCAAACGGTATGCCGTCAATCTAGGTCCCGTCGTATTCGAACGAGAATGGTGTCTTTACGATTCAGAGCAACAAACGATTGTGTTCTATCAGGCGAACTAAGAAGATACGACAAAAGCCGTCGGGCACAGGGCTCGACGGCTTTTGTTCATGCATCTTATTGATCAGAGATAACGGACAAGCGATGCCTTGACGACATCCACTTGTGTGAAGTTCGTCTCTTCCGCGAATGTTTCGATGACTTGACGGACATCCCCTTGACGACGTACGAAGCTCGTCGGAACTGGTGTCGTACCGACAAGTTGCTCATGCAGACTCGTCAATCGATGATCATCGATGATCGTCGTCATCAAATCAAGGAACAAGAGAACATGCAGACGGTTCAAATAATCCCACGGCTTGTCTTCCGAACGGAATTCATTTCGGGCGAGCCACTTTTTCAATCCGATCACATCGATTTGACTCAACGTCTCTGTCGTGCGTGCCGACTTCCAAAGCGTCAACAATTCCCCAAGTTTTTTTCGTGTCTGTTTCTTACGCATGAAGAATTCAAAATTATCTTTCGTCCGTAATGCGTCTCCTTCGATCGGAGCAATCAAATCGGCTTCCGGCGCCGTCACGAAATCGTGAACGAAATCGACAGACTCTCCCGGTAACCAAGCAGCGACTTTCCCGTGAAAATCAGCCATGAAGGCGACCGTTTCTGCCAAAGGCTCCTGCTTCATTTGTGAAGCAGCTTGCTGTAATCGTTCTTTCGTCTCAGTCTTCATAATCTACCTCTTCTTATTCGTGGATTGGTCTTACATTTCTTCTGGAGCGCCGACACCGAGTAAACGAAGACCCTCTGTCAAGACGATCGTAACCGACTTGACGAGTGCAAGACGCGATTGTTTTGCTGCGTCATCTTCGAGAACACGGACGTGTCCGTAGTATTTATTGAAGCTTTGTGCAAGATCTAAGACGTAGCGGCTGATGATTGACGGCTCGCGACGTGTGAACGCGCGATCGATGACCGTCGAGAATTGGTTTAGCATCGAGACGACACCCCATGCATGATCATCGGCACTACCAGCGAATGGTGTGCCATCATAGCCACCTTTACGGAGCAACGAGTGCGCACGGGCATTCGTGTACTGGACATACGGTCCTGTTTCGCCTTCGAATTTCAACATCTGCTCAAGATCGAACTCGATGTTGTTCATCCGTTCGTTCTTCAAGTCGTGGAAGATGACGGCGCCGACACCTACTTGACGAGCCGTTGCTTCGGCATTCGCTAAGTTCGGATTTTTTTCCGCGATGTTTTGCTTCGCGACGTCGATCGCTTCTTGTAGTACTTCTTCAAGCAATACGATCCGACCTTTACGCGTCGACATTTTCTTTCCGTCCTTCATGATCAGACCGAACGGCACATGGTGCATTCCGTCGACGTTCTCAAATCCAAGTTTCTTCAAGACTGCGAACAATTGCTTGAAGTGAAGCGCTTGTTCCCCACCGACGACGTAGAACGCCTGCTCAAAGCGGTACGTTTCGAGACGATAGACGGCAGCTGCTAAGTCACGTGTCGCATAAAGCGTTGCGCCATCTTTCTTTTTAATCAAGGCAGGTGGCATACCTTCTGCTTCGAGGTCGACGACCATTGCCCCTTCTGATTCGACGAGGAGATCTTTTTCTTCGAGCAAATCGATGACGTGTTGCATCTTATCGTTATAGAAGGCTTCTCCGTTCAAGCTATCGAATTTAACACCGAGAATCTCATAGACACGGTTGAACTCGACGAGTGAAACTTCACGGAACCACGTCCAAAGCGTCGTCGCCTGCTCATCACCTTGCTCGAGTTTTTTGAACCAGAGACGTCCTTCATCTTCAAGAGCTGGGTTCGTTTCCGCTTCTTCGTGGAACCGGACGTATAATTTCAACAATTCCTTGATTGGTTCTGCACGAACTGCCTCTTCCTCACCCCACATCGTGTAAGCCACCATCAATTTCCCGAACTGTGTTCCCCAGTCCCCTAGATGGTTGATCCCGACGACGTCGTACCCTTTTTTACGTGAGATTTGGTTGAGCGCGTTCCCGATGACCGTCGAACGCAAGTGACCCATCGAGAAAGGTTTCGCGATGTTTGGCGCTGAGAAGTCCGTGACGATCGTTTTTCCATTCGCTTCACTTGATCCGAATGCCTCTTTCTCCGTCAGGACTTGGTTAACGATTTCTTGCGAGACGACTTCCCGGTTCAAGAAGACGTTGATGTAAGGACCAACAGCTTGAACGTTCGAGAACAACGGCGCGTCAATTTTTTCTGCGAGCTCCGAAGCAATCATGTTCGGTGCTTTACGGAATGCTTTCGCGAGCATGAAACATGGGAATGCCAGATCTCCATGATCTTCATGTTTCGGTTGCTCGATCAGTTGTTCGATTTGTTCAACCGATAAGGCACCTTCCATGACGTGATGTAATACTTCTGCATACTGCGCTTTATAACTCATCTTTATTTCCTCCTGCTTCACTGATTTTTTGGCAATAAAAAACGCCCCTTGCGCCACGCGCAAAGAGACGGAATGACCGCGGTACCACTCTTCTTGGTGTCATTTCGACACCCACCTTGTTCGGGGATAACGGGGTTCCCCCGGCTACGCCTTTTCCATCAGGAATCGGGCAGCGTCTCAGAAGTGCGTTTCACGACCGGTTCGTCCTCAGGCTTCCACCATTCCCTGATTCGCTAGTTGACGAATATCAACCGTTACTCTCTTCATCATTGACTGTATTCGATATCTTTCACATTATACGCAATTCTTTCTTTTCTCTCAACCTTATTTTTTTGGTAAATGGCTTATCAAAATTTCCACAATTCGGGTATAGGAATAAAAGATACTTCTCAGGGGGAGGGATGTTTCATGCGCTACTACCAACATGTAGCCCGGACGAGCTGGATCGTCTTCGGTCTCGTCGCCTTGACATTATTAGTGATCGGCATCGTTCATCCACCAACCTTCCATCCTTCTGTCTCCATCATCAACACCCTTTATTTATTCGGACTCGTTCTCCTGTTTCAGTTCGATAATGTTCGTCGTGGTGGCATTTACTATACATTTCAAGAAGGCATCATCTTATTTTTATTCCTCAATTACGGTTTAACGTACGCCTTGATTTTAAGCCAAGTCGGGATTCTCGTCTTTCAATTCATGTCTCATCGAAAAGCGATTCGTTGGAAACGTTTCGTTTATCTCTACCCGATCAATGCCTTGTTCGATTTAGTCTACATCTCGCTTCCGGCCTTTGCGTATTATGCGCTCGGCGGACCAATCGGTTCCAGCTTTACGTATATGAAAGCTTTGATTCCCTTCACCGGCTTTTTAATCACCGTCTTTCTTGTCTCTTACTTCCAATGTCTGTTCGTCAATCGCTTCCTCTACTTGAAATACGATTGGCAACGTCTCGTAAAGTTGCAGTCCCTCGTCTACGGGATTAGCATGTTAAGTGCTCTACTCGGAATCTGGTTCTACGATGAAAGTCCGCTCGTCGCGGCTACAGTATCCGCCTTGATTCTCTTCTTGTTCAAACGTCTGTTGCAAGAACGTGGTGACTCCCTTGAAGCAAACGATAATGCCAAGCGATTCGATGATGCGAAGGAACACTTGTTGATTTCCCGCTTCGAACGCGAGACGATCGATTCACTGCTCCTCGATTTACCACATCTGTTGCCGTTTTCTGAAGGTTGGATCTCAATTCAACAACAGCGGAAACAAGTCATCTATAACATTCGGACGAAACAACCGATCGACGTGTTACCACTGTTTCATTCCTTGTCAGCCGACGATTTGCATACCCCGATCATCTATGGTCTGCGTTGCGACTGGGGAAACGATATTCAAATCGGATTGCCTGTCGATCGTCACTCGATGTTAGCGATTCCTTCGATTACAAGCGGTGAGGTTGATGTTTCAATCATCCTGTTCCATCAAGTCGCAGACGCCTATGATGTGACGAATGCCGACGAATTGTCTCGTTTGCTCCGCATCTTTTGTCGCGTCTTAGAACGCTCACGTGAAACGGTCCAACTCTATACGGAAAGTCGGACCGATGCCTTGACCGAGTTACCGAATAGTCGTGCTTTTTACGAACACGGTCGGCAGGAATTTTCCGCTGACTGCTATCCGCTCTCCGTGATCCTGTTCGATATCGATCATTTCAAACGTGTCAATGATACGTACGGTCATAAAGTGGGCGATCTCGTCCTTCGTGAACTCGGTCGACGTATCCAGGCGATCCAATTGCAATATGATGATGTCTTTGCTGCTCGTTATGGCGGGGAGGAATTCGTGCTTCTGTTGCGAAATGGTAGTCAAGAGGCTGCTATCCAGATTGCCGAGACGGTCCGCCATGCGGTCATGGATCGTCCCTTCCTCGTCGATGGTCACCGACTGTCCTTAACGGTCAGCCTCGGAATTGATACAGTGGAGGAAAGATATCAACGGACGTTCGAAGAGTCGTTACGTCAAGCCGACCATGCACTCTATGTCGGCGGAAAACACAACGGACGCAATTGTACCGCGCATTACGCAAATCTTTGAAAGGTCGTGACTCTATTGTCGATTACGGAAATTGAAATGACGCTACCGACATCACAAGCTCACCGGACGATTCGGATTCATCGGCCGCCCCATCTAGATCCTTCTGAAGCGTTACCAGTGATTTATATGCACGATGGACAAAACGTCTTCAGTGGAGAAACCGCCTCGTTCGGAAAAGGCTGGGAGATTCATCTTGCGCTACAACAGACACAGATTCCGGCAATGGTCGTTGCGATTGATAGTCCAGAAGACGGCATGGACCGTTACGACGACTACGCTCCTTGGAGTGATGAAGCTTTATTGATGCGAACCGCTTATCCTTCGCACCGGAAGTCGATCGGGGGAAACGGTAAGGTCTACATGGACTGGATCATTCGCGAGCTAAAACCATACATTGATGCCAACTACGCGACACGCCCTGACGATACGACGATGATTGGCAGCTCGATGGGTGGCGTCATCTCGCTCTATGGATTGTTCGCGTATCCGGAAGTCATCACGCGTGTCGCTGCCCTGTCGACTGCCGGATGGGCAAACTTCTCCTCACTCCTTGAATTCATCGAGCGCAGTCCGTCGCTGTCTGCTACCCATCGCTGTTATATGGATGTTGGGACAAAAGAAATGAGTGGTCCGATGACGGAAACGGATTATTTACACACAAATGATGTCTTAGCGCGAGCGGTCGAACAGAAACTCACTCAAAGTCGCTATACGATCATCCCGGAAGCGATTCATCATGAAACCGCATGGGCGAAACGTTTACCGGATGTTTTGCGTTACTTGTTTCCTTCCTCGTGAATACACAAAAAGCCGGGCGATTTCTACTAAAGAAATCCTCCGGCTTTTTACGCGTGCCTTATACTAATTCTTCTTGTTGCTCTTTTTCATAACGGTTGCGCGGATGCTCCCGGCATTCATCGGAACACGAACGCATAACTTTTGGTTCGCATTCTTCGCAGCAGAAGTGCTGTCGATTACATTCCGGGTTCGCACAATTAACGTAGCGCGTCTCCGGTTTTCCACAGTAGTAACATTCTGAGACGACAGAAGGATTGACGGCATTGACAGGAACTTGTACACGCTCATCAAAGACGTATAGTTCGCCCTCCCAGTCTTCTCCTTGCGTCTGTTCATCTTTTCCGTACATGACGACTCCGCCTTTTAGGTGGAAGATATCATCACTCTGTTGCCGTTTACGGAAGTACGCCGTGAATTTTTCACAACGAACACCACCCGTACAGTATGTGAGAACCTTTTTTCCTTCAAACAAATGCTCGTTCTCGTCAAGCCACTCCGGGAATTCCCGTGAAGCCTCGACATCGACTTTTACAGCATTCTTGAAGTGTCCGAGGTCGTATTCATAGTTGTTGCGTACATCGAGAATGACGACATCATCTTGTTTCATCATTTCTTTCCACTCTGCTGGTTCAAGATACGCAGCGTGTTCTTCTGGTACGTTGAATTCATCCTCAAAACGCCATGTGACGAGTTCTTTTTTGTAACGGACGAACGTCTTTTTGAAGGCGTGCTCTTCGACTTCATCGATTTTGAATTCGATGTCAGCAAATCGTGGATCCGCCGTCAAGTCCTTCATGTATTGTTCCGTTTGTTCGACCGTTCCAGAGAGTGTGCCGTTGATTCCTTCTGGTGCGATCAAAATCCGACCTTTAATACCGAGCTCTTTACAGTAAGCAAGATGCTCTTTCGTTAGCTGTTCCGCATTTTCAATCGGAACATACTTATAAAATAATAGTACGCGATAAGGTTTCATATTCCTCATTAGCCCCCATGTCAGTTTTTTGCAGTAAAACGAACGTTGGCAAACGAAGCGTCTAGCTATTGACTAGCTGGGAACGCCTGCAAAACGCACCCATTTAAGTATAATACCAACTCCCTTTCGAATGTACAATCTACAATTCCTGAATCCCTTTCAAGGAATTTCATTCCCTTTCTGAATCAGAAAGAGGTAAAATAAAACACAGTAGTACATCTCGCAAGGAGGATTCCGAATGCTCCATACACTTCGTGACTGGATCGAGCAGATGATTTTCTTTCTCCAAGACTTACCTGGAGGAGCTGCCACCGGTTTGATTGCCCCGTTTCTTGAGTCTCTATTTCCTTTCCTGCCACTCGTCCTGATCATTTCCGCGAATGCGGCAACCTATGGTTTTGGTATGGGTGTTCTCGTATCATGGGTCGGGAGCATGCTTGGATCACTCGTTGTCTTCGCTTGTATTCGATATCTATTTCGTCGTCCGGTCACGCGTTGGCTTGAAAAACACCATGCCGCGCAACAGTGGATCGAACGTGTTCGTCACATGAGTCCCATCTCACTCGGATTCTTTTTCTCGCTTCCGTTCATGCCTGCGTTCATCATCACGTCCATTTCCGCCATGATTCAACTATCGTTGCGGACGTATTTGATCGCTGCTGGTGCGGGTCGTCTGATCGTCGTCATCATCTTCTCGCTAATCGGAAAGGAATGGTCCACGTTCCTTGAACGTCCGATGCGTCTTGTCCTTCTATTTTTGATTTTACTCGCTATCTGGGGAGTCAGTCGCGGGACGGAAGAATGGCTGAAGCGTCGTGCGCTCTCAAAACGTGCGGATCATTTACGGGAAATCGAAGATAAGATCGAACGTCCATCTGAAAAATGACTCAAGCCTGTCTATGATTCCATAGGCAGGCTTTTTAAGCTGTTCTCATTTTCCAAGGACTAGGTCTTTTGAATCATTTTGAAATGTAATTAATATACAAAAATAACGTTCAAACAATGTTCAATATTGCAAACGCTTACATTAAATTGGTATGACCAATATTAGTATAATAATGAGCTTTTCTTCTTAAAAATTAGGATAGCTTTTCCAGAAACGACATCCTTATAATGAATTTACATTCATTCCTTGAAGGAGGCGTCCTCATGCATCAAGTATCCGAAGTCCAGAAAAATGAAGCGACTCAATCTGCTCCAGCAATCGTCGAGAGCGCTACCTTTCAACAATTGATGCGTCAAAAGAATGGCTTCATTCTTCCAGCCATCAGTTTCTGTCTTATTTTTTATTTTACGCTTCCGATTTTGACAAGCTACTTTACGATTTTAAATCAGCCGGTATTCGGTGATATTACGGGTGCTTGGATCTTCGCGTTTGCTCAGTTCATCATGACGTGGACGTTCTGCATGATGTATAGCAAAAAAGCACGTGCCTTTGATCGACTCGTCGAACAGATCAAGGAGGAGTCGAAATGAATTATACTGCCGTTGCTTTATTTGCAGCGATCGTCGGTTTGACGCTCGTCATTACATACTTTGCTGCTCGTAAAACCAAAACTGCTAACGACTTTTATACAGCGGATGGTGGACTCACTGGTGCACAAAACGGGATGGCGATTGCCGGCGACTATATGTCCGCTGCCTCGTTCCTCGGAATTGCTGGGATGATCGCTTTAGCTGGATTCGATGGTTTTTTCTACTCGATCGGTTTTCTCGTTGCTTATCTCGTCGTCTTATACCTCGTTGCCGAACCACTTCGGAACCTTGGGAAATACACGATGGCGGATATGATTGCCGCTCGTTTCAATGCTTCAAAAGTTCGCGGTGTCGCTGCCATGAACTCCATCGCGATCTCGATTTTCTATATGATTGCGCAACTCGTTGGTGCGGGTGCCTTGATTGAACTGTTATTAGGAATTCCTTACACGACGAGTGTCATCATCGTTGGTATCTTGATGACAGTCTACGTTGTCTTCGGTGGTATGACAGCGACCTCATGGGTTCAAATCATCAAAGCGATTCTCTTGATGGCAGGAACAGCTGTCATTTCGTTCATGGTATTCGCCAAGTTCGATTTTTCGATCTTCAAGATGTTTGCAGAAGTCAAACAAGCGACACCGCTCGGTGATTCATTCTTGAATCCCGGAAACAAGTTCAAATTACCGCTTGATACGATTTCATTGAATCTCGCGCTCGTTCTCGGAACGGCTGGATTACCACATATCTTGATTCGTTTCTTTACTGTTAAGGATGCTCCGACTGCTCGTAAATCTGTCGTATATGCGACGTGGATCATCGGTGCCTTTTATATCTTGACGATCTTCCTCGGCTTTGGTGCCGCTGCTTTCGTCGGTTCTGAAGATATCATTGCTGCCAATGCTGCTGGTAACATGGCGGCACCACTTCTCGCCCAAGCACTCGGTGGTGATTTACTCTTCGCGTTCGTTGCCGCGGTCGCCTTTGCGACGATCCTCGCCGTTGTTGCGGGACTCGTCTTATCCGCAGCATCCGCCTTTGCCCATGACTTCTATAGTCATATTTTACGCAAAGGACAAGCAACGGAAAAAGAACAGATGACGGCAGCACGACTCGCTTCCATCGCCGTCGCCTTGATTTCGATGGTACTGGCATTGTTCGCACAAACGATGAACGTCGCATTCCTCGTTTCGCTTGCCTTTGCTGTCGCGGCAAGTGCCAACTTGCCAGTCATTCTCTTGACGATCTTCTGGCGCCGTTTCAATACTGGCGGAGCTGTCACAGGTATGGTCGTCGGGTTATTCTCTTCACTGATTCTCGTCGCACTCAGTCCAAACCTTTGGGCAGTCGACGGTTCAGCCTTGTTCGTCGGGGAAGCCCTCTTCCCGCTGACGAATCCAGGAATCGTCTCCATCCCGCTTGGCTTCCTCGGAGCCATCGTCGGGACATTGTTGACGAAATCGAACGAAGTTGCCGGTAACTTCGAACGTATCGTAGTCAAGGCCAATACCGGTATCGATGCAGCTGCAGAAGTCGCCGCGTCAAAAGAATAAGTTCCCCTTAACGGCTCCTTCAACCCCCTTGAAGGAGCCGTCCCCTTTTACATTCTTCTCATTCATTGCCATACTAAGTGAAGAATAGAGAAGAAAAAGAAAGGAAGACTGTACATGGATCTCGCTTTTTATTATTTCTTAATCCTCGGATTTTTCATTGGAATCATCTCCGGCTTTTTCGGAATCGGTGGCGGTATCATCTTGACACCCCTACTACTCATTTTAGGATATGCTCCAAGTGTTGCGATCGCGACCAGTCTCATGTTGACTCTCGGATCAACGGTTTCAGGTACGATCTCTCACTTACGTCTTAAAAATGTCATCTGGCGCGATAGCCTTGTCGTCGGGGGTGTCGGAATCATCGGTTCGACGATCGCGACACCACTTGTCCTTCGTTTAGAGGAAGTCAACGGTGCTCATCTCGTCATCTCGATCGTTTATATCGGACTCTTACTCTACTTCGCAAATAAGTTCTTACGTCCGAAAGCAACGACCGGTGAACAGACGGGTTGGAAAAATCGATATCTTGCCCTTGCCTTTACTGGTCTGTTCGCTGGATTCATCTCTTCGCTTCTCGGTGTCAGCGGTGGATTCATCATCACACCGTTACTCGTCGGGATTGTTGGCTATGAGTTGAAACGTGCGGTTGGAACGAGTATTGCCTCCGCGTTACTGATCGTCTTATCGGGACTCGTCAACTATACGGTCGCGAGCACGAATATCGATATCCTCGTCGGGATCATGCTGATCGTCGGCGCCTTGCTCGGAGCACCGATTGGCGCGAAACAGTTGACGCATTTCGAAAGTCCGTTCGTCAAAAAGTACCTCGGTATCTTCTATTTGACAGTTGCGGTCAGTGTCCTACTCGAAGTCATCGGCTGGAACGTCGCTTCACTCTCTGTCCTCGTTGCGCTTAGTTTGATTTTCTTACTGACGCTCCTCATCTACAGCCGTCGTCGAACGAATGGATGAATCGTCTCATCAGAAAAGGGGCTGACTCAAAAGTCAGTCTCTACAAAAATAAGGGTGGCAGAATGATGATCTGCCACCCTTATCTTGTAACAAAAAGAATGACGCGTTTCGCGCCACTCCTACAGGAAAAAGCGCATTTGCGCTGTCAGAGACAATCAAGACCCGCTTTCCTGCTTAATGAAGCAGGAAAACCGACTTGTGTCTCACCTGAGGAAAGGGCGTGAAAAGACGCGTCATTCTTTTTTTGAGTCAGCCGCTTTTTCCCGTTAAGCCACTCGTTTGTGACCGGCTCGTTCATAATCTCTCGTTTGTTCAATGACTAAGTGCGACAAGAACAACATTCCAATCAAGTTCGGAATCATCATTAATCCATTTGCAATATCCGCGACCAGCCACAACGGTTCTAATTGCGCGACCGCACCATAACAGGCTGCGAGCGCAAAGAACACGCGGTATCCTTCGTTGAAGCGTGTCGTACCGCTCAAGTACTCCAAGCACTTCTCTCCATAGACATACCAACCGATGATTGTTGAATAACCGAAGAAGAAGACGGAGAAAGCGACCGTCCATTCTCCAAATGATCCAAGAACACTCGCAAATGCGGTTGCTGTCAGTGCTGCCCCGGAAAGATTCGCATCATGCATCATACCTGAATGTAGTCCACCTGATGGATCCCAAAAACCTGTCGTCAGAAGGACGAGTGCCGTCATCGTACAGACGATCAAGGTTACGATGAAGGTACTCGTCATCGAAATCAATCCTTGTTCGACCGGACGCTCACTTTTTGCAGATCCAGCAATCAAGGCTGCCGTCCCAAGTCCTGCTTCGTTCGTGAAAATCCCCCGTGCTACACCGACTTGCATCGCCATCATGATTGATACACCGGTGAAGGCTCCCGCCGGCGCAAGCGGCTGGAAGGCGTACTCAAAGATTAAACCAAAGGCTGGTAGAATCTGATCTGCCTTCAATACTAAAAGGACACAAGCGGCACCGATATAGAGTAAGCTCATGATCGGAACGAAGATCGTCGAGATCGCACTGACGCGTTCGAGCCCACCACGAATCGATACATAGACCGCAATTGCGAGCAGAATGCCGAATACTAGCAGCGGCACACGGAACGATTGCTCAAGCACCGTTGCCATCGCATTCGCTTGCACCGTATTCCCAACACCAAATGATGCGATCAAACCAAATACCGCAAACAGGATGGCGAGGAATTTAAATTTAGGTCCTAGTCCCTTTTCGATATAATACATCGGTCCACTGACGGCCTCTCCGCGTTCGTTTCGACTTCTAAAGAGAATGGCAAGGAGGCTCTCTGCATATTTCGTCGCCATTCCAATTAAACCGATGACCCACATCCAAAAGACTGCGCCCGGTCCGCCCATCGTCAAGGCGACAGCAATCCCTGCGATGTTGCCATTTCCGATCGTCGCCGCGAGGGACGTCATCAACATCTGAAAGCTACTGATTTCACCTTCACCTTGCCCTGATTTTTGAACAGATAATTGAAACGCTTGTTTTAAACGCCGAAACTGAAGACCACGTAAACGGATCGTAAAGTACACTCCTGTTCCTACCAACAACATCATACTCGGAATCCCCCAGACCCAAGCCGATATCAGACGTAACACTTCCATGCCATTTCATCCTCTCTCTCTTTTCCGAGGCTTACCGTAGCATGCAGTTGTGTTTTCTTACAATACAAAAGAATACTTTTTGTGATTTTACACAATAGAAGATATACTAAAACTATCGAGTGAAAGAGAAAGAAGGGAAATCCCATGTTAGAAGCTTCATATCATTCCTTAGACGACTTAGCGGAAGCGATCGGTATTGCCTTGAATGCCCCGATTACGATTGAAGATCGCAATCACCGCCTTCTTGCGTATAGTACGCATACAGCTGATACCGACCCTGCCCGTGTCGCAACGATCATTGGTCGCCGGGTACCGGAATCAGTCATCGACCAACTCTGGAAAGATGAAGTCATCCAGAGCCTTGCTACACAAGATGATCCACTCATTATTTCTGCACGTACCGGTGTCGGACTGAATGACCGTGTCGCTATTGCGATCAAGCAAGATTCAGAAATTCTCGGCTATATCTGGTCGATTGCGCGAAGCACTCCTTTTACTCCGTCGGAACTAGCAGACTTAAAGAAAGGAGCTCTACTTGCTCAACGTCAGTTACTGGCGATCGACATGCAGAAAAAACGGAAGGAAGAGCAGACGGAACAGTTTTTCTTCGAGTTATTACATGAAGAACTATCCGAGTCAGAGATTCTGAAGATGTTCTCTAAACTCCATGTCGCACCACCCGGCATCAGTCGTTTGACGGTCATCCGTTTTTCGGAGGCGATCACACCACGTCTCGCCGATCGTCTGCGCTATTTATTGACGATCCAGCAGACGGTTCGTCCGTTACTTTATGCGTATGATGAGACGGATTTTATCTTGTGGATCAGCACAAACGACCGCGACGCAGAACAAGAGCGTCTGCAGTTCGATGCCTTCATCCAGTCGTTCCGACAACTACTCGCAGAGCGATTTGATTATACGGACTTCGTCGCAGCAAGTAGTGAAGTCTTCACCGGGGTCCAAACGATTCCCGAGCGCTATGAAGAAGCGGGCATCGTCTTGCGTTTGAAAGATGCCTTTCCATTTGAGTTGAAGAACGTGACCCGTTACGAACGTCTCGGCCTATTCCAACTCTTACCGATTTTCTCGGAGCGTCTGCGACGGCGGACGGTTCGCTTGGAAGAAATCGAACGTCTGCGTGCTTACGATGTGAAACATGCTTCCTCCTTATGTGAGACGCTAGAATGGTTTCTTCATTATGATGGGAACGTCAAACAAGTCGCCTCCCATCTCCATGTCCATCCGAACACGATCCTCTATCGGATGCGACGGATCGAGGAGGAAGCGGGCATTCGAATGGAATCTTTACCTGAACGCTCCTTACTTTATTTGTACCTAAAAGCAGACCGATATCCTTTGTGATTTTTCACAAAGGATATCGGTTATTTTTGAAAACACCGATAAAGTAGAACGCTTTCATTTCTCGTATACTGAAGATGAAGAGAAATTGATTTGTTTATTTGCGAAAGGGGATCGCGTTCACATGATCATTGGAGTATTAAAGGAAATCAAAAACAACGAAAACCGTGTTGCATTAACACCTGCCGGGGTAGCAGCGTTACATGCACAAGGACATCGTGTCATCATTGAATCAATGGCAGGTATGGGGAGTGGCTTCACGAACGAAGAGTACGTCAAAGCAGGTGCTGAAATCATCGCGACTGCTGCTGAAGTCTGGGCAACAGCCGAACTTGCTTTAAAAGTTAAAGAACCGATCGCTTCAGAGTACCAATACTTCCGTCCGGATCTGACATTGTTCACGTATCTTCACCTAGCGGCTGAGCCAGAACTGACACGTGCACTCGTTGATTCGAACATCACAGCAATTGCTTATGAGACGGTTGAAAAGAACCGCACACTTCCATTGTTAACACCAATGAGTGAAGTCGCAGGACGTATGGCATCACAAATCGGTGCACAGTTCTTGGAAAAACCACACGGTGGTATGGGCATCCTGCTTGCAGGTGTTCCTGGGGTTCGTCGTGGAAAAGTCACAGTCATCGGCGGCGGTGTCGTCGGAACGAATGCTGCGAAACTCGCGGTTGGTCTCGGTGCGGATGTCACAATCATCGATGTCAGCCCAGAACGCCTTCGTCAGCTCGATGATATCTTCGGTAACTCGATCAACACATTGATCTCCAACCCGTACACGATTGCTGAAGCGGTCGCTGAGAGTGATCTCGTCATCGGTGCCGTCTTGATTCCAGGTGCAAAAGCACCGAAACTCGTCACTGCCGATATGGTCAAACGCATGAAGCCGGGCGCTGTCATCGTTGACGTTGCCATCGACCAAGGTGGTATCTTCGAGACGGTCGACCGTATCTCGACGCATGATGACCCAACATATGAAAAATTCGGTGTCGTTCATTACGCAGTCGCGAACATGCCAGGTGCTGTTCCACGTACGTCTACACTAGCATTGACGAACGCAACGCTTCCGTATGTCCTTGAGCTCGCGAACAAAGGCACACACCGTGCGCTTGCTGAAAACGATGCTCTTGAAAAAGGATTGAATGTCGCGCAAGGATTCGTCACGTACGAAGCGGTCGCACGCGATCTCGGATACACGTACAAATCCGTTGAAGATGTGCTTCACCTACACGCATAATCTTGAAAGTAGAAATAGTCGATGATTCCTTTTTGAGGAACCATCGACTATTTTTTATTGCTTCTTGAGGCAACACTCGGCTTGTCATATGATGAGAAACGAAGACTTATGATTTTGAACTAGTAGAGGGGATCTCATTACATGACACAAACCATAACCGCCCATTCTCATGAACTTCAGAGCCACGTCGCTGAAGTCGCGTTACTCGAAGCACTGACATCCGATACAGAAGAGAGCGTACGTATTGCCGCAACTGAGCGCTTACGTGTTCTTGTCCCATCTCATCCATTGCTCAACATTGCTACAGCTCATTCCCTTTACTTCAAGAACGAACACACTCAAGCGCGCCGGCTGATCGAGGAGACACATCAGCAACTCGGTGAGCATGTGCACGGATACATACTCCTCGGTATCATCAGTGAAGATGAAGGATATATGCACGAAGCAGAACAGTTTTTCCTTTCAGCCATCACACGGTTCCCTGAAGAGCCAGCAGGACATCGTTTCCTTGCCGTCCATTACAATCATCGTCAATTTTATGGGGAGTCAGCTGTTCATGCGTTTACATATTTAAAGAAGGTTGGCGCATCTGGAATCGATACGCTGATGGCCATTGATTCCATCCAACAACTGGACGGTCATTCGAACGACACGTTGGAAGCACTCTATGCATTAATCCTTGGCGTATCTCATCTCGACAAAACCACCGTCTTTCATGCGACAGCTTCTGTCAATCAAAGCATTCAATATGAGAAGCTGCATGCTACATTGCGCGAAGACAGCGACGAGACCCTCTACGCTAAGCTCGATGAATGCCTTTCCAACATGCTCGAACATGGCTTGTTCGCAGCTGTTTATGACGATTCCGAAGAAAAGATCTATCGCCATGTCTTTCAGGATATGTGTCGGGATATGACCATCCGTCATGCAGGTTGGCGTGCGTACCCGGACTATATTCGATTACGCTTTCTCTATTTCAAACAATTGTTGTTACGCGACTGAACGTTAAAAAGCAAACGCAACGAGTGCCGCGATCGTCCATGGCAAGATCAAGTTGTCGAGATCGCGATATGAGATGGCTTCGATCAAGGCTGCGATGTTCGCAAGCAAAAAGCCATAACTGACAGCGAGCCAAACCGGTTGTCCATAAAACAAGAACGTCACAGTTAATACGAGGAATGATGCCAAAAACAGGGCGATACTTCCTTCAAAGGACCGTTTCGTCTCACCACGGACGTAAAACGTCTTTCCGTAGCGTTTTCCGACGAGAGCCGCGAGACCGTCGCCCCAAGCAAGCACCATGCTTCCCGCAACAAGCGCCATCGGTTGTCGTTCGAAGAAGAACAGGACGAGTCCCGCTAGAGCGAGTGGATAATAGACCGTTCCGTAAGAAGGACGATCGACGTCGTGCATCTGACCGATTCCTTTTCGTAGTGTCACTAGATTCACGACAGCAAAGAATAACAACGGTACGATCGCAACGTACCAGTGATCCAGCCAGAGCAGCGCAAGAAATACCCAGTGACCGACAGCAATATGAATCCATTTCCGAACCGTCTCGGGAGAAAAACCGAAACGGCGTCCAATGACTTCCAGGATGACGAGAACTAGCCCGACGATTCCAATCGTGCCAAGAGCAGCTATCCATTCCATCGTCATTCCCCCTTTCTTTCCTATTATTGTACGTTGTTTCAGTTGCCATTTGCCCTATTGAACCTTCATTTGATAACATAAGGTCAAATGACGTCCTAGAGAGGAAGTTTTGGAAATGTATGATGCTCAAGCAGTCCAAACATTATCAAGTTGTCTGCAACGCTTGAACGAAGGAAAAGGAATCGAACCCCTCGTCGCAACGGAAGGCACAGAATTGCCGAAGGTCATCAATCGCTTGAAGCAATTCGATCCATTAAAAAATGGTCTATCCATCAATGAAATCGTTCATTTGGCAAATGCCCTGATCGGCGAACATATGTCAGCGACGACGATCCAGAACTGGACGAAACGTGAAGTCCGGGACATCATCGGCGTACCGCATCGCGGAAAGAAGTACTCGATCAATCAAGCTTCGATCATCTATCTACTGGATGATTTGAAACACCTCTTCTCGTTAGAAGAAACACGAGAACTGCTGACGATCGTCTTCAAGAATCCGAATATTGATGAGGATGATTTAATCAGTCCGCTTAATTTTTATCTCGTCTACACGCAACACGCAGAAACAAGTGGTCCGATCGAATTGACGGAGAAGCGTCTCAGACGCTCACTCGAGCGCATTAACGCTTACCGCCCTGAAACTGTTCACGTTCTCCAACTGTGTCTCTATGCCCGTCGTGTATCGCATTTAACACACGAAGCGAAACAACGCCTCCATCATGTTCTGCAAACGACATGATGAAAAAAAGATGCCATCCATGTCATGGAAGGCATCTTTTTTTATTTAGACGGCTGTCAGTGATTTATAGTGGACGTTGTTCGTCAGACTTTTCAAGACAGAGAGTAGTTCGTACATCGAGAGTTTGTCCGCATCCTTGACGAGACGGTACTCATCACCGTCTTGCAACAATTCCGCAACGACTTCTCCAGCGGCACTCCGTACGGAGAATTTTCCTTTTGTCAGGTCGAAGGAAATCGTGAACGTACCACGCTCATACACGTTGTACTCACATTTCTTCGAGAAGAGCGAAAACTTCTCACGCATTTGACCTACCTCTTGTCCATCATGGTTCATCACGACCCACTTCTTACATGTCGGAATGAACTTACCAAACGCTACTCCTCTACCTTCACCATTCATTACTTGAACACGACCATTCTCGTCGTGTTGAACCGCACCAATCATTTGGTGCGCTTCATCATAAATCGCGGCATGACCTTGCGAAAAAACGCAACCCTGCACATAGACAACTTTGCGCAACAGAAATTCTCCTCTCACTGCTAAAACGTGCTGGTTTTTCGTCCCCAGTTTATTTAGACATCCTGTATAGTTTAACTTTCTTTATCTGTATGATATTTCGTTAACGAAAATGATTATTGCACCGTTTCTCCAAATTGACAACCCCCTTTTGTCGACAATCATTCGACATGTTCAATGCAGGTTCATCTCCTTTGCAAATGCGAGCAATTCTTCCCGATCAATGAGGCGAACCTGATTTGGTTCCGCTAGCTGATACGCAGCTTCCGTAAAGGTCGAATTCGTAACGACCCACCCCTCGTCCATCCCGTAGAATGGAACCGAGGCAGCGACCTGTTGAACCGCTTCGAGCCCTACAGCCGCACTATATCGCTTTGCCTGGATGGCAATCTTATACCCTCGTTCATCCTCTATCAACAAATCTGCTCCGAAGTCGCGTGAAGCAGGTGTCAACTCGACTCGATATCCTGCTGTTTCAAATAAATCGGCAAGCCATTCTTCAAATTCTCGTCCTTCCATTCGATCAAGTCGTTTTTCAAGCGACGGCGTTAAAATGGACAAAAGAAGAAAAAGGATACACCCTACTATACTGATAATTAAGATTAAAGGTTCCCAAGAACTCGAAAAAAAATAAGTTCCGAAAATTCCTATCATTGCAAACAAAGCTGCTAGTAACAATCGTTTTCGTTTTAATCGTTTCATCGTGCTTTTCCCCTCTACTTCGTCGTGACCTTTTTTTCACTATACTAAAATTCTTCGTTGGTTGCTTCCTTCAACAGGAAACACGACTCGTCTTGCAGAAGTAAACTAACGAGGAAAGACTGTTTTAAAATCCATGGTCGAAGACCAGTCAGGAGGTAGCTCATGGCAGAACATTCATCTCCTTCATCGCTACGAATCATTCACGCAACGTTACGTGCTATGAAAGACCCTGTTCTTCTTGTCGATGCAAATGGAAGGATTCAATTTCATAATGACGCGTTTCAACACCAGTTCATGAACACTCCGAATATCGAAACCGTTCAGGAGCTGTTTCCCATCACGGATGATTTCTTTCCATTACAGAAGGAAGCCGTCATTTCAACGACACATCAATTAACAGTCACAGCGATTGAAGCGACGGACTATTTTCTTGTCCATGTCGCCCCCCTGAAAATCGAGGACTTATTCAATTCAACACTAGATACTGCTCTATTCATCACCGACTCGGAGTTTCGGATTCAAACTTGTAACGAGGTGGCAAGCACCTTATTCCGTTTCGAGCATGCCGAAGACATCATTGGTCTCCAAGCGACGATTCTACATGATGCGAAGGAAATCGCTACCCGCCGTCAACATCTCGAACAATTGAACTTAAAGGACTTATCGGACGCGCAACTTTTTTTACTGCATGGACGGGAAGCTGAAAATGAATGGACCTATCATCGTTTGGATGGCTCAACGTTCCACGGACGCCTTTATATGACACGATTGCCAAACGATACGTACTTCCTGCTCATTCAGGACATCACACCGCAAAAACAAATCGAATGGCATCTGACGAAAAGCGAACGCCGCTTCCGACTCTTCTCGGAATCCGTCGTTGAAGCCGTCATCTTTCATGACCATGGCATCATCATCGATGCCAATCGCGCAGCAGAAGTCATTTTCCGGACGAAACTTGAGAAAATGAAAGGCAAGATGACGCTTGAATTGATTCATCCGGATCATCACGCGCGTGTCTTGCAACGCATCGAGGAGCATCGAGAAGAACCATACGAAGTCCTCGGTCAACGTGCCGACGGAACCTCTGTCGAAATCGAAGTCTTCCCGCGTGAAATCATCTACAACAACATCCGGATGCGTGTCGCCGTCGTTCGTGATATTACAGAACGAAAAAAGATTGAGAAAATGCTTGAACGTGAAAAAAATGCCATCATGCGTCAGCGTGATATCACACAATCGATTCTTCAGGCATCCAATGAAGGGTTCCTACTGACAGAAGAGGATGGGAGTTTCATCTTCATGAACGTCAAAGCACGCAAATTACTCGATGTCCCAGGCATTGCACCAAGTAAGATTCAAGAACGAATCAGTCTGATTCCGAATCTCGATTTGAACACTCGATTCGAGATGCTCCGACAAGTAGAAGAATTACTCGCCGGAAAACATTCTGAACTATCGTTTCGTTTCACGTTACAGCGACCAAATGAGTCCAGTCCACTTTATTTCGAATTTTATGCGACTGCGATCAAAAAGGAGAAGAGTCGCATTTCTCGTCATGGCTTCCTATTTGTTTTCCGTGATCGGACAGAGGAAGCGAAGATGGATCAAGTAAAAGACGAACTCGTCAGTACAGTATCGCATGAGTTGCGCACGCCGCTGTCCTCCATTCTTGGCTATATGGAATTACTGCGATATAAAAAACAATCGGCTGATCGAATCGAACGGTATGTTGAGATCGTTCACGAAGAGACGAAACGATTGACGACGCTATTAAATGAGTTTTTAGACATTCAGCGTCTAGAAGGTGGAAAACAGGAGTACACCTTCACGTCGTTCTCGTTACGCGATCTTCTCGCATCGACCGTCGATGCCTATGGCGAAACCGTCGAGACGCATCGGATTGATCTAGAACTGCCAGAGGATCCTGTTCTGATTTTTGCGGACGAGCACAAAATCAAGCAGGTGATCTTGAACTTGCTTTCGAACGCCATTAAGTATTCTCCACAAGCGGATCATATTCGAGTTCTTCTTTCAGCCAATCCGGAACAAACAACGTTCTCTGTGACCGATTACGGACTCGGTATCCCACAAAATGCTTTCGACAAACTCTTTACGAAATTTTACCGGGTCGATAACTCAGACATCCGGAAAATCGGCGGAACCGGACTCGGACTTGCCATCTGTAAGGAAATCATCGAATCACACGGAGGTGCGATTTCCGTTGAATCAGAAATCAATGATGGTTCGACGTTCACCGTCGTACTCGAACGTGATCCAAGAAAGGAATGGAATTGATGCGGACCTACTTCATGACGGGTTTCCCTGGTTTTTTAGCAACCAAACTGATCGAACAACTGGCACGTGTACCGGATCAAATCGCTTGTTTTCATTTGCTTCATTTACCGTCAGAGCGAAACGCAGCTGTTAAGCGACGCCAGGATCTTCTAGAACGTACATCCTTACGATCGGAGCAACTTTTATTGCACGAAGGCGATATCACGGTCGAACAGCTTGCTTTATCATCAGAGACGCGGATGATGTTGCAACAAGACGTCACACACATCTTTCATCTCGCGGCGCTATATGATTTAGCAACAGCATATGAACCTGCCTTTCGAATCAATGTGATCGGTACCGCGAACGTGACACAGTTTGCTCATACGTGTCGGACCTTAGAGCGCTACATTTACTTCAGTACAGCGTATATCTCGGGTCTTCGTTCCGGAATGGTTCTAGAAGATGAGTTACAAGCAAGTGCCTTCAAAAATGCTTATGAAGAAACGAAATATTTAGCAGAAGTGCGTTTCCGTAAAGAAATCGGAACGATCCCCTATACGATCATCCGTCCTGGGATCGTCGTCGGACATTCCGAAACGGGCGAAACATCGAAGTGGGATGGCGTGTATTTCGTTTTGAACGCGATGCGTCTCCTGCAATCTTTTGCTCCTCTTCCGTACCCAGGTCGAGCAAACGCACTCGTCAATCTCGTGCCCTATGATTACGTCATTGAAGCGACCGCTTATCTCAGTCATGCACCGGTCGGAAGAAATAAGACCTATCATCTGACAGATCCATTCCCACATGGCGCACATGCGATTTTTGAGATGTTACACGTCGCCTATTATGGACGTTATCCGCGCGGAATCGTTCCGTTTCGACTCGTCAGCACGGCATTGACTCCAGCTGTCGCGAAACGACTTCAGATGCAACGGCAGACACTTGACTACTTCATTCATCCCGTTCAATACGATACGACACATGCCTTACGTGACTTACGGAACACTGGTATTATTTGTCCAGATCTTGCAGAAACGATGCCTCGACTCGTCCAGTATTATCAAAAACACGCAACACACTAAAAAAGTCCAATCGTTCTTCCGCCACGGAAGTCGATTGGACTTTTTTATGGGTTACCCGATCAACATATTTTCTTTTGGATAACGAATCGTCCGGTCTCGTTGCGTCGCGAACGTGAACAGAATCGTCAAGGAGCCGACACGTCCAAGTAGCATCATAAACATGATCAAAAACTTACCAAAGCTATTGAGCTCAGCTGTTACGTTCAAAGAAAGACCAACTGTTCCAAATGCCGAAACGGTCTCAAAGAATAGACCAATAAAGGAAATATTCGGCTGGGTCAACGCCAGGAACGTCGTAATTAAAGCGATGAACAATAAACTGAAGACAGCAATCGCGTATGCCTTTTGAATCGCTTGCGTCTGAACAGTCCGTCGCATCAGAACCGTTTCACGCTGTCCGCGGAGATACGTCCAGACATTTTTTAAGATGACCGCTGCCGTCGTGACCTTGATCCCGGAACCTGTTGATGCGGAACCTGCCCCAATGTACATCAAAACCATCATCAAACCGATCGAGAGCGGCACCATCGTCGTTAAATCGATTGTCTGGAAACCAGCCGTTCGTGTCGTGACGACTTGGAAAAATACGATATGGAGCGCACTGAAGAACGATTCATCTTTTAACGACCCCAAGTTCGAAACCCATTCGTAGAGCATCATTGCTAAAACACCTAGTCCATTGATGACGAGTAGTGATAGCACCATCAATTTAGAATGGAGCGAAATTTTCTTGAAGTTTCGTTTTCCAGCGATATCCGCGATGACCGTAAAACCAAGACCACCGATCATCAAGAGCGCTGCAATCGTCAGAATGAATGTCGTATCTTGTTGGAAGCCAATTAGACTATCCCCCCATAAAGCAAACCCTGCGTTGTTGAAAGCAGAAACTGCATGGAACAAGCCATAATACAATGCTCTCCCAAAGGTATATTTGTATTGAATGAACAAGTCTAATGCAATCAAGAGCATACCAATCATCTCAACGACGACCGTCGTTAAGATAATGTTACGGACGAGACGAATCGTACCGCCCGGACTATCGAGGTTGAACATTTCTTGGATGATGATCCGCTGACGAATCCCAATCTTTCGGCCCGTGACGCTGAGTAAGACGAGTGCAATCGTCATGAATCCAAGACCCCCGATTTGGATGAGCAGCATGAGAATGATCTGCCCGAGCAGATCGTAGGATTCTGCGATGTTGATCGTCGATAACCCGGTCACTGTCGCCGCAGAGGTGGCAACGAATAAACTATCGATGAAAGAGACCGCTTGCCCCTCGTTCTGAGAAATCGGTAACCATAATAAAAAACCACCGAGCAAAATCGTCAATGTAAAACCTGTCGCAATGAAGCGTGCCGGTTTATCAAACAGCTGATGATACATCAATTCACCGAAACGCCCGAAGCGTGCGAGTCGTGAACGTCTTTTATGCGAGAACATCTTACTCCCCCTAGATTGTTTTCAGACAGAATTGTCTTTATCATACTCCCTCGAATTAAGAAGTTCTATCGAAATATGCAATCGACTAAACGTTTTCGTATTTTTTTGGTAAACTAGATAAAAGTGGACGTGTAATCATTAAAGGAGGTTGAGGGAAACAGTGGACCCTAAGACGGCTGATCATTCGATTGAGGATGTCTGGCGAAGGCTGGAACGACAATCACAATGGATGCCTGCGCAATTGTATTATCAATTCGAGGAACTCTTATCATTACATTTGGAGCAACCGATTCTAAATGAATTGTATCAAGTGTTAAAAAAATACGACGTACTGACCGATATAGAGCGTGACGAACGAAACGAAAGCATTCAAATGCTAATCGACGAAAACGGCGCTTGATTCTCGGTTTTTGGATTTCCGAGCAGAAGAAGTGTCTTCTGCTCTTTTATTTTTCGTTCCTATACGGATTACATACAGAAAGGTGGCACACATCAATCATGGATATCGTGTCGATCATCGGGATCATTCTTGGTCTCATCACACTAGTCGGAGGTATGATCTTAAAAGGTGCGCCTCCCGTTGCTTTGCTTAACCCAGCAGCACTCGTCATCATCTTTGTCGGGACAGCAGCTGCCATCATGATTTCCTTCCCGAAGGAACGATTGAAAGTCTTACCTGCCTTATTTAAAGTCATCTTATTCGAACAAAAGCTGATGACGAAACAAGTGTTGCTCGGACAATTTCTGACACTCTCGACGCAAGCACGTAAAGAAGGTCTGTTATCTCTCGAATCAGCACTTGAAGAAGTCGATAATGCCTTCATGAAGCGCGGCGTCATGATGGTCATCGATGGACAACCATCCGAATACGTCGAGGACGTCATGACACGTGACCTCGAAAACATGACGGAACGCCATCATGCGAATGCGAACATTTTTACGCAAGCCGGTACTTACGCACCAACGCTCGGGGTTCTCGGTGCCGTTGTCGGTCTCGTTGCCGCCTTATCCGATTTATCAGACATCGAAAAATTAGGTCACGCCATTTCAGGTGCCTTCATCGCAACACTATTCGGGATTTTCACCGGATACGTCCTATGGTTCCCGTTCGCAACGAAGCTGAAGCAAAAATCAGCGAACGAGATTCAATTATACGAGATGATGATTGAAGGAATTCTCTCGATTCAAAACGGTGAATCACCGAAAAACTTAGAGGATAAGCTACTTGTGTACTTGACACCGAAGGAGCGTGCAAATTATGAAGCGGAAAAAGAAGCCGCATGACGAACATATCTCCGAAGGCTGGTTAATTCCGTACGCCGACTTATTGACCTTACTTCTGGCACTCTTCATCGTACTTTTTGCTTCGAGTAGTGTCGATGTCGTGAAACTAAAAGCGATGTCACAGACATTTAGTTCTGTCTTCAACGGTGGATCAGGGATGATCACGAACAGTTCACTTTCTACTCAAGAAGAAGAGGATTCGAAAAAACTCGATGCGCGGACGAAGGCACAAAGCTATGAGATCGCAGAACTCGAAAAAATCAAAGAAGAAGCCAATCAATACATTAAGAATGAAAAACTTGAAAAAGACATCAAGGTCGAAATCACGAATGAAGGACTTGTCTTTACGATTCGCGACCGCGCGTTGTTCTCACCAGCTCAAGCAGAAGTAAGAGGACGCTCACTTCAAATTGCAGAAGGGATGAGTGCACTACTCGTCAAAGCAGGGCAACGTCAGATTCAAGTGTCTGGACATACAGATAATATTCCAATCAACACAGCACAGTATCCGTCAAACTGGGAACTGAGTGCGGACCGGGCGATCAGTTTCATGCGTGCTTTGCAACGCAATCCGAAACTCGAACCAAAACGCTTCACCGTCAGCGGTTACGGTGAATTCCAACCAATCGCGTCCAATCAAACAGAAGCAGGTCGCAGTCAGAATCGACGCGTCGAAGTGTTAATTCGACCATTGATCGATCTGAAGGCGAATGTACTCGACGAAACAAAAGTTAAGTCCTAACGATAAAAAATCCTTCGTGGCAGTTCGCCACGAAGGATTTTTTTAATAATACGGACGAATCATGATATAGACGATGACACCGGTCAAACTGACGTATAACCAAAGCGGCATCGTAAAGCGTGTCCACTTTTTATGCTTCTCGAAGTTTTGATTCACAGCGTGCGCGAGTGACATCAAGACGAGTGGGACGATGACTGCAGCTAGAATGATGTGCGTAATCAGGATGAAGAAATAGACAGGGCGAACGAAACCTTCGCCTCCGAATTTCGTCGATTCACTGACGGCATGATACGTGACGTACGAAATCAAGAACAGTGTCGTTGTCGTCATCGCACCACCAATGAAGCGACGATGGTTCACCCGGTTGCCACGACGAATGGAAATCCAAGCGCCGAGCAACAGCATGAAGGTAAAACTATTGAAGATGGCATTCAAAAAAGGAAGCAACGTCCAATCGAATCCTGAATCGACTTGTACAGGTGGTGCAAAGAATAAGAGCGCCACGAGCAAGTTGATGACAAGCGTCAACAGGATGACGAGCGGAACGAAATTCCGTTTAGTAGCAGGTTGTTGCATGAATCATTCTCCTTGTTTCCAGTCGAAATAACGTTTCAACCATTTTGGGATCGGACCAGCGAATAGACGTTCACGCCAGTAGACATCAGCAGCACGCTGAACCGCAGCACCACGGATCGGATATGGATGGACGACACGCGACAATTGACCGACCTTATCTTTACGTGCCATCGCATAGACGACTTCTTGCATCCACTCACCGGCTTGTTCTCCGATTGCATGTGCTCCAATCAGTTTTCCACGCTTATCGGCGATGAGCTTGACGCGCCCTTCCGTCTGACCATTGATGACGAAACGATCGACTTCATCGAGACCGGTCTGATAGACCTTGATCTCCCCATGTTTCTTGCGTGCCTCGTCTTCCGTCAATCCGAGATGGAATAATTCAGGCGTCGTGAATGTGACCCACGGAACCGCGCGATAATCCGGTTTCGTCCGTAGACCGAATAAAGCATTCGTGACGACCGTTTTTCCTTCCAGTCCTGCGACATGCGTAAATGGGAGCGAGTTGATCGTATCTCCAACAGCAAAGATGTGTCGCTGACTTGTCCGAAGTGAACCATCGACTTGGACGAATCCTTTCTCGACGTGTACACCGGCTCGATCGAGACGTAGTGCTTCGATACGTGGCTTACGACCGACTGCGACCAGAACAGCATCCGTTTCAATGACGCGTGATTCCCCATTTGCTTCGACCGTCACTTCGATGCCTCCTGCTGATTTACGGACATGTGTGACCTTCGTATCGAGATGCAACGTCAATTCTTGCTCAAGCTGACGTTGAATGACTTCGACCATGTCGCGATCTTCTTTTCCGAGTAATGTCTTCATCCCCTCGATGATAGTAACTTCCGTTCCGAGGTGCGCATACGCTTGCGACAACTCAAGACCGATCGCCCCACCACCGATGACGAGCAGACGCTCGGGACGCTCCGTCAATTCGAAGATCGTCTCGTTCGTTAAATAATCAATCGTATCGAGTCCATCAATCGGTGGAATGATGGGTTGAGATCCCGTTGAGATCGCAAACTTCTCACCTACGACAAGCTGTCCCGCCACTTCCACTTCATGGGCACTGAGGAATGTCGCTTCTCCGATATAGACATCGACACCAAGGTCTTCGAACCGTTTCGTTCCATCGTGTGATTGAATGATGTTACGTGCCCGATCGACGCTTGCTTTCGTTTTGGAATAGACCGCGTCCCCGTTCAGTGTCACGTTGTATTTTTCAGCCGTTCGCTTCATGACATGAACATCGTGCGCTGCTTCGATCAACGCCTTTGAAGGAACGCAACCGTAGTGGAGACAATCTCCGCCTAGGTGCGTATGCCGTTCGATCAGGGCGACGTGCGCGCCGAGACTTGCTGCACCAGCAGCAATCGTCATTCCGGCTGCCCCACCACCAATGACAACTAATTGATAGGTCTTCATCGTGATCCCTCCTCGTAACGACGTGTGATGTCTTCCATCCGTTTACGGTTGACGCCCCAGTCGGAGTATCCGACACGCGATGCCGAACGGAAATGGATCACTTGTGCGGCTTCATCGAAGTAAAATTCGACGTCATCCTTGAAGCGAAAGACTTTACTCGTGAAGATGGCATGGATGTATGCACCTTCCTCCTTGACGACTTTGACGCGGTCGAGGCTTTGTAGAATACGTAAGAGTTGGAACTTCGAATCTGCAAGCGTTCCTTTGAACGGGAGCGGACGCATTTTCATATCCTGTAGATCGGTTTGAGTAGATACCGCGTTCGGTTTTCCGGAGAGCGGTTGAAGCGTACCATTTGAAACACCAAGTGCCATGACTGATTCCTCCGTTTCCTATCATCTGATCCATTTCGTACTATAATCCATTTAACTTTACCAGTTTCTGTTTCACTCTGCCCGTCTCAGTGTTTACGCTTTCGTGACAGGTAGCAGAATCGTCGCGATGACGCCGCCTTCCGGCTGATTATCGATGAATAGCTTGCCTTCATGTGCTTCAACGAGTTCTCGACAAATCGATAGTCCGAGTCCTGTTCCACCCTTTCCTTTTTGCACTTGATAGAACTTTTCTGTGACGTGACGTAAGTGCTCTTTTGGAATCCCGGGACCTTCATCACTGAAGGAGAGGAACAACACACGCTCTGAACGAACGAGTCGAATGGTGATCGTACCACCGACTGGAGAAAAGCGGATCGCATTATCAAGCAGGTTCAAGAAGACTTGTTTCAATCGGTTTTCGTCGTACAGACCGACGACTTGCGCCGGTAACTTCTGTACGATCTGGACATTTTTTTCTTCCAGCTTTTGACGTAGTTGCGCCGTCACGGTCTCGATGATTTCCGTCAAGTTGACTTCCTGACGGTATAAGACGAGGCGACTCGTCTCGAGTTTCGAGAAATCGAGTAATTGCTCAACGAGCGAAATCAAACGCTCCGTCTCCGAATGAATGATGCCCATCCCAAGCGACGCCTCTTCCGGCAACTGATCCTGTTCGACGAGTAACGTTTCACTCCAGCCTTTGATCGATGTCAGTGGTGTCCGTAATTCATGGGAAATACCAGAAATGAACTCATCTTTCAATGTTTCCTGCTGTTTAATCTGTTGCCCCATATAATTGATCGTCCGCGCTAGTTCTCCAAGCTCGAACGAGTATTCCTCGTTCACCTTGACGTCGTAATGCTGTTTCGCGATTTGATCCGATGCACCGATGACTTCTTGAATCGGTCGGACGATCGACGAGACGAGACGTGAGGAATAAATGAAGGCAAGTCCCCAAATTACTGTACCCAGGAGAACGATCGCTAAACAAATTTCGATCACACGTCGATCGATTCGCTCAAGCGACGTCGTATAACGAAGCGCTCCCGTCGTCTGACCAAATGACACAACAGGTTCTGTTACTTCCAGTAAATGTTCTCCCGTCGCCTCATCGTCATATCGTTTCGTGACGGTCTGTCCCGCTCTTACTTGATTGATCGCCTCTCGCGTCAACTTACGTTCCGAGATGAATCCGGTCGAAGAGTAACGCGGAATCCCTGTCGCATCCAACACTTCAATCTCAGCGTCTGGATAAGCGTAAGAATCAAGTACATCATGGATCGTCGTTTCTGAGTCGGCGTAATCGTAAGCAAGACCACTATTCGCAAATAAGACAGCACTCGCATTCGCATGACGTTTCAAGACATCCGTCGCCGTCACGTAGTAATAGTTATAAGTCACGAACGAGAGGATCCCGATGACGAGTAAGACTGTCACCGTAATAATCGTCATGAACCGCATTAATATCTGGCGCTTCATTCTTCGTTACGCCACTTGTATCCATGTCCCCACAATGTCTCGATGAACTTCGGTTCCGCTGGATTTTCTTCGATTTTTTGACGAAGACGGCGAATGTTGACATCGACCGTCTTCCGATCACCAAAGTAATTCTCACCCCATACCGCATCGAGTAATTCATCTCGCGACATGACTTGATCTTCGTTTTTGATGAAGTGGCAAAGTAAATCGTATTCAGTCGGTGTCACTTCGACGTCGACACCTTCTTTTTGGACGCGCTTCGCGCCTAAATCAATCCGAAACGGTCCAGAGACGAGTTCACGCGGCTGTTTTCTGCGACGTAACGTCTCTACCCGTCGCAGGAGCGACTGGATGCGCGCGAGTAGCTCTGCTGGACTGAATGGCTTCGCGATGTAATCGTCCGCTCCTACGCTCAGTCCCATGACTTTATCCTCTTCTCGTGTCCGTGCCGTCAGCATGATGATCCCGACGACCTCATCCTTTGCCCGCGCCTGTTCACAGACGGCAAAACCGTCGACTTCCGGCATCATGATATCGAGTAACAGAATATCGAAGGTTTGTTGATCAAACTGCGCAAGCGCTTCTTTCCCATTTTCCGCCTCGATGACATCATAGCCTGCCCGTTTCAAATTAATGACGATGAAACTGCGAATCGCATGTTCATCTTCGGCTACTAGTATTTTGGTCATTCTTTTCTCCCCCTGATTCTTTATTCCACGAGTGTGACACGATTGACGAACACTTCATAATCCTTCGTCGCATCAATCACATAGACATAATCGATACCTTCTTTGATTTTTCGTTTTTGATCACTAGCAATGTATTGATTCTTCGGAATGACCTCTAATTCGAAATCAATCTGCTTCGTTTCTCGATTGATGAACCGAACACGATTTTCGCGTTTCTCGATCGTTTCACGCGTCGCCCAGTTGGCAGGGAAGCGCATGACGAAATTGTATTCTTGATCGATGTACTGCTCTTCTCGCAATTCAAATCCACTCTCGAAAAATGGCGGATTATCTGATCCATTCCATGTGTAGTATGCCGTGATGCGTGGTTTCGGTTCACCCTCACGCCCTTTACTGCCTTCTGGCGTATATTGATGACCAAACTCGACGATTCCGTCTTGATCGACATCTTTCGGGAAGGTATACATCGGTTCGACGATCTCATCGATCTGACCGAAACGAACCTGTTCCAACGTATCGTTCGCTAAACGGAATAATGCGATGTGCATTTTCGCATCTCGTGTATATGAGACGATCAAGCCTTTATTTCGAGCGGCATTGATCGTATCGACTTCAAATAAATCATGTTCTGCGAATAAATCGCCATCCTGCGTTGAAAGTGTCGTCTCTTGGTGCTCTTTCGACAAGATGTCTTTATAATAGATCAAACGAGACGGACTTCCCTTTTGCAGAAGCACCATATCCCGCTCTCGATCTTGATTCAAATCAGCTACCGACAGACGATCATACCGATCGACTGTCGTGACGTCTCGTTGCTTCGATAGTAACTGCTCAATGATGTATAACGTATTTTCGCCATAACTGGTAATACCGATGACGAGGTGGTTTTGTTTATGTCGTGCGTCAGTTATGACTTCGAGTCGGTCGATGGCTCGACCGTCAGCTACCGTCTGTCGCGCCACGAGTCGCCATTTTTCGCCTTGTCGTTCATGGACGAGAAGATGAATCGTGAAGCGCCCGTCCTGCTCGCTACGGTAGAAGGTGATCGCTTCATCTTTACCATTTCGATCTAAATCGACGAGTTCGTATAGACGTGATACCGCTTGATTTCGTGGTGCCACGATCTCTGCCTCTTTCGGCAAATCGCGGTCAATCCGTTCTTTCAACGACTGCTCCCATGCCGGAAGGGACGGATGTTCGAGTAAAGAAGCGGGATGCGGAAACATCGTACTGCATCCTGCTAATAATAGACTTGATATGATCATGAAGAGATATTTCATAAAGTTGGAATCCTTTCCGTACGGGCTCTGTTTCCACTTTATCATACTCTCTTCGAGGAGAGTATATTGTCGAACGGGGGACAAGTTGTTACGATATACAGATAATTGAAAGGGGTTTGAATGTATGACGTATAAAATGATTGTTCTCGATTTAGATGATACCTTGTTGACAAGTGACCATACGATTTCACCACGTACGAAAGAAGCTTTACTCGCTGCGCAGCGACGCGGGAAGAAGGTCGTGCTCGCTAGCGGTCGTCCGACTTTTGCCATGCTCGACCTCGCAAAAGAACTGGAACTCGCCCGCTACGGCAGTTACATTCTAAGCTTCAATGGCGCTTCAATCATTGATTGTAAAACGAACGAGTCGCTCTTCCTCAGCACACTTTCCCCGGAGACGGTCCATCGCCTCGACGATTTGAGTAAACGGGAGGGTGTCTACATCCACACGTATGTCGGACATGAAATTCTGACAGAGGAACCGAATGAATATACGACGCTCGAAGGACAACTGACAGGCATGGAGGTCATCCCTGTCGCTGATTTTAAATCCGCGATCCAAACACCTGTCGTCAAGTGTTTAATGATGGCAGAAGAGACGCACCTCGCGCGCGTCGAACAGACGCTTCAACAGGAACTTGCGGGTGAACTCGCGGTGGCTCGCTCGAAGCCATTTTTCCTTGAATTCACAGAAGATGGTGTCACAAAAGGCACAAGCCTTGCCTTACTGTCTGAAAAACTGGGAATCGCTCAAGAAGAAGTCATCGCTTGTGGAGATGGCAACAACGATCTATCGATGATCGAATGGGCAGGTCTTGGTGTCGCGATGGCGAATGCAGCCGATACCGTCAAAGAAAAAGCACAGTATATGACCGCTTCGAACGATGAAGATGGTGTTGCTCTCGTTGTCGAAAAGTTCATGATGGATGAGGAGCCGGCTCTCTCAAGCCGCTAAGTAACTCAAAAAAGAATGACGCGTCTTTTCATGCCCTTTCCTCAGGCGAGACACAAGCCAATTTTCCTGCTTCATTCAAGCAGGAAAACGGGTCTTGTTTGTCTCTGACAGCGCAAAATTGCGCTTTTTCCTGTAGGAGTTGCGTGTGACGCGTCTTTTTTTATACCTGGAAGAAGGATTCGAGACGAACAAAAAGCGCAATCCTTCTCGTTAAGAGAAAAACTGCGCTTTGTCTTTAGTCTCAGACTGACTTTTGAGTCAGCCTTTTTTGATTTACGACAAACACCAGTCGATCGGCTCTCTTCCCTGCTCTTTCAACCATGCATTCGTTTGCGAGTATGGTTTGCTACCGAAAAATCCCCGGCTCGCTGATAGAGGACTCGGATGGACAGCTTCCAGAACAAGATGACGATTCGTGTCAATCAGCGCCTTCTTACTCTTCGCGTGATTCCCCCAGAGAATGAACACGATCGGTTGCGTCTGTGTTCCTAGTACTTCGATGACCCGATCCGTGAACGATGCCCAGCCTTTTTTAGCATGGGATCCCGCTTTCCCCTCCTCAACCGTAAGCGACGTATTGAGTAAGAATACTCCTTGTCGTGACCATGCTTCGAGATTTCCGGAGGTCGGAGCCGGACAACCGATATCCGAGACGAGTTCCTTATACATGTTTCGAAGGGATGGAGGGATCGGTACTCCGTCATGCACGGAAAAGCTGAGTCCATTCGCCTGACGTGGACCATGGTAGGGATCTTGCCCTAAGATGACGCACCGGACATCTTCTGGCGCGACTGCATCGAACGCATGAAAGATCCGCTCTTTTGGAGGATAGACGGTCGTCGTTTGATAGGCTTCCTTCAAAAAAGCCCACAGTTCCTGAAAATAAGGTTTTTCCTTTTCTTCTTTTAACACCGTTTGCCAAGATGGATGCACGTGAATCCGCTCCTTTTTCAGTCTCAAGTCGCTGTTCGTCCGTCTTGATTCTGCTATGATGGATGATGAGGTGGAAAACTATGATTCAGACAAAACAATTATTCGGACTACCATTCGTCGATGCGACACCTTCGCAATGGTATACCCATATTAAAACAATCTTACACGACCGCGGAAAAGCCTTTCTTGTCACGGCGAACCCAGAGCTCGTGTTGCGTGCATTGCGCGAACCTTCTTACGATGCCATCTTACGACGGGCAACGTTCATCACACCAGACGGAATCGGTGTGACGGCTGCCAGTAAACGGATGGGAGCACCGCTCACTGCGACATTGCCGGGAATCGAGACGGCTCGTGAATTATTGCGGACAGCAGACGCACTCGAGAAGCGTGTCTTTTTACTCGGTGGACGTCCGGAAGTTATGAAATCGTTGATCCGTCAGTTATCGATTCGTTTTCCGAACATCCACTTCGTTGGAACGTTTCATGGTTTTGGAAAGACAGAAGAAGCTACGCGAGCGATCGCAGAAGCAGACGCTGATCTTGTTCTCGTCGCACTCGGTGCGCCAAAACAGGAAGAATGGATCGCTTCCATCTATGATCAAGTCGATCACGGCATCTTCATCGGTGTCGGTGGTGCGTTCGACGTCTGGTCCGGACACAGTAAACGCGCACCTAAATTATTCCGTCGCTTCAAGCTAGAGTGGCTCTATCGTATCTCAACGCATCCTCGCGGCTTTGAGAAACTCAAGGACTTGTTGCTCTTCTTGACGCTCGTACTTCGTAAAAAATCAACACTCTCTTAACAGCACACAAAAAAAGGCTCCCGACACGGCGGGAGCCTTTTTGACGCTTATCTTATGCGTTGACAGTCGAGAATGAACGACCGAGTTCTTTTGCTTTAGCGATTGCTGCTTCTTTGATCTCTTCTGCTTTTTCTGGGTTCATTGCCATACCTTCGATGAAGAGTGCATCGTAATCTGTTACACCAGTGAAAGCAAGTGCTTGACGGAGGTAGTCATCACCGAAGTTGAGACCAGATCCTGTGTAGACGCCACCTGTTGCTTGGATGTGGAGTGCTTTTTTGCCTTCCATCAAGCCTTTTGGACCTTCTGCAGTATAAGCGAATGTTTTACCTGCAAGAAGAACGCTGTCGATGTACATTTTGAGACGTGCTGGGAAAGAGAAGTTCCACATTGGTGTGACGAAGACATACTCATCTGCTTCCATGTATTGCTCGAGATGTTTTGTCATCGTACCGACTTTTGCGATCTCCACTTCTGTTAACTCTTCGCCTGTTGCGAATTTGCCCCATGCGCTAAGAACATCTGTATCGATTTCTTGGACTGTTTCGTTATATAGATCGAGAACTTCTACTTCAGCTGAAGGATTCGCTGCTTTGTAGCTTTCGAGGAATGCTTCACCGACTTGAAGGCTGAAAGAGTGTTCTGTAGCTTTCGGGTTAACAGTTACATAAAGTAATTTAGTCATTATTATTTCTCCCTTTTATTTAAAGTAAATTCTGTAACTAAACATACCAACCACCTTTTCGTTTGTCAATCAGTTTGACTTCTAAACGAATAAAAAAAAGCTCAAGTCCGTGACCTGAGCTTTCTTGATCTTATGAGTGCTAATTCTTACACATTTTCGAGTGGCGTATAATGTTCGGCTCGTAAACCGATTCGTTTTAACTGATCAATCAACTGTTCCTTTTCAGAAACCGACAAATCCTTAAACAAGTCTGCTAAAAAGGCTTCATGTTTCGGGAATGTCTCTTCCATTAGTTCGCGTCCAGCTTCCGTTAATGTCCCAAACGTGACACGACGATCCGTCGCACATGATTTTCGCGCAATCAACCCACGCTTTTCAAGTTTATCCACGACATACGTCACACTTCCACTCGTTAATAGAATCTTATCGCCAATTTGTTGTAGAGGCGTGTCCCCTTTGTGGTACAGCAATTCAAGAACTCCGAATTCCGATAAATTCAACTGATGTGTTTTGATGTCTGCCTTCACTTGCTCCGTCACCGCATGCATCGTCCGAGATAGAACAACGAGCATTTTTAATGCCAGCTTCGAGTCTGTCGATTCCATTTTACGTTCGCCCCTCTTTGTGTTGTATCGTCACAATCATAGACTTCTTTGTCTAACTGGTCAATTCTTGCTGAATTTTTCCAATCGATCCACTGCGTAAAAATAGTTCTTGCCGTGAAACGCGTTTCATAGCCTATCGTCTTGATATACACTAAAAAGGAGGTAATCATCATGTCGATTCATACACGATTAACCCGGCTGTTTAAACGAAATGTTGCTTTTGAGTGGGCCATCGAACAATTGCATACGCCAGCAGGTTATTATTTGTGTCAGCACACGTTGGTCGATCAATACCCTGATTTGTCTCCTCAAGAAAAAACGCGACTGCTCTCAAAGATCAATCAACTGGCTGAGCAGACAGCTCCATTCTCGGCTCCCGTCTCCCGACAGGATTGGCGCCGACTTGAACGACGATTATCTCGTAAGATGTAATCCAGGAGGGATGCGCGATGACGAACATCCGAGACTTGGCACGTGAAGCCAACGTGTCCGTTACAACAGTCTCACGTGTACTAAATGATCATCCGTACGTTGCGAACGAGAAGCGACAAGCTGTTCGAGAAGCTATCGAAAAACTCGGATATATCCGTAATCAGACTGCCGTTCATCTATCGACGGGTATGACAAAAACGGTCGGAGTCATGCTCCCGTTCGTTGATCATCCGTATCACGCTGCCATTCTTCAGGGCATTGCGCAAGCTGCCTTTGACGCGAGCTATCGGTTCTTGACGTGGCAAACGAATTATGTGGAAACGCATGAGCAACTGGCACTGGATGCGCTGGCGCAACAGGAAATCGACGCCCTCATCGTCGTGTCGCACAGTCTTCCCTTATCAGCGATTTTATCGTATGAACGTTATGGACCGATCGTCTTTTGTGAACATCATGAAGATGTCGCTGCCGTCTATATCGATCACTATACGGCCTTTCAACAAGGACTTGCACATCTACGACAACAAGGACATACGAGCATCGGCATCTGTCTTGGGCGACCAGATAGTACGAATAGCTTGGCGCGTAAACATGCGTATCAAGAGGTCGTACGTGACGAATTTGTCTATGAACAGACCTTGACGATTGAAGACGGTGCGACCGTCGCAAGACGCTGGATGCAACAAAAACAACGACCGACCGCTATTTTGACCGCAAGTGATCACGTGGCAGCAGGTCTGATCTTGGAACTCCGAAAACAAGGTTATCAGGTTCCTGGAGACCTGTCTGTCATTGGTTTTGATGGAAGTGAACTCGCTGAAGTCTTAGCGATGACGACGATCGCGATCCCTTATGCCACGATCGGGCGACATGCGTTTCAATTAACCGTCCGCGAAGATCTCGTTGCTCGTCCACAAATCGAAGTACCTTCGGCGTTCATTGCTGGAACGACCGTTCTTCCTCATACCTGAATCCATATAAAAAAGCGACGAGTTCATCGATTTGAATTCGTCGCTTCATTTCGTTTACAGAGTTCCTGCCGCTACATACCGTGATCCCCAGTAGCCGCCACGGAACGATTCTTTAACGACTCTTCCATAATACGAGTTCGCATTGATCATCGTACCACCATCGACAGCGATTCCAACGTGTTGAATCCCACTTCCATGTGTAAAGAAGACGAGATCACCAGCGCCTGGTGCCGTACGTTTTGTTGCTGAGTATTGAGCCGCTGCCGTACGTGGGAGTGATTTTCCTAGTGCTTGATAAACGTAACGTGTAAATCCAGAGCAATCAAAGCTAACAGGACCTGTCGCACCAAAAACATAAGGACGTCCTTTGAGACCTTCTGCTACCGAAACGATCGTTGATCCTGTTTTACTAAGACCTTTCGTCGCTTTAGCGTTATATGCTTTCGTGTATGTAGAGGCGATGTATGCTGATTTCCCTTGATGACGGATTTGATACCATTCTTTGACCTGACCTACGACGGTTACAGCTTGTCCAAGTTTCAATTGCCCGACTCGTTTACTCGATACAGCAGCTTTTGCACGAATATTCAGCACATCCACTGACACCACTACTTTTTTACTTGTTGCAGCTTGCGTTGATGCTGGGACGAGTGTCCAACTACTGATGAGTAACGTTAAGGTTAACAAAACACGAGTGACAGCTTTCATCGATTCATTCTCCTCTTATGTATGAATGTATTGTACGTCTGAATTGTCAGATAATTTCTGTATTTATCCTATCATGTTCCAGATTTTCATCATGTTACAGTTCTTTAACGCGTATTCTTTTTCGTAATACTTTTGTAACAAAATAAAAAAAACAGGTTGTAGAACGGCTTAGGATAGCCATTTCTACATACCTGTCAGTTTGAGTCATTTAATCGTTTTTTCAAGAATCAATTGACTTCTTTTTACGGAAACGTGCTAAGAATTCATAAACGATCGGCACGATAAGGAGGGTCAACAACGTCGAACTTGTCAGTCCACCGATGACCGTCACACCTAACCCTTTTGAAATCAATGCGCCACCTTCGAGCCCAAGCGCAAGTGGTGCAAGTGCACCAATCGTCGCAAGTGCTGTCATCAAGATTGGACGTAAACGTGTACCTGCTGCATCGAGTAGTGCTTCACGCGTCGATAAACCTTCCGCTTCTTTATGAATGACACGGTCGATTAAGACGATCGCATTCGTCACGACGATTCCGATCAACATCAAAGCACCAATCAAGGATGACACAGAAATCGTCTCTCCTGTAATTAACAGGGCAACCAGTCCACCGATGATGGCGAATGGAAGTGAGAACAAGATGACGAGTGGTGTCAATGCTCCTCCAAACGTAATGACGAGGACAAGATAGACGATCGCTACAGCTGCTGCCATTGCTAGACCAAGTTGTGTGAACGACTCTTGAATCTGCTCTGTGACTCCGCCTTGCTCATACGAGACCCCTGTCGGACGATCAATGTTTTTAACGGACTTTTCAATCGCTTGAGAAGCCTCCGTTGCTTTATCCGTTTTTAGTTCTGCTGTAACGGTAGCGACGAGTTTTCCATCACGTTCGTTGAGCGAATCAGGAGTCGTTCCTTTCTTCACTTCAACGAAATCGGACAATTTGCGAACGCCAAGCGGTGTCACGACATCCGTCTCTTCCAAATCTTGAACGGAATCGTATGTCGTTTGTTCGTTTGGAACGATGACATCGAGTTCCTTCCCATCTACCTTAATAGTAGAAAGTGGTTTTTCTTCTCCTTGGACATTGGCAATGCCCTGCGCAAGTTGTGCTGTTGAAACGCCGAATTCAGCCGCTTTTTGCTGATCGACTTCGAACGTATATTGCGTATACGCTTCTTTTAAATCTGTCGTTACTTTTCGAACATACTTCGATTCACCTTCGATCGCATCAACGAATTTCGGTGTTACTGCTTCTAAATCTTCAATATTATTCGCAAAGATTGAATACGAGACGCCTGACGAAGCTGCGCCACCACTAAAGTCTTGCTCTTTCCATTCTCCTGTCGGAATGTCAGCATTCAGCTGTTTGATGGCTGTCTGTTTAACATCTGCGAAATTTTCCGTGTCTGGATCGTATTGGACGATGAAGACCCCTTGTTTCGTATTCCCTGGATTCAATGGATTTTCTCCACCGACGGTAAACTGAAGATTATCGATATTTTTTTGTTTGTTGAAATAATCTTCTGCTTGATCAGCTGCTTTTAACGAATCATCCAACGTTTGACCTGGTTTTGGATTGTACGTGACGTAGAGTGTCTTTTCTCCTTCTTGATTCAAGAAGTTGACACCAATCGTTGGTACGAGAGCAAAACTACCGATCAACAGCAAGACTGAAAGACCAAAGACGATGAGTTTATGGTTGAGAGACCAATTCAGCATACGGCGATATCCATTCGCCAACTTTCCGCCTTCTTCTTTTTCCGGTTTTGGTGCTTTACCACGCTTAAAGAGCGAATCAGCGAACATCGGTACGACCGTAACTGCAACGATCAAGGACGCGAACAGCGCAAAGACGACTGTCAAAGCGAATGGTAAGAAGAGCTCACCAACGAATCCCGTAACGAATCCGAGTGGTAAGAAGACCGCGATCGTAACGACTGTCGACGAAGCGATTGGAATGAATACTTCTCGTGTTGCACTGATGATCAATTCTTTTCCTTTTAACTTTTCCGTCGGATCCGTCAAACGGCGATAAATATTTTCGATGACGACGATGGAATCATCAACGACTCGACCAATCGCGACCGTCATCGCTCCGAGTGTCATGATGTTCAAGGAAATATCCATCTGCTTCAAGACAAGAATTGCCATCAGAAGGGATAACGGAATCGAAATAACAGCGATGATCGTTGATTTAATGTTTCGTAGGAACAGCAAGATGATGACGATCGCAAATAACGCACCAATCAATGCTTTACTGATCATCGTCGAAACAGATTCCTCAATTGGCTTTCCTTGATCCAGTGTCACAGATGCATTGACCGAACCGTTTTCTTTTTCAAAGTCTTTGATCGTCTGCTTGACTGCATTGACGACATCGACCGTGTTCGCATCTTGCGACTTTGTTACTTGAACACCAATCGATCGTTCACCATTCGAACGCGAGATCGATTCCTCGATCCCTTTATCCTCGATCGTCGCGACTTGCGACAACGTGACAGTTGGCACTTGTGTTGGCGCCGTCTGTGTTGCCTGACCCGACGTTGCACCTGACGCTGGTGTCGGTTGGGATGCTCCAGGAGCTGACGATGAAGCTTGTCCTGCTTGTCCTGCTTGTCCTGCTTGTCCTGCTTGTCCTGCTTGTCCTGCTTGTCCTGCTTGTCCTGCTTCAGGAGTATTCGATGCTGGCGGTGCATAGGGAAGACGAAGATCTTTTAATTCCTTGACTGTCGTTGCTTTTCCATCTAATACGACTGCTTGTTCCTTATCCCCCAACTCGTACAAGCCAAGCGCTAAACGGGAATCATTAGCTTGAATCAATTGTTTCGCATTCTCTTCGGTTAGACCGTAACGTTCGAGTTTTTTCTCATCGAAGCGAATTTCGATCCGGCGAATCTCTTGACCCGCGACTTGAACCGTCTGCGCCCCTTCGATTCCTTCGAGCTTTGGTTGAAGTTCGTTTTCAACGAGTTTCGTCAATTCAGATAGAGATCGTTCCTTATCCGAAACGGCAAAACCGATGACTGGGAATGCATCAAAGGAAATCCGTGATACTTGTGGTTCCTGAACACCTTCCGGTAATTCGACGTTTGAAAGGGCTTCTTTTACTTTTTGCTCGGCTTCTTCCATATCCGTACTGAAGTTATAGTCGATTTGTAGGTTCGATGCATTTTGGAAGGACGTCGAGCGTACTGTATCGACTCCTGATAAATTTTCGACCTTACTTTCGAGTTCTCGACTGACTTCATCTAGAACCTGTTCTGGTGTAGCACCTGGATAAATTGTCGTCACCGACACGGTCGGTGTCGTGATATCTGGCAACGTCTCGAGCTTCATCGATGTTCCCGCATAAATACCGGCAACCGCGATGATGATCGTCATAAGCCAGAGGGCAAACTTATTGTTCACCGAAAACTGGATGATCTTTTTCATCGTATGGTTCTCCCTCACTCTTCAATTTGTTTATCTAGTCGTCGTGCACGTTCTATTAATTGCTGAATTAACCGTTGTCGCACATCTGGAGACGGTGCACCGAACTGAAAATGCTCCGACAATTTCAAGCCGTCTAATGTAAAACGAATCGACAATACTTCAACCGGATCCATCTGTTCTGTCAGTTGGCGGAAGAACTGCTCCGCTTGTCGCTTTCGTTCTTCGACGAACGTCGCGTGATCCTTTAATAAGGACAACAAGTAAAGAAGCGCATCCATGTCGAGATGGAACTCCTCTTGCTGCTGGATTTGCAACGTCACGAACGCTTCCATCGGTCCCATCGTCAACTGATGCTGTTCATATAGTTCGAATTGACGTGCTTCTTGCGCCTCGATGACCCCCATTAATAAAGCTTCCTTCGAAGCGAAATGATACAACAGTCCACCTTTTGAGACATTCGCTTGTTTCGCTACTTCTTCAAGCGTCAATTGAGTGAATCCTTGTTGCAAAATGATCGTCGTCGTTGCTTCAAGAATCCGACGCCGTGTCTCTTGCGCTTTTGCACTGGCCAATAGTCTCCCCCTTCCCTCATATTTTACTGTACCGTCTGGACGGTTTCTTTTTACAGTGTACGAATTCTTATTTCAAGATGCAATCGCTTTGCTTATGTTTCACGTGAAACTTTCGTGAACGAAAAAAGACTGACTCAAATGTCAGTCTCTACACAGATAAGGGCGCGAAAGGACGCATCATTCTTTTGGATTCAGCAGCCTTTTTTAAATCCATTATTCGTCTGTTTCGCGTGCACTCTCTCGTAGTGCCGCTTGCATCGTGTCGAATAAGTGATGCTCCCGTAGTACTTGGACGCCACGATCCGTTGGTCCACCAGGTGCCGCAACATCGGCAATGAGACGATCCGTACTTGCGTCAGAGCGCATGAGAATTTCAGCTGAACCTTTCATCGCTTGAGCAACGATTCGACGTGCATTTTCTTCTTTAAAACCAGCATCCGTCAAAACCGGTACCATGCCAGCTACGATTTCATAGAAAAAAGCAGGACTACATCCAGCTGCCGCCATGAATGCAGGCATTGTCGATTCATTTGCTTCTGCAATTTCTCCGACACGTCCAAATAATGCCTCGACTACACTTCGGATCTCTTCATTCACGCGTGAGCCGAACCATAGTCCAATCATTCCTAAACGGTGTGCGACTGGGGTATTCGGCATGACGGCGACTGTCGGTCGTTTTGCCAACTGTTCGATTTCATATGGTGTAATATGTGCAGCAATCGAAACGATTGTCTGATTCGTCCATTGTTGATTCGCTACATAGTCGAGTACACCATCGGGTTGCATGCCCAGCATGACAACATCATATAAGGAGACATCTTCTTGTTCGACCGTCTGAACGCCGTGTCGCGCTGCGACTTCCGTCAGGCGTGCCCCGCCACTCCGATTTGTCATCGTGATATCTTCTCGTGCCAATCCAGAAGCGACCCATCCTTGAACGAGTGCCTCACTCATCGCACCGGCTCCTACTATTAATAGTTTCATCATCTATCCTTCCTTTCCCTCAAAAAAGACCAGTCATGAACTGGTCTTGTGCGGGTCCATTATACACGAACGGCTAAATCTTCGACAGCAACGACTCGAAGTCCCTTATCGTCAAGTTTCTTGACGATTTTTTTCTTTGTCTTCTCGTCACAATCCGTCGGTAATGTAATCAATACACGACGCATGACGCTACTCTTCGCATCGAGTGTCATCAGACTCGCGACCGTTGAATATTTGTTGACGATCTTCGAGATCTTCTCAAGTGCCCCTTTTTGTTCACTTAAGGCTACTGTCAGGACGTAACTCCCCGAATCACGGTTCCACGCTTCTTCAAGCATTCCAAGCATTTTTCCGTGTGGCAGGATGCCGAAGAAATGACCGTCGTCATTTAAGACCGCGATATACGGCAATTCCTTGATTGAGAAGAAGACTTCAAAGAAATTACTTCCTGTATAGATGTATTTGGATGTATTCTTAATCAGCAACATGACGTTGTCGTCTAAGCTGCCACCATTCATCCCATGTCGATAGATGTGCATCTTATAGATGTTGCCCTTGAAGTCCTGCCCTGATTGGTCAAGGACCGGGACACAGCGATATCCGGTTTTTTCAAGTGTGTCGAGTGCTTCACGAATCGTCGCTGTCTCGGAAATCGTGACACATTGATGCTTCGGAATACATAAACTTTGTACGAGCATAATAAAATCCTCCTCTTTTACCTGATTACGCAGACTTAATCATATCATTCGATTTTCATGCGCCATATCCTCTTTTCCCACTTCTGATGCGCTTTTATTCTTACAATCACAAGACAATCTCTTGCAATTACAACGTAATCCAACTTATTTCAATCAAGTACACTTCATTTTTACATTGTCAGACAATTTATTAAATCTACAATCACCTTCATATTAAGATTTATTAAGATTTCGTAAAGACGCTTCATAAATGTATTCTTTTACAATACCGTCTGCTACAATCGAACTCGTGAAGTTACTTCACTATTCTATTCTTGTTCTTAATATGGAGGCAGAAGAAATGTTTAGTAAAAAACAAGATCCATTCGCAGTGAAATTATCCGAAATCGCAGGACACTTAAAAACGACTTCGCAATTCTTCGTTGACTTTAAAATCAACGGCATCGCGGATGTAAAAGAATTTGCACATAAAGTAAAAGACTTCGAAACAGCTGGGGACGATTTGATGCACCAGTTGATCATCGACTTGAACAACGCGTTCATCACACCAATCGACCGTGAAGATTTACTCGCGCTCGCTAACGCACTCGATGACGTCTTAGACGGCTTCGAAGAATGCTCCGCTATTTTCGAAATCTACAACATCGTTCAAGCAGACGAGCACATGATCAAGTTCGTTGATGAAATCAATATCGCTGTCTCAGAACTCGCGACGGCAATGGATCTTCTTGTTGCACGTAAATTACAACCGATGCGTGAGCACGTCATCAAAATCAAAGAACAAGAGACGATTTGTGACAACCTACGCCGTAAATCAATCAAAGCATTGTTCGCAACAGAAACAGATCCAATTAAAATCATCCAATATAAAGAAATCTATGAATCGCTCGAATCAATCGCGGACTACTGCCAAGACGCAGCTAACGTCATTGAAACGATCATCATGAAAAACGCTTAAGTGAGGAGCTAACGAGATGGATAGCCTGTTTATCATCACCGCCATAATCGTGATTCTCGCACTTAGCTTCGACTTCATCAACGGTTTCCACGATACAGCGAACTCGATCGCGACTTCGGTGTCGACTCGTGCGTTGAAACCACGTCATGCCATCATTTTGGCTGCATCGATGAACTTCCTAGGTGCAATCACGTTCACTGGAGTCGCAAAAACGATCTCTGGTGACATCGTTGACCCGTCAACACTTGAACATGGTAGCTACGTCGTCATCGCTGCCTTGATTTCAGCCATTGCCTGGAACCTTTTGACTTGGTACTTCGGTATTCCGTCAAGTTCTTCGCATACACTGATCGGTTCGATTGCTGGTGCTGCTGTTGCCTCTGTTGGATTCGGAGGAATCGAAGCAAAAGGGTTCTTGAAAATCGTTCAAGCCTTGCTCATTTCACCAGTACTCGCATTCACACTTGGTTTCATCGTTTATGCAATCTTTAAAGTCATCTTCAAAAAAGGAAACTTGGCGAAGACGAATCGTCGCTTCCGTCATGTTCAAATTGCAACCGCTGCTTTGCAGTCGTATACACACGGTACGAACGACGCACAAAAAGCGATGGGGATCATCACGCTTGCTTTGATCTCATCTGGTTATCAAACGGATCACGAAGTTGCGACTTGGGTTAAACTCTCATGTGCGATCGCAATGGGTCTCGGAACATCTGTCGGTGGATGGCGGATCATCAAGACCGTTGGTGGTCAAATCATGAAAATTCGTCCGGTCAATGGGGTTGCAGCTGACTTAACATCAGCAGCGATCATCTTTGGAGCGACAGCGATTCATCTTCCGGTTTCGACGACACACGTCATCTCTTCTGCCATCTTGGGTGTAGGTACATCACACCGTAAGAAAGGTGTAAAGTGGGGAACAGCACAGCGCATGCTCATTACATGGGTCATCACATTGCCGATTTCGATGGCTTTCGCTGCCTTGATCTACTATATTCTCGACTTCTTATTCATTAAATAAGTACGTGCCCCGCCTACTCAAAAGAGGTGGGGTTTTGTGTACATCAGAAGCGTCGATAGTTGTTGTTTTTCCCATAATTCGCTATGATGAAGAACAAGAAGGATTGTCTATTTCTTTAGGAGGAATGCCCCATGACAAAACGTAAAGCCTTAACGATTGCTGGTTCCGACACGAGCGGTGGAGCTGGCATTCAAGCTGATTTAAAGACGTTCCAAGAACTTGGCGTCTATGGAATGAATGCCTTGACGGTCATCGTCGCACAAGACCCTGATCATTCTTGGCACCATGCGGTTTACCCAATCGACACAGAACTCGTCCGGACACAAATCCACACGGTCCTTGGAGGTATTGGTGTTGATGCGATGAAGACGGGTATGCTCCCGACTGTCGAAATCATTGAAGCCGTTGCCGAAAAAATCAAATCATCCGGCGTCCAAAACGTCGTCATCGATCCTGTCATGGTCTGTAAAGGCGAGGACGAGGTGCTGAACCCTGATACAGCGAACGCACTCCGTGATGTCTTGACACCACTTGCGACGGTCGTCACACCGAACGTCTTTGAAGCCGGACAACTGTCGGGTCTTGGTAAGACACCAGCAACGATCGACGAGATGAAACTCGCAGCAGCACGGATTCACGAAAAAGGTGCGCAATACGTTCTTGTCAAAGGTGGCAGTAAAATCGACCATCCACAAGCAGTTGACGTGCTTTATGACGGAAAAGAGTTTATCCTGATTGAGGACGAACGAATCGAGACACCGTACACGCACGGTGCCGGCTGCACGTACTCTGCAGCAATCACGGCCGAACTCGCAAAAGGTGCATCGGTAGAAGCTGCTGTCCGTACAGCAAAATCTTTCATCACTTCCGCGATTCGTCATTCATTCCGTTTGAATGAATACGTCGGACCAACTGATCACGCTGCACATCGTACAGTCCAGTCTTGATCCGCTTAAGAAGTCCGCGATATCCGCGGACTTCTTTCTGTATAGGAGAGGAGAAAAGTTTATGCAAGCCATTGATTTACAAGAAATACAGCGTTATATCGACGAACATGCGAATACACCGTTATATGTACACGTCGAGACGACGAACGGTGCCTACGCGACGCACCAAGATCCAACTTTCCATAGCGCAGGGATGTTTTTCCGTAATGCGGAAATCACTTATGAACGTGGTCTGATCACAGGAAACGGACCTTACCGGATTGGTTTGAAACTTGCCCACGGCTGGTTATACGGTGAAGGATTGACTGACTTCGAATTCGCTGGGGATCAATTGTTGATTGCCGGTCACGATATCGAAGGACGTCTTGCGATTGCTTTTGAACTTAGCCCGACACCATTCGCTCAAGGTGCAGAGGAGGTAGACGCATGACACACGAAGATCATTTACTCGTCGTCTTCCCTCACCCGGATGACGAAGCTTTCAGTTCTGCCGGTACGATCATCGAACACGCTGAAAACCGTGGTCCTGTCACGTACGCTTGTCTGACACTTGGTGAGATGGGACGTAACATGGGACGTCCTGTCTTTACGAACCGCGAACAGCTCGCAACGATTCGTAAACGCGAGTTGATTGATGCTGCTGCAAAAATGAAGATTTCGGATCTCCAAATGTGGGGACTTCGTGATAAGACCGTTGAATTCGAAGATGAGGCAGCACTTGCTGACCGTATTCTTGCCTTGATTCAACAGACACGACCAACACGTTTGATTTCGTTCTATCCAGGTTACGCGGTCCATCCCGATCATGAAGCGACAGCTCGCGCCGTTGTTCGTGCTCTTCGGATGATGGATCCTGCTGATCGCCCAGAGTTCCTTGCGGTCGCTTTCGCGAACAATACGAAAGAAGAGCTCGGGGAAGGAACATTCATTCATGATGTCAGTGCCTATACGGATCAAAAGATCAAAGCTCTCGAAGCGCATGCTTCACAAACAGGTGGTCTGATGAAAGTCATCTCGGAAGATTCGAACATTCGAGATCTACTCGTCAAAGAACGCTACTATCACTATCCACTTTAATCTTCTTGCAAGAGATGCGTACCGTCCGATCGACGATACGCATCTCTTTTTTTGTCTTCATCAGAAAACGTCGACTTTTTCAATGGCTTCTGCTAGTGTGAATAGTTGAGACTATGTCTCCGGAGTTCGTAACCTCCTCCGTTACAAAAACTAGGAATGGAAGTGTACATTATGAAAAACGAACGTGCTCTTGTCGTCTTTAGTGGCGGCCAAGACTCAACGACTTGTTTGTTTCAAGCACTGAAACAATACGAAGAAGTCGAAGTCGTGACGTTTAATTACGGACAACGTCATGCACAAGAACTCGAAGTCGCACGCGACATCGCCTCTGAGCTCGGTGTCAAACACCATGAGCTTGATCTCTCTCTTCTCAGTCAACTGACGAGTAACGCCTTGACTGACCACAGCCAAACCATCACGACGAACGAAGATGGTCTTCCTTCTACTTTTGTAGATGGACGAAATCATCTGTTTCTTTCGTTCGCAGCCGTCCTTGCGAAAGGACGCGGAATCCGTCATATCGTCACTGGCGTATGTGAAACGGACTTTTCCGGTTATCCGGACTGCCGTGATGCCTTCATCAAGTCACTCAACGTGACATTGAACCTTGCGATGGACTATCCATTCGTACTTCACACGCCACTCATGTGGCTCGACAAAAAAGAGACGTGGGCGCTTGCCGATTCGCTCGGTGCGTTTGATTTCGTTCGAAATCGCACGTTGACGTGTTACAACGGCGTCATTGGAGATGGTTGCGGTGAATGCCCAGCCTGTGAATTACGGAAAAATGGATTAGATGCATACATCAAGGAGGTTCAACACACATGACATTCAATTACGAAGCACCTGAAACGGTCGAGCGCCCGACTGGCGACTCGCTTATCTATACGAAATCCCGCGTCATGATCGTAAAAAAACTGACGTTCGACGCAGCGCACCACCTATATGATTATGATGGAAAATGCCGTGCCCTTCATGGTCACACGTATCATGTCGATATGGGGATCAGCGGTTTTCTGGATCACCGCGGTATGACCCTCGATTTTGGTGACCTCAAAAAAATCTTCAAAACACATCTCGAACCACTGTTGGATCACCGCTACCTGAATGAATCGTTACCATACATGAATACGACAGCTGAAAACATGGCAGCCTGGATTTTCGAGACACTCGGACAACATCTTCCGGATGAGCGTGGACTTCGTGTCGAATTCGTCAAGCTCTATGAGACACCGACTGCTTTTGCTGAAGTCCGTCGTGAGTGGATGAACGAAGCATGAGTGCCTTAACAAAAACACCAAAAATTCCGGTTCTCGAGATTTTCGGACCAACATTTCAAGGAGAAGGACGATCGATTGGTCAAAAGACGATGTTCGTCCGGACCGGCGGTTGCGACTACTCTTGTTCGTGGTGTGATTCCGCCTTCACGTGGGATGGTTCTGAAAAACCCGAACTCTTGACGGCAGAGACGATCATAGAACGCCTTGATGCACTCGGCTCTTACGGACATGTCACGATTTCTGGTGGGAACCCGTTACTTCATGCATCAATCGGCACATTGGTTGCGGCATTAAAAGAACGAAATATCACGATGTCTGTCGAAACCCAAGGCTCCTACTGGCAAAATTGGTTGCTTGATATCGATGACGTCACACTCAGCCCTAAACCACCTTCAAGTGGGATGAAGATTGATTTCGATCGCTTGGATGTCTTTTTTAAACGTTTACCGGAACAACAACGCGCTGTCAAAATCGTCATCTTTAATGAGGAAGACCTCGACTTCGCGGCGATGATTTCTGAGCGCTATGCTTTAAAAACGCTCTATCTCTCACTTGGAAATCCCGATCCGCACGAAGAAGGAACGATCGCTCCACGCATGCTACACGATTTAAAAATACTTTGGGAACGTGTCGCCCGTGATGAACGCTTTAATCATGCGCGCGTCCTACCACAACTACATGCCCTCGTTTTCGCGAACGATCGTGGCGTCTAAGGAGAAATGATTCATGCGACCTGAAGACTTAAACGACTTATCGTTACTCGGCCAAAAAGCCGTACCATATATTTTTGAATACCAACCTGAAGTTCTCGAAGCATTCCCGAACCGTCATCCTGAAAATGATTACTTCGTGAAATTCAATGCACCAGAGTTTACGAGTCTTTGCCCGATCACGAATCAACCGGACTTCGCGACAATCTACATCTCGTACATCCCGGACGAAAAACTCGTCGAATCAAAATCACTGAAGTTGTACTTATTCAGCTTCCGTAACCATGGTGATTTTCATGAGAACTGCATCAACGTCATCGGAAAAGATCTCGTGAAATTGATGGAACCTCGCTACCTTGAAGTATGGGGCAAATTCACGCCACGCGGTGGAATCTCAATTGATCCGTACTACAATTACGGCAAGCCTGGTACAAAATACGAACAAATGGCAGAGCACCGTTTATTCAATCACGATCTCTATCCTGAAACGATCGATAATCGTTAAGACGACTAAAAGAGGAACAAGGGGAAATCCCTTTGAGACTGAAGACAAAGTGCAATTTTTCTCTAACGAGAAGGATTGCGCTTTTTTGTTCGTCTCGCATCGTTTTCCTGGGACAAGCATCGCGCCGCTTCACTTCGCTACAGGGTCGCTCTAGCTTGTTTTTCCCAAGGAATCGATGCCGAGTGAACAAAGCGCTTCTCTGATCGTTCGTTTGATATAAAAAATGACGCGTTACACGCCACTCCTACAGGAAAAGCGCGATTTTGCGCTGTCAGAGACAAACAAGACCCGTTTTTCTGCTCGAATAGAGTGGGAAAACTGGCTTGTGTCTCGCCTGAGGAAAGGGCGTGAAAAGACGCGTCATTTTTTGAGTCAGCCTATTTGTCTACAATCTACAAGAAGAAATCCCTTTCTTCCTCTTTTTTGATGCCCATCAACTAGATGGAAGGTCAATCAAGGACGTGCTATCCTGCTGACGGATGACCGCAGGTGGCCAGATATGCCGAATTAAGTGATCCGAAGGGACATGTAAGACACGGGCCAGTCGCTCAATCATTGAAAATGAGGGATGGGCAATGCTACTTTCAATACGCTGGATCATCTCAGGTGTCGTCTCAGTTAACGCTGCTAATGTATTTTGATCTAACTGATGACGTTCTCGTAATGTACGAATCCGCTGTCCGTACTGTTCGATCGGTTGAACCCCTTCTTTCATCCGCTTCAAACATCCTTTCTTCTTTTAAAACCAGACAACGTTCACTGTAGTCTTATTCCCACTTTTTTTTAATCTAAATACCAATCCGAACAATCAATTTCTAATCAAAATAAAATTTCAAATATTTTTCTTGTAAAACACTAGCTTTTTAAAAAGTTATCGCTTACAATTCTATATGCAAACGGTTGCATTAATCGCTTACATTATTGCACTGTTCTTACACACATATTAGAGAAAAAGAGATACAAAAGGAGTGAATGATCTTGAAAAATGCTATTTCGTTCGATTTTTGGCAAAAACTCGGTAAAGCCTTGATGGTCGTCATCGCGGTTATGCCTGCTGCAGGAATCATGATCTCGGTCGGGAAACTGATCGGCATGTATGGAGGCGATATCGCGTTAATGCAAACGATTGCTCGAATCGTTGAAGATTTAGGTTGGGCCATCATTACAAACCTTCATGTCTTATTCGCCGTCGCGATTGGTGGATCATGGGCAAAAGAACGTGCTGGTGGTGCGTTCGCAGCGTTACTCGCCTTTATTCTGATCAACCGCGTCACAGGAGCTATCTTCGGCGTCAACACTGACATGATCGCGGACCCAAAAGCAACGGTCGATTCATTGCTTGGTTCTGAGCTCATCGTAAAAGATTATTTCACTTCAGTTTTAGGTGCACCGGCTCTCAACATGGGCGTATTCGTCGGAATCATCTCTGGTTTCCTTGGTGCCGTTCTCTTTAATAAATTTTATAACTTCAGTAAATTGCCAGATGCACTTGCATTCTTTAACGGAAAACGTTTTGTACCATTCGTCGTCATCGGTGGATCAGTTGTTGCAGCATTCGCCTTATCACTTGTTTGGCCGTTCGTTCAAGGCTTATTGAATGACTTCGGTCGCTGGATTGCCTCTTCACGTGATTCTGCACCGATCATTGCACCGTTCGTATACGGTACACTCGAGCGTCTGTTACTTCCGTTCGGTCTCCATCACATGTTGACTGTCCCGATGAACTACACGGAACTCGGTGGAACGTACAAAATCCTGACAGGTGCTGCTCAAGGATCGACGGTTGCTGGTCAAGACCCGCTTTGGTTAGCTTGGATCACTGACCTTGTCAACTTGAAACAAGCCGGCAACACACAAGGATACAATGATTTGATCAACAGTGTCGTTCCTGCTCGTTTTAAAGAAGGGCAAGTTGTCACATCACTTGCTTCATTGATCGGTATTGCTGTCGCAATGTACATGTCAGTTGATGAAGATAAGAAGAAAGCATACAAACCTGTCTTCTTATCTGCTGGACTTGCGGTCTTCTTGACAGGTGTCACGGAGCCAATCGAATTCATGTTCATGTTCATCGCTCCTGTTCTTTACGTCATCTATGCTGTACTAACAGGTGTTGCTTTCGCACTAGCAGATGTCATGCATCTTCGGATTCACGCATTCGGTGCGATCGAACTCTTGACGCGGATTCCATTGATTGCAAAAGCTGGATTAATTGGTGATTTAATTCGTTTCATCGGTGTCTGTGTGTTCTTCTTCTTCTTGAACTTCTTCACGTTCCGTTTCGTCATCAAGAAGTTCAACTATGCGACACCAGGCCGTAACGGGAACTATCTGGACGATATCAACGTATCTACAACTGAAGCTTCAGGTGAGGCTGCTGCGACATCAGCTCCTGCCGACGGTTCGCAAGCTTCACAAATCATCGATTTGCTTGGTGGACAGCAAAACATCGAGGACGTCGATGCCTGCATGACGCGTCTTCGTGTCACTGTCAAAGATCCAGCGCTTGTTGCAAAAGAAGCAGACTGGAAAGCAAACGGTGCACTTGGTCTGATCCTTAAGAACAATGGCGTGCAAGCCATCTACGGTCCAAAAGCCGATATCTTAAAATCAGATATCCAAGACCGGATCGGCGCATAAACCTGCGAGATTAGGGAACTACCTAAAGGTGAAGCTCTTTTATAAGAGTTTCACCTTTCTTATTTGAAAAATCAGGAGGACCACTCATGCGTCTACTCACACTAAATTGTCATTCGTGGCAGGAAGAACAGCCACTCGAAAAATTAAACCAGATCGTTCAACAAATTCTCGCTCAAGATTATGATGTCATCGCACTGCAAGAAGTGAGTCAATTGATGGATACACCCATCGTCTATGACGATGTGCGCAACGATAATTTTGCCTATTTGATCCAGCAAGCGTTAAAAGAACAAGGTCAAACCTACTCCCTCGTCTGGGATTTTGCTCATATCGGCTATGATAAGTATGAAGAAGGACTCGCTCTTTTGACGAAACATCCAATCTTAAAATCGGACAGTTATTATGTTAGTCGCAGTCAAGATACATTCGATTGGAAATCACGAAAAATCGTCCGTGCGACGATCCAAGTCGACGGTACACCGATTACGTTCAATACATGTCATCTTGGCTGGTGGGCAGATGAAGTCGAACCGTTCCAGGAACAATTCAATCATTTGATGGCTCGGATGGATCCACTCGAATGGACATTCTTCCTCGGTGATTTCAACAACGATGCCTTAGAACGAAATACAGGTTATGACTATATGATGCAACGGGGATTACACGACGTCTTCCTGCTAGCTAAGGAAACGGTCGGAATTGAGACGATCAATGGCAACATCGACGGATGGGAAGACAATCAACAAGGATTGCGGATTGATCTCGTCTTATCGAATCGGAAAATTGACGTTGAACGCGTCGGTGTCGTGTTTGATGGGATTCACGGTCCCGTCGTTTCCGATCACTACGGTGTGGAGGTCGATATTCAGATTCAAAAAAATGAACATTAAGTATTGACAACGCTTTCTTTTCTCCTTTAAGATGTAATCAAATCAATAGTGCGGATTGTGACAGTACGGCTGGCAAGACCGAAATGACACCTCGTTAGGAGAGGTGTTGTTCGGTCTTGCCTTTTTTTGTCTCATTCAGCACGTTTCATGAAAAAGGAGGACTTTTCCGATGGATTATCAACAAACTGCTAAACGTGTGCTCGAACTCGTCGGTGGACGCGAGAACATCATCACTGCTGCTCATTGCGCGACGCGTTTACGCCTTGTCTTGCATGATGAATCAAAGGTTGATCAAGCAGCACTTGAAGACTTAGATGGTGTCAGCGGCGCCTTCTCAAGTTCTGGTCAATACCAGATCATCTTTGGTACAGGTACCGTCAATAAAGTATTTGCTGCGTTTGCACCACTTGCCGGTGTAAAAGTCGATGGCGAGGAACCACTCGACGTTAAAAAGGCTGCATCGCAAAAATTAAATCCGTTCGCCCGACTCGCCCGCTCGCTCTCGAACGTCTTCGTTCCACTTATTCCGGCAATCGTCGCAGCCGGTCTCTTGATGGGATTACTCGGTATGATCAAAGCCTTTGGTTGGGTTGACGGTGATTCACCGATCGTCCAATTACTAGATATGTTCTCGTCTTCTGCCTTCATCATCCTACCGATTCTGATCGGTTTCTCGGCAGCCCGTGAATTCGGTGCGAATCCGTACCTCGGTGCCGTCATCGGGGGAATCATGACACACCCGTCCCTCTTAAATCCTTGGACGCTCGGTAATAGTGATCCGGAAGTCATGAAGTTCCTTGGAATGAACATCGAGTTGATTGGTTATCAAGGAACGGTCTTCCCGGTTCTCTTAACCGTTTGGGTCATGGCAAAGATTGAACAACAGGTCCGGAAACGGACACCCGAAACGCTTGACTTACTTGTCACACCGTTCGTTACGGTTCTCGTCACTGGATTCTTGGCATTGATCGTCATTGGTCCGATCGGAACGTTACTCGGAAAAGGCATTTCATTCGTACTCGTCTTCTTCTATGAACAGTTCTCAGTCGTCGCCGGTCTTCTCTTCGGTGGACTGTATTCGACAATCGTCATCACAGGGATGCACCATAGTTTCCATGCGATTGAGGCAGGACTACTTGCAGATAAGAGTATCGGAAAGAACTTCCTCTTACCGATTTGGTCGATGGCGAATGTCGCTCAAGGTGGTGCCGGACTTGCCGTTTACTTCTTGACGAAGAACGTTAAACTCAAAGCACTCGCCCTACCGTCTGCGTTCTCAGCATTTCTCGGAATCACGGAACCTGTCATCTACGGCGTCAACTTACGCCTTGGAAAACCATTCATCGGTGGTGCCATTGGTGGTGCGATCGGTGGCGGTTATGTCGTCTTGACACAAGTCGCTGCGAACGCTTATGGATTAACTGGAATTCCGATGATTGCGATCGTCGCGCCACTCGGTGCGTCAAACTTGATCAACTATCTCGTCGGATTCGCCATTGCAGTCGTCACTGCTTTCATCTCGACTGTCGTCTTGATGCGTCTCGATGCACGGAAACAAAAAGAAACGGACGTTGCTGCTTAATCCTTCATGCGACCAAACCGAGTCCTCGGGCTCGGTGGTCGCATTTGTCGGTTCGCAAAGCACTGAAGTTCGCTTTATAATAAAAGAAAAGACCAGAAAGGAGGACGTCAGGCTGATTATTCATAAGATCCTCAATAACAACGCTGTTGTCGTCAAAGAAAATGGACAGGAACGCATCGTCATGGGACCAGGCATTGCTTTTGGAAAAAAGAAAAAAGATCCGATTCAAGCGACGAAGATCGAAAAAATGTTCATCCCTTCATTTGAAAATGCAGAACAGTTCAAAGAGATTCTGACAACGACACCACTTGAGATCATTGATTTATCGGAACGCATCATCTCACATGCAGAAGGTGAGCTTCAAACGCCGTTTCATGACTATATTCACGTCAGTCTGACGGACCACCTTGCTCATGCCGTACGATTAGCACGTGAACAACTCGTCGTGCATAATCGATTGGCAGAAGAGATTCGCCTTTTGTATGGACCGGAGTATGCGATCGGAGAATGGGCAGTTCTTGAGATCGAGCGAGCCTTACAGGTCACGCTACCGAAAGAAGAAGCTGCGAACATCGCGCTTCACTTATACAATGCACGCCAAACGCATCCGAATATGGCGACTGCGTTGCAGACGGTGACGTTACTCAATGAACTACGCGAACAGATCGAAGTCTTTTTTGGACAAACGATCGAGACCTCATCGATGACGTATTATCGTTTCTTTACGCACATGAAATTGGTCCTCGCCCGGATTGAACAAGGAGAAACCTTACACGACATGGATGATGTGATTTTATCTGCCGTCAAAACACGTTATGCCGAGGCTTATGCCTGTGCGAGTCAAATGAGCAATTGGTTGACTGTCGAACTCGATACACGTGTACCTGAATCAGAAATCGGCTATATGGCTTTACACATCGAACGGATTCGTCCGGATCTTGAAAGGAGTTCTACGTATGAAAATCTTTAGTTTAGGGGAAGCATTGATTGATTTGATTCCTCTTGATGCTGAAAACATGACGTTTCAAAAAAATCCTGGGGGTGCTCCTGCCAATGTCTCTGTCGGACTCGCTCGATTAGGCGCTGATAGTTATTTTCTTGGAGCTGTCGGTGATGATTCGATGGGGCACTTCTTGAAAGATACGTTACATCATTATGGTGTTCGTACCGACCATCTCGTCCACGATTCGACGCAAAAAACAGGACTTGTGCTCGTTACGAACGGTCAGGGTGGAGAGCGGTCGTTTGAGTTCATCAACACGGAGCGTGCTGATATGCAATTCCACGAAACCCATGTCCCGGAGGATTTCACGTCCGTCGATTTATTACACATCGGTTCGATCTCTTTAATCACTGGAGAATCCGTCAACGCGACACGAAAAGCCATCGCACGTGCAAAAGCACACCAAGTACCAGTCTCATATGATCCGAACTTACGAGAGTCGTTATGGCCGAGTCTTGACGAAGCGCGGACGACGATTCGATCCGTTCTACCGGATGCACAAATCGTCAAACTTGCTGAGGAAGAATTGACGTTTCTAACTGGACAAACGAATCTTGATGACGGGGCTGCTGAATTGTTAGCTGAATATCCGATTCGTCTTCTTGCCATCACGCGAGGAAGTGAAGGATCGATTCTCTATACGGATCGTGCGATGGCTGTCATTGATGCGATTACGGTCGACGCCATCGATACGACAGGAGCTGGAGATGCCTTCATGTCCGGTTTACTCTACCAGTGTGCGTTACGCGATTTTTCGTTTGATTGGTCTGAAGATGAACTTCGCGACATTGGTCGATTCGCTGCGATTTCAGGTGGACTTGCCGCTTCCGTCAAAGGAGCGATGGCTGCTCTGCCAACGCTTGACGAAGTCGCTCATCGCTTGAATTGAGTCGATGACTCAGTAAAAATAAGGATGGAGAGATTCCGGACCCAGTGCCGAAATCTCTCCATCCTTTTCGTTTGATTAATGAATCGTTTCGTTTATTCACTAAGCGAATCGATTAAGGTGTATCGATAAATCGTTTGATTTCATCTAATGACTCATCCTGTTGTTCTTTTGGCGTTAATGGGCTGCTATTGTCCCCTTTTTGTCGACCGTACATCCCAAAGTTCGCGTGGTTTCCTTGCTTGATTTCATGGAATACCGCATCTTTTCGAACGTCCTGTTTACTTTTTTCGATATCAGCGACTGGTAAAACACCATCTCGTCCACCATAAATCGTCAACGAGGGCACATCAATCGAATCGATCGGATAGGACGCGAGGAAAACGATCCCCTTAATTTTTGGATGTTGTTCAACGATCGTCGAAGCTGCGCTTCCACCGAGCGAATGCCCGATCAGATACCATTTTTTGACCTGCGGATATTCCTCGATGATATCGAGTCCTTCGTTTGAGTCAAGCAACGCAATTCGAAACGGTAGCTTCGGGATGACGACGAAGTGCCCGTCTTTCGCTAGTTGCTTACCGTAATAACTGTAGGCTGCTGCATCGACTTTTGCCCCTTGATAAAAGATGAATCCGACATCACTCGTCTTCTGTCCAAATGTCACTTCACGGGGTGTATCTGCCTCCACGTAAGATATTGCTTGGGGAGACGCATCATAATCGAACTGTGCCCAAATCATGAAGGCAACTACGAGCAGTGCTAACAGCGCAGCAATCGTTCCAATAATTCGTATACTCCATTTTTTCATCTCATTCCCTCCCGTTATCGTTATACCCCATATTATGTGTTAAATCACATATGAAAACAAATATTAGAATTTTCAGTCATTGTAAGCATCTCTATCGCTTTTTCATGAATTGGTTTAAGATGAAACCAATATTGTTTTTTCGAAAGGAGATTCACGTTTTGCCGCGTACCCTTGTGTCTACGATTCAATGGTTTTTGTTCATTATCTGTACTAACATTGCCCCGCCCCTTGCCATCGCAGCATCATTTGAACTCTCGGGTGCCGAGACGCTTTCCTTCTTATCTCGTTGTCTATTCGTATTTGCCATCTTAAGTCTCTTTCAAGTCCTACTCGGACATCGTCTACCGATCATGGAAGGTCCTGCTGGAATTTGGTGGGGTGTATTTGCTCTCTATTCGTCGATAGGTGTCACATTGTACGGCAGTTATTCAAACACATTACAGTCACTTGGATTCTTACTCCTACTCAGCGGTATCATCTGTATCGTCTTGACGATGACGGGTGTCTTACGGCGCTTAGTCCCTCTTTTTACACCGCAAGTCATCGGTGTCTACATGCTGTTGCTGTCGGCACAGCTGTCCGGATCCGTCATGAAAGGATTGCTCAATATCGAAGATGGACGAATTCAAGTATTACCTGCCGTCATCTCGATTCTGACGGTCTTGATCTCGCTTTATTTAGAACGAAGCGATCGCTTACGCCAGTATGCTTTATTAATCACGTTACTCGTCGGTTGGAGCATGTTTGCATTGATTGGTCGTGCCGAGATGCCAAGCTTCGATGGTCCACTGTTCACTTTACCGAGCTTGTTGCCGTTTGGCGGTATTCATGTCGACTGGAGCTTATTACCGACAGCTCTCATCATCTCGTTGTTGTTAATGACGAACGTCTTAGCAAACATTAAAGTCATCGAACGGATCATCAGTGCGAAGCGTGGTGAAACCGTCAAAGGACAAGTCGGAACAGCTGGTATCACGGCTGGTATCGGGCAACTCTTCGCTGGTCTGTTCGGTACAGTCGGTCCTGTCGCCATTTCCGGAACGGCCGGGTTCATCGCCTCAACAGATAACACGGACCGCAAAGCATTCGTCTATGCGAATATCACCTGCCTCTTCCTCAGTATCGTGACACCATTCGTCGGGTTGATTGCTAAAATCCCCGTCGCCGTCGGTTATGCGATGGTCGCACCAATCGTTGCCGGGATGGCGATCATCGGCGTCACGGAAGCAGCCCGTGACTTGAATCGTCAAACAGCGATGATCACAGTCGGACTTCCGGTTCTCGTCGGTATCGGTGCGTTGTTACTACCGAAAGGAGCAACAGCCGATTTACCACCGCTCGTGACGACCCTGATGTCAAACGGACTCGTTCTCGGAACATTGGTCGCCTTGCTCGCAGAAGGGTTACGCCATATTCGGACGAATGATTAATAAAAAGACGCTTTCTCGATCGAGAAAGCGTCTTTTTCATGCATCAGCGAATACCGCGCATGTATTTTTGAAGTTTTGGTGCGAAAGCGAACAAAAGTAATCCGAAGATGACGGCAACGATACCCGTGATACCGAAGTACAAAATCTCCGTGTCATTCGTGTAGTATTTAACGATTTGTGCGTTGACCGCTTGACCTGTTGCGTTCGTCAAGAACCACAGACTCATCGTTTGTGCAGAGAAAGCCGCGGGTGCGAGTTTCGTCGTTGCCGATAGACCGACTGGTGACAAGAAGAGCTCACCGATGACGACGAGGAAGAAGCTCAGTGCAAGCCAGAGTGGACTAACTGACGTCTCCACACCGAACAGGATACCTGGTAGTGTCATGACGATGAACGAAAGTCCGGCGAACAGAAGACCAAACGAGAACTTTTGCATCGTCGTTGGTTGACGGTCACCGAGTTTGACCCAGAAGCTCGCAAAAACAGGTGCTAATACGATGATGAAGAGCGGATTCAACGATTGGAAGAATGCCGGTTGAATCTCGAATCCTAAGAATGAAAGGTTCGTCCGTTCACTTGCGAAGATGGAGAGGACGTATGAACCTTGTTCTTGGATTGCCCAGAAAATCGCTGCTGCGATGAAGAGCGGAATATACGCAATCAAACGTGAGCGCTCATCATCCGTGATCTTTGGACTACGAAGCATGACTGTGAAGTAAGCGATCGGAATCAAGATCCCGAGAATCGTGACCATTAAAGTAAAGCGAGAAATCGTCAACAGTCCTGTCATCGATGCAACGACACCGAGTACCGCAATCACGACGACAACGATTGATGCGATCGTGATGAAACGTTTTTTCTCGTCCCCTTTTAATGGGTTCAAGACATACGTACCCGCTTGACCAAGGTTTTTCTTTTTCGTCAAGACGAAGACGACAAGTCCTGCGAACATCCCGATGGCAGCGAGTGCGAAACCAGCATGGTATCCACCGCGGTCAGCCACTTCACCGACAACGAGTGGTGAGAGGAATGCTCCAGCGTTGATCCCCATGTAGAAGATACTAAAACCAGCATCGCGACGGTTATCCGTCTTGCTGTACAAATCACCGACGATATTCGATACGTTCGGTTTTAAGAAACCAGTACCGATGACGATGAGTCCCATCGAGATGAAGAGGGCTGTAATGCCTGCTGGTAAAGCAAGGACGATATGCCCTAGCATGATCAAGATACCACCATAGAAGACGGTCCGTGACGTACCGAGTAAACGGTCAGCTACCCATCCCCCAATGATCCCTGACATGTAGACGAGTGAACCATAAACGGCCATGATTGATGCAGCTGTCGTCTTATCGATACCTAGACCACCGTTGGCAACTGAATCGTACATGTAGAAGATAAGGATGGCACGCATGCCATAGTAGGAGAAACGCTCCCAAAACTCAGTGAAGAAGAGGGTGAATAACCCTTTCGGATTCCCGAAGAATCCTTTTTGCGGAACGGTCTTATAGACCTGATCGCGATCAAACTCTGCCATATGATCGGCTCCTTTCATCAATCCTAAATAAGTGCATAATCCATCATCTTTTCCCGCTTTCCCCAAACGATAAGCGTGACGAAACAGATAGGATACGAATACACTGTTTTGCCTGAATTGTCTCACTTCTTTTTATATATATGAGACAGCACTTTACCATTCAACCGCAAATCATTTGATGAGTCAAATATTATTTACGTTACAAGAATAACAAAAAGAGCAGTCGACTACTCGACTGCTCAGGATTGCATCTGTTTCGATTCAATGATTGTAATTCCAGGCGGTGCATGTAACGTTTCACGGATCATCGCCGCAGCGACTTGACCAGCTTCGATCGGAGCAATGGCGCTCCGCTTCAACAAGGGCCGTAAGACCGTCGAAATTTTCGCAGCCGCTTGTTCGCCTAAGCGGAATTCATCTCGATCCCCTAGCAACAATGATGGTCTAAAAATCAATAACGCGTCATATCCGAGTACACGTAATCCGTTTTCCGTGTCCCCTTTTACGCGATTGTAGAAGGTTTTGGCATTCGGATGGGCACCGAGCGCCGAAATCAAGGCAAATCGTGTCGCCCCGAGGTCTAACAATTCACGACCCAGTTCAATCGGATATGTGTAGTCAACCTGACGAAATGCCTCTTGCGATCCTGCTTGTTTGATCGTCGTGCCCAGTGCACAATAGACATGGTCGACGACAGGTAGTTCAATTTCTGTCACACGATCAAAATCAATCACCCATTCTTCCAATTTCGGATGAAAACGGCGCATCGGGCGGCGAACGAGAACATGTACCTCGCTATATGCATCTTCTGCCAACAAACGATCGACGAGTTCTTGTCCGACTAGACCAGATGCTCCTAAAATTGCTGCTCTCATACGTTTCTCCCTCCTTCATGCTGTCGACCAATGGGTACGAAATAGGAACGGTTTCCAGTAATCCGTTCTCCGGCACGTACACCGATCGCACTTGGTCTTCCTCCTAAAATAAAGACACCATACATATACGCGACTTCTCCCTCTTCCTGAAGTGAGTACGTCGGTAATTCTTGATACGCTTGATAAACAGCCGGTTGATCACGAAACGTATGCTGTTCATTCTTTAGCATGATATGTCCTTGTCCATCATGGACCGTCACGGTATCTCCTTCACGCCCGAATATTGGTTTTTTAACGAATGATCGCTGGCTTGAAATGAATGGATCAGCGGATAAGTACGTCGGTAAAAAATAACGCGCAATCGTCATGTGGTCCGTTTCACTCAAGTACGGATGATTGGCTTCATGCAACATCCAGATCAATGCAAGAACCGACTTGGCTTGCATTAAAAAGGCAGACGGTGGATTGATGATTTCGAGTCGCCCCGTCTCGACGAGTTGCAGGAGCAATTGTCCTAAATTTCTTCCGTCCTCATCCCGGTCAAGTAAGGCCATCTCGATCGGAAAGGTTTGACGATATAAGATATCGATTCTTTTACCTGCCTCATCGTACAGACCTTCTTCCGGACGAATCTCTAATGCATGAAGTGGACAGTAGGTCGCATCAACCCAAAATGACTGCAAATACTCAGCCGTCAATCGATCCTCGATGTGGTCACCATGTGAGGTGAAGACGACATGCGGATGCTGTTTCGTCCGATGTGTCGCGGCTTCGATCGCACGACGGACAGTTGCCTTCAGCCATTTGTTTTCCCCATCGTTGACCCGTTCAAAACCTTGTTTTTCCGCTACGACATCATTGACTTCAAATACTTCCTTAATGAAAGTTGGCGTATCCGCGTTCCATTCCATGAGTGAAATACGATCTGCCGTCGCAATGAAATCAAAGCGTCCGATGACGGTCAACGGTCGCATCGTCTCAAGTCGTAAAAAAGCGAGACTTTCAACTGGAAAGCCAAGCTCGAGCAGTGCCTCATCATCCATCGATCGAAGAATCGGAAGTACTTTTTCAAATATCTTGTAAACTTCTTGCGCCGCGATATGCAGTTGGTCGATTCGTTCGTCCGAGATGGGCATGATTTCCGTCACAGCGTACGGTTCCCCGTCCAGCACATCCCAAAAACGATCGATGTCTCCGTAAAAGGTTTGTCGTCTGTTCATCCGCCGAAAAAGCCGGAAGATGAGCCTGTTCCGAATCCTTTTGTCTTCGTGTTATAACTCTTTACTGCTTTTGATTTCGGCGTATACCCTTTTGTTCGCATCGCACTATGCATCAAGGCACGTGATGCGAAATAACTACCGCCCCAGTAATAGTATCCTGAATGGGTTGATGAACTATCATCACAGTACCAAACGCCTTCATCATTATCATACTCATAGTCATCACAATCCGGATCATCTGGTCGTTCCGCTCGTGCATCATCCGATCCACACCCACTCAGTGTCGTTCCGATCAACAGTGTTGCAGCTAGTGTCGCTTGTTTCATCCAATTCACCGTCTCAGTCCCCTTTCCTTTTACTCTCGTTATGGATAGTATACGCTTTTTTGGAGAGAAAAGTTTCTTTGTTCTGTCGGAACTTTTTTTCCTTCAATGTGGTAATAGTATCTATAGAACGAAAAGGAGGATTTACGCATGTCACTTGCCTACTACGTTGAAGAAAATGGTGAATTCCATCCGATCTATCAATATGATCGTTATGCGATCGAACCGGAAGAGATCATCGCCCACCAACTCTGCGAATTTCATATCATCGAAGGACATCAATACGAGCTTCGTTCCAATGAGATGGCAGGTGATTACGATCAATTGATCGTCGATCATATCAAGGCATCACCGCGTGCGACAGAAGAACGCGTTTATCCACCGCATCAAATTCATATCGAGTTCCGACAGTATTTATCTGACAGCGCGCAACCGCTCCTAAAGACATCAACGGTTCCGAATCACGTCCAAGCGATGCGATTTTTGATCAAAGACAAGATCGAAGTCGAAGACCACGGTATTTTTGAGCGTGACAGCTGTGAAATCGATATCGACCGGAATTGTTACGTCGTCTATCTTGCCGATACACTTTGAGATGTAAAATCAGGTCTCTTCATTTCCAAGAGACGTTTTTTTTGGCATACTAGAAAGTAAGAACGAATCAATCGAGGTGAACGAACATGAGTGAACAACCAAAAAAACTTTCATTGCAAGAGGCAATGATTGAACGCTTGAAGGCAAAAAAACAAGCGCAAACAAAACGTCCGACTGGCTTACAAGGAACACAAACGAAACAATTGACGAGCCAACAGACGAAAAAAGCAAACAACCAGAAAAAACGGACAGGCGTCTAAGTCACAGGAATTCATGAAATAAGGAGTAATTATGAGTATTTTAACGGTATCTAACTTAAGTCACGGATTCGGTGACCGCGCCATTTTCGAAAATGTCTCCTTCCGCCTGTTAAAAGGCGAGCACATCGGTCTCGTCGGTGCGAATGGTGAAGGAAAATCGACGTTTATGAACATCATCACGTCGCAACTTGAGCCGGATGAAGGAAAAGTCGAATGGGCGAAGCATGTACGCGTTGGTTATTTGGATCAGCACGCTGTCCTTGAAAAAGGATTAACCATCCGCGATGCACTTAAAGGTGCATTTCAGTACATGTTCGACATCGAACAGGAAATCAATGATTTGTACGGTAAAATGGGCGAAGTCGAGCCAGAAGAACTGGAAAAGATGCTCGAAGAAGTCGGCGTCTTGCAGGACATTCTGACGAATAACGACTTCTATACGATTGATGCAAAAGTCGAAGAAATCGCGCGCGGTCTTGGGCTCGACGAGATCGGACTCGACCGGGATGTACAAGAGCTCAGTGGTGGACAGCGGACGAAAATCCTGCTCGCCAAACTCCTTCTTGAAAAACCGGACATTCTCTTACTTGATGAGCCGACCAACTATCTCGATGTCCAGCATATCGAATGGTTGAAACGCTACTTGAATGAATATGAGAATGCGTTCATCTTGATTTCGCACGATATTCCATTCCTCAATAGCGTCATCAACTTGATTTATCATATGGAAAATCAAGAATTAAATCGTTATGTCGGTGATTACGACAACTTCGTCACGATCCATGAAGCGAAGAAAAAGCAACTCGAGTCTGCGTTCAAACGTCAACAGCAGGAAATCTCTGAGTTGAAGGATTTCGTTGCCCGGAACAAGGCCCGTGTCTCGACACGGAACATGGCGATGTCACGTCAGAAGAAGCTCGATAAGATGGATGTCATCGAACTTGCGCAAGAGCGTCCAAAACCAGAGTTCCACTTCCTTCAAGCACGGACACCAAGTAAATTGATGTTCGAAGCAAAAGGTCTTGTCATCGGATACGATGAGCCGCTTTCGCGCCCTCTTGATCTAACGATCGAACGTGGACAGAAGATCGCCTTGCACGGTGCGAACGGAATCGGGAAATCGACGTTGCTCAAGAGTTTGCTCGGTGAAATTCCAGCTGTCTCGGGTGTTGTTGAGCGAGGCGAGAACTTGCATATCGGGTACTTCGAACAAGAAGTTAAAGAGAAGAACTCGAATACGTGTATCGAAGAGATTTGGAATACGTTCCCGTCTCTGACACAACAACAAGTCCGCGCCATGCTCGCGAAGTGTGGGTTGATGACGAAACACATCGAATCGAAAATCGAAGTGCTCAGCGGTGGGGAAAAAGCAAAAGTCCGTCTTTGTAAATTGATGAATACGGAATCGAACATCCTCGTACTCGATGAGCCGACGAACCACTTGGACGTCGAAGCCAAAGAAGAATTAAAACGTGCGTTACAAGAGTACAAAGGAACCGTCCTGTTGATCTCACACGAACCAGAATTCTATGAAGCTGTTGCGACAGACTTATGGAACTGTGAATCATGGACGACAAAAGTATTCTAAGCTACACCATACAAAAGATGGGATGCCCAGAAGGGTATCCCATCTTTTTAGTTCATACACTTAATCATTGCATGATCGTGCATCTTCACGCACACTAAGACTTAGAAAATGATTATGAAGGAGCGTGTTTTTTTGGAAACGATCACGAAAAAGGCAACACTATCCTATCTCCATGTTCCAAGCGGTGGTTCAGAACAGTTGATTGCCCGTCTCTATTCACCTGAACATACAGCGGATGCTCCACTGATTGTCCTCTTCCACGGATTTCCCGGGAAACAGTTGAACATGGACTGGGCAGTTCAACTTCAAAGTGCAGGGTACCATGTACTCGTCACGTCGTATCGTGGAACGATCGGGAGCCCTGGAACTTTCCGATTCCAACATGTTTTGGAAGACGCGACCGCGACACTACAGCACGTCTGCTCAGAGTCTTTCACTGCCGAACATGGCATCAAGGCGGATCAGATTACCGTCGTTGGTCATAGCATGGGCGGCTTCGCCGGTCTACATGCTTTTGCTGAGACCGCGGAGGCTGCACATTATGTCGGAATCTCTCCGTTTAATTTTGGTCTCGTCGGTCAGCTCGTCCTCGAACATCCCGAATACGAAGCTGCGCTACACGGTGTACTCGAACGAGGAGCTGCTTTCCTAAATGGTGCCGTTGCTGACGCGTTACTCGATGAGTTGAAGCACCATCATACGACTTGGAACTTACTGACGCTAAAAGAACGTTTAGCCGATCGCTCGATGTTGCTCATGACGTCAGAACGGGACGAAACATCGATTAAAGCACTCCATCATGACTTATTGCTACCCGACAGTCCGTTCGAGGAAGCGATCGTCGATAGTGATCACAACTATATCGAAAATCGGGATGCTGCCTTTAACGAATGGACGTCTTGGCTCGCCCGACAATAAAAAGAGCGCTCAGCGTGCGACTGAGCGCTCTTTTACTGGTGTCCGTCGCACAGGACGGATCCGCATCCGATATAGGACGAGCGTAAACATCGTCAGTGTTGAGACAGCGTACCAAATCGTCGTGAACAGGGTTCCGGTATCCGTACCGATGAAAAGCCCATGTCCCGTCATTAATAACCAAGCAGGTAAGACAAGCCAGTGCGTCAATTTCCAAAGCGTCTTGCCTAACGTCTCCTTTAAGAAATCCGATGTCACGAGAACGAATCCGAATAAGTAGAGACTGATCGTTCCTAGCGCATTCCAGAGTGGTTCATAAGACGCTTGACCCGGAATCAGGACCTCAAAAATCGTCAGTGGTGCGTATGAATCGACGATGATGAGTGTCGCATGAAGGACGATTGCGAGCAATCCTGCCCAGCCACTATATAAGTGCACGTGATGCAGTCGTGCTTTTTGTTTTTTGAGTGCCGGGTAGGAACCGAGCAATCCCGCTAAGACAGAAATCGTCATGAAGAAGTGCCCACTTAATCCACTCAACCGAATCATCGTCCATGTCGAGAACAACCATTTCATCCAGTCCATATCTCACTCACTCCTTTCTGTTCACTTCGCCATTCCCCAGCAGTATCCAAAATCAATAATCGTCCTTTTGGAAACCAACGAAACAGCTTTTCCTGACGTTCTGTCTCTGTCATCTGAAAGGCAAGCTTCGTCATGACTTCCGCTTCATAGAGTTGTGGCGCAGATGCGGTCACTTGAAGAATCGGACTTTTCGTCGGTCGTCCTGTTCGTCCATCCAATAAATGATGATGCGTCTGTCCGTCCGTCTTCCACGATCGATAGACACGATTCGATGTCGCGACCGCGCCTTGTCGCAATTGCACATCAGCGACGCGTTGTTCGGTCTCGGGATGCGTGATCGTGATATTCCATGGTTCCTCATCGGACCAGACGATGACGTCACCTCCCGCTTCAATCAATCCACGATTCCAGCTTTTTCGTAGTCGTTGCGCTGCAATCATCGCGGCAGCTCCTTTCCCGATGCCACCTAGGTCGATAAAACCGCCTCCGACTCTCGTCACGTCACAGCCTTCAATGATGAACGGGGCGATTTCTGGTGGAGCAACCTCTTCATAAACGACAGCTTGTGTGAAGGGAAATGATTGGCGATAGCCATTGGCTTGTTGTTGCGCCAGCAGGAATGGGGAAAAATAACGTTCGGTCTGCTCAAAGTATCGTGTGGCGCGGGCAAGTAGGCGGGCTAACGGTAAGGACACCGATATCGTGTCGCCGATCCGTAAACGATTCAATCGACTGACTTCACTTTGTTCATCAAAGCGTGACCACTGCCGATCCACATAATGAAAAAATCGGACAAGTTCCTCCCACTCTGCCTCATCGATCGGTCGATCCGTCACGAATCGCACCTGATTATGCATCGCATACAATTGTCGCTCCATTTTCCTCCTCCTTACCTCGAATGGCTGGACTGACCGTCACTCGATCCTCCCGGTTGACTGAAGCCAGATGATTCATCACCTTGCCATTGATCATCATCGTCTTCTTCGTAATATCCATCATCCCCTTCGTATTCGCCTTCATCATCGCTATATTGATTCCCTTGAGATGGTAATGTCGTATCGTTCGAATACGTATCTCCCGTCGAAACAGGTGTCGTCGAGGAATCGTTCGAACTGACACTCAACTGACCAATCGCAAGTCCGATGAAGACGGAACTACTAAGCCCGACGAGCCATTTCGCAAATGGTTTGGGTTTCATCTGTTTCCTCTCCCTTCTTGTTACGTTTACTGTATCGAAAAAAACTGACAACTAACTGACGGCAACTATGGGATAATGAGAAAAAAAGAGGAGCGATGTGCATGCGCGTTTTGGTAGCAGAAGATGATCAGCGTCTTGCGAAGATGTTACGCCTCCATTTGGAGCGGGCAGGATATCAGGTAGATGTTGCGCAGGATGGAGTGGAAGCGCTCCTCCAATGTCAGACGTATCGCTATGACTTACTCGTTCTCGATTGGATGATGCCTCGTAAGAGCGGAGTCGAAGTCGCCGCTACCTTACGGCAAGAACAGTTTGAAGGCGGCATCTTGATGCTGACTGCTCGCGATACGGAAATCGATCTCGTTCATGGTCTCGATAGTGGAGCCGACGACTATCTCGTTAAACCGTTTCAATCGAATGAATTACTGGCACGACTGCGCGCGCTCAGTCGTCGTCAACAAAAGGCATTCGTGTCGACGGTCTCTTTCAATGGACTAGTCCTCGATCTGTCCTCACAAACGATTTCCTACGAACATCATCCAATTGATTTAACACGACGTGAATTTGAATTCCTTTCTTTGCTCTTAAGACGACCTGAACAGGTGATGAGTCGTGAATTGATCATCGAAGTCGTCTGGGGGATTGGGGCGGATATTACGGATAACGCGCTCGATGCGCTCGTCCGACTCGTTCGAAAAAAATTAGATGCGGTCGGTGCTCCTAATTTGATCCGGACAGTTCGCGGATTCGGTTATCGTTTAGGTGATCCGCATGCTTGAATCAATTCGAAAACGATTGACCTTTTTATTCAGTGGCTCGTTCTTTCTTGTACTAGTCCTCATCCTGATTGGTGTGTATGTCACGAACGCTCAATTGCTGAATCGAATGGAATTGAATCAATTAAAGGGCGTATCTGATCGAGATATCTTCGAACGGATCGAGCATGGGGAAGATCAATTCGTTCGAAATCCGATCTACTTCCAGTTACTCGATGGTTCAGGAAACGAACGCTATGCAAGTCTGCCACCAGACGTCGAGTCTAAAACACTACGCCGTTTTTTAAGCTCGAATGATACGACGCAACAAGTAGAATGGGATGATCGACACTTCTTACTGTATCAACGGAGTACCAAAGAAGGACGACTACTACTGATGAAGGACATCTCTCCGACCGAAGATACCTTACAGCGATTGATTGCCGTTCTTGCGGGTATTGCGGTTCTCGCAACGATTGTCCTAACACTAGTCGGATACATCCTTGCTGGTCGAGCCGTCATTCCGGTGCAACAAGCATTCGATCGCCAACGTCGTTTTACATCCGATGCTTCACATGAACTACGGACACCTCTGACAATTGTCTATAGCGGAATTGAATTGCTAGAAGCGGAATCACTTTCGAATGAAGGACGTACGATTCTAGAGGACATTAAAGCAGAAACGGCAGGCATGCAGTATTTGGTCTCCGATTTATTATTGCTTGCGCGAGAAGGACAGCCGTCCCCGAAACAGGAAGTTGACCTCAGTTCACTCGTTCAAAAGACTGTCGAACGTTTTCAGCACGCCTACTTGGATCGCGTCATCCACGCCTCGATAATGCCTGACTTACGCATGAAAGGGGATTCCCATCAATTAAACCGCTTATTGACGGTCTTTCTTGAGAATGCTCTTGTCTACAGTGATGATGTCATCGATGTCTCATTAAACGAAACAGCCACAGAACGCCAGTTGACGATACAGGATCGCGGAATCGGTATCGCTTCCGATCAACAAACTAAAATATTCGAGCGCTTTTACCGGGGGGACCATTCACGTCACGGAACAGGAACCGGTCTTGGGTTATCGATTGCCCAATCCATTGTGGAGCAACATGGTGGAACGATTTCCATTGATTCAACATTGGGTAAAGGTACACGTTTCATCATTCATTTCCCAACTCTTTAAAACGATGTCAGTTAACTGTCAGATAAGCAGGGTAAAGTAAAACTAGGATTTACCATACTTATCCAAGGAGGTTTTTGATATGTTGGGAAATGTACCGCTTCATCCGCTTCTTGTCCATGCACCGATTGCACTTTTGTTATTCGCGACGATCTTATTACTCGTCAGCCTGAAATGGACGCAATTCAAACTGTTTGCCCTTTTTACGTTGGTCGTCGGTCTGATTTCTGGAGTTGCCGCCTATTTGTCTGGAGACGGGGCAGAAGAGTATGCGGAAGCGAATTTAAGCAGCGTCACCCATGCTGCCATCGAAAATCATGAGCATTTTGCATTGTTCAGTCTTGTTGCCTTTGGTGTCTCACTGTTATTTCTTTTGTTGGGTTACCGCTCAAACAAAAAAATGTTTTTATTACTCAGTTTCGTCGTTGCCATCGTCGGTAGCGGACTACTTGCTTATACTGGTCATCTCGGTGGTCAAATGGTCTACGCCAAATAAAACAAGAGCCGGTCTATTTTCTCTTTTGATCAGAGAAGTAGACTGGCTCTTTTATATTGTTGCGATTTATTTACGATGTGCACGTCCCGGGCGACGGTTATTCGAACGACGCGTGTTTCCGCGTCCTTCTGTCGTCTTCCGTGATCCTTTACTTTGATCGTGCTGTGCGCGAATCGCTTCTTCAGACAATTCGACGACGATCGGCGTGACCGAGATGTTCAATTCCCGCTCCATATCACGGAACGTCCGACCATCTTTCGGTGTCACGATGGAAACGGCAATTCCATCGTTCCCAGCACGTCCCGTCCGACCGATTCGGTGAACGTAGCTTTCCGCATCTTCCGGTAAATCATAGTTAAAGACGTGTGTCACACCTGTCACATCAAGTCCACGCGAAGCGACATCTGTTGCGATCAGGAATTGTGTTTTTCCTTGATAGAACTTCGCCATCGCTTTTTCCCGTTTCCCTTGCGTTAATCCACCGTGCAATTCATCCGTCGGATACCCTTGCATCTGCAGTTCTTCGTTCAATTTACTGACGCGACGTTGTGTACGGCAGAAAATGATTGCTGCGTACGGACGCATCTCGTCAAGCATCGTCCGCAGTGTCGCTTGTTTGCGGCGATCCGTTGTCTCAACGACGAACTGTTCGATTGCTTCAACAGTAATGCTTTCCGCTTCCACCTGTATTTCGACTGGATTACGCAAATACGTTTTCGCCAGTTCCTCTACTTTCGGTGGCATCGTTGCAGATAACATGACGAATTGACGATCAACCGGTGCTGCTTCGATGATGTCCTCGATTTCTGGCAAGAAACCGATTTGCAGCATTTGGTCCGCCTCATCCAAGACAAGCGTCTGTAATTCACTTAAATCAAGTGTACCGCGACCGACGTGGTCAAGAATTCGTCCTGGTGTCCCAATGATGATTTGTGGCATCCGACCGAGACGTTGAATCTGTTTAAAGACGTCTTGTCCGCCATATACAGCAAGTGCACGGTACTGTTCCGTGTTCCGAATCAGTTTATGCGTCTCATCGGCAATTTGACGCGCAAGTTCGCGTGTCGGTGCGACGATCAATGCTTGAACCGTTTGTGATTCGACATCAATTTGCTCAAGGATTGGTAAGAGAAATGCTAACGTCTTCCCTGTTCCCGTTTGCGCCTGACCAATCAAGTCGCGTCCGTCAAGTAATGACGGAATCGCCTGTTCTTGAATCGGTGTTGGCTCCTTGATGCCTTGTTTTTGTAATTTTTTTATCCACAGGTCACTGATGTGTAATGTTTCAAATGTTGACATGATATATCCTCCTAAAAATTATCCACAGAAAAAAGCTGTGGATAACCTGCTTCGCATAGACAAAAACAGTTATCCACAGCCGTGCTCTATTCAGTATACACAATTTACGCGTTTGTTGCTTCCTGTTTTAGCTTCCAGTCGAGCACGAATGTACCAAACGGGATGAACGATGCGATGAACGCAATTCCCGCCTTGACGATCGACCAATCGTATTTGAATTTCACGACCGCGAGCCAGAGTGCATACATGACGAACAAGACACCGTGAAGTGCACCCACGACCGAAACAGCTTGCGGAATATCCGCCATATACTTCAACGGCATCGCAATCAACAGTAAGACTAAAAACGAGATTCCTTCTAATATCGCAATCATTCGAAATTGCCCAAGCGTAGTTCTTAACATCCCGTCACTCCTTTTTCTTAATTCCTGTTCTTAGTATACGGGATGGACGATCTTTCTGTGACCTGTGTCACAGGATTGTCAGATTTCGAGTGGACGCAACCGCGCTTCGATGGCAGCTCGTTTTGGTTCAAGAAACGGTGGTAACGCAAGCGTCTCCCCTAACGTTTCAACCGACTCATCCGTCGCGAATCCTGGTGTATCCGTCGAGAGTTCAAATAAGATATGGTTCGGTTCCCGGAAGTAAAGAGCTTGGAAATAGTGACGATCGACTTTACCAGAGTTCGGTAAGTGATAGGCATTCAGGCGTTCGACCCACTTTTCATATTCATCACTGTTCGGCACTCGGAACGCGACGTGATGCACGCCACCACGACCAAGACGTTCTCGATCGAGATCTGGACGTGCCTCGATATGAACCTCTGCTCCGATACCGCCTTCTCCCGTTGCATAGACTTCAATCGGTGCAAAGTCACCTGCTAAAGATGGATAAGAACCTACTTTTCGGAATCCCATGACTTCCGTCAGTACACGGATCGTTAGTGTTGGATCGTTGACCGTCAATGTGACAGCTCCTAGTCCAACGATCGCATGCTCCGATGGAATGTCTTCTTGTGGCCATGGTACACCACCTGCGACACCTACCTCACCATCTTCCGCGACGAGAATCAAACGAGTTCCTTCCTGATCACGAAAGGCGAGTGTTCGACGCCCTGCTCGCTCGACGATTTCATCGTGATCCACACCTTTCGCTTCAAAACGTTGTTTCCAAAAATGAAGTGCAGCCGTTGTTTTGACACGAAGCGATGTCGAAGAGATACTCGATGCCCCCGGTACGCCCGTTCCAAGATGCGGAATATCAAAAAACGTCAAGTCCGTTCCTGGATTCCCTTCCGCATCTCCATAAAACAAATGATACGATGTCGTGTCATCTTGATTGACAGTCTTTTTGATCAGACGCATGCCAAGTATTTGTGTGTAGAATTGATAATTGCGTTCCGCCATGCCCGTTAAAATTGATACATGATGAATTCCGAGTAATTCCATCTTCCTCACTCCTTGTCAATGATTTGGTAATTGGAGTATATCTCACATTTATCTTGAATTCAAGATATTAGTCTAATAAAAAACCGCCCCTCCGAAAAGGGACGATTGAATAGTTGAAATTAAAGTTTTACGACGTTAGCAGCTTGTGCTCCACGTGCGCCTTCAGTGATTTCGAACTCAACTTCTTGACCTTCGTCAAGAGTTTTGAAGCCTTCACCAGTGATTGCTGAGAAATGTACGAATACGTCTTCTCCGCCTTCAACTTCGATGAAACCGAAACCTTTTTCTGCGTTAAACCATTTTACTTTACCTGTGTTCATGGGAACAACCTCCAAAAATAAATTACTTAATACATATGCTGGGCATATGAAAAGAATTCATTATTGTCCCGAAATACATGGAGCAACGAAAAGATTGTTCGTGACACGATGTGAATCCGTAATGACAATAACAATATTAAGCTAACGTAAGTATAGAATGGATGCGCTTTAAAAGTCAAGTTGTCAGACCAATGTTTTTTCCAATTGATTCCACTTCTTCTACATAACTAAAATAAAAAACAGGTTCAGCCGAAACTGAACCTGTTCTTCTGTTTTAACGGTGGATCCAGACTGCTCCAGCAGAGTTATCTTTCGCTTCACCGATGACTTGAATCTTCAGCCCGTTGTTCGGAAGCAATTTCCCTGCGTCCGGAATCAACTGGTTGATGTACGATTTCGAATCATCAAACTTCGTCACACCTGGTAGACCTTTGTAGTCGTATGTTCCACGTGATGGCGAATCGATGAGCCATGCAGGTGCCTTATCGTAGCTGAAAGCAGCATCTGCGATCTGGTAACGTGTGCTTCCTGTCGTGACCGGTTTACCGTTGAGTGTTCCAACGATTGCTTCAGGGTGCGAGTCGACAACTCCAAGGAATCCTTCACCTGGGTGTACGCCAACCCAGTTATTGTCAAAGCTCGAGTCACCGTACCAGACGACAAGACCTGTGTTGTACTTGACGCCACGTGCATGCTCGAGTGCTTTATCCGAGCCTGCATAGTTACGCCATTCGAGGTAGTATGCGTTATCAGCATAAGAGAAACCATTTGAAGCGATGAAACCATTCAATGTGAATTTCGGAGTGCCTTCCGCATCATCTTCGAAGACGACTTTTCCATCGACTGTCAACTTCGCGTTATCAAGTGCGAATCCGTCAAGTGCGAGACCCGCATCACCGACATATTCGAACTTCAACGTGACTTTTTTACCAGCAAATTCGCTCAGATCATACGATTTATCGATCCATGCACCTTTTGTCGAATCAGCGCGCTGATCGCCATCTGTATCTTCATCACCGATTTTGTCGATGATTTTTGATTGACCACCGGCAGTTGCCGTGACAGTCAAGAAGTCATAGTTGTATTCAACGTCATATAGTGTTTTGAAGTCGAATTTCGCTTCTTTTGCATTCGTCAAATCGAATTCTGGTGATGTCATCGACGTTTTCAAATCATTTCCTTTTGTACTGTAGTAATATTTTTGACCGAACGCTGGCGCGATACCTTTCACCGGTTTTTTCGGTAAGTTAACCTTGATGATTCCTGGATTTTTTGATTTCGTTACGCTTTGGTCGAGGTACGATGCCGTCCCTGCCTTAGTGAGTGAATCAAAATCAATCTGTTGGATGTTCGCCCAGTTTCCACCCATCACATTTTGGAAGAACTCTTTGTTTTGTGGTGAGAAACTTGTTGGCTCTGTTCCAGCGATGTTACCATTCCAGCTACCACCACTCATGATCGACCAAGACGCAACTGGCTCACCTTGACCTGTGTACTGTGTATCGTACTCATCAGGAAGTCCAAGATCATGACCAAATTCGTGCGCGAAGACACCAACCGCGCCATCTTCTGGTTGGACTGTGTAATCAAATGCAGCCATCTTGCCATCCCAATAATCGACGCTTGCTGTCGTGTTTTCTACAGGATGAACACCATCTAGCGTCCAGCGGTGCGACCAGATCGCGTCGTCACCAAGTTTACCGCCGCCTGCTTCTTGTCCTGTACCAGCATGAATGATCATCAAGTGATCGACGAGACCGTCTGGCTCATTCAAGTTGCCGTCTCCATCCATATCGTACTGGTCGAACTTATCGTAATCTGCTAAGTTGATGCCAGCTTTAACAGCTGCAGCTAACGAATCTTTGACGAGACCACGTGGTCCTTTTGCTCCAGGAAGGTTATCGTTCCCGCCTTTTGGACTATCAGAACCATAATCTTTTGCTGTTCCAGGAACTGTTAACCAATTCGATACCGTACCATCGACTGAATAACTACCACCTGATTGTTCTTCATAATATTGCTTGAACGTCTTTACTTTGTCTCCGTTGAAGAGCTTGAATTCTTTATCACCAAACATTAAATCTTGATAATGTTTTTGGTTGAAATCATTTGAATACATATATCCAGGCTCTTGAACGACGTTGTTATGCTTGAAGTCGCTGTACTCGACGAGGAGGACAAGGACTTTATCCGTCCGTGTTGCGCCGTTATAGGCTGCCTGTTTTGCTTTATCCACTTTGACGAAGCCATTCGGATTACCTTTTTTGTAGTTCCCGTGTTTTTTCTTCAATTGTTTAGCAAGTTGTTCTTTTTGTTTCGTTAAGAAGTCCTTTGTTTTCTTATCGAATGCGGCTTCTTTACTGGATTCATGATCGTGATCATGATCAGCGGCCGGTTTTCCGTTCGCCTTTTTGTCCAGATACTTTTGAACGGCTTGTTGTTTCGCTTCTGCTGAAGCTGCTTTTGAGATGACCCCACGTTTTTCAAGCACTTTTGCTAATCGATCCTGATCGACCGTGTTCAAGTCCATCGGTGCACCAGGTGCTGCTTTTTCGGCTGCTTGTACAGACGTTACCTGCCCACCAGGTAAGACCGGACCAACAGCAAACGCAGCTGCCGTAATTCCAGACAGCACGGCTAGGCTAAGCTGTTTCTTTTTTCCCACGTGAATTGACCCCCTATGTAGTAGTGAAAAGCATGTGATTACTATACTTTTCTGAATATTCAAATCATAGATTATTTTATTTCGTTAATCAATTGCTTTTAAGACAATTAGTGCTTTCTAACCATACCTATTTTTAGGTAGTAATTTTAAATGATTTTCCAAGGATTCTTTCACCTCTTTTTCAAAAAAATACGCTTCTCTCATTTTAGAAAACGGTAAGCTGAAGGCACTCTGATTACCATAAGGAGGGTCCAATGAGCGCTTTACGACATTTTGAACGTCATTTACTTAGAAACTACCTGATTGGTTCATTCGTCGCTGTCTTCGGTGTCGGTTGCCTATTTATTTTCGAGACGCTTACCTTCACCGGAATAGAACAATTGATTTTAATCGGTATCATGGCTATGTCCGTCAGCCTGATGTTTTCACTGGAATATATGCTCTACTCCAGACATGTCGCTTCCTTACGTCGCTTTTTCGAAAACGATATTCCTTCGCTCGTCTCGTTTCAAGAGGCTTATCAAACAACACATCGTTTTCCGGTACTGACTGTCCAGCGCATCATGGGACCACACTTTTTAGGTCTTTCCGTTCCTGCTTCACTTCTGACAGCTCTGGCGATCTCTCAAGGGTGGCTACAGATGCCGTACTATTTAATTGGTCTTGCTTGTTTTGGTGCCGTCCTCGTCGCCATACTGCATGCTTTGATTGAGTTTTTTCTCACTTATCGTGTTACCGAACGCATGCTGCTCACTTTAGAAAACTATGCATTTGAACACGGATTTGATTTTCCTAAAAAAACGACAGTTGTCACGTTAAAGCAAAAAATGCTCATTAGTACACTGATCATCGGTGTTTTTCCCGTCATGCTGTTCGTTCTCGCCTCTGCTGTCCAGTTAACGGAAAATGAGAGCCTTCGCTCTTACTGGAGTTGGGCGACACTCATTTTAATCGTCATCTTATCCGTTGCGACGTTTTGTAGTCTTCTTCTCTATGAAAACATCCGTAAACCAATCGCTACCCTGCAACAAGGGATTCAAGATGTCGAAAGCAATCGACTCGTCTCGTTACCGAATCCGTATTCGGACGAGTTCTCCCACCTCGTTTCTGGTTTCAACTTGATGATGGAAGGTATCAAAAAGCGTGATGCGGAAAACGAACAGTTACTCGATAGTTTGTTCACCTTATTCGCTGCGACACTAGATGCCCGCGATCCTTACACAGCCGGTCATTCCGTTCGTGTCGCTGCCTATTCAGTCGAAATTGCTACCGCTGCCAATCTACCGAACGAACAAATCGAATTATTACGTAAATCAGCGCTGTTACATGACATTGGAAAAATCGGAATTCGGGATGATGTGTTGTTGAAAGAAGGACGTCTTACCGATGAAGAATTTCAAATCATCCAGCAACATCCAGTCATCGGTGTGCACATTCTATCGCAAATTCAGCTTCCAAAGACGTTACAACCGATTCTTCCTGGGGTAAAGTACCATCACGAACGCTACGACGGAAAGGGGTATCCGGAAGGTCTTATAGGAGAGGACATCCCACTCTTTGGTCGGATCATGGCGATTGCCGATGCCTATGATGCAATGACATCCGATCGTCCCTACCGTAAGGGGATGCCCGCAGAAAAAGCTTTATCTATCTTAGAAGAAGGCATGGGTACACAATGGGACGCTACCTTTACGCGTCTATTTCTAGATTTGAAGCGTTCGCCCGTCGAGGACGTGTCATAGGAAGGAAGGGAGTTTCTGATGCATCCAAAAATCGTTGAACGCCATGAATTTTATTTTGTTGGACTTGGACTGACTTGTGAAGAAAATGAACTGCATACGCTGATGCCGGAACTCTGGCGTGAATTTTCAAGACGTTCGCATGAGATTCCTGCGAAGCCGGATAGTTATCCGCTCGACATCTCCCTTGAACGAAACGGAACAAAATATTCGCAATGTGTCGGGTATCCTGTTGCATCACTTGATGGAATTCCAAAAGGTATGAAAGGTCACCGGATTCCTGCTGCGCGTTATGTCTTCTGGAAGCACGAAGGACCGGATATCGAAATTTGGAAATCGTTCGAGAAAATCCAACGCTTCGCTTCAAAACAAGGAATCGAGCTTGACCCACATGATTTTAAAATTGATGAGACTCGAGATGACGTCCACCATCTCTATCAACGCATTCGTTGAACCATTCTCTTGAATGGTTCTTTTTTCGTCTTGAAATATCTTTTACACTTAATAATTCAGTACAGGTACTACGGACTATATTCAGAAAATTCTATTTAATTCGAATGACTTATTCTCGCTCCTCTGATTCTTTGGCATAGTTAGACTCAACCCAAACAAGGAGGCGATTTATTTTGAAAAAGTTTCTCGCTACATCGCTTGTCGCAAGTGTACTTGTCGTTCCTACGGTAGTAGGTGCAGAAGGTCTTCAGTCTGGTAAGCTCACGAAAGCTTCGTCAGAACCAGCTGCAACGATCGTTAAAGATTTCGTGAACAAAAAAGGTGACTTTGCTGTTCAGAACGTCGAAAAAGACGGATCTTCACAGATCGTACGTCTCCAACAAGAAGTGGATGGCGTCCCTGTCTTTGGTAGTGTCGTCGTCGGGAACGTCGCGAAAGACGGTACTTTGAAAGCAGTCGTAAACGATGCGATCAACGTCAAAGGAAAACCAGGCCTTGCGAAAAAAGCAACGCTCTCTGAAAAGAAAGCCATCAAACTTTATCAAAAAGCAATCAAGGCTTCTGAATTCGAAGTCGCTCCAAAAGCAGAACTCGTCATCTATCCAGTAAAAGATGATGCTGTCTATGCATACAAAGTCACATCGACGGTCCTCGCAGGCAAAGAGCCATCACGTTGGACATACTTCATCGATGCGAACTCAGGTAAAGTACTTAACAAGTTCGACCAACTCGCTCACGCAACAGGTACGACAGTACTTGGCACAAGCGCAACGTTCAACACGACGTTGAGTGCTGGGAAATACTATCTTCAAGATACGACGCGTGGAAAAGGTGTCTACACATACGACGCGAAAAACCGGACATCACTCCCGGGAACACTCTGGGCAGATGCAGATAACGTCTTCAACGCGACATATGACCGCGCTGCTGTCAGTGCACACGTCAACGCTGCAAAAACATATGACTTCTATAAAAACACATATGGTCGTAACAGTTACGACAACGCTGGTGCACGCTTGAACTCAACGGTCCACTATTCAACGAACTACAACAACGCATTCTGGGATGGCACGAAGATGGTCTATGGTGACGGAGATGGCACGACATTCGTCGCACTTTCAGGCGCACTTGACGTCGTCGCTCACGAATTGACACACGCTGTCACAGAATATACAGCTGGTCTCGTGTACCAAAACGAATCTGGTGCGATCAACGAAGCCGTCTCAGATATCATGGGTACAGTAGCTGAGTATACAGTCGGATCGAACTTCGACTGGCTCGTAGGAGAAGACATCTACACACCTGGAGTCAGCGGTGACGCACTCCGTTCGATGTCGAACCCAGCTGCTTACGGTGATCCAGATCACTACTCTAAACGTTACACAGGTACACAAGATAACGGTGGTGTCCACATCAACTCTGGTATCATCAACAAAGCCGCTTACCTCCTCGGTAACGGTGGAACGTTCTACAACGTATCTGTCACAGGAATCGGCGTACCGAAACTCGGTGCGATCTACTACCGTGCTCTCAACACGTACTTGACTCCGAACTCGAACTTCAGCTCACTCCGTGCAGCAGTCATTCAATCGGCAAAAGACCTTTACGGTTCAACAAGTGCAGAAGCAACAGCTGCAGCGAAATCATTTGATGCAGTAGGCGTCTACTAAGAAAATCTCCTCCCAAAGGATTTTCATATTTCCTCCCGAGTGTCGGACTCGGGAGGTTTTTTGCGCAAAAAAACGGATCCGCTTGAAGCGAATCCGCCGTTCATTCATTCTTGTCCAGGATCACTCGCAAGACGTAGACGCATCTTTCCGTTATCCGGGAACACTTTTAGTTGTAAGGATTCTCCCTCGTACCACGTACCATAACTCGTATCGACGACGGGTTCACCCAGTGTCGATAATCCACCAGTCGAAGCATTCGTCCAGTCGATCGCTTCAATGATCCCGTCCGAGACGACAAGCAGATATCCAGCATTCGAGAAGTAATACGTATTGACGGCATCTTGTTGTGTATTACCAACAGCACCATATTTCGCTTCGAATTCAGCAATCGGTTTTCCGAGATACTGCTCCGGTTTGTCGATCGGTTGATTGGCGACTGCTTGCGAAAGCGCCGCAAGAACGGCTTCGTCTGATGTCCCTTTTGGTGCTTCCAAACGAACATCACTTTCCGGTAAGTATCCTTCGATGCTGTCATTGAGTTTGAGATGGACCATGCCGTCCTTCGCATCCAGTACCTCATAGACGTCACCTAAATCTGCTTTGTAGATGACACTACTCCGACTCGCATCGCTATAGACGTTCGCGAATGGACGTGTTACCCAAGCCGCTTGCGCATACTCTGCTGCTTTTTTCTCTTCTTTCTTCTTTTCTTTTTTTGTTTCTTTTTTATCATCCGTTGTTGCTGTTTTCTTCTTCGACTCTTCGTTTTGTGTTGCTTGATCGGTCGTTTTCGGCTTCTCGAGCGTCGATGTTGCTTGAGAGGCATCGTTGTTCGTCAACATATATAACCAACCACCGACGATGAAGAGCGTTGCTAAAATACCTCCGAAAGCAATCCCTCGACGATTGCGTTTTTGTTTCCGTCTTTCTTGTCGGGACTGTCGTTCTTGTTCTTGTTGGTGTTCACTCATGTATGGTTCCTCCTGAAAAAGTCGACACAGTTTTTCCCCACTATACCACCAATGTTTACTCGAAATATTTAAATTTCGATGACAGTTCGACCACGATGACGTGAAGTCAGCAAGGCTTCTTTAATTTCAGGTAAATCGTTTAGTGTTTTGATAGCGACTTCTGACGCAAGATCGACCTGCCAGTCACTCGCTAAACGTTGCCATAGCTCTTCGCGATAGGCGATTGGTGTTTGCACCGCATCGATTCCGATCAAGCGGACACCACGTAAGATGAAGGGATAGACTGTCAACGTCATCTCTGCCCCACCGACGTTCCCACACGTCGTGACGACACCACCATATTGCACGAAGCGAATGACGGACGCGAGCAATGGTCCCCCGACCGTATCAATGACACCGGCATAAAGCCCTTTTTTTAGAGGACGATCGGTTTCTTCTAGGAATGTCGTGCGGTCTAGTACCTCAGCCACTCCCTTTTTAAGCAATCGTTCTTGTTCTACTCGTTTTCCGGTCACGGCATGTACCGTGTACCCTAATCGAATTAGTAAAGCGATCGCAATCGTACCAACGCCACCCGTCGCTCCCGTCACGAGGATCGGTCCTGCATCCTTCGAGACGATTCGTGACAATTCATCAACCGATTGCGCTGCCGTCAATCCGGCCGTTCCATATTGCATCGCTTCTAATGGACGAATGGATTCTGGAAGTAGCGTCACCCAATCGGCTGGTACACGTATGTATTCTTGAAATCCGCCCGAAGTGTTCATCCCGAAATCAAAGCCATTGACGACGACGGCTTGACCGATGTGAAATCGTTCATCAGTCGTTTGTTCGATGAATCCTGCTGCGTCAACGCCCGGGGTATGCGGATAGGATTTCGTCACCCCACGATTACCCGACATCGATAAAGCATCCTTATAATTGACGCATGAGTGCGTGACACGAATCAGGACGTCTCCTTCTGGTAAATCATCGACGTGCTTTGTCTCGATATTCCCCTCGTATGATCCATCGACTTCTCGAACGACGAATGCTGAAAAAGTGTGTTCCATGATCTCTCTCCTTTCGCTTGTGCTTCTCTATACCCTGTTGTTTCCATCAACACACTAAAAATCCCTGCCGTTTCTCAAAGAAGCGACAGGGAGCGGGGACGGAAAAAAACATCAGGATTCCATAGGTGGTCAAAGGTAACAGGTCAATCTGTCAACGGTTCGTGGTCATCGGTTTGCCATCGCCATTTCTTCTCCACAAAGGAAAATTGAGGTCCGTCCCCTATCCTTGACGGGGAGTCTCACCGCGTCAAGGAAGTTACATATAACGTCCACCATCAAAGTCAATCGTCGTCTGATAGTTTGCCGCATTGATTGCATTCGATACTTTGTGTGCTCGTCGTTCCACTTCCTCCGCTTTTAAACGATAGGCATCTGGATCAAACAAGGCATGACGAATGATCGTCGTCCCTTCGAATCCATATTGGAACTCGCGTTTTGGTCGACTTGCGAGCATCTGATAGTTTTGTGCCTTTGCCCGTAATTGGGTAGCCCACTCGATCGCTTCGACGAGTGGTATGTCTCCTTCATCCGTCTCAATTACGGTGTTTAAATTCGCTGCATAAACGAGACGATCCAAGACCCGCATGTCATGACGTACGATGTCCATGGCGGCTTCGACATCGGTTAAGGTTCGACCTTGTTGCGCGGGGAGTGCTTCTCCCTTTTCTAAATCAATGAACGCGACGCGCTCCATCTCTTCAATCAACTGATCAAGCTGTTTCCTCAGGATACTCTTTAATTTCACAGCATCTGCTAGGTACATCATCATCTCCCCTTTCCTGTTCCATTTACGTCACCTAATTCAAAAAGTTTCAATTGAACTGGTGGACGAAGGCTCCGAATTCTCCCTGGATCGTTTGTTTATCCCTCTCCGATAACGTAGTAGCTTTTTCTGTGTACCGTTCTAAGAGATAGGTTTTTATTAAGAGATGGGAAGGTTGAAATCCGATTCGCAGGAACCATTCCTGAAACGTTTCTGTATCATGCCGCTGTAAACGGACCGGTAGGATCTGATTGAACTGGATGAGCTGTTTGCGAATCCAGGCATCTGGTAAATCAATTTGTTTCTCGATCGAAACATAATCGTTATGTATAGGCTGCAACGGGATATCCGTTCTTATCAAGTCTTCATCTTGTTTCTTGGTCTTTCGACGTTTCCGCCAAACGATATAGCTTATGATGACTAGAGGGAGAACAAGCAGACTCATCAGTAACATCGATGAGGACGATCCTCCTTTTTCATTCGTACCTCGTTTAGCATTTTCAACTCCTATAGTGAAGATCTTATTCTTTTTCTTTTTCGGTTTGAGGTCTTTCTGCTTCTTCGGCTTTTCCTTGGTATCCCAAGCACGTAAATCTTCATCATTCTTCATTTTCTTTTTAGGTAACCATGAAAGAAATCGAATGTTTAACAATTCGCCTTTTTTCTTGCAGTTCGGTTTACACGATCTATTTGTTTCGATTCCAGACGGCTGAACCGCTTTTGGCTTCATTGCTTGAACAGCCGCTTCTGTCAGTGGCTTACCGATTCCTAAAATTAGCAAAATCAGTCCGATACCAATTACGAGTCGTTTTCGAAGTGACATCAGAAGACCCCCTCTTTTAAATACCATTATAATCCATATTAAAAATTTTTGTGTATTTTTATGGATGTCTTGAAACGAGGAATGATTGTGTAAGGAGAGGGGAAAAGGTAGACAGACCTATTCAGAGAGGGGAACCATTTCATGTTAAAACTCGATCACACGCATGATCCGTATCAAAATGCGGCGTTGATTCAGGAATACGTTGAAACGTCAACCAACGAACAAGCAGTTCGGCAAGCGGAACAACTGCTACACGATAGTCCATTCGTCGCACCACGACGCAATCCTAACCTCAGTCGAACGCTTCGTTCGATGATCTCGCCATTATTTTTGACGAACCGTGATAAACATATCCTACCGCTGACACCCGCTTTCGTGACACCACGCGATGAGATTCGACCAAGTTGGTTCGGTCGTCTCAATCATGAGTTCGAACGTTTGATCAGCGATGTCGAAACTGTCGATATCACTGATTTTGGCGCAGTCGGTGATGGACAGACGGATGATACACAAGCATTCATTGAAGCGCTCGGTGATGGACATCGACAAGTCCATGTCCCAGCCGGTACGTACGTCGTTCGGGGAATTCGTTTGCCAAGTTATACGATTTTAACAGGAGCCGGTAAAGGGAAGACAATTTTAAAGATGCACGATGATGCACCAAAAGGACGACGTCTCGTGACGAACCAAAATTATCTTCTCGGCAATCATCATCTACTCGTCGAAAAAATGACGCTTGATTGGAACATTAAACGCATCGGTGACGCGAAAAAAAGTAGCACATGGGGCAACCACTCCAGTTGTCTTACGTATGCGCATGTCACCTATGGCTGGGTCTTTGATGTTGAGGGCGTCAACCCGGGACTTCACTGTTTTGATATCTCGACACCATATTACAATTACAACGGAGATGGAGCTCGAGCAAATTTAAGTAGTTCATTCATCTGGTTCGATGGATTGACCGGTTATGGATTCGGCGATGACGGGATTACGACGCATCATAGTGATCATCTCTTCATCTCGAACTGTTTCATGCATGATCCAAGTGGACGTGCCCATGCAGAAGGCTTTTCCAATTCAAATGGAATCGAAGTCGATGATGGATCACGCGACGTCTGGTTGTTCAATAACGCAACAAGTCGTTGTTTTGGTGGACTTGAGATTAAGGCACATGCAACCTCTTCTGCTGCCTCGACCGTCAAAATCGTCGGGCACCTATCGATTGATGATCATCGCGCCTTTAACTTCCGACATATCGGTCACCATCAAGCGACTGATCCGACGTCTCAGACGGCTTATAATATCATCGCAACGCGTTTGATTGCTCAGACTCCTAAATATACAGAACTCTATGCGAATTCAAAACCGCGTGCGCTCGTCGTTTCCGCTTATCGTAATGTCGTCATACATGATTTTACGGTGCTCGGTGATCCGTATTATGACTATCAAGAACAACCGATGATCGGGATTCAATATAAGGCTCGGAACGTCACGATCAGTCAGTTGAAGATGAGCGGATTCCGTCAAGCGAAAACGGATATTCAAATCTTTGGTGGAGAAAACGGGGCTGAGGACGTGCGCCTTCGTGATATCCGCATTGAGGATTCCGCTAAACACGGAATTACGATCGGTCCAGACATCACGCGTGTCAAGCTGACGAACGTGGCATTAAAAGGAGACGGAACAGTTGGCTTGAACGCTAAATCGGAACCGGAAATGGAACGGTTCATCGCGACCGGATTCAAAGTACCGATTCGCGCCCAGTCGACACAAGTATGAACAAAATGACGGGGCCGACTCATAAGTCAGTCTATACAAAGATAAGGGTGGCAGATTCATAATCTGCCACCCTTATCTCGTAAAAAGAAGAATGACTCGTTACACGCCACTCCTACAGGAAAAAGCGCATTTTTGCGCTGTCAGAGACAAACAAGACCCGCTTTCCTGCTTGAATGAAGCAGGAAAACTGGCTTGTGTTTCGCCTGAGGAAAGGGCGTGAAAAGACGAATCATTCTTTTTTGAGTTAAACTCGTCGTTTTCATTGTGACCGGATATATGCGAGGACACGTGTATCAATCGCACGATCCGCTTGTTCGCGCATCTCGAAGTTTTCTGTATGCAGATATGTCCGGAACGCGTCTTCGAAATCACCGCGATAGCCAAGCGCTAATAATTTATCCATCAACTCTGACTCTAAGGCATCATCGATCGGCTTGATTTCTTCCGGCTTACTCGGTTGCAGATACAGTGTATGCAGTTGATAGATGCGTTCGAGCTCTTCAATCGGACTCGGGTGATCGTCAACGCGTAAATCAATATAGCGGTCGTTGAATCCACCGTATCCGCCACCCTCCTTGACGACGAGAAGTGCCGCTGACTGCATTCCGCGTGAGTCCCCGCCTGCTGCTTGACCAGCTGCTAACGCACGCAACAAACGTTCTGCAAGCGGACCTTGCGTTGATTCAAAGACACGTGCCATCTCTTTCACCGTATTACCGTCTACAAGAATATTCCCTTGCGCTGCAAAGTGTTTCCCGGCAATACCGCCTGCCCAGTCGTTACATCCCTCTCCCGTGAATGTCGCACTCTTGCCATTCGCATCGATAATCCCGACCTGGCGATCCGCTCGTCCTTCATCTGCTTCCGTCAATCGACGTAGCACTTCGTCCGCTGAAGCGCCTTGTTCGATCATCCGCAATCCTTCAGGACCATACGTCGTGTTTGCAAACGACTGTGTCGCTACCGCACCCACTCCTGCCTTCGCAAACGGAACAGCACTCCCGACCGCTAAAAACTTCGACTGAACGGCAACGCCCCATGCTTGTTCTTTTTCACAATACCCAACGATTGAATATGTCACTTCAGTTCCCCCTTTAGTCATTACCTATTCCGTTCGTGATAACGCTTCCCGATTCCTGCAACTGAAAAACCTTCCAGACACATGTCCGGAAGGTCGACTTCATTGAATACCAAGTGTCACAGCGAGTAATAAGGCAGCACATGCCAAGGCAATCCAAATCGCGAAGAGTTTCCAGACGAAGCGTAACCATTGTTCATACGGAATACCTGCGATTGCGAGAAATGCCATCAAATGTGCGCTCGTCGGGAAAATCATGTTCGTCAGTCCATCTCCATATTGGAATGCTAAGACAGCCACTTGACGCTCGATCCCGAGTAAATCGGACAATGGCGCCATGATGGGCATCGTCGTCGCCGCTTGTCCACTCCCCGATGGAATAAAAAAGTTCGTAATCAATTGCACGGCGTACATCCCGATGACGGCAAAGAACGTCGGTAAATGTCCTACGGCATTCGATAAGCCGTAAATGACCGTATCGATAACACGTCCTTCTTCGAGAATGACGACGATCGCACGAGCAAATCCAACAATCAATGCGCCGAACGTCACGGCTTTCGCACCGTCAATCAAACTCTCGAACGTACCGTTCACACCAAGCGTAACGATTCCCGCAATCATACCGATGATCAAGAAGGATGCGGTTAATTCCGTCAAATACCAGCCCCACTCAAAGATTCCGATCACATTGAGCGTAATGCCTCCGATTAAAACTAGTAAAACAAAGGCATGACGTTTCGAAAAGCGTGAAATCGTCGTCGCTGCTTCTTCCGAACGACGTTGTTCGAGATCATAAACAAGACTGCGCGCCGGATCATGTTTGACTTTCCGTGCGTAGTTCATGACATAAAGAATCGTCACCGCTAAAAATACGATATACACAGCCGTTCGATATCCGAGACCACTAAAGAGCGGTACTTCCGCAATTGATTGAGCGACACCTACCGTAAACGGATTCAACATCCCGCCGGCAAAACCAACCGCCGCCCCTAGACTGACGATCGCGGCTCCTGTCATCGCATCATATCCAAGGGCACGCGCTAACATGATCCCAATCGGCACGAAGATGATTGTCTCCTCTGCCATCCCGATCGTCGCCCCGGCAATCGAAAAGACGAACATCGTCATCGGAATCATGATGTGCCCCTTTTGACCGAATCGGCGAATCAATTGATTGATTCCTGCTTCAATGGCGCCGGTTTGGCGAATGATGCCGAAGACACCACCAACAAGAAAGATATAGAAGATGATTGCAGCACCCGCTTCCATGCCTTGTGGGATTGCTTCAAATAAACCAAAGAAATTGACAGGTGCAGACTCTACCGCGCGATATGTACCGTCGATGACGACGGTTTGTCCGTCTTGTTTTTCACGGTCGAATTGCCCTGCTGGAAGTGTATACGTCAAGATGACTGAGATGATGAGAATCGCCATGATGATGGCATATGTATGAGGCATCTTGAAGAATGATCGCTTCGACCCTGCTGCATTCGTTCGTTCATTCATGATAAAAGCCTCCTTTTTGTGTCATTATAAGAATAATGCCCTAATCAGGGAAAAACTAACAGTTTCAATGAAATGTCATACGATTGTAAAAGAAAAGTGGAATACTTCTAACTTAAATAGACGCTTTAATCGATCATGTCGCATGAAACAAAAAAGGAAGGTATTCTAGGCCATGAACCCAGAATACCTTCCTTATGTGTTACGTCAATCTCTTATGATTATGCTTGGAACGATTGAACGTCTAATGGTTTAGCAAGAGCCGTTTGAGCAAACGCAACGAATTGTCCGAAATGGGCACTCGTGTTGTGTGCTTCAATTGCAGCTTGGTCTTCCCATTTTTCAATCATCATGAAGACATTTTCGTCTTCTGTGCTTTGGAACAAGTCATAGCTGATGTTACCTGCTTCAGCACGTGATCCTGCCACTAGTGTTTTAGTTGCTTCTAAAAATTCTTCTCGTTTTGCGGGTTGTACTTCTAATTTTGCTTCGATGGCGATCATCGGAAAGCCTCCTTTGTAATTTCGTTAACTTAAGCATCTTAGCACCTCCGAATTCGTTACGCCATAAAGATGCTTGGACGATTGATGATATTTAATTACGGGTAATTACAGATGTAATTATTACTTTGTGCCACATCAGAGAAAGGAGCAACGAAGATGCGCGTTGAGGTATTTTATTTTGAGGATGACGGACACATTCCGAACAACCCGACATTCCCGGTGTTGATTTATCGGCACGCATTTGAAGAGCCTTCACACATCGAACAGACTTTCCATGCACATGACTGGCGTAACAGCTGGGTGGATGGCATTTTTGACTTTCATCATTATCATAGTATCGCCCATGAAGTGATCGGTATTCTCGAAGGGCATGCAACCGTTCAGCTGGGTGGTCCGCTCGGTAAGACCTTCACCTTGACGAGCGGAGATGTTCTTTTACTTCCTGCCGGTACGGGACATAAAGCACTTGATACAAGTCGACACTTTCGAGTAATCGGTGCCTATCCGGACGGTCAAGATTACGACACGCTGACAGGTCAAACAAGTGAACGCCCGGAAAATCTTCAACGTATTCGTCAGGTGATGCGTCCCACTCAAGATCCTGTATTCGGTGATCACGGTCCCTTGTTTGAGCATTGGTGACGTCTCCTTCTCTTGAAGAAGACGTTTTTGTTCGGAGTTCGCGTGGTAAACCCTACTATTGTCTCTCTACTAAAGGAGGAAGAACGATGAACGCAACAGAAAAGACGTTGATACTTGCTGCATTAAAGCAAAAAACGGTGACGTTTCCTGATCAGACGCATGTTCGGGCACTCGGACAAGGCACATGGCGGATGGGAGAAGAGTCGGAGAAGCACGAAGCAGAAATCGAAGCACTCCGTGTCGGTCTCGATAGTGGAATGGAACTCATCGATACGGCAGAGATGTACGGGGAAGGCGCTTCTGAAGAATTGATTCGCGACGCAATTGCAGATCGACGAGAGGAAGTCTTTCTTGTCTCGAAAGTCTATCCGCATCATGCTGGCGGAGAAGCATTGAAGCAGGCTTGTTCCAACACACTTGAACGTCTTGGTACCGATTATCTCGATTTATACCTCCTTCACTGGCGTGGTGATATTCCACTCAAAGAAACCGTCGAAGGGCTGGAAGCTTTAAAACAAGAAGGCAAGATTCGCCGTTGGGGTGTATCGAACTTTGACGTATCAGACATGAAGGAACTGTTGGCACTGCCAAGTGGTGATCAATGCGCTGTCAATCAGGTTCTCTATCATCTTGGATCACGCGGAATCGAGTATGAACTATTACCGTTACTGCGTGAGCATGGTATACCAGTGATGGCGTATTGCCCACTAGCAGAAGGTGGTTCATTACGTGATCAACTTCTGAATCATCCGACCGTCGAGGAACTCGCTGAGACACATGGCGTTGAACCGGCACAGATTCTACTCGCATGGGCGATGCGTGAAGGTGATGTCATCGCGATTCCTAAGGCTGGTCAGGCGCATCATGTCGAAGCCAATGGTCGCGCCGCGCTCCTGAATTTAACAGAGGAAGAGCTCGCTGCACTTGATCAAGCATTCCCAGCACCAACGAAAAAAGAACCACTCGATATCGTTTAAGGAGGTCATTTTCATGACAAAACATGTTCAACTCGGTCAATCTAACCTATTCGTTCACCCCATCGGTCTCGGTACGAATGCTGTCGGTGGACACAACTTGTATCCGAATCTCGATGAGCAAGCCGGACGCGATCTCGTTCGTGTCGCTTTGAAGCAAGGAATCAATTTCCTCGACACAGCTTTCATCTACGGACCAGAACGTTCGGAAGAACTCGTCGGTGAGGTCTGGAAAGACACAGTCGCTCGAGAAGATGTCGTCCTTGCGACGAAAGGTGCGCATCAGTTCGTTGACGGAAACGTCGTCATGAACAATTCACCAGACTTTCTCCGTCAATCGGTCGAAGAGAGTTTAAAACGTCTTCAGACAGACTATATTGATTTGTATTACATTCATTTTCCGGATGAATCGACACCAAAGGATGAAGCCGTCGCAGCACTCGCAGAACTAAAAAAAGAAGGAAAGATTCGCGCAATCGGTGTTTCGAATTTCTCACTCGAACAACTAAAAGAAGCGAACAAAGACGGACATGTCGACGTCTACCAAGGGGAATACAACCTATTCAAACGGGATGCGGAAAAAGAGTTACTCCCGTATATCGTTGAGAACGGTATGTCGTTCGTCCCGTATTTCCCACTCGCTGCTGGATTATTGGCAGGGAAATATACAAAAGAGACGACGTTTGATGATTTACGAAAAAACGATCCTTTGTTCCAAAAAGATGTCTTCGAAGAAAACCTCGCAAAAGTCGATCAACTGCGCCCGATCGCAAAAGCACGTGATGCGGAAGTCGCACACGTCGTACTCGCGTGGTATTTGGCACAGGACGGTATCGATGCCATCATCCCTGGTGCGAAACGACCAGATCAGGTGACGGATACGTTGCGTACGTTAGATGTTCAGTTGTCACAAGAGGATATCGAAAAAATCGACCAAATTTTTAGCTGATCGTTCTCTTCTAATTGAACATGAGCAGAATAGGCGAAAAATCATGCTGAACTACGTATGATGGAGGCATGGAGGCGATTGATCATGAAGCACCATTTTCATTTAACCGCAGACTGGCCGGGCAATCGCAATGATGTTGGTCAGATCGAGACGGGTGAACTAAAAACAAAAATCTCAATTCCGGACGCCATGGATGGTCCAGGGGTTGGTACGAATCCAGATGAGATGTTACTTGGGGCAGCTGCTACGTGCTATATCATCACGCTTGCCGCGATGCTTGAGCGTAGTCACATTCCAAAAGTCTCGTTAACGATGGAATCTGAAGGCATCGTGGATGTCACGAACGGTGTCTTCACGTACGACGCGATCATTCATCGTCCAAAACTTTTATTGCCAGCCGATCTGTCGGATCGTGATCTGGAGAAGGCGCAACGTCTTGCTGAAAAAGCGGAAGGTTCGTGTATGATTACGCGAGCATTGGCTGGTAATGTCAAAGTATCGCTTGAGGCTATTGTGGAGCGAATTTCAAATTAATAAACAAAAATCATCGTTTAACTTTTTAGTTAAACGATGATTTTTTTACTTTATTTATCTATTTATTGGTATATTATTGATGATTTACTCATTATAAATACCATTTACTATCATTCGGAGGATAACCATGTCTTATTATGAAACACTACGTTCTTCAACTGAAACTAACTCACAATCTGATACAACAAGTGTCTCTGTACCAGCACATGACTACACAACAGAATTACTTACACACCTTAATCAAGTACTATATCAATCTTTAGACCATTTACAAAAACAAGATAAACCTGATCAAATGGTTGAAACGGTCAATGAATGGCTTCTTCATTTAAATCAACCTCCGATCGACTCGCCGCTTCATCGTGAACTCACTACTAACACAACTCATGCTTTACCTATACAATATAAAAATTCTTTGCGTGCTTGGGAACTCATTGCTCCTGGCCAACTTGAACAAGAACAGTTATTGCATCATATCAATCAAGAATTATGGACAGCATCTGCTGCTGATTGGATGGTAAGTTTTACACGACATTCTGGAATACAAACGCTTGTCCCAGCTTTAAAAGAAGCAGAAGCTCAAAACAAACCAATTCGTATTTTGACTTCATTCTATATGAATATTACAGAAGCGAAGGCTATCCGACAGTTGATGGAATTCAGCAATATCGAAGTAAAAATTTATGAACCGATTAAAAAAAATCATGCGTTTCATCCGAAAGCCTATTTATTTTCCCGTCCTGATCAGTTGGATAGTGCTATTGTTGGATCTTCTAATTTATCAAAATCAGCTTTAACGCACGGCATGGAATGGAATATTCGTATACCTTCTACACCCGTCACAACATTAGTCACTCAAGCGAAAAACTTGTTTGAACAGCTTTGGAACAGCCACGAAGCGACTATATGTACAGAAGAATTATTACTTCAATACGAACAGTACCAACAAGAAACACCACCTATAAAATCATTTTCTATCCGCGATACAGTTGCCGAACCCGCTGTCGATTACACCGTTATTGAACCAAACCTCATGCAGATTCCAGCTTTAGAAGAACTGAATCGTTTGCGTGAGCGAAAAGAAACAAAAGCAATGGTCATTGCGGCAACAGGAACAGGGAAAACGTATTTAGCAGCATTTGATGTCCGTCAAGCTCAGGCTAAAAAAGTATTATTTGTTGCACATCGTGGAAAGCTACTATCACAAGCTGAGCATACATTTAGGCAAGTTTTTGCAAATGAAAGTTATACATTTGGTAGATATTCAGGATCACAACAAATTCAAGATGCACAATTTACCTTCGCTACCGTTCAAACACTTTCAAAAGAGGTTCATCTTAATCAATTTTTACAGGATACGTTTGACTACATCATTATTGATGAATTCCATCACGCTTCATCTGCTTCTTACCAAAACATTCTTAACTATTTTACGCCGAAATTTTTGCTTGGCGTAACGGCAACACCAGAACGAATGGATGGTCAAAATATCTTCCAGCTTGTTGACTATAATGTCGCTTACGAAGTTCGTCTGTATGATGCCTTAGCACAAGATTTACTTTCACCATTCCATTATTTTGGTATTCAAGATGATGAATCGATTGATTATTCTCTTATTCCTCAACACAACGGCTTTTATGTAGAACAAGATCTTGTTGTTGCACTCGAACGCTCAACACGAACAGATTATATTGTTGAAATGATTCGTAAATTTGGATTCAGTGGTAATCAGGCTGTTGGATTAGGATTCTGCGTCAATATCAATCATGCAGAGTTTATGGAGCAAGAATTTAAACGACATCAAATTGAAGCAATGGCTGTTACAAGTAAACAGTCTGAAGAAGAACGCGAAGAAGCCATTCGCCGACTAGAGGACGATCAAGATCCACTACAATATATTTTTACAGTTGACTTGTTTAACGAAGGAGTCGATATTCCAAAAGTCAATCTCATGCTATTTTTACGTCCTACGGAGTCTCCTACTATTTTTATTCAACAATTGGGGAGAGGCTTACGTAAACATAGCTCAAAAGAATTTGTTACGATTTTAGATTTTATCGGAAATAGTCAAAAGGCTTTTGTTGCACCACTTGTGTTGTCTGGTCAACAATCGTTTCATTCTATTGATCGTTATAAAATTGCTACTGCTGTAAAACAGCATTTTCCAATTTTACCGGAAGGTTCTTTAGCCATTCTAGATTCAATTACAGAAAGATTTATTATTGAACAAATGAAAAAAATAGAGTTTTCAGCTAGCAAACAGCTCCGTGAAAGTTATCAAAGGCTGACACGCATGATCGGAAATCCTCCGAGTTTAAATGATTTAGTTACACATAAAGAGGCGCCAGCTGTTGAAAGTATTGTTCAGCAATGGAGAAGTACATTACGTCTTAAACAACTTGAAAAACATGCTACCGATGAAGAACTACGTTTATTGCTCGATGATACTACACGCAAAATTGTTGAACAGCTCGAAGGACTATTTCCAATTCGTGAGCCCTTTAGCTTACTGATTTTAAAACATTTACTGCATCATCCTTCTGCTTCAGTACAAGATATTGAACAAGTAGTTTTCAAAGAATTCGCCTTATCACCGAATCACTCTTTTTCAAAGCGACCAATTATTCATCATCTTTTTAAACGCTGGTCTACTGCGTTTAAAAATGATCGTATTCAATTGCTAGATGCTGTACCAGAAGAACGCTATCGCTTTTCAAATACAGTCGTTCAAGCACTTCAACAATCAACTGAATTACGTTCATATATGATACATTTTATCCAAGCAGGTCTACTTGCATTTCACCAACTACCAGATCGAATTAATTGGTTGATCGAAGATCAGGCGTTTCTATTACATCAAACATACAATCGTTCTGTTATCCAACGTCTCCTATGTTCACCAAGTCAGGAAGGTTCTTGGCGTGAAGGCGTAGCTCAAGCTGGTGACGATTACATTTTATTCGTGAATTTACACAAAGATGAAGCCATTGATGAGCAACTAAAATATAACGATTATTTCTTAGATCAATATCGTTTCCACTGGCAGTCTCAAAGTAATGCAACTGCTACAGGTAAAGCCGGTACTTTATATCAAAACCATGAGAGCGAAGGAATTCGTATTCATTTATTTATGCGTAAAGCAGATAAAGAACAAGGAAAAACGCTACCGTTCACATACTTTGGCCAGTTAAAGCATCTTCAAAGTACAGGTTCTAAACCGATTAGTGTGACTTGGTCACTTCATTCTCCACTATCAATTGAACTGTTTAAAGAGTGGCAAACTCTTTCTTAATGTACTCAACTGCAGGAATATCGGCAGGAGCCCATTCAAGCTGATCAAGATCTGAAACAGATACCCAGCGAAGCTCTGCATGTTCTACGGCAATCGGTTCTCCTGTTACGATTTCAGCTTCAAACGTATGCAGTGTAACAATAATAGCATCGTACTCGTACGTCGTTTTTTCAATTGGTTGTTTGACCTTAATGTTACATTTTAATTCTTCATTGATCTCGCGAACTAAAGACTGTGAAGGCGTTTCATGTAGCTCAATTTTTCCCCCAGGAAACTCCCATAAGTTAGGCAATGACATTTGGCTACTACGAAGTGCACACAATATTTCATTATGATCATTGCGAATGACAGCCCCAACGACTTGAACATGTTTTTTCATTTTTATGTTTCACTCCAAATCATTATAGATTTTTCAGTTCTCTGCTTATCATAACAAAAACCGTTATTCCTTTGACTTTACAAAGGATAGCGGTTTTATTTATATCCAGTTATCCACATGTGGATAACCCCATTTATGGTATACTTATGGCACTTATCCACAAGTAGAAATGAGGAAACTAACATGCCCCGTGAACTTTATCCAGTTGTCGTCAAACCAGAATGGATTGAATCGATTCAAAGCGGGTATCCCGCGTTACGCAAGGAAATGTTCGAAGCTTTGCACCATGTCAAAGAGGCAGGCGGACTGCTTCATCTGATGACAGAACATAAAGAATACCTCGCGACCGGTTATTTTGGCAAGCAGGAAAAAGGTGTCGGTTGGACTCTCTCAATGGACGAGCAAGAAGCGATTGATGTCGCCTTCTTCAAACAACTTTTTGAGAAAGCGTTAGACAAACGAAATGAATTTTTTGAAGAGTATTCAGAAGCCTTCCGTATCTTTAACGGTGCTGGGGATGGTATTGGTGGTTTGACGATCGACTGTTATGATCATCATTACCTCATTACATTCGAAAATGAAGGCATCTATACATTCCGTCCACTGATTCTTGAGGCTCTTGAATCACTACTGAATTATAGAAGCATTTATGAAAAACGAGATTTCCTCGTCGATCTTCAACCGGTCAAAGGCGACGACTTCTTGAAGGGGGAACGAGGCGATTTTCCTGAAGTCGCACAAGAATATGGTGTGTTGTATGAGTATGACTTGGATGCTGGCATGCGGACTGGTTTTGACATTGCCCAACGTGAACTACGCCGAATCCTTCTCGATTCCGTCGAACGAAAGACCGTACTTAACCTCTTTTCCGATACAGGAACGTTAACGGTAGCTGCCCTTTATGGTGAAGCTGCCCGAACGACAAGCGTTGATTTCTCGACACGCAGTCGAAATAAGACAAAAGATAATCTGATGTTGAACAGTTTTACTCCCGAAAAACAGAAGATTATAGTTCAGGATGCGTTCGACTACATCGAACAAGCGGATAAGAAGACTCGTTTTGACGTCGTCTTATTCCATCCGCCCGTACAAGTCAATACACGGACGCGTCAGTTTCGGACGGAACAGGATCTCGCCCTTTGGATCCAAAAAGTCATTCATCTGACGAATCGTGGAGGACTGCTTGCGATTACGACAGATAGTCCTGCTCTTGATGCCTCACAATTGAAAAAAGCTGTCGAGCAGGCATTCAACAAGTTGCGTCAAAAATTCGAAGTCGTGTGGGAGCAACCGGAGCAGAAAGATTTCCCGACTCCTCCTTCCATGCCACAACTCGCTCCAAAAAGCATTCTTGTTCGCCGTAAATGATCTGTTATCTAAAAAATCCGCTACCGAATTTTTCAGTAGCGGATTTTTTATATTTTTAACAGGAAATGTAAAATGAATGGAGAATCATTTTTTAGGGGTTGGATATACACTTACCTTACCAAAGTGTGATGTTTGATCAAATCGTTGATAGAGGTCGTTTAACGCATCGCGTTCATACGGAATCTGCTCTTCAATCCGAATCTCGATGACATCCTCTTCCACTAAATGAACGAGTTCTGATAAGTGACGTTGCTGTTGTTTCATCTCCTCTACTTTTCCTTTCAGTAACGGAAGCGCGACGAACACAGCTTCAAGGGACAAGGCTTTACTATGCATCATCGTTAAATCTTGTGTCGTCCGTGTCGCGATCGAAATGATGCGTCCCCGCTCTTTTGCGAGTATGAACGATTCTTGTAAATGGTCACCACCCACTGTATCAATGATGACGTCGAATCCGTCCAGATCCAGTCGGTTTAATAACGCTTCAGCTGATTCTTCCTTATACCGATGAACGCGAATCCCTTTCGCTTCTAGCCAAGCTGCCTTCTCGTCAGAAGAGGCGCTCGCTGTGACGTCGCATCCATAATGACGTGCGAGTTGAACGGTAAGATGTCCTACTCCACCCGTTCCACCTGCTACATATACACGGATGCCTGGAGTAATCGCGATTCGCTCTTTTAATATTTCCATCGCGGTCAACCCAATCACCGGTAAACAACCAGCAACCTCAGCCGAGACCCCTTCCGGTCGTAAAACTGCCATCTGTTCAGGCACAAGCATTTCTTCCGCTAGCGCACCGGCACGTGTTCCGAGTCCACCGCCGAATGCGACGATGCGATCGCCGATAGAAAAAGACGTCACACTATCCCCAATCCCAATGACTTTCCCCGTTACATCCCCCTGGAGAATTCCAGTCGTCGAAGCCGCCGCCACATGTCCGAAGAACATCTTCGTATCAAGTGGATTGATGCTCGACCCCTCGATTTGAACCCGTAATTCGTGTTTCCCCGCTTTTTCAGGTGTGACGTCTTTTTCTGTAAGTGATGCGTCTTTTCCATACTGATCGACTACGAATGCTCTCATGAAAAATTCCCCCTTTTCCATTATTAGTCTATCATGATTCAGAATTCTCTCACATTAGTCGTTCATGCTATGATGAAGGTATCTTATGACGAGAAGGGACGTTTTTGATTTGAAACAAGAATTGATTGATCGTCTAACTACATACGTGAAAGTCGATACACAGTCGAACTATGAGAGTACGACGGTTCCAACAACTGAAGGGCAATGGACACTAGCTCGTTTGCTCGTAGAAGAATTAAAGACCATTGGCATGGAAGAGGTCACGGTCGATGACAATGGTTATGTCATGGCGACGTTACCCGCTAATACAGATGCAGACATTCCGACAATTGGTTTTCTTGCTCACCTGGATACAGCAACGGACTTTACAGGTACGAATGTTCGTCCGCAACTCGTGGAAGCGTATGACGGAAATCCGATCACGTTAAGTGAAGTACCGTCCGTCATCCTGTCGCCAACTGATTTTCCGGCACTACACAACTATGTTGGTCATACCTTAATGACAACGGATGGTACGACATTACTCGGTGCCGATAATAAAGCCGGAATCTCAGAAATCATGACAGCCATGCATCATCTGATTTCACATCCAGAAATCAAGCATGGTCGCATTCGTGTTGCCTTTACGCCAGACGAAGAAATCGGTCGTGGACCACATCATTTCAATGTCGAAGCATTCGATGCAACGTATGCCTACACGGTCGACGGCGGTCCGCTGGGTGAACTCGAATACGAAAGCTTTAATGCGGCTGCAGCCAAAATCGTCTTCCACGGAACAAATGTCCATCCGGGAACAGCAAAAGATAAGATGGTCAATTCGCAGAAACATGCGATGGCATTCCACGATCGTCTCCCTGGAGAAGAGTCTCCTGAATTCACGGATGGTTTCGAAGGCTTCTTCCACTTGATTTCGTTTGATGGTTCTGTCGAAAAAACGACGCTCGACTATATCATTCGTGATTTTGATCGTGAGGCGTTCGAAGGACGGAAACACTTCTTATCTGCCCTTGTCGATGAGTGGAACAAAAAGTATGGCGCCGGCAGTGTCGAAATCGATTTACACGATCAGTACTACAACATGCGCGAAAAAATCGAACCCCATATGCACATCATTGATATCGCTCATGCAGCGATGGAGTCGCTTGACATCACACCGATCATTAAACCGATTCGTGGTGGAACGGATGGATCACAACTTTCATACATGGGTCTTCCAACACCGAACATCTTTACCGGTGGCGAGAACTACCATGGCAAGTTTGAATTCATTTCGGTCGATAATATGGTCAAAGCAACACAAGTGATCATTGCCATCGCTCAAGGATTTGAACAAGCTTCTCGCTAATCAAAAAGCAGATTCTCAGCGCTGAGAATCTGCTTTTTTTCATGTCTGGCGTTGTTGTTTTTTCAAACGATAGATGTAACCAATCAGCAAAAAGATAATCAACGTCGAGGCAATCATGAGTTCCTTCGACCATTCACCGACGAAGGAGTTGGAATTTTCCTCGATTTCTTGCTCAGGCATCTGTTCTTTCATCTGGTCTGCTTGGCGCTTCGTGATTTTAAAGCTGTCTTTCCACTTCCACGTCTTTTCTTTTCCTTCAACACGGATATTAATTTGATACGTACCTGGTTCTAAGATTCCCGTCGTTTCAATCGGTGTTCTCATATAAATCGACGGAGCAAATCGAACTTCCGTCGCTTTCCGAACGACGACTTTTTTGTCTTGCGTGACGACGGCTTCGAACTTCATGGGCTGACTGATCGTCGGTACCTGATTGGCTAGCTTAACAAAGACAGTCGGTCTAGAAAAAGACGATTTTGCCTCTACCCCTTCGTACGTAATCTCGGGCGCCAGGTCTTTAATCGAAGATCGGACTTTCAATCCAATGACATATACATGGCGATTTTGAATCCCGATCGTATTTTTTTTTGAGGTTTCTTTTTCAGGTTTCTTTTCAACCCGGACCCCGGCCAACAAGGTACCGTCTAAATCGTTCACAAGCTCAAGTGGTAAAGAAACGACTTTCGATTCGCCGCCTTTAATGAACGTTGATTTCGTATTTGGTTCGATGAGGTCCGTCAACGACGTCGGAGCTAACGGGACCGGTTTCTTTTGATCGTAAACGATCAAACCATTATCGTTCGTCGTTGCATTCCGGATTGATGTCAAAAACGTATGATCCTCCGGTCCGTGATTGAAAATTCGAACTTGAAGATTCGTCTTTTGTTTCGCCGTCATGCGTAGATCAAAGTACGAGACGCCTGAATCCACTTGGTAGGCATTTGGAACAGCTTCAATCGAAAAATTGACACGATCTTCTGCGAAGCTAGTGGAAGGCGTAATCCAGATTAGCAATCCATAGATTAGTATAGCAAGACAACCGATTCCCCATCGTTTCATCTCTATCTCACCTGCTTTCCAATCAATTCACGACGTCCGAGAGTGTCCATTCCATCGTTGCTATGTGCTTGCCTTTAGTTTGTTCGTTCACTGGTATGTCGATCTTGATAAAGTCATTTGTCTCACCATTCCCTTTCCAGTAAACTTGCCATGTTGAAAATGTTCCTTTTTCTGCTGTTAAAATCGTTTCTTCGTCACCACCAGGCTTCAACACAATACCTTTAGTTGTTGGTATTGAATAATCTCCAACGCTTTTCAACGTTTGAACTACTCCCGGATTAATAGTTAAAATTGAACCTGTTAATGATTCATTTCCGTTTTTATCTGCAAATTTTCCGAGCTTTACCTTAACGTCCCATTTACTTAGAATATCTCTTCGATCCGTTACTTGTAGAAAGGGCTTTTGATTCGTCGCTTTAAATTCTTCCTTATCAAATACTAATTCGTTTGCTCCAAAATCAAAATTAGATACAAAATCTAGTGTAAGTGATCCTGTTTCGTACGTAGGTTCATTATCGCCAGGCGGAAGATATGGATTTTCCGAATCTGGAATCAATACATCCGGATCTACGACAACTGGTGCTCCGTTCGATGTGAATTCAATAGTTGCTGTCGAAGACGCCGCCCATGCGGTTGTCGACCCTAAAACCAAAGCAGTACTCATCAATACCGTCGAAGCAGCGAAACGTTTTTTCATCTCTATTCTCCCCTTTTCATGGTGCATTGATTAGACTCCATTGAATATCTGCGCTATACGATAAAGGTTTTGGATACTTTCCAGTTAAATCGAGCACAATACCTTCGTCCGGAGCATACGTCAGCGAAATCGGACTAGATGTTGCTCCCATCTTCCCTGCGGCAACTTCGATCGCTGTATCTTGTAAGAGTTGTTTCGTAGTAGACGTCTTGAAGTAGAGCACATCCGTTAAGATATCGTTTTTTGTACTGGTTAATGGTCGACTCAAGCGAGCCTGTAATTTCCAGAGGTAATCCGTCGCATTTTCATGAGAAATCCCAATCGTCATTGGCGACAATCGCGGAATGATTTTCTCTCCTCCTGTCAACTCATGACTACCGAAGTCAAGTGTCGATGGAACGGTTAAATTAAATGTTGGACCAATTCCAAGTGTAGCCGTAGCACTTCCATTACTTAAAAGATTCAAGTCGATTAATCCATCGGCTAGCTCACTACGGAATGTATAAGTCTTATCGACTCCCACTGGTAAATTTCCGACTTTAAACGATAGAGTAAAACGATCGCTACTCAATAACGATAGTTTTAATAAGGCACTGACATCTGCGTAAAGTTGGTTATTTGTGCTGTCAAACGATGCTGGAACATCTCTTGTTGAACCAATTCCAAGTAACCCACCGTAACGATACTGGAGCTTGACCGAATCAGTTTCAATGCTTTGCATGACTTCTTTCGGCAATCGAAAAATGATATAACCGCTTGATAAGTTTAAATTTAGTAATCCAGAAACGGTATTTTCTAATGTGATCGTTTGAGTCGTCGCATTATAAGCTGCATCTAAACTTGATCTTCCGAGCAGTGCTACTCCAGCAAGAGTCGGAGCAACAGCTTGTTGTTTCTCTTGTCTTGGTTCAATCGGCTTTAAGACAGGTGCTGTAATTTCGCTCGATGATTCTTCAGATTCAAGTTGTTCCGGAACTTCATTGTCCGCTTCATCTGGAGCTGTCTCAGATGTTGAGGGATCTTCATTCTCAGTTGGAGGTGTCTCAGGTATTGATGGGTCTTCGCTTCCAGTTGGAAGTGTCTCGGGTGTTGATGGGGCTTCGCTCTCAGTTGGGGGTGTCTCAGGTGCTGGTGGGGCTTCGCTCTCAGTTGGGGGTGTCTCAGGTGCTGGTGGGGCTTCGCTCTCAGTTGGAGGTGTCTCTGGTGTTAGTGGATCTTCGCTCTCGGTTGGAGGTGTCTCTGGTGTTGGTGGGTCTTCACTCTCGGTTGGAGGTGTCTCTGGTGTTGGTGGGTCTTTGCTCTCGGTTTGAGGTGTCTCTGGTGTTGGTAGGACCTCACTCTCGGTTGATGGCGTCTTCTCTACTTCTACGAGCTCTTCGCATTGTTCGATTTCCTCTTTTTCCAACAAGTCCTTTTTCTTTGGATCATTCAACGTCTCTTCACAAAACGATGACGTCAAAGGGTCTGGAATTTCGAATTCCTCAGTCGTCGCATGACTGTGCGGAATCGGAAAGCTTGTTGCCAGTAAGATCATTAAGATGATAAAAAGATTCGGTGATCGATTTCGATACAATAAAATTCCTCCTTCAATTGGAACAATTCATTGACCTAGTTAATCTAAATAACTTTTCTTTACACCTTTTTCCTTATAAAAAAGGTAATTAAACCATTAATTTGGGATTTAAAAGATATAAAATGTATCATTTTTTATTGATATATTAAAATTTAATACCATAAGAGAATTAGTACAGTCATTTTATTATGATGAAATAAAAAAATGTGCTTGTCTCCAAGCACATCGAGTTTTAATTCTTGTCTTCTGTTGTAGCATCCGGAATCGGTAATTGAACCATGCTACCCGACCCACTAACGAGTGGTGACTTCCCGTCCCATTTCTTGACAGCTTCGTATTGAATCATTTCTTCTGTCAATGTCTTCTGTAGTTCTTTTTGAGCTTTTGCTAAACCTTGGGCTTCAATCAAACGGGCATCTGCTGCTCCTTTCGCTTCTACGCGAAGACGCTCTGCTTCTGCTTTAGCGATTTCAAGATCCGTTTTCTTTTTATCGAGTTCCTGCGACGCTTTTACACGCGCATCGATTGCTTCCTGTGTCTTTTCATCTGGTTTCGGCGCACCGAGTGCGACATCTTCGATGATGAAACCGATATCCTTGACGTCTTCTGCAAACTGCGTCTGAATGCTCGTCGAGACATTCCCTGACTTTTCACCGAACAGTTCAAGGACGGTGACTTTCGAGATTTGCTCACGCGATGCATCGTAGAGACGTTGTTTCAGATAACCTTTTGCAATCTCATCAATTTCAATCGGTCCGAACTTGTTGAAGACTTTCGTCACCTTATCCGGTGAGACGGAGAAGCTGTATGTAAAGTCAACGACGATGTTCTTTCCATCCTTGGTCGCAAGCGTCATGTTCTCAAGCGCTTTTGTCTGTGTCCGAATCGGATACTCCGTCACCCGTGTAATCGGTGAAACGACATGCCAACCTTGCGATAACGTCTCATCTTTGACACCGCTTGACGGTGTATAGACGACACCAACTTGTCCAGGTTCGATTTGTTCAACGATGAACGGCGTTGTTGCAAGTAATGCTAATACGAGCACACCAGCGATGATCATCGATGGGCGAATTTTTTTCTTTGGTTTGATTTCTCTCATTCTGAATCTCCTTTATCGATCTTTTCTTGGATATAGCGGTAGAGTTCCATGCCAAGCAAAACGATGAGGGCGAAAAACAATAATGTGAAAAAGATGGCCATCCAACCCCTCCTCTAACGAATTCCTTACTTTCTTCTACGTATCTATCTGGAAAATGTTTCATTTTTTTAAATGTCCGGTTGCTTATTTTTAATTTCTGTCCTAATATGGAGGGAACTTTGCCTGCTCTACGACAGATCACGATTTGTGGTACACTCGAATGAGCACATCACTTACTAGAAACGAGGGTTCATCTCTATATGATTACAGTACAAAACGTCGGTCTTCGCTTTGCAGACCGCAAATTATTCGAAGACGTCAACATCAAGTTCACACCAGGTAACTGTTACGGTTTAATCGGTGCAAACGGCGCCGGTAAATCGACATTCTTGAAAATTCTCGCTGGTGACATCGAAGCACAACAAGGCGATGTCATCATCACACCAGGCGAACGTTTAGGCGTTCTCCGTCAGAACCATTACGAATACGAAGAATTCCAAGTCATCGAAACGGTCATGATGGGACACAAACGTCTCTATGAAGTCATGAAAGAAAAAGATGCGATCTATATGAAAGAAGATTTCTCGGACGAAGACGGTATGCGCGCTGCTGAACTCGAAGGTGAATTCGCTGAGATGAACGGTTGGGAAGCAGAGTCGGAAGCCGCAATGCTTCTTCAAGGACTCGGTATCAAGGAAGACCTTCACTCGAAAACGATGGCTGAGCTGACAGGATCGGAAAAGGTCAAAGTCTTGCTTGCACAAGCGTTGTTCGGCAAACCAGACATTCTCTTACTCGATGAGCCGACGAACGGACTTGATTTGAAAGCCGTCAAATGGCTCGAAGAATTCTTAATCGGATTCGAGAACACGGTCATCGTCATTTCCCACGATCGTCACTTCTTGAACAACGTCTGTACGCATATGGCGGATCTCGATTACGGTAAGATTCAATTGTATATCGGAAACTACGATTTCTGGTACGAGTCAAGTCAGCTTGCTTCGCGTATGGCAAGTGACCAAAACAAGAAAAAAGAAGAGAAAATCAAAGAACTTCAAGCCTTCATCGCGCGTTTCAGCTCAAACGCTTCAAAAGCGAAACAAGCGACGTCGCGGAAGAAATTGCTTGATAAAATCACACTCGACGACATTCGTCCATCGTCACGCCGTTATCCGTTCGTCGGTTTTACACCGGAACGCGAAATCGGAAATGATCTCTTGATGGTCGACGGTATCTCGAAGACGATCGATGGCGTCAAAGTCCTTGATAACGTCCGCTTCTCGTTGAACAAGACGGATAAAGTCGCGTTCATCAGCCAGAGCGATATCGCAATCACGACTCTCTTCAAAATTCTTATGGGTGAGATGGAACCGGATAGCGGTACGTTCAAATGGGGCGTCACGACTTCGCAGTCGTACTTGCCAAAAGATAACTCGGAATTCTTCGAAGGCTCGGATAAGACGATCCTCGATTGGCTCCGTCAGTATTCGCCGGCAGATGAGAGCGATACGTTCCTCCGTGGATTCCTCGGACGGATGCTCTTCTCAGGAGAAGAAGTCATGAAAAAAGCCTCTGTCTTATCTGGGGGCGAAAAAGTCCGTTGTATGCTTTCAAAAGCAATGCTCAGCGGCGCTAACGTTCTCGTCCTCGACGATCCAACGAACCACTTAGATCTCGAATCGATCACAGCACTCAACGATGGCTTGATCGCTTACAAAGGCGCAATGCTCTTTAGCTCGCATGACCATCAGTTCGTCGAAACGATCGCGAACCGTATCATCGAGTTAACGCCGAACGGTATCGTCGATAAAGAAACGACATACGATGAGTACTTGAACAATGATACGATCCAACAGCAATTAACAGCGTTATACGCGCAATGATTTTGAGGAGACCGGAACTGTCGTTTCGGTCTCTTTTTTGAATACATTAAGGAGGAATGCGATATGCGACACCGGGTATGTGCTGCGTTGATCGAAGAGCAACAGATCCTAATGGTCGAATTACACACGCCTTCCCGGACGTTCTGGACGTTACCGGGCGGAGGTGTCGAGAGTGGTGAAACAAAAGAACAAGCCGTCATGCGGGAAGTATTAGAGGAGACACACCTTCGCATCACGATTGAACGGCAACTCTATGAGATTTCAATTGATCAAGGAACCGAGACATGCTTTCTTGTCCGACGTGCCTTAGGCAGTCCTGCACCTCGACTCGGGATCGATCCCGAACTGCCATTTGACCAACAAGAATTACGAACCGTCCGTTTCCGACCATTAAGGGAGCTTCACGATGATCCACAGATTGCTCGTTTGCTGACCTTACTGTAAAGGAAAGATTAACTAACTGAGATATAACTGACCAGGTTTCTTTACACCCTCTACATAATCGACTGATTAAATGGAAATGTAGCAACAACACAAACTCATTTGGGGGAAACGAAAATGAAACGAACACTCATGGTTGGTCTATCAGCAGCGGTCTTGTCATCAAGTATGGTCCCGATGTTCGCGGATGCCCATAGCTCTTCTCATACAACACGCAACATCAAGAAGGTCGAATTCTTGTCGATGGATGCACCGACGAAAATCGATCAGATGGTAAAAACTTATACAGAAGCAAAAGTCAAAGTCACCTATACGAACGGCAAATCAGAAGTGAAGCCGTTGAACTATAATCAATTATTCCTGTCGCAAGATAAAATCGTCGAAAACAAAGGTGAGATGATTGCAGCAGGTACACCAATCGATGCTAAAGGTAATCCGATCATCGACCGCAGTGTACCGGACAAACCGGAAGCCTTCGTCTCAGATGCACCAGACTCAAATAGTCTGCTTGAAGTGCACGGAAAAAAATACATGGTGTCTCACTTCGAATATGACTCAATTGATAACGCTGGTAATGAAGTCAAGGGACTTCCAGCATCGATGACGTTAACAGAAGTAACGCAAGATAAGAAAACTGGAAAGCTTGCTGTCAAAAAAGCCAGCAAGATTGATTTTGAAAACGTCAATGGACTCTGGACACCATGTAACGGTTCAACGACGCCATGGGGAACACACCTTGGGTCAGAGGAATATGAACCAGATGCTCGTGCGTTTGAGTCAGACAAAACGTCAGCTGCTTATAAAGAAGTAAATGCCTTCGCTGAGCGCTATTTCGGAACGACCGAAAAAGCGAATCCTTACTTCTACGGCTTCACACCGGAAATCTCGGTCGATCGAAAAGGGAAAGCGACAGCAGTTAAACACTACAGCACAGGTCGTTTCTCACACGAGATGATGCAGATTCTGCCGGATCAAAAGACTGCGATCTTCGGTGACGACGGAAACAATACGATGATGTTCATGTATGTCGCGGATAAAAAGCGTGATTTCTCAAAAGGAACACTTTACGCGGCGAAGTTCAAACAAACACGCGCGACGGAAGGCGGAGCTGGTGATCTCGAATGGATCAAGCTTGGTCATGCTTCCGATAAAGAAGTCAAACGCTTGATTGATAAAGGGACGAAGTTCAGCGATATCTTCGAGACAGCCGATGCGCCAACACCTGGCTTTAAAGCAGTCAAAACAGCTGCTAGCAAAAAAGTCGAATACTTGAAGCTCAAGCCTGGTAAGGAAAAAGAAGCAGCTTTCCTTGAATCACGCCGTTATGGTGCGTTGCTTGGCGCAACATCAGAATTCAACAAGATGGAAGGCATCACGGTCAACGAGCAAGACAAAAAAGCCTACATCGCCTTGTCTTATGTGTCAGGCAGTACCGAAAAACAAGAAGGTGCTGTCCAAGACGACATCCAGCTTGAAAAACGCGAATCAGGTGCGACATTCGAAATCGATCTTGGTCGTGCAAAAGGCATCGACAGCCGTTACGTACCAACGAATATGCAAGCACTCGTCATTGGTGAAGATTTGAAGAAGCCGGATGCTTACGGCAACACAGCGAATCCGGATCTCGTCGCGAATCCAGATAACCTCGCTTATTCCGCGACATCTGATACGCTCTTTATCGGTGAAGATAGCTCCTTGCACACGAATAACTTCGTTTGGGCCTACAACCTGAAGACGAAAAAACTATCACGTATCCTTTCAGTTCCAGTCGGAGCGGAAGCAACTGGTCTCCGTTCACTCGATCATGTTGGTGGGTATAGCTATCTCTTGAGCAACTACCAGCACCCAGGTGAGTCATTGACTGACAAACAAATCACCGCGGTCGATCCAAAAGCGCTCGAACAAGCGATGAAAGACGGCATCGGGATTCAAAAAACAGGTGGTGTCGGTTACCTCTCTGGTTTACCGAGCGGTCATAAATCGTATACGCATCGATAAGATACTAAAAACGGATTCCCAAGCGCGGGAATCCGTTTTTTCATGCGTTGTTCTTCTTTTGTTTCGCCGCTTCTTCTTCCACACGTTGCAACAGACCGTGAACGATTTTCTCATTCTCCCGCTCGCCTCCAAGCGACAACAGACTCTTTCCAACAAAGTTCGCTCCCTCATTTTTTCCCGTATAGATCAACAGACAGCGATCATGATCGATCGGTTTGAGCGTAAAGGTCATCTCGATCTTGAATATTTTAGCCAATGTGAATCCAATCGTATTTTGCTTGAAGTCCGGCTCGTTCGTATAGGCTAAATCGGTCACGATATAGGTTTCGAGTCGATTGCCCTGCATGTACGTTTGGCGATAGGTCGAACCAACGACACCCGGTTTTCGTTCAATCACCTCGTGCTGGACGACATTTGGAATCAAACGTTGCAGTCGCGTGTGATCAAACAAGTGCCATGCTTCTTCAATCGGAATATCGAGCTGTCGTTCTTCTCTCCACGTAATCATACACCTGCCCCCTTTTTCTATAGAAATACCCTGTCATCCGGTCTTGTAACGTCCGGTGACAGGGCGGGAGCAGATTCTTATTTTACTGTGCTTGTTTCAAGGGCTGCACCGAGGAACTTCGCTAGTTCAAGCATACCGTAGCGTCCTGCAGCTGCCTCGGCATCCGAATTATAGTTCGTATTCGTATTGACGTCATACGTATAGATCGTACCTGACGCATCCTTAATGAACTCGATGCCTGCGACCGCGATCTGGTTCGCTTGGAGGAATGCTTCATACTTTTGGATGATCGGGTCATCGAAGCCTTCAACGATTTGGAACTTCATCGGTGTTTGCGGTGCTTCTTCACCGACTGGGCAGAACAAGTCGTCGATCACGCATGCATCCGCTGGGCAAAGCTCAAAACCTTCTGATGTATCGACTCGAACCGCGTAGACGAACTTTCCACCTACGAACTCACAACGTGTGATGTACGGTTCTGGTGCTTGAATATACTCTTGAATCAACGTGATGCCATCGACTGGTTCGTCGAATGTCGGACCGTCGAGATAAGCTTCAAGTGCTTCAATCGAGTGGAACAGCTGGACGCCGAGACCTTTTCCGGCACGGTTGTGTTTCGTGATGAATGACGAAACGCCGATTTCTTTTGCTGCTTGTACGATTTGATCGCGTCCGACGGCAGCCGTCGTCTTCGGTACACGAATCCCAGCCTTCCGCAACGCCGTGTATTGATTGACTTTGCTGACTTCAAGACGAAGCGCACGTGTTCCGTTAAAGACGGTCCGGTCATGCTCTTCTAACCAAGCGAGAACCCCTTCCGTCAACTCCGGCGCGTAACGATGCCCCCGCGTATGCGAAGAGGCACTCATCCGGCTGTAAAAGACGCCTTCTGGCGGCAGTTCATCCAGCGGAACGATTCCTTCATTCAAGTGCCACTGTTCATATGGTAATTCGAGTTCTTCGAGACGTTTGATGAGATGGTCCGTCCATTCTTGATTTTCGTGGAGAATATGAATTTTTGTCATGATTGTTGACCTACCTTTCGTTTCGCTTCGACCAGTGGCATTACGTCACGGGCAAAGCGTTCCATTTCTTCGAGTTGTGGTGAGAATTGTAATAAAAGTAACGTGACACCAACGGCTTCGAACGCTAGAATCCGTTCAGCGATTTGTTCTGGTGTTCCGATCAAGTTCGGTCGTAGACCACGGTTCGAGACGGAATAATCGTTCCGCTCGACCTGTTGCTCCAGTTGCGATTTACTGATGAAATCCTGATAACCGGCATAACCGGCGCTGTCTTCCTTGACGTCTGTAATGCGTTGCCACTCAAGAAGCGCTTCTTCTTCCGTATCTCGACAAATGATGTAGGCCGCAAGACCGAAGCTCTCGAGCGGCGTTTGTCCCGTCGCTTCCCGGCGTACTTTCATATCGCTGATTTTATGAGCTACTTCTTCGACCGTGCCCCCATGCATGACATAAGCATCACAGTGTTCGACGATCGTTCGTTTTCCAGCTTCACTCTCTCCACCAGCGTAGAGCTTGATGCCTGGACGCTGGACCGGCTTCGGATGGAGTTCTGCTTGCTCGATCGTGTAGTGATGACCGGAGAAGCTATACGGTGACGCATCTGCCCATAGTCCCTTCATGACCGTGACGAACTCTTCCGTCCGAGCATAGCGTTCATCGTGTGCTGTGAAGATACCGTTGTATTGTTTGGCTTCCTCTGCCCACCACGCCGAAACGACGTTGAGTGTAAAGCGTCCACCACTCAACTGATCGATGTTTGCCGCCATCTTCGCCGTCGTCGCTGGATTATGAAACCCGGGACGAACCGCTGTCATGATCTCTAAGCGTTCTGTCGTTGCAGCAATCGCTGCTGCCGTCGTCCATGCTTCAAGACTCGGTTCCTTGATGCCTTTGATATCATTCAAATTCAATTCCGCAATCAACGTCGTCGAGAAGCCGATCCGCTCTGCTGTTTGTGCGACTTGTTTTGCATAATCGAAGGTCGGTGGCATCTGTTCATTCTCGACGTTACGTAACCATCCCCCAAAAATCGGTAACCAAAAACCATACTCCACTCCATCATCCCCCTTATCATAAAAAACGCTCTTTTCGAAGTTCGAAAAGAGCGACGGTATCTTATCCTGTCCGCTCTTATCTTCGGAAGGTATCCCTTCCTGGAAGTAGCACCTTCCGCCACGGCGGGGTTGCTGAAGTGTCTTCGGGCCAGTCCCTCGACTTCTCTAGATAAGATGTGTTGCATTCATCGTACAGAATTCACTGAACTAAAGCAACCATTAAACCGTCTTTTCCAATCGGAATTATTTCGCGCATAAAAAATCCCGACGTCGTGTCGGGATTCCGGATTAATATGGTGCGACGAAATCTGATGTTGGCTCTGGTGCTTGTTCACCACGAACACGATCATAGAATTTTGCCATTGTAACGCTGAAGTATGGTCCAACCCATAAGACAGCAAGACCAAGTGTAACAATCACAAGTAATGCCCAACCAATGAATGATAGGAAGAGTAAGAATGCTTCCATCTTATGACCATCCATGAGTTGGCGTGAACGCGTGATGGCCTCGAGGATACCGATCGATGGTTCATCTCGAAGGATGTAGAACGTCAACAGGTAAGAGAACGACTTGATGATCCCTGGGATGATCAAGAGTAGTGTCCATAGGAATAAGAAGACCGCTTGCACAATCGAGACGCCGATGACTTTGCCGAAGATTTTATACGGCTCGAACAAATCAGCTACTTTGACTTCTTCATTGCGTGCGAACGACATCGCGACCCACGTCCAACCCGCTGCGATTGGGATCAATAAAATCGAAAGAATGATACTGACCGCACTCATCGCATTTAGGTCTTCGTTAGGATCAGGTCCGATGAACGTCGGAACGCTCTGGATGATAGAAAACAGTACGAACATGAGGATGGCAAACCCCCAACGACCGCTGAGCGACTCCTTCGCTGCTTTTTTTAATTGAGATGACATGAGTAAGGTCCTCCTTGAAAAATAAGTTCTTACCTTACTTTACGGTCGAATTCTTCTAATGTTTCACTGCTTTTTCAATAATTTTCCCTCTTGTTTCTTTTTAAGCCAAGCGCTCTCAAGTTGCCGCTCACACGCCGTGTATAACGAACGTCGACCATCGAGGCGTTCCATCGCGAATGGAATACCATGCTTTTTCGCCTGAGCGATGACATGCGCACTCGCTGCATGAGAGACACGGCTCGTCACGACGACGATCGCGTCCGTCTTTTTGGCGAGACAGGCAATCTTTTTCGCGGACTGTGCGTCCCCTGCCAGATGAATCAATTCGATTCCCGTCGGCGCAAAGAACTCGCGATAGACAGCGGTCTGTTGTTCGTTTCCGACAATGACGAGACGCATTCCTGTGAAGCGCGTGAAATCAAGCGGTGTCTTATCAACGAAATCCATCAATTGTCCGGGTACAGCTGTCGTCACGATCGGTTCAATCGTTCGCTCTTTTTGCATACGGACGCGACGCTGCGCTTTTTTAGCTTTCGGCACCGGTTGCCGTTTCATTTTTCGTGCATACCGATTTGACTTTTTTGTTGTCACAGGCGTCTTCACTACCTGTTGCTCCACCTCTGATCGGCGGTTGGATGATGTATTGACGACCGGCTCTTCATACGTGAACGGATGCTTCCAAGCAATCGTCAGTGTATCCTTCCGTCCCCGCCACATGACGAGATCGACGAGCTGCCCTGCTTCCAGTCGGAAATAACGCATGTCTTCGACCGGTACGACATAATAAAATGGCTTTCCTGACTCATCTTGCAGTGGACCATCCACCGTTCTCTCAATGATGCCATGTGCCTTGACGATTGCTTGTTCAAACACTAGACGCTCTGGATTCTCTCTCATCCGATCCGTCGAAACGACAGCTTCGATGCGGCAAATCGTTTTATGATCATCCTCCCGTTCCATTCGAACACGTACTTCCATGCCGTGCTCGAGATTCCAATCGCGGACGTCTCGTTCTGAAATATGACTGCCGGACCACTCTAATAAAGTACCGCCTTTTAATCCCCGCTGAAACGTATAGGCATAACGTTGCTTGCGTACTGGCTCGACCGGTACTTGTGGTGGCATGACGATGGTCTGCTCTAGCTCTACTACTTCGTCGACGACCGGTGTTTCTTGAACGTCACGTGGTGCATAATACGCTGACATCTTTACCCATTCATCGATTCCGTTTACTTCGTCGAGCCAGAGTTGCCAATCTTCGTACCGCTCCACGACCGCTAATTTCATCTGTACCAATTCAGTTGCTCGTTCCAACACCTGTTGCATCATCCGTAACCACTTCCTTTGCGTTTTTTTCACTATAGCAACGAAAAAACGCGGAAGTAGTCCAAAAAAATAACCAGGTTATTTTTTTGTTTAGGTACGTTGCTGAATTTCCACAGCCGGATCCTGACGCTTATATTTCGCGACGATGACGATCAAAACCGTGATGATCACAAGTAGGAACCAAGAAGATAATTTTCCAAGATCAACGACTGCCCAGCCTCCTTCTTGATGCGGATAGACCCAGCCTTTAAAGAACGTCACGATATTCTCTGCGATCCAAATGAAAAAGGCGATCAGTAAAAAGGACAGGACGAGCGGCATCCGGTAAATCGTCTGCTCGATCGTAAAATGAACCCATGACTTATAGAAAACGAGGACGACGAGAACCATCAATAGCCAGCGTGCATCGAAGATCCAGTGGTGGGTGAAGAAGTTGAGATAGACGAGACTACCGACGCTGATCGCAAGCCACGGGGGAGGAAATGCTATGAATCGTAAATGAAATCGCCGAAACGCCTGGCAGACATAACTCGCGACGCTTGCGTACATGAATCCTGCATACAATGGAACACCAGCCACTTTCGTCAAAGCGTCTTCCGGATAACTCCAAGACCCGACGTTCACTTTGAACAGTTCAAGTGCTAGACCGATGACGTGAAACAATAAGATCAGTTTGAATTCCTCCATCGTTTCATACCGCGTGACGAGTAAGACGATTTGGACGAGAATACACCAGAGCAACAGAAGATCGTATCGAGCGACCGGTTCAGTAGGAAGATAACGTGAAAGAGCAAGCGCCGCGAAAATCATCACGGGAAAGACGCAACAGATGGCTTCTATATATGTAAAACGAAACAGGTGCCGGATCGCTTTCATTCGGTCATCTCCTTTTTCTTCAGTATACGTTTCTCTTTTGACCTTCCCCTCCTTCTTAAGATGGAAAAAACGGAAAATTTCGTCTTTCTTCTTCCACTTTCCTCATGATACAGTTAACGAATCAATTATTTTTAAGAAATGGGGTGCCAGACATGACGCGTCATCGCGCTTCCTGGTTGTTACGCGCTACGTTAAAGTGGGGACTCTTCCTACTCGGTTTATTTTTACTCGCTCTTGGCTCATCGATGATGATCACGGCTGAACTCGGTGTCTCGACGTGGGATGTATTGCATCTTGGTCTCCAAAAAAAGACGCCGCTATCCGTCGGAACGATCATCTTGCTTGTCGGTCTATTACTCGTGTTCGTGAAATACGCGTTAGACCGCGTCACACCGCAAATCGGAACGCTCGTCAACGCGATTTTCGTCGGTGTCTTCATGAATCTCGTTCTTGGCTCTCATCTCTTACCTTCATTTGAGTCGATCTGGTTGAATACACTCTGGCTGATTTTCGGCATTTTCATCATTGGGATGGGCGCTGGTCTGTATGTCGCTGTCGGATACGGGGCCGGTCCACGCGATGGGTTGACATTGACACTTGCAGAGCGTTTTGGAACGTCGATTCGTCTGATGCGGACGATCATGGAAGTTACAGCATGCGGCATTGGCTGGTTGCTCGGGGGACCTGTTTTCTTCGGTACGATCCTCTCGATTTTCCTGATCGGACCGTTCCTGCAATTTTGGTTGTTTTATTTCCGCCGGATCATTGCAGCGATTGATGCAAAAGGACTTTCAGCGTCTGAACGCCAAATTAGTTAAGTCGCCTGACTCGATATCATTCCGCGTGAATGATATCTTTTTTTATGTCAGAAGCAGATAAGTTGCGTCATCAAAATAAACACGTTATATTCGTTTACATATCAATCTTTGATACGTCAAAGGTTTCTTCGAACGAAGGGAAGGATGTGATGGATTGAGTATTTCCTGTACCGAAAAAGGACGTTTGATCTATGCACTCGTCTCCGTCAATAAGACGATTGCTCAAAAATTCGATCTCTGTACGGATGGTTTCAGTCAGACGCGAATGGATTTACTTGCTCAATTACAAGTCGATCAAACGATCAGTCAAAAAGAATTGCAAAAACGCGTCAATGTCGATCATGCGGCGGTGACCCGTCACCTCAAACATCTGGAATCGACCGGGATGATTGCTCGTGAGCGTTCAGCTACTGACAATCGGGTGATTCTTGTTTCCTTAACGGAACAAGGCGCGACGCGCATTGCACGATTACGCGAACAAAAAGATGAGTTCCTCGAGAACTTACTCGAAGGATTCTCTGCTGAAGAACAACGGACGTTAGCTGAGATGATTCAACGCATCGAAGCGAACGCCGACACATTACCTAAATTAAAAGAGGAGTCGATTTAATATGGCAACGCAAACTCAAACAGACTTCATGGAAATCGTCAAAGGACGCCGTTCGATCCGTAACTACGATACAGACGTGAAGATCTCAAAAGAAGAAATGACACAAATCCTTGAAGAAGCAACACTCGCACCTTCTTCCGTCAACATGCAACCATGGCGTTTCCTCGTCATCGATAGCGAAGAAGGCAAAGCAACACTTGCACCACTCGCTAAATTCAACCAAGTCCAAGTCGAGACATCTTCTGCCGTCATCGCCGTCTTCGGTGACATGAACGCTGTTGATCAACTCGAGAACATCTACGATACAGCTGTCGCAAAAGGGCTTATGCCACAAGAAGTACGCGATCGCCAAGTACCAGCGATTCAAGGGATGTACAGCAGTATCTCAGCAAACGATTTAAAGGACAGCATCTTGATCGATTCAGGTCTTGTCTCGATGCAATTGATGCTCGTCGCTCGTGCACACGGTTATGATACAAACCCAATCGGTGGTTACGAGAAAGATCAAATCGCGGAAGCATTCGGTCTTGAAAAAGATCGTTATGTACCGGTCATGTTGCTATCGATCGGTAAAGCGGTTGACGCAGGATATCCATCGGTTCGCCTACCAATCAACGACATCGCAGACTGGAAATAAGTTTTTTCACACTATAAAAAAGAGAAAACACACAAGGGAGATTGAATAATTATGACTACTCAAACAACAACGGACTTCATGGAAATCGTCAAAGGACGCCGCTCGATTCGCAACTACGACACGAACGTAAAAATTTCAAAAGAAGAAATGACACAAATCCTTGAAGAAGCAACACTTGCTCCATCTTCAGTTAACATGCAACCATGGCGTTTCCTCGTCATCGATAGCGAAGAAGGAAAAGCGACACTCGCACCACTCGCGAAATTCAACCAAGTTCAAGTCGAGACATCTTCTGCTGTCATCGCCGTCTTCGGTGACATGAACGCGGTCGACAGCATCGAGACAATCTACGACATGGCTGTTGAAAAAGGGCTTATGCCGCAAGAAGTACGTGATCGCCAAGTACCAGCCATCAAAGGTTTCTACCGTCCAGAAGACGTTGAAACATTACGTGATAGCATCTTGATCGACTCAGGTCTCGTTTCGATGCAATTGATGCTCGTTGCTCGTGCACACGGTTACGATACAAACCCAATCGGTGGTTACGAAAAAGATCAAATCGCAGAAGCATTCGGTCTTGAAAAAGAGCGTTACCTCCCAGTCATGTTGCTATCGATTGGTAAAGCGGTTGACGCAGGATACCCATCGGTTCGTCTACCAATCGCTGACATCGCAGAGTGGAAATAAGCGATCTCACCTAGTCCGGATTCCTTTCATAGGAATCCGGCTTTTTTGTATACTCAATGAAAAGGAGGTGTCAGCGATGTATGATGTGACGATTATCGGAGCTGGTGTAGCAGGAATTTTCCTCGCCCATCAGCTTGTTGAACACGGGCAACGCGTCTTACTGCTCGATGCCGGAAAACCAATCCGTGAACGAACAGCAGAAGATGCGTATCTTGGATTCGCAGGGCTTGGCAAATCAGAAGGAAAGTTCAATTATGCGACGGGATTCGGCGGCGAACTCGTCTCAAAAATCGGTGAAGAGACGACACGACGACTGTTCCAAGAAGTCGATGATCTCTTATGTACATATGGTGGAGGCACAGTCGAGACCTACTCGACGCACTCCCCTACTGTAGCGTCTCGTGCCCGTCGCGCCGGTCTGCATACGGTCGAGACGACCGTCCGTCATTTAGGTACGGCACGGACCGCTGCTGTCTTCACAGCGTTTGAGGACGCCTTATTACCACGTCTCGATGCCCGGTTCGAAACGACGATCGAGCAAATCACGAAAGCGGAGCCGTTTACGATCAAAACAGCGGACGAGATTTTCGTCAGTCAACGAATTGTGTTCGCGACGGGTCGTTCTGGCGCGGACTTTACGTTGCACCAGTTAGCGACGCTTGGTGTCACCCCACAGCGGACTCGACTTGATCTCGGGGTGCGAATTGAGACGGATGAGGCACTATTTCGGACTTTGTTACAGGAGACGTTCGAGACGAAGCTCGGTTACGACTCGCCTTACGGTCAAGCCGTCACCTATTGCATGAATCCGCGCGGACGGATCATCCGCAAATATCAAGAAGGACTCGTCATGCCGGACGGTCAAAATGTCCACGAGACAGCAGACGGCTCGACGAATCTGAACTTTACGCTGTTTCTCCCGCGTTATTTTTCGACGCTAGCGAAAGCGAATGCGTATGCCGCGCGCATCATCGGTGGAATCAACCAAGGTGGTGATCGCATTCTCGTTCAGCGACTCAGTGATTTCCGAGCATTGCGAGCGACGGCACACGATCAATTGAGTCGTAACACCATCGTTCCTTCCCTAACTGCGTCTCCCGGTAATTTGCATGCAGAAGTGCCTGCAGAAGACCTGCTCGTCTTAGAAGGGTTTTTAGAGCGCCTTGAACAACTCCTTGAAGTGGAACTTCCGGGAGATACGTTGCTTTACGGATTAGATGGTAAGTTTTACGCACCGATGCTTGAGACGTCAGAGACGTTTGAGACGACATGTCCCGGTATCTATGCAATCGGGGATTGTTCCGGTGCGACACACTCGCTTGCCCAGGCAGCCGCTAGCGGACTCCATCTTGGACATGCCTTGACGCAAAACAGCCGGTCGCTCTTCGCTTAAGCGGAGAATGACCGGCTTGTCTTATTTCTTGAATGCTTCGTACACTTTCAATTGTTTACCTTTGACCTTCGTCGTCTTCATCGCCCGGAGGACAAGTGGACCTTTCCCGTTGAGGATATCGACATACGTCAACGTATCCTGAATCGAGATGATGCCGATGTCGTCTGCTGTGACGCCTTCAATCTTCGCAATCGTTCCAACAAAGTCGACGGCACGGAGTTTCTTTTTCTTCCCACCGTTAAAGAACAATTTCATGATGTCCGCATCAAGCTGTTCCGTTTTCGAAGAACGTGTATCTTCCGTCGCCATTTTCTCTTCAAACGCATCCGCTGTTCGCATCAAATCCTTTTCCGTCGGTGCTTGGCGACGTGTCAGTTTCCCGTGATACTGCTCGATTTCCTTGAGGCGACGTTCGTCTGCCGGTGTGACGAGACTGATTGCTTGTCCTGCTGCTCCTGCCCGCCCCGTTCGACCGGTCCGGTGAACATAGCTTTCTCGTTCGACAGGGAGATCATACTGGATGACATGCGTGATGTTCTCGATATCGATGCCGCGTGCCGCGACATCTGTTGCAACGAGAATCCGGAACTTCCCGGCACGGAAGGCTTTCATCGCATCGAGTCGATCGTCTTGTTCCATCCCACCATGGATTGCTTCAACCGGATAGTCATGTGCGCGTAGACCATTCGCGACGAAATCAACGTGTTCTTTCGTCCGACAGAAAATCATGCAGCGATCCGGGTTTTCAGCGACCAGGACATCTTTCAAAATGGCGAACTTCGTCTTGTCCGTCACCGGAATATAACTATGCGTAATCGTTGAGACGACGGTCTCGCCCGCTTCGATTCGTTTTGGTGCCTCCATGTAACGGTCACTCAACTGTTCGATGTCTTCTGGGAAGGTCGCAGAGAACAATAGTGTCATCCGCTCCTTCGGTAACTCAGACAAGATGGCATCGACTTGATCGAGGAAGCCCATGTTCAGCATTTCGTCCGCTTCATCTAAAACGACGTAACGGACTTTCTCAAGCGATAACGTGCCCCGCTCGATATGATCGCGTACGCGTCCCGGTGTTCCGACGACGACGTGTGTCTTTTGCTTGAGCTCCGTGACTTGCCCACGGAACGGTTGCTTGCCGAAGACAGCTGTCGCTTTGATCCGCTTATAACGTCCGATGTTCATGATATCTTCTTTGACCTGCAAGGCCAGCTCACGTGTTGGCGTCAAGACTAAGACTTGTGGTTTGTTTTCTTCCCACTCGACGAGTTCACACAGTGGGATCGCAAACGATGCCGTCTTTCCGCTCCCCGTCCGTGATTTGACGATGACATCTTTTCCAGATAATACGACCGGAATGACGGATTGCTGGACTTCGGTTGGTGTCGTGTAACCGAGTTGCTCGATTGAATCGAGAATTGGTGTGCTTAAGTTAAAATCATTGAATCGTGTACGTGTCATAGAATGTCCTCATTTCTTATCGTAAAAAAAGCTTCCCACCGAAACGATGAGAAGCCCAACGAATTATTTGGATGCTACTTTATCTTTTTTGATTTGCTTACTACGTAATTGACCACACGCCGCATCGATGTCTGTTCCGTGCTCGAGACGAACACCACAGTTCAAGCCGTTCTTTTTCAACGTATCGTAGAACGTCGTGATATCTTCAGACGTACTGCGCTGATATTGACCGTGCTCATCGACTGGGTTGTACGGAATCAAGTTGACATACGTCAGGTGACGTTTGTCTTCGAACAGTTTTGCGAGTTCGACTGCGTGTTCTTTTTGGTCGTTGACGCCACGAAGCAAGATGTACTCGATCGTGATTTTACGGTTCGTCGTTTGAACGTAATAATCGATCGCTGGCATCAATTTCTCAAGCGGAATCGCCCGGTTGATTTTCATGATTTGCGTACGCAATTCATTGTTTGGTGCGTGAAGCGAGATGGCTAAGTTGACTTGGAGTTTCAAGTCAGCAAACTTGTAGATCTTGTCTGCCAAACCACTTGTTGAAACCGTAATGTGACGCGCACCGATTGCAAGACCATTGTGGTCCTTGATGACGTTCAAGAAGTCGACCATGTTGTCGAAGTTATCGAACGGTTCACCGATACCCATGACGACGACGTGACTGACACGTTCTTCGTTTCCGACTGCATCGAGGTGATGTTGGACGTTCATGATCTGCTCAACGATTTCGCCTGCTGACAAGTCGCGGCTCTTCTTGATCAGACCACTTGCACAGAAGCTACAGCCGATGTTACAGCCGACCTGTGTCGTAACACAGACAGAAAGACCGTACTTATGACGCATTAGAACCGTTTCAATCAAGTTGCCATCATATAATTTGAAAAGGAACTTGATTGTTCCGTCTGCTGATTCTTGCTTGACCGCTTCTGTCATCGAGTCAATCGTAAAACTCTGATCTAACAACTCAAGGCAATCCTTGTTGACATTCGTCATTTCCGCGAAAGTCGTGACACGTTTACGGTAGAGCCAATCCCATACTTGTTTGGCACGGAATGGTTTGTGCCCTTGATTCGATAACCATTCTGTCATCTGCTCAAGCGTTAATCCATAAATGGATGGTTTATTCATTTCGAAAGACCTCATTTCTTTTTCCAGAACTACAACATTCCTTTATCTTAGTAAAAATCAGCGCGTGACGCAACGTTCAAATCCTAAATGTTCACTTTCTGTAAAGTTTTTGCGCCACTTTCGATCAAATCGACAGACTCCGACGTCCGAATTGAACGACTGCTCCGGTCAAGAACACAAGACAGAGGACGAGTAAAAGAATGGAATGAAGAAGAAAATGATCTGTTCCTTCTAGTAATTGCGTCGTATTGAATAAGGAGAAGACGGATAGATAACGAAGCCACTCCGTCTTGTCACTTAGTTCCGACAGAATCGTCAAGACGATCGATAGAACCAGTACACTACCGGCAAGCGAAAAAGCACGACGTTCTTCGTCAAATAACGTCGCAACGAATAACGTAAAGGCACCGATCGCGAAGAGTAACAATAGCGCATTGAGTTGAATCCGCCATAAGATGACGTCATTGATCGAAATATCTGTCATCCACCAGTCGGATACCATCAAGACGAGTCCATTCAGTCCTACGAGAACCATACTTGCGATACCCATGACGATCGCGACAGCAAACGTATACGCATTCCGGGTGATCGGGGCTGCGAGATAGACAATCAGCTCTCCGTTGTCGATTGGTCGCGCAACGAGTCGCGCTGCTAATGAGAGCAAGAATAGACTCGCAATGACTTGAAAGATCAGTCCGTAATAGTTTCCCCCGAGCAGATCCAGTACATTATCGAACCCTGTCACCTTATCGTATTGAAAGGCTTTTAAGACTTCCGGAGGTAATGCTTCTAGTTTTGCTTCTAGTAAACCGGTCTTCATCATCGATGGATATAGCAACGCAAGCATCAATAAGTAAAGACTCGTTCCAATCGCATAAGCAAGCACGGGCTTTCTGACCTGCTTGAATAAAGAGCGGATCAGCAATATCACGACGATTCCTCCTCTCCATAATAATGCAAGAAGACCTGTTCTAAATCATCTGCTGACGGACGAATCAGCCGTACATCGTACTGGGTTAAATAAGCGATCGCCTGATTTAAGCTCAGTGTCTCATCCGTTTGAAAACTGACTTCTGTCCGCTTCGGTTCAACACCGACTTGCATCGCGAACTGTGCCGCCTCCACCTCTGTTCGGAAGACGATCGTATACGTCTTTCGACTCGATCGAACTAACTCATGAATATCCGATTCGACGATAATGCGCCCTGCTTTGATTAAAGCCGCTCGATCGCACGATTTTTCCATCTCCGGAAAGTGGTGTGAACTCATTAGAATCGCTTTTCCAGCATGCTTCTCCTGTTCGATCCACTCTAAAAAACGCTCTTGCATCAAAGGATCAAGCCCACTGGTTGGCTCATCGAGTAGGTAGACGGGTGCATCCTTCATGAAGCAACCGACAAGTGCCAGTTTTTGTTTCATCCCTTTTGACATCTTGCGGATTTTCGTCTTCGTCTCAAACGGAAATCGTTTCAATAACAGTTGCCGCCGTGTCGGATCGCTACCATGTAGTCGTTGCATCAAATCGAGCATCTCTGCTCCTGTCATGTCTCCAGGTAAACTAATCTCCCCCGGCAAATAACCGACCAACTGCTTCACTTCTTTACTTTGTTTCCAGCAATCAAAGCCACCGATCGTCGCCCTTCCTTCGTCCGCAGCCAGTAGTCCCATCAAATGTCGGAGTGTCGTTGATTTTCCGGATCCGTTTGGTCCAATGAAACCGAATATCGTACCCGGATCGACCGTAAAACTGACATCGAATATCCCACGCCCCGGCGCAAATTCCTTCGTCACATGCTCCAAACGGATCATCATCCGACCTCCCTATCTTTTATTTCTTTCCTCACTGTATTGATACCCGTTTTGAAGCAGTTTGTTCGGATCAAAACGATAGATGACGAACCGTTCGTCATGATTTTTTTCATAGAGGTCTCGCAATCGAATCTCATCGATTTGCTCGAATACGGTATGTCGCTCCAAGTACTCCCGGTATTCATCGGTCGGGTAATACAAGATAAGGTCCACTGAACGCGGGGAACGTTCGACCGAACTTAAAATGTGATCGATCACTTTCATGAAAATTTGTGAAGAGAATGGATTGAAGAAATAAAACTTATTCGCCTCATCCGGAATGGTATACTGCTCGGCATACGTCTGTTCAAATCGCAAACTTCCAGAACGCCGCTTCCGTCGACTTTGGTAGTTCGCCATATTCCGAAGTGCGTCCTCGTAAAATTGTCCGTTCATCTCGATTCCGATGACGGAACAGTCGAATCGGTCGTGTAAGTAAAAGTTCAAACGCCCTTTCCCACACCCGAAATCGATGACAGTATCCTCTTTTTGAAACGGATAGGTTTCGCATAATTCGCCGAGTGCCGCATAAGGCGTCGGTTCATAGCGATTGTAGTGACTAAACACACCATAGAGGTGTTGCATCTCAATGGTCTCAATTCGTAATCGTTGATCATATTCCTGTTCATTCATCGTCTTTTGTTCCTTCTTTCCGGCATTCTTTCCCTCATCGTACTATACTGAAGAAGTACGTTACTCGTTTTTTGAAAGGGGATTTTATGATGATCGTCGTTACGAACCGGATTAAAGTCAAAAAAGGGATGGCTGCAGCTCTCGCTCCTCGTTTTACGCGTCCAAGTGGACTCGATACGATGGACGGATTCATCCGCGTCGAGGTCTTATTGACGCAAAATATCGAAGAACACGATGAAATGAACGTCAACATGTACTGGGAAGATATGAAGAGTTTTCAAGCGTGGCGGGAGAGTGACGATTTTAAAGCGTCGCATAGTCGACCTGCGAGTAGTGAAGCAGGAGAATCGCCAATGCTCGGTAGCGAGATTCTGACATATGAAGTCGCTTCGGTCAAAGAACGCGCATGATGCACGAAAAGGACTCGTCTCGAGTCCTTTTTTAGATACCGGTATAAAAATAGTGAAAGGGTCGAATTGTCTCAAATGGTATTATTTGTTATCATAGTGCCATTACAGAGAGAGAGGGTCCTTCATGAATTCATTAATTATATTTGAACAAGCCATTCGTAGCTTACCTGACGATCGTACGTTACGACGTGATGAATTATGGACGGACGATTTTTTATTGCAACAGGAGAACGAGCTGACCGTCTATTACTCTCCGATTGGCGAATACGTCAATACTGAAGCAAAAGTCGTCATTATCGGGATCACACCAGGTTTTGAACAGATGCGAATCGCTTTCGAAGAAGCGACGGATGCCCTTCACCATAGTGTTTCATTAGAAGAGACGGCACGCCTCGTCAAATATACAGCAAGCTTTGCCGGAACGATGCGACGTAACCTCGTCCAGATGCTCGATACACTTGAACTTCCAGCATTGCTCGGCATCGAGACGACGGCTAGCTTATTTCATCAACATCAGAAATTATTGCATCCAACGTCACTGTTAAAGCAACCCGTCTTTTATCGCGAAAAGAATTACTCGGGTCATCAACCGAAGATCAATCGTAGCCCTTTATTAAGGCACTACGCGGAAGAACACTTCGTCGCTGAGATCAATCAGTTACAAAAACCAGCGTTATTGATTCCACTCGGTCGGGTCGTCGAGACGCAAGTCCGTGGATTGATTCATGATGGACGAATCGAACAGCATCAGCTTCTTTCCGGCTTCCCCCACCCATCTGGCGCAAACGGTCATCGAAAAAAACAATTCGAGGAAAACCAAGCCTATTTGACGAAACAGCTCATTCAACATTTTGCTGAATAAACAACTTTATCTTAAATTATCAGAATATATGGTTGAATCGTTTCTGAAATACATGATAAAGTGTCCATAAGAACAGAATATGACTATTCTATCGATGAGGTAGAGGCGCGATTTCAATCAGTACTTAGTCCGAGGATGACAACGAAGACGACTACAGGAAAGGTGACATCGCCGAAATGACAGTATGTGTCGAGCATATCGTCGTTGGTCGATTCGGGAAACACCCGATCGATTGCCATACATAACAATTGTATGGAGCGCTCCAATTCGGCTAAGAAAGACGCATCCAGCGAGGGTGTCGGCTTTGTTGCCGGTGCCCTTGCTTTTTTTGTGCCGCGGGGTCTCATCTTTAAGCCATTTATTAAAGAGGAGGATATTTTTCATGGTCAACTATTCAGATTCCATCATTGCCCTTGTACCTGCTTTACTAGCTATCTTATTAGCCATCTTTACCCGAAAGGTCGTTCTTTCGTTAGGTGTCGGCATTCTAGTCGGTACCCTGTTACTTCATCGTTTTAACCCGATCGATACGGTAACCTATCTCGGCAAGAACATCTTCAGCCTCTTTTGGGCGGACGGTGCCTTGAACGAGTGGAACGTCTTATTACTTGTTTTCTTGTTATTGCTCGGCGTCCTTTCCACATTGATTCAGACATCAGGTGGCGCTCGCGCTTTCGGTGAATGGGCTTCTACGCACGTCAAGACAGCGCGTGGTGCACGCTTAGTTGCCTTCGGACTCGGTATCCTAATTTTCATCGATGATTACTTCAATAGTCTCGCTGTCGGCAACGTCAGTCGTCCGTTAACAGATCGCCGTGGTGTCTCACGTGCGAAGCTTGCCTATTTGATTGACTCAACAGCTGCGCCTGTTTGTGTCATCAGTCCGCTTTCGAGTTGGGGCGCATTCATCATCTCCATCATCGCCGGTATCTTAACGACGCACTCGATTACGGATTACTCAGCGTTTAGTGCCTTTATGATGATTGTTCCGATGAACTTCTATGCGATTTTCGCGTTACTTTTAACACTTTACATCGCTTACTCTGGCATCTCTGTCGGACCGATGCGACAACATGAACTGCGTGCTGCCAAAGGCGAACTCTTCGATGCTTCGAAAGGAACACCGATGGGGATGGCTAAAGAGGTGAACGAACATACGAACGGAAAAGTACGTGATCTCGTCGTTCCAATCATCGTGCTCGTCATCGCTACGATCAGTGCGTTACTCGGGACAGGTGCTCAGGCACTTGCAGCCGACAATCGCCCGTTTACTTTAATTGGAGCATTTGAGGCAACAGACGTCACCCGTTCCCTCGTCGCAGGTGTCGTCATCAGTTTAATCGTCGCTTTCCTGATGCTGATCGGACGAAAAATTCCGGGCCGCGATTACCGTGCAAGCATCGTTGCTGGTATGCGTTCCATGTGGCCAGCAGTCGTGATTTTGTTATTCGCTTGGACGATCATCGCTGTTATCGGTGATATGAAAACCGGTGACTATCTCGCGAGCTTCGTCAGCAACTCGATTTCTGCTTCGTACTTGCCATTCTTATTATTCTTGATTGCCGGCTTGATGGCATTCTCAACAGGAACAAGTTGGGGCACATTCGGAATCATGTTGCCAATCGGTGCGGATCTCGTCATGGCTGTTGATACCTCACTCTTGTTACCGACGCTTGCTGCTGTTCTTGCTGGATCTGTCTTCGGTGACCATTGTTCACCGATTTCCGATACGACAATCCTAAGTTCGACAGGGGCTGGATCCCATCATATCGATCACGTTACGACACAATTACCGTATGCGCTAGTCGGTGCCGTCACTGCGGCAGTCGGTTATTTAGTCATCGGTTTCACGGAGTCTTCGGTATTCGGTTTCATCGGAGCTCTTGTCACATTCGTACTCTTCGTCGTCGTCTTGAACGTTCTCTCGAAAAAAGGCGAAACCGCTTCGGATTTACAAACGGATTGATGAAATGAAAAAGGGACTGACTCAAAAAAGAATGATGCGTCTTTTCACGCCCTTTCCTCAGGCGAGACACAAGCCAGTTTTCCTGCTTCATTGAAGCAGGAAAATGGGTCTTGTTCGTCTCTAACAGCGCATAAATGCGCTTTTCCTGTAGGAGTGGCGTGTGACGCACCATTCTTTTTTGTTACGAGATAAGGGTGGCAGATCATCATTCTGCCACCCTTATCTTTGTAGAGACTGATTTTGAGTCAGCCCCTTTTTCGACTTCATATCATGTCTTATACCATAAGTTCACACACATCATTCGCGAACGCTACCGGATCCTCGAGTGGGAGTCCTTCGACAAGCAATGCTTGTTGATACATCAGTTTCGTATAGCGCTCGAATTTCGAACGATCGTTTTGATATGCCGTTTCAAGAGAGTGGAACACTGCGTGTGACGGATTCAATTCAAGAATCTTGACCGCTTCTACCCCTTCGTTATTCGGCATCGCCTTCAGGATTTTCTCCATCTCGATTGAGACGGCGCCGTCCGTCGCAAAACAGACGGGATGCGATTTGAGACGCGTTGAGGCTTTGACTTCCTTGACTTGTCCACTTAGCACTTCCTGCATAGCTTGGAACATCTCTGCTTGTGCGTCCGTCGTCTCCGCTTCTGCTGCTTCAATCCCTAAATCGCTACTCGTGACCGACTTGAACGTCTTCTCGTTGTACGTCACGAGCATCTGGATCGCGAACTCATCGATCTCTTCCGTGAAGTACAAGATATCGTACCCTTTATCACGGACGAGCTCGGATTGTGGTAATTTATCCAGACGATTCGTACTCTCACCAGCGGCGTAATAAATATGTGCCTGATCTTCCGGCATCGCTGCGACGTATTCTGCGAGTGTGATCAACTTCTTCTCCTTCGCCGAGTAGAAGAGGACGAGGTCCTGCACTTGTTCTTTATGCATGCCATAATCATTATACATACCGAACTTCAGCTGACGTCCGAACGCTTGATAGAACGTTTCGTACTTCGTGCGATCCTCGCGCAGAAGTGCTTCGAGTTGTGTCTTGATCTTACTTTGGATGTTTTTCGCGATCAATTTCAATTGACGATCGTGCTGAAGTAACTCACGCGAGATGTTGAGCGATAAGTCTTCCGAATCGACCATCCCTTTGACGAAACTGAAGTGATCCGGCAACAAGTCGCTGCATTTTTCCATGATCAGGACACCGTTGGCATAGAGTTCAAGACCCTTTTCAAATTCCTTCGAATAATAATCGTACGGTGCCTGCTCTGGAATGAATAAGATCGATTGATAACGAACAGCGCCGTCGACACTGATATGAATGTGTTTCGCTGGTGTGTCGAAACCATAACGCTTCTCTTGGTAGAAGTTCGTATAGTCCTCGTCTGTCAATTCCCGTTTGTTCTTCCGCCAGATTGGCACCATGCTATTGATCGTCTTGACGACTTCGACCTCTTCCGTCTCGTCACTGCCTTCGATCAGCTGACGTTCGAGTTCCTTCATCTCGATCGGATAACGAATGAAATCTGAGTATTTTTTGATGATGCTACGCAGACGATACGTCTCGAGGTATTCGTCATACGATTCTTCTTCCTCGTTCGCCTTGATGTGGAGCGTAATCTCCGTTCCGACGGTTTCCTTGTCGACTTCCTCGATCGTATAACCTTCGACACCACGCGATTCCCATTTATAAGCGACTGCACTGCCGAACGGTTTCGTAACGACAGTGACGACGTCTGCGACCATGAAGGCGGAATAGAATCCAACACCGAATTGACCGATGATATCATGACCATCTTGTGCTTCATTTTCTGCTTTGAAGGCAAGCGATCCACTTTTTGCGATCGTACCGAGATTTTCTTCTAGTTCTTCCTTCGTCATTCCGATTCCCGTATCACGAATGATGAGTTGACGCGCTTCTTTATTTGGTTCGATCGTAATTTTGTAGTGTTCCTTTTCGAACGAAATCGTCTCGTCCGTCAATGCTTTGTAGTACATCTTATCCATGGCGTCACTTGCATTCGAGATCAATTCGCGCAGGAAAATCTCCTTATGCGTATAGATAGAATGAATCATCATCTCCAGCAATCGTTTTGATTCCGCCTTAAATTGTTTCGTTTCCATGCTCATTCTGCCTCCCCTTTTTTAGCACTCAATCGCATAGAGTGCTAATTCATCTCCTATTATTAGGGAGTTCGAAATATCTGTCAATCTCCTTTTTCACTGTATGTCGTGACTTTTTCAAGGACAATCATTCCGATTTGACGTAAGTGTTCTGCTGACCCGTAGGTGCCATGGCTGACGCCGTTTTCATCCTTTCGATTACCGAGACCGATGAACTGCTCACTCGGTTTGAAGTGGAGTCCGACGACGGGTACCTGAAATCGTGACGAGAAGCCGACTTGAAAAATCGCGTCCGGATAATCCGTTGGTCGATAGGTCGTCCAATCGATGTCTGGTTCGAGCTTCGCAAATCGTTCCGTGTGTTCCTTACCGAGCAGGATGATTCCTTTTATCGAAAACAGTTCAAGCAGGCGTAACAAAAATGTCTGACCGAACGGACTATCTTCCAACACGCTGCGTTCTTTGATCGCTCCCATGTAGTGGTGTGTCGGAAACGGGAAAAAATCCAAGTGAATGACCGGATCAAGCGTCTTCTCGTAAAACGACGCACCGAGTCCGTTCAAGAATCCTTCGAGCTTACCGCCACCTGGTCGACCGAACCAGGTCCGATACACATTTGGTTGTTTGAAGTAACGATTGAAGCGTCGGATCGATTCCGTCAATGTCTCTTCTTGTAAATACGTATTCCATGTCATAGATTGTGGACGTATGAAAAGCGGACCATGCTCGTCAAATCGTAATCTACCTGTTCGGTCTAAAAACTGCGATCGAGATGGGTTCGTCGCGATCGTCACCCAACTGCTACGTGTCGCATCACCAAACCAGAGGACCGGTGTCGTTTGGTCGATCAATTCACTTGCGAATGCACTCTTCTCGAGTGTCATTTGGTACTGGACGGCTTCGTGTAATAATTTTTTGGCAAGTTGCCATTGATCGGATGTCAGCGTTCTCATCTCCCTCTATACAGCGATTGTGCTGTTGTAGATGTACCCCCTATCCTCTATTACTAGACGCATCGATGGGTTTAATCTCCATTTCTCCGGGAATGTTTCATAAGGTGAACGATACGACTTAGGAGGGATTTAATAATGGGTAGACTCGATCAAAAAGTAGCTGTCATTACCGGCTCGGCAACAGGAATTGGACAAGCGACTGCACTTGTCTTCGCAGAACAGGGAGCAACGGTCGTCTGTGCCGATGTCTCACTTGAAAAAGCACAACAAACAGTAGAACAGATTACACAACAAGGTGGGAAAGCGGAAGCCGTCCATGTCGATGTCTCAGACGTCGAGAGTGTCGAGCAACTTGCGAAGCACGTCAAAGAGACATACGGTACAATCGACGTCCTCTTCAACAATGCCGGAATCGATGAACAAGGCGGGAAAGTCCACGAGTATCCAATCGATCTCTTCGACCGGATCATCGCGGTCGACTTGCGCGGTACATTCCTCGTCAGTAAATTCTTGATTCCACTCATGCTTGATAACGGTGGTTCAATCATCAATACGTCATCGATGTCTGGTCGCGCAGCTGACTTGAACCGATCCGGTTATAACGCAGCGAAAGGTGGGATCGCGAACTTCACGCGCGCGATGGCAATCGATTATGCGCGTCATGGCATTCGCGTCAATTCGTTATCACCAGGAACAATCGAAACACCACTCATCGATACACTTGTCGGTGAAAAAGAAAAAGAGCAAGGCAAACAGTTCCGCGATGCGAACGCTTGGATCACACCACTCGGACGACTCGGTAAACCACGCGAGATGGCAACGGTCGCCCTCTTCCTTGCTTCTGACGACAGCTCATATGTCACAGGTGAGGATATCACAGCAGACGGTGGCATCATGGCTTATACATGGCCGGGAGAGATGTTGATTGATTCGAAGTGGAAAGACGAAGCAGAAAAAAGTGAATGAGCAAGGTACGGTGTAACCCTCTGGTTGCACCGTTTTTCTTTTATTTCAAGACGTTCATCCCCGTAAATTATTTTCAGAATTCGTTTACCTCCCTGAAGTATTTTTAGCAGGGTATAGGATGTGTAAAGGGGGAAATACTTATGCAAACAGCGATTACTTACTTACAACGGTGTCTTCAAATTCCAAGCGTCAACCCGACGGATGGAGAAGAAGCCGTCGCACGTTACGTGTACGATGTACTGGTCGACCATCAGATTTCGACAGAATGGATTGAGGTCTCACCAAAACGAATCTGTCTCGTCGCGACCGTTCCTGCGAGCGAGGAGGTTTCACGTCCTGCTGTCCTCGGATTATCTGGTCACCTCGATACGGTTCCGGTTCAAGGAGACGGCTGGACGAAAAATCCATACGGTGGTGAAATTGAAGATGGCCGCATTTATGGTCGTGGGGCTTCAGATATGAAATCAGGTGTCATGGCGATGGTACAAGCGCTCATTCAATACAAGGAACGTCAAGACCGTCCGAACACCATCAAACTTCTGATTACATCCGATGAAGAGAATGGCATGACGGGTGCTCGTCATTTGACCGAACAAGGGCATGTGGATGATTTAGATGCTCTACTGATCACAGAACCGACGAGTGGGATGATCGGTTATGCACAAAAAGGGGTTGTCGGGATAGAAGTGACATGCCGTGGGAAAAGTGCACACAGCTCTGCCCCGCAACTTGGACGTAATGCGATTGATGACGTATATCGCGTCATCCAGGAAGTGAAGTCGGAACGCTTCTCGATCACGGTGAATCATCACTCGGCACTCGGTCCGGTCGTTGCGTCGATCACATCCATAACAGGAGGCGAAGGACCAAACGTCGTTCCGAGCCAGGCTTCGTTCTATATGGATATTCGAACGATTCCGGGATTCGGTCGAGCGGATGTACTTGCTACCTTTACGGATATCGAACATCGACTTGTTTCCGAAGATCCTGACTTTGACATGAGCGTGACCGTCATCAAGGATATTCCTTCCTGTGAAACCGATGAACAAGCGCCTTTCTTGCAACAGGTCGCAGATACGATGGAGCAAGTCAGCGGCGTGACACCACGAAAAATCGCCATCCCAGGCGGAACAGATGGTGCAATGTTCAGCCAAGCAAAAAAAGCATTCCCGATCGCGATTGCTTCCTTCCATGATTTCCGTCTCGCGCATCAAGTCGATGAGTCGATTCCGTTATCCGAATATGAACAAACGATTGCGTTTTGCTTCAACTTGATCAACACACCATTACATCAACCTCTTCCATCACACTAAATAAAAGAAGGGGCGACTTTCGGGTGCAATACCCAAAGTCGTCCCTTCTACTTTTACTGTGTTTAGTTTAGTACACACCAAGCTGTGCCAATGCCTCACTTAAATAACTTTGATCACTGCGAAACTGATGACTCGTTTGTCCGTCAGACCAACTGATGAAGACACGACCAAGCCGGTCATATCGTAAACGGAGACGTATCATGCCCTGTTCGAATACGACTTCACCGTGTAACGACTCATGGACGTGAGCAAAGTTACGGATGAACACATCATATTGATTAAATGTAACTGAAAACTCGTGTGCACTATCTTGTCCCGTCATCTGAATCGTTAGTTCTTCTTGTTTTGGGTATACGTGTAAGATGTTCCACGATAGACTGTCTTCTTCTCCTCGAAACACGATGCGATGATTCATTCGATTTCCACCTCTGAGTTACAGGATATTTACTAGCCTTTCTCGAAAGTAACCGATATCTTCTTCATCCGAAAGGAGTCTGCTTATGTCCGATACGCCAAAAACAGGTCCTATCGAACAGTCCGTTGATGCCTTTTTGGCACAAGTCGAACCGCCATTACGTCAAGCAGATGGTATCACATTACGTCAGTTCTTCGAAGAGGTCACGGGATACGAAGCCGTCCTTTGGGGGTCTTCCTTGATTGGCTTTGGTTCCTATCATTACCGCTATGCCTCCGGTCGCGAGGGCGACAGCTTTTATGTCGGTTTTTCTCCGCGCAAGACGAACCTCGTCCTTTATCTCGCGCTTGATGAAGACGATGTATCGGAACGACTGTTTGCCACTCTCGGTACGTATCGACGCGGTAAGTCCTGCCTCTACGTAAAACGACTGACTGACATCGATTTAAACGTTCTTCGGGAAATGATTGAGCACTCGATCCGCACGTTAAAAGACATGTACCCGTCTTGATTTCAATCAAAAACAGCCGAAGCGGATTCGCTTCGGCTGTTTTTTTGAAATTAATGTCCGCCTTCCGTCCGATCGATATGGCGAATGTGTTTGAGATTGACCCCGATGATGATGACGGATAAGAGGACGAAGCCACTTCCGACATAAAACGGTAGGTTTGCGTTGAAGATTTCAGCCAATTTACCGGCCATGAATGGCGCGATGGCTGCCCCGAGAAAACGTAGGAAACTGTATGCTGCAGATGCTGTCGAACGTTCGACAGGTGCTGCATCCATGACAGCGGTCGTGATGAGCGTGTTGTTATTCCCAAGCACGGCTCCCGCCAAGATGACACAGACGATGACAACGGCAGGTGTTTCCGTGAAGATCCCCATTAATAGAAGCAAGATTGCGAATGTGATCAACATCATGATCATCGCTTTGATCGTTCCGAACCATTGTTTCAGTTTCGGAGCCGTTAAGACCGATGTGATCGCAAGCAACATTCCCCAGCCGAGGAAGACGAATCCGAGTCCTTGCGCTGGTAGTTTCATGACGAATGGTGCATAGGCCATGATCGTAAAGAACCCAACGTTATAAAGTGCTGCAACGATCCCGAGCGTCAAGAGCGAACGATGCTTCATCGCTTGGAACGGTGCTTTTAATGATAGCTTCTGTTTCGGTGCGGCAGATGCTGCTGGTTTTGGCATTAAGAAGAGCAAGACGAGGAACGCGATGACCATGATTGTCGCAACACCCATGAACGGGGCGCGCCATGTGATTGAACCGAGCGTTCCGCCTAATAATGGTCCAATCGAAATCCCAAGACCAACGGCTGCTTCGTATAAAATGATCGCTTTGGCTGTTCCGCCTGACGACAGAGAAACGATCGCAGCGAGTGCTGTTGCGACGAATAAGGCATTCCCTAGTCCCCAACCACCGCGTAACGCGACGAGCGTCCAAATGCTGTCTGCTTGTGAAGCAAAACCAGCAACGGTTGCGATGACGGCGATCCCGAGCATCAATGTTCCTTTTTGACCAATCCGTGATGAGATCGCGCCTGTAATCAACATCGCGAATGCCATGACGGCGTTATAACTTGTAAATAAGAGCGTTACTTCACTTTTTGACGCTTCTAAATTCTCGGCAATCGTCGGTAAGACCGGATTGACGAGCCCCATTCCCATGAATGCTGTGATACTGGCGAAAAAGACTGCCCAGACAGCAACTGGTTGATGGAATAATCCATGTTTGCTTTCTGCTAATACCGTTTCCGGCTCAAGCGTCGTTGTTTTTTCAGCAAGTGCCATAGTGTCCCTTCTTTCTATTGGATGTGTTACATGAACTGTTTAAACGAATGGCGGATGACGTCGCCTCGACTAATGATCCCAACAAGCCGTCCTGCTTTCAGAATCGGAAGCTTTTTAATCCGTTTTGCGCCGAGCGTTGCTGCAATCTCTTCCATTTCTGTGTCAGCGTCCGCAGTTACGACTTTCCGGCGTGCCAGTTCCATGACAGGTCGATTCAAGATATGACGAATCCGATCTTCATAATCTTCTTCGTCTCCTTTGATGACATCTACATATAAGAATGTATCGACGATGATGTCCTTGTGTTTTCCGATCGCGCGCATGATATCTCCATCACTGATATACCCGACGACCTCCTGCTCAGCATTGATGACAGGAACGCCGCTAATACCAGATTGAATGAATCGTTCGATGACCGTCCGAATCAGATCTGTATCGTTTACCGTGATGACCTCTTGTTTCATCGACTCATAAGCTTTCATCTGAATTCTCCTTTGTCGTTCGTTTCTCATATGAAAAAAGTTGTATGATACAATTAAAAGAACAAAAATGATTGTATAATACAACTACAACTCTGTCAAGCCTCCTGCTTTTCGCATTGACAGCTTATCCACATTGGGTAATCATGAGGGACAGAGAGACTTTTTTGAAAGGGGAGATACCCGATGTCTCAACAAGCACTCGAAACCATTGAATTGGAGTTAGCGATCCTGATCCGGCGCTTGACGACAGCGACGGCAGACAATCGTAATTTAGATCGTGCTTCCTACCTCTTACTACGACAATTAGCGGATTCCGGCAACGTCGGTGTCAAAACACTTGCCCGTGAACTCCAGCTTGATGTCTCGACCGTCAGTCGCCAAGCTGCAGCGCTCGATCAGAAGCAACTTGTGGAAAAAGTAAAAGATCCGACAGATGGTCGTGCCTTCTTCTATCATATTACGGATAAAGGACAAGAAGAGCTCACGATTTACCGGACAGCACGTCTCGCGAGCATCGAACGTCTCCTGACGGATTGGCCATCGGACGATGCTGAAGATTTTGGACGTCTGTTGCAACAATTCAACCGTGCCTTGCGCGAGCGTTAACAAAATCACACCATTTAAAGGAACGGACGCAAAATCAATCGATTTCGCGTCCGTTTTTTCGTCATTCTTCATGATGTATGAGCAACCTGACAAACCGAACGAATTTGTGCGATGTGTTCAGGTGACGTTCGGCAACAACCGCCGATCAATCGTGCCCCTGCCTCATACCATGTCTTCGCGACGGTTTGGAACGACGTACACTGATTCGTACCTGACCACGTTTTTGCGACCGGATCATAGACTTCACCAGAGTTCGGATAGACGATGATTGGCACATCCGTCAACGCCTTGACGTGACGGATGAAATCGGTCGCGTAAGATGCCGGAAAACAATTTGCACCGATTGCTGCGAGCTGTGGATGTTGTCCAATTGTCTCAATACACGTCGCAAGTGCCGTTCCTTCACTAATGTGTGTCGCATCTTGAAGCGAGAACGTCAGCCAAGCGGACACTTCCGGATACGCTTCGAGAATCCGGAACAACACGACAGCTTCCTCGAGCGACGGTATCGTCTCAAATGCCAGTAGATCAGCCCCCGCTTCAATCAATGCTTCGATCCGTGGTCTGTGGAAGGCTTCTAGCACATCTGCTGACACCCCATAATGACCGCGATACTCAGAACCATCTGCTAAGTAGGCACCATAAGGACCCACTGATCCCGCGATCAATGCGTCACTCTTCCCGCTACGCGTGCGTGCTTTTTGCGCCAAGGTGACCGTTTGTCGAATCAGCGCCTGTGCTTCCGCTGTCGTGATATGACGTTGCTTGAATCCTTCGATACTTGCTTGATAGCTTGAAGTGATCGCGACATCGGCACCTACTTCAAAGTAGTCACGATGGACGTGTTCGATCTGTTCCGGTGCTTCGATCAAGAGACGTGCTGACCAAAGCGGGTCGTTCAGGTCGAATCCCTTCTGTTCAAGTTCGGTTGCAAGGGCACCATCTAAAATAAGAAAGGGAACTTCCTGTAATCGTTGATCAACTGGATTTTTGATTCGGGACATCTTCAACACTCCGTTTCTGAGCAGAATTCGTGAACGCATGAACGATATAACAGATCACGATGAATGGAATACCACAGTACAAGGCGATTCGTTGTGTCGGATCAAATCCGATACCAATCAGAGAAATCAAACAAACGACGAAAGCGGCGATCGGTACAAATGGAAAGAGTGGTGTGCGATAGACCAATTCGTCGACCGTATGCCCTTCGCGGAGGAATTGTTTCCGGAAACGATACTGGGCAACACTGATACTCATCCAAACAACGACAACAGCGAGACCGGAAATCGAGACGAGCGCGATATAGACACTTCCTGCTGCATAGATGCTAGACAGCAAGGCAAGTCCTCCACCAAGCATGCTGAACAATACCGCTCGAAGTGGAACCCCAATTGGTGTCACCTGGGCGAAGAAGCGTGGAATCATGCGTTCGTTCGCAAGCGACCAGAGCATCCGAGAGGCGGCGTAAAGTCCAGAGTTCGCTGCCGACAAGATCGCTGTCAAAATGACGAAGTTCATCACGTCTGCCGCGTAGGGAATTCCGATTCGTTCAAACACGGCGACGAACGGACTTTCGAGTACACCTTTCCCATCCGTTGGTAATAAGACGGCTAACACGATGATCGTACCGACGAAAAAGAGGACGAGTCGCAAGATCGTCGTCCGGATTGCAAGCGGAATCGTTCGTTTCGGATCGACTGCTTCACCCGCTGCGACACCGATTAGTTCCGTTCCCGAGTAAGCAAAGTTCACGGCAAGCATCGTCATGAAGATGACGAAAGCGCCATTTGGAAACAACCCGCCTTCGGTTAACGAAGAAAAGAATGGAGCCGGGCTACCATCTTGCAGTGGAATGAAGCCGACGATTGCTCCCGCACCGAGTAAAATGAACGCAATGATCGTCACGACCTTAATAGCGGAGAACCAAAACTCGACTTCAGCGAACACACGAACCTTCAAGACGTTGATACCAAGGATCATCGCAGCGAACAATGCGCTGAACACCCATACCGGAATCGACGGGAACCAACGTTGCATCAAAATGCCTGCTGCCGTGAATTCTGAACCAAGGGCGACCGTCCACGTCAGCCAGTAGAGCCAGGCCACTGTATAACCGGTACCGGGTCCGATGTACTTCGTTGCGTACTTATGGAATGATCCGGTTTCCGGCATATGCACGGCGAGTTCACCGAGACTTAACATGACTAAGTAAACGACGACGGTCCCGATCAAATACGATAAAATCGTTCCGACACGTCCTGCTTGTTCCAACGTATAACCTGTACTTAAAAATAATCCGGTTCCAATGACACCACCTAACGACAGCATGATCAGATGGCGTGATTCCATCTTGCGTCGAAATGCTCCGCTCGTTTTCATGAATCCATTTCCTCCTCATTCCACCTACTTCAAACAAAAAACGCATCCTCACGGATGCGTCGGTCGACAATTCGGAAATCTTATCGATCGGGTGCAGCACCCGCAGGAATTAGCACAGTATCTTTCGACCTGTTGCTGAGGTTTCATAGGGCCAGTCCCTCCACCTCTCTGGATAAGTATGTAATTGTTCCTAACCCTATCAAGTCTTTTCCGAATTGTCAACACAATTCAGAATACTTCTATCAAAAAAACATTCCGCATCGTATCGATCCGGAATGTTTGAAGGGTTACTTTTTAGCGAATAAATCCGCTGTTTTCAAGGCTGCACGAACCGCTTTCCGATTCAATGTTCCTTGCTGGTGCTTCATTTTCTTCGTTTGGGCAGCCAGTTGCGCTTTGAGTGCCGCAATCTCTTGATCCTTTTGAGCCATTCCTGTTTGTTTCTGCAATGCTTTGATTTTCTTATCTTTTTCAGCTAATTGTGCTTTTGTTTGTTTTTGCGCATCCGCAATCTTCTTCTCTTGTTCCGGGAAGAACCGTTCAAAACGAGCGACTGCTTCTTCAAGACTCACGCCAGAAATCGGCTGGACTGGTGGGAGCAACTCGGTTTGCGCCATTTGACGGTCAAACGGTACATTCTCAGGATAGTTCGTCTCTTGATAGATATGTTCAAGATCGTTCACGTTCAAGAAGTCAACGAAGTTGTCGAAGTTACGCGCTTGAACACGTGCCGGACTTTGGAAGTCAGCGCTTGCTACGACGTCGGATAATTGTGTATCCGCTGTAATGTCGTTCGCCCAAATATGCGTCAACTGATGGTAATCCGTCAATTCGCGCATCCGTGCATCTTTTGGAATGAGGATACTCGGCGTACCTGCAAGCGTTGCTGTGATATTTCCGTGCAAGCGCGCACCAAAACTAAGGTCTGCTTGTCCGATGAAATCGAACCATGTCTGTGCGTTCAAGAAGAAGCGGACCCGATCATTCATGTAAGCAGGATCCGACATCTTCACCGGATAGTTCGTCACTGAAAGATCTGCGATCGGGTGCGTTCCTGTATACGTCAACTTCAGTTCCTTCATCCACTGGGGAATGAAGTAATGATTCGGGTACTCTTCCATTCCGCGTGTAATGAAATCAAGGACGTTTTGTGGAGCCAAACGTGACGAGTTGACCGTAATCATCGATTCAGGTGTGATATTTGTTTCACGGATGTGCAAGTCGCGACCGAACGCGTACATCGAAGGACATCCGATGACGCGATGATCGATCCCTTCGCGGAAACCAAGACGTGTTAAGTATTTCGACGTGATCTCCCCGCGAAGACCAAGCATGCTCGAGCGCTCGAGAACGGCACTGACGAATGCTTTGACATCTTCATCGAATGGGAATCCACCATCTAAGTCTGGTTCAAACGGTGCACGTAACCCTACACCGATGACGACGACTGGAATTTTTAATTTTTTGATGAGACGTGTATATTTCCGTAACGTCGGTACGAATTCTTTTCGGAATGCATCCGCTAACGGAATGACATAAAGATCAAAGTTGGCATTGATTTCGTCTGCCCGTTCTTCGTCGTAATAGTAATAGTCAGGTGTAATCGTCGTACCTTCTGTCATCAACGTCCGAAAGATACTGTATTGATAGATAAGATTTCCAACGTTTCCTCCAATGGAATTATGTTTCATCAAATAAGGAGCATCGAACTGTTCGAATGGTGTCATACCTGCACGAATAATAATACGTTTCATAATGGATAAACTTCCCCTCTCGTCTGCTTCATTCGTCCTTGCAAGAAAAAAATACGGAAAAATATATTATCAGTTTTTTTCATTCTCATTAAGAATAGATGAACTTTATTTCGGAAGTCAACGATTCCTAAGGGAAACAGGTCTTTCGTCATCAAAACGAAACATTTGCACCACACCATCATTTTTCTAAAATAGAAAAATGTGACTATTTAATCGTTTCGAGATACATGCGTAGATTTGCTTCGACTAATTTTAAGGCATGCATCTGATCAGTCATAGAAGGCTTCAATAACGCACTGAAAAAATGTTCCACTTCGACGGGCTGACCCTTTTCCATGTCCCGTAACATCGATGATTTCATCGTATCTTCCATTGCATGCATCTGCTTCAGCAAGACCGCTTCTACATCGTCATTAAAGACTGCCCCTTGTTTTTCCATCGCCTGTTTCGCTTCCGACATGACGTCTAAAATCATTTGACGTCCGACAGCTTCTTCCCGAATCGGACCGATTGCTGAGCGAAATAGCGTCGTCACGCCCGCAAATGTCGAAATGAAGAGATACTTTTGCCACATGTCATCCATGATATGCATCGAGTACTTCATTGGTGCCTTCGCTTTCGCAAAACACGCTGCGATTTTCTCTAGACGCGCTGTTGGTTTACCGGTTCGTGAACCAAACAACAGCCGATGCGACGGGCTTGTCTGTACAATGCGCCCTTCTGCATCAAGCGTCGACTCAATGAAGCAAAGACCGCCCAGTACTCGATCTTCTCCAAAGACTTCTGTTAACCGTCGAATATGCTGCATGCCGTTCAACAAAGGAATGATGTACGTCTCGCTCGAAACGAATGGCGCAAGATCCTGTAGGACGTCATCTAAGTGATAGGCTTTCGTCGAAAGCAAGATGACATCAAATGCACGATCCGGTCGCATGTCTCGTGTTATCAACTGAGGCGTAATCGTCATATCACCATGAGGACTAGTGATGTGCAGTCCTGTTTTTTGTAGTTGTTCATATCGATTCGAACGGACAAGGAATGTCACCTGTTCCCCTTGCTCAGCAAGACGACCTCCGAAATATCCTCCAACTGCCCCTGCACCTACAACTAACATGTTCATATGTACTATCTCCTCCTTACCCGTTCTGTGCGTTGCTTACTCCTTCACCCTAACATATTTGGAACCGATTTCCTGATTTCTGTGTGGATCGATTTGTTTTAAGTTAAGCGTTTGCATTTTAGAAAAAAACGTATATACTAACTTGTATACAAGTATACTCACTTTAGAAATCAGGTGATTCCATGTCAGAAATGTTATACCCCTTGAAGTGGTTATCAAAAGCTTCCGCCGGAGATCGTGTTGCACACGAGCTACGGATGCGCATCATTTCAGGAAGGATTGAAAGCGGTACCATCTTATCTGAGAACAAATTAGCCTCTGACTTTTCAGTCAGTCGCTCGCCTGTCCGTGATGCGTTAAAGGTCCTTGCATCCGAACAATTGATTCGTCTCGAGCGGATGGGAGCGGTCGTCGTCGGTTTGTCTGAGCGCGACATTCAGGAAATCTATGATGTCCGGCTACTCATCGAAACATTCGTCTTCGAACGACTTGTCAAAATCGAACGGGCAGAACTCGTCCGGGAACTCAGTAAGATTCTCGAAATGATGAAGGTTGCCATCAAATACAAGGATGCCGATGAATTCTCCTTCCAGGATGTACTGTTTCATGAAACGATCATCCGCTCGATTGATCATGGATATGTCAGCATGATTTGGCAAAATCTCAAACCGGTCATGGAAAGTTTCATCCTCCTATCGATGCGGGTACGATTCGAGGAAGACATCGAAGACTTCGAACGCATCCTCGCGAACCACGCCTTGTACATCGAAGCGATTGAGACAGGTGACCGTGAACGGATGGTTGCTTCCTTACATCAGAACTTTGATGACGTCCAGGAAGTCGAAGATCTCTGGAAAACGCAACAAATGATGTCGAAAGGAGTCGATTCACATGACTGAATACATGTTAGGCGTCGATATCGGAACGACGAGTACGAAAGCAGTCCTATTTACGACAAAAGGAGAAGTCATCGGACAAACAAACGTCGGTTACCCGCTCCACACACCGAATCGCTCGACGGCGGAGCAGGATCCGGAAGAAATTTTCGATGCGGTACTCGAATCGATCCGTTTGATCACGAAGCGTCATCCGAGCATGCCACCAAAGTTCGTCGCGTTCAGTAGTGCCATGCACAGCTTGATCGCAATGGACGCACAGCATCAACCATTGACTGCCTGCATCACGTGGGCGGACAGTCGGAGTGAAGCATGGTCGAACAAGATCAAGGAACAATATGGTCTATCGATCTATCACCGGACCGGAACACCGATTCATCCGATGTCACCGCTCAGCAAAATCAGTTGGCTCGTCGAAGATCGTCCGGAGCTCCATGCTCAAACGAAAAAATATGTCGGGATCAAGGAGTTCGTGTTTCAAAGATTGTTCGGCAGATATGTCATCGACCATTCTCTCGCTTCAGCAACCGGTCTCTTCAACATTCATGAATTAGGCTGGGATACGGGCGCGTTACACGTCGCAGGGATCGATGCGAGTTATTTATCGGAGCCGGTACCGACAACGACATCATGTACCGGACTGAATGTCGATTACGCACGACAAATGGGACTATCCGTCGATACGCCGTTCTTAGTCGGTGCCAGTGACGGTGTCCTCTCGAATTTAGGCGTCAACGCGATACGCAAAGGGGAAATTGCGATCACGATCGGAACGAGCGGCGCCATCCGAACAATTATTGATCGTCCGCAGACGGATGAAAAAGGACGGACGTTCTGTTACGCACTGACCGAGGACCACTGGGTCATCGGCGGACCTGTCAACAATGGCGGAATGGTCTTACGGTGGATCCGAGACGAACTCGCGTCAGCCGAAGTCGAGACAGCAAAACGTCTCGGCATCGATCCGTACGCCGTCCTGACGAAGATTGCCGAACGCGTCCGCCCGGGATCTGACGGACTGTTGTTCCATCCTTACCTGTCCGGCGAACGAGCGCCGCTCTGGAATCCGGACGTCAGCGGTTCGTTCTTTGGTTTGACGCTTTCGCATAAAAAAGAGCACATGATCCGAGCGGCACTAGAAGGCGTCATCTACAATCTCTATACCGTCTTCCTTGCACTCGTCGAGTGTATGGACGGTCCTGTGACGCGGATTCAGGCGACCGGTGGCTTTGCCCGGTCCGAGGTCTGGCGCCAAATGATGGCGGACATCTTTGAATCGGAAGTCGTCATTCCGGAAAGCTTTGAAAGTTCATGTCTCGGTGCGTGTATTCTCGGACTGTATGCGACAGGGGAAATCGATTCGTTCGAAGTCGTCTCCGAGATGATCGGGGAAACGCATCGCCATGTACCAAATGAAGAAGCGATGCATGAATATCGTCAGCTTTTACCGATTTTCATTAGCCTGGCGCGGACATTGTCCGAGGATCATAAACGAATCGCTACGTATCAACGGAGCTTGATTCAAGAAGAAAACTAACTTAATCTTTTGGGGGAAGTCATCATGCCTTTAGTCATCGTAGGAATTGGGATCGTCGCGTTGCTCGTTCTCATCATGGGGTTGAAATTAAATACGTTCGTCTCACTCATCATCGTTTCCTTTGGCGTCGCACTCTTGCTCGGCATGCCGCTCGATCAGATCGTCAAGACGATCGAAGCCGGTATCGGCGGAACACTTGGTCACCTCGCACTGATCTTCGGTCTTGGTGCGATGCTTGGGAAGCTGATCGCTGACGCCGGGGGGGCGCAGCGAATCGCGATGACGCTTGTTGCCCGATTCGGGGAAAAGAACATCCAGTGGGCTGTCGTCGTCGCTTCATTCATCATCGGGATCGCCCTCTTCTTCGAAGTCGGACTCGTCCTGTTGATTCCAATCGTCTTTGCGATTTCACGTCAGCTTCGTGTCTCGATCCTATATCTTGGGATCCCGATGGTCGCAGCCCTATCCGTCACGCACGGTTTTTTACCACCTCACCCGGGTCCGACGGTCATCGCCGGTGAGTACAATGCCAATATCGGGGAAGTCTTATTGTATGGTTTCATCGTCGCTGTTCCGACAGTCATCATTGCCGGTCCCGTCTTTACGAAGATCGCCAAACGACTCGTTCCTGAATCGTTTACACGGACAGGAAACATCGCGTCACTCGGGGAACAAAAAGAATTTGATTTAGATGAGACACCAGGCTTCGGCATCAGTGTTTTCACGGCGATGCTACCGGTCCTCTTAATGTCGGTCGCAACAATCTTCACGCTCTTACAAGAAACACTCGGCTGGGGTGAAAACAGTGTCATCTCGGCAATCGAGTTCATCGGAAACGCTTCGACAGCGATGTTGATTTCACTGCTCGTCGCGGTCTACACGATGGGGATCGCGCGTAAGATTCCGATGCAATCTGTCATGGATTCCTGTACGACGGCGATCGCCCAAATCGGGATGATGCTGTTAATCATCGGCGGTGGCGGTGCCTTCAAGCAAGTCTTGATTGACGGTGGTGTCGGGAAATATGTCGCCCAATTATTTGAAGGATCAGCGTTATCTCCGATTCTGCTCGCTTGGTTGATTGCTGCGATTCTCCGGATCTCACTCGGTTCCGCGACAGTCGCTGCCCTATCAACAGCAGGTCTCGTCATTCCGTTACTCGAGCAATCCGACGTCAACTTAGCGCTCGTCGTTCTCGCGACTGGTGCAGGTAGTCTGATCGCTTCACACGTCAATGATGCAGGCTTCTGGATGTTTAAAGAGTATTTCGGATTATCATTAAAAGAAACGTTTGCGACATGGACTGTGCTTGAGACGATCATTTCCGTTTGTGGACTTGGGTTCGTTCTTCTCCTCAGCCTCGTCGTCTAAGAAAAGGAGTCGTTCTACTTATGCAACATTCTATCGGAGTCATCGGGCTTGGCGTCATGGGACGCAACCTGGCACTGAATATGGCGAGTCATCAAGAAGAAGTCGCCATCTATAACTACACACGTGATTTAACGGACGATCTCGTCGCACATGATGAGGGACTACCTCTTCATCCGTACTATGACATTGAAGCATTCGTTCAATCACTCGCTCGCCCACGGAAAATCTTCATGATGGTTACGGCTGGTAACGCGATTGATTCAGTCATCGAATCGTTGCTTCCGCATCTCGAAACAGGCGATATCATCATGGATGGTGGGAACTCTCACTTCCTCGATACAGAGCGTCGTTTCGACGAGTTACAACGCCATGGGATCGAATACATCGGCGTCGGTGTATCGGGTGGTGAAGTCGGTGCGCGGACCGGTCCTGCGATCATGCCGGGTGGATCGAAAGAAGCTTACGAACATGTCGCACCGATCTTGACGAAGATTGCTGCTCACGTCGAAGGAGATCCATGTTGTGTCTATATTGGTCCAAAAGGCGCTGGTCACTTCGTCAAGATGGTCCATAACGGGATTGAGTATGCGGACATGCAACTGATTGCTGAAGCGTATAGCTTCCTCCGTTTCCGTCTCGGACTCGATGTCACGGAAGTCGCGGACATCTTCGCCGAGTGGAACGAAGGTGAACTGAAAAGTTACCTGATTGAGATCACAGCGGACATCCTCCGAAAAACGGATGACGAGACAGGGCAACCGTTGATTGATGTCATTCTCGATCAAGCCGGTCAAAAAGGAACTGGAAAATGGACGAGCCTGCAAGCCATTGATAATGGGATCGCCTCTTCGATCATTACAGAAGCCCTGTTCGCGCGTTACCTTTCAGCTATTAAAGAAGAACGCGTCGCAGCGTCTGCTGTCCTAAAGGGTCCAGAAGACCTATCAACGCTTGAGCGAGACGCGTGGGTCGAACGGATTCGCCAAGCGCTTTATATGGGGAAAGTCGCTGCATACGCGCAAGGCTTCACCCAGTACCGAACGTCGTCTGAGTTGTATGACTGGAACTTACGCCTTGAGGAGATCGCCTTGATCTTCCGTGGTGGATGTATCATCCGGGCCGACTTCTTGAACGTCATCAGTGAAGCGTTCAAAAATGATGCGAACCTCTCGAACTTGATGCTCGCCCCGTTCTTCGCTGAGAAAGTACAGGCGTATCAAGAATCGTTACGTCACGTCGTTGCCGAGGGTGCGTTATCTGGTTTTGCACTCCCATCTCTATCGACGTCACTGACGTATTACGATAGCTACCGGACAGCGAATTCGAATGCCAACATGTTGCAAGCGCAACGCGATTATTTCGGTGCTCATACGTATGCTCGGACAGACCGCGAAGGGATCTTCCACACGGACTGGCAATAAAGAATACAGCTCCCGACTCCTGTTTCATTTAGGAGTCGGGATTTCTTTTTTTGTTCACACAATCTTTCCTGAAATAAGAAATTACTGATTATACCTTGACAAAAGTGTTGGTCTATATGAAATTAGTATTAGATTAGAATTATTCTAGTGTGATAAATACAGATTACCTGTATGCACTAGAACAGATTCTAAAAATAGAACCCTTGAGGAGGATTTTTATCATGTCTTTAATCGGAAGTGAAGTAAAACCATTCAGTGCATCAGCATTCCACAACGGAGAATTCGTTGACCTAACGGATGCTAACCTTCGCGGTAAATGGAGTGTCGTATGTTTCTACCCTGCAGACTTTACATTCGTTTGCCCGACAGAACTCGAAGATCTCCAAAACCAATACGAAACACTCAAAGCGCTTGACGTTGAAGTTTACTCTGTTTCAACAGATACGCATTTCACACATAAAGCATGGCACGAAACATCAGAAACAATCGGTAAAATCGAGTACGTTATGATCGGTGACCCATCACACGTCATCTCACGTAACTTCGAAGTCTTGAACGAACAAGATGGTCTTGCTGACCGCGGTACGTTCATCATCGACCCAGACGGCGTCATCCAAACGGTTGAAATCAATGCAGGTGGTATCGGTCGCGATGCAAGCACGCTCGTCAACAAAATCAAAGCAGCACAATACGTACGTAACAATCCAGGCGAAGTCTGCCCAGCGAAATGGGAAGAAGGCTCTGCAACACTCACACCAAGCCTTGACCTCGTCGGAAAAATTTAAGGAGCGGATTCGCGATGGCTTTAGCACCAGACATTAAAGCACAACTCGCGCAATACCTCGAGCTTCTCGAAGGCGATCTCGTCCTAGCGGTTAGCGCTGGGACAGACGCCGTCTCGCTTGAGATGAGCGCACTCGTCGAAGAGATCGCAAGCATGACACCACGCATCTCCGTCGAGCAGGCAAGCCTTCCCCGGACACCAAGTTTCACAGTCAACCGTGTCGGTGAGACAAGCGGCATCACGTTCGCGGGAATCCCACTCGGTCATGAGTTCACGTCCCTCGTTCTCGCTCTGCTACAAGTCAGCGGTCGAGCACCGAAGGTCGATGCGGACGTCATCAAGCAGATTCAAGGCATTCAAGAAACGTACCACTTCGAGTCGTACATCAGCCTGAGCTGCCACAACTGCCCGGATGTCGTACAAGCATTGAACGTCATGAGCGTCCTCAACCCGAACATCAGTCACACGATGATTGATGGGGCGGCATTTAAAGCAGAAGTCGAACAAAAAGAGATCATGGCTGTTCCGACGGTCTTCGTCAACGGCGAAGCGTTTGGGAACGGACGGATGTCACTTGAAGAAATCTTGGCGAAGCTTGGTACAGGTGCCGATGCTTCTGATTTCGCTGATAAAGATCCATACGATGTCCTCGTCGTCGGTGGTGGTCCAGCTGGATCGAGTGCTGCCATCTATGCAGCCCGTAAAGGCATCCGGACAGGAATCGTCGCAGAACGCTTCGGTGGACAAGTCATGGATACGATGAGCATCGAAAACTTCATCAGCATGAAGTACACGGAAGGACCAAAACTCGTCGCAAGTCTTGAGGAGCACGTCAAGGAGTATGGCATTGATGTCATGAACCTGCAGCGGGCAACTCGTCTTGAGAAGAAGGACCTCCTTGAGCTCGAGCTTGAGAATGGTGCTGTCTTGAAGACGAAGAGTTTGATCCTTTCAACAGGTGCACGCTGGCGTAACGTTGGTGTCCCAGGTGAACTCGAATTCAAGAACAAAGGCGTCGCGTACTGCCCACACTGTGACGGTCCATTGTTCGAAGGAAAACGTGTCGCAGTCATCGGTGGCGGAAACTCAGGGATCGAAGCAGCCATCGATCTCGCTGGAATCGTCAAGCATGTCACGGTCCTTGAGTTCGCACCGGAATTAAAAGCAGACGCTGTTCTTCAAGAACGCCTCGCTTCTCTTCCGAACGTCACGGTCGTCGTCAACGCACAGACGAAGGAAATCACGGGAACGGACAAAGTGAACGGGATCACGTACATCGAGCGCGAAACGAACGTTGAACGTCACGTCGAGCTCGAGGGTGTCTTCGTCCAAATCGGTCTCGTACCGAACACGGACTGGCTCGGTGAAACGGTGAGTCGTAACAAGTTCGGTGAAGTCCAAGTCGATCGCCACGGCGCAACGAACGTACCAGGCGTTTTCGCAGCAGGAGACTGCACAGATAGCGCGTATAAACAGATCATCATCTCGATGGGATCTGGTGCAACAGCTGCACTCGGTGCTTTCGATCACTTGATCCGAAATTAAACGAAAAGAGCGGAACTCAGACGAGTTTCGCTCTTTTTCTATTTCAATAGTAGATTTCACCAACGGATGAACAATGAAATTCTTTTGTGATGTGGTGCTTTGTTAAGATGCCTTGCTTCGCGTATGTACCACTGACCGTTACGACCATCGTTTGTCCTGCATCGATTCGGGTACCATCGAATCCTTTCTGTGTCCAAATGCCATCATTGATGCCTTGAGACGTCATCGAAAAGACATCAGAGAACCATTGTCGCTCACTTCGCTTCAAAAGTTCGGTTTCGAAATTTCCCGTAATCCGAACTTCTTTTCCACCTTGTGTGCGTTCAAGTGCTCGTTGACCATCTCCATAAATACTCAATTGAACTCGTAGCGGCTTCAACCGTTTGACTACTCGTTCCTGAAAACGTTTTGGCGAAATCCAGTCCTCGTCTGCGAATTGATTTGCTGCAAGCAACGTGACGTCCGCATTTTCATGTGATCGATTTATTTTCTGCACGATTTTCTCATATGCCGCGTAATAATGTTCGTGTTGTGTCATCTGATCCTTTGCCTCCGATGTGACTGGTGACAACGAAGCAAGTATGACAACGACTGTCGCGATCTGATATTTCATTAACTTCCCCTTCCTTTCGCTGTTCATTGTACAGAAAAAACAAAAAGTAGATTCGAAAACGACAACCGTTTTGGAGATTTTTTCATTCAAGATTATATGAATAGATTAAACTCTTCTGGAATTAAGAACAGATAAAGATTTGTATTTAAAACTGACCCCTATAAATAATTCAAAGTTGACACTTTTGACTAGTCCAGTCATCTGATAGATTAAAGCTATCTTAAAATCTATCATAAAGAAGGTTAGCCACATGCAAAAAGCAGCACCGTATTCTAGCACTCGTACTCGCCAACTCGTCATCACTGCGATGTCGATCGCACTAGTTCTCGTTGCGACACTATTCATCAATATCAAACTGCCAATCGCTTCAAGCGGTGGTCTCGTTCATATGGGAACAGCGATGCTCTTTCTCATCGCGATTTTATTCGGTCCACGGACAGCACTGATTGCCGGAGCAATCGGCATGGGATTATTTGATCTTATCAGTGGATGGACACTCTGGGCTCCATTTACAATCGTAGCTCGAGGACTCCAAGGATATATTGTCGGGCGTATCGCCTGGTCTTCGCGATACAAAGGAGACAATCCAGGCTTAAATATTTTCGCAATGATTGTTTCTGCTCCCGTCATGCTTGCTGTTTACTATGTTTGTGAAGGTATCCTTTACAGCAACTGGGTCGCACCAGTCGCTTCAATTCCAGGAAACATCACACAAAACGTCGTCGGAATCCTCGTTGCGATTCCAGTCGGGATTGCATTAAAGAAAACACGTTTCTTCCGTAACTTCCGCTAAATCAAAACACCGTCCGGCTCCTTTTGGAGTCGGACGGTTTTCGTTTAGCGAATCGGTTGACCTTGTTCAAGCTCAAGCGTTTTGGCTGTTTCGGCATGGATCTGTTCGAACAGCTCCGGATGTTCGACGAGTGAGATTCCGTAAGACGGAATCATCTCCTTGATTTTTGCTTCCCACGTCGGTAGTTCGGACGGGAAACATTTCGCGAGTACTTCGAGCATGACCGGTACCGCTGTTGAGGCACCTGGAGACGCACCGAGTAAGGCAGCGACAGACCCATCTGCTGCACTGACGACCTCTGTTCCGAACTGGAGTGTCCCTTTTCCTTGTGGTGTGTCCTTGATGACTTGGACACGTTGACCAGCGACGACGACATCCCAGTCTTCTGTCTTCGCATTCGGGATGAACTCACGTAATTCGTTCATCCGTTGTTCCGTCGACAAGAGGACTTGTTCGATCAGATACTTCGTCAATCCCATCTCTTTTGCTCCCGCAGCAAGCATCGTCAAGACGTTGTTCGGTTTGACGGACGCGATCAAATCAAGATTCGATCCTGTCTTAAGGAACTTCGGTGAGAAGCCAGCAAACGGTCCGAAGAGGAGTGATTTCTTCCCATCGATGTATCGTGTATCCAAGTGCGGTACTGACATCGGTGGTGCTCCGACTTTCGCTTTTCCGTAGACTTTCGCATGGTGCTGTTCGATGATCTCAGGATTTTTACAGACGAGGAACAGACCACTGACCGGAAAGCCACCGATTTGCTTCGATTCCTCGATGCCTGTTTTTTGGAGCAACGGTAGACTACCACCGCCACCCCCGATGAAGACGAACTGCGCCGTATGATGCTCAATCCGGTGATCGCGCTCATTCTTCACTTTGACTTCCCAACCACCGTCAACACGCTTCAAATCCTCGACACCGTGCTGATAGTTGATTGCTACATCGTGTTGTGCGAGATATTCAAACAGGATTCGTGTCAACGCACCAAAGTTGACGTCCGTTCCTGAATCGATTTTTGTCGCAGCGATCGGCTCTGGTGACGTCCGACCGTTCATGATGAGTGGAATCCACTCGGCTAATTTCGCTGGATCCTCTGAATATTCCATTCCTGCAAACAACGGATTCGCTGATAGCGCTTCCAATCGTTTTTTCAGGAATTCGACGTTTTCCGTTCCTTCAACCATGCTCATATGTGGAATCGGCATGATGAATTCTTTCGGATTCGGCAAGACACCTTCCTTGACGAGATGCGACCAGAATTGACGTGACAGTTGGAACTGTTCGTTTACTTTGACCGCTTTACTGATATCGATCGAACCATCGGCATTTTCCGTCGTATAGTTCAGTTCGCATAGTGCGGCGTGACCTGTTCCTGCATTGTTCCACTCGTTCGAGCTCTCTTCCCCAGCACTCGCGAGTTTCTCGAATACCTTGATGTTGATCTCAGGCGCGAGTTCTTTTAATAAGACCCCTAACGTCGCGCTCATGACTCCGGCACCAATTAAAATAACATCTGTTTTTTTAGGCATACTGCTCATGATATCCTTCCTATCCCCGTTGATATTATGGACTACCTGTCATGAAAAACTTCCCCCTCATGACGACAACTTACCTTTCCATTATAACCCTATCATAGCTTGCACAGAAAGGAACTTCTTTTACATTCAGAAATGTGTAAAAGCGACGATTCAGGTAAGAAGATTTTCGTCAGCCAGCATACAATCAGGCATGACTTTGACGAAAAACGGTAATCATATAACGAAAGTAAAAGGAGGAACACTCATGGCGACACGCTGGATATTCGGCAATCAATTGAATCACGATCTCCCTTTATTGAAGGAAGCAAACAAACAAGACGACGTCATCCTGATGGTCGAAGCGACCTCACGCTCCAAGTGGAAGACGTACCATAGACAAAAACTTGTCCTCGTCTTCTCAGCGATGCGACATTTTGCGGAAGAACTGCGCGAAAAAGGCTTCACTGTCGATTACCGGGAAGCCGATTCATTTGATCAGGCATTCAAGGCACACCGGAAAGATCATGATCCGGATCATGTATTCTATACGGCGATCACGGACGAACCGATGCGAAAGGCGATGCACAAGTGGCAAGACGCTTTACCGAAGAAGATCACAGTCGAGGTCTGTTCTGACGTACCATTGTTTTTACTGACACAGGAAGAAGCGATCGAAGCAATCGGCGACAAGCCCTACAAGATGGACCGTTTTTATCGCAAACTGCGCAAGGAACGAAACGTTCTCATGAACGGCTCCAAACCGATTGGTGGAAAGTGGTCGTTTGACGCCGAGAACCGGAAACCGGCGAAGTCCGGGACGACGTTTCCGGATCCAATTCAGTTTCGTCCTGATCGCATCACAAAGGATGTCATCGACAAGGTCGAGCGTGATTTTTCTGATCATCCGGGAGCACTTGATTCCTTCCATTGGCCGGTCACGCGCAAGGAAGCGACGCGGGCTCTTCATCGTTTCATCGAAGAACGACTCGAGACGTTCGGAACGTATCAAGACGCCATGCTGACCGGCGAAGATACGTTATCGCATTCGCTCTTATCAGCAGCAATCAATCTCGGCTTGCTGACACCGGAAGAGGTCATTCGTCAAGTTGAAGCCGCCCTCGAAGATCAAGATGCTCCGCTCAATGCGGTCGAAGGTTTTATTCGACAAATCCTCGGCTGGCGCGAGTACATGCGTGCCGTCTACCTAGCCGAGATGCCGGACTATGCTTCCGTCAATGCGCTACGTCACGAAGCGGATCTACCGGACTTTTTCTGGACCGGGAAGACGAACATGAACTGTGTCGCTGAATCGCTACGTCCTGTCGTCGAACATGCCCATAATCACCATATTCAACGCTTGATGGTGCTCGGGAACTTCGCTAATCTGTTTGCGATCTCGCCGCAACAGACGGCAGATTGGTTCAACGAGATGTACATCGATGCCTACGACTGGGTCGTCTTACCGAACGTCCTCGGGATGGCGCTTCATGCTGATGGAGGGACGTTATCGACGAAACCGTACATCGCTTCGGCGAATTACATCCATAAGATGAGTGATTATTGCAAGGGATGTCCGTTCCATCAAAAGGACATGCTTGGAGAGGACGCTTGTCCGTTTAACGCCTTGTACTGGGATTTCATCGACCGGCATGAAAAACACTTCGCTGATAATCAGCGGATGTCGATGATGTACCGGCAATGGGGAAAGCGCGATGCGGACAGCAAACGTGACATTCGAAAGAAAGCGAAAGCACTCCGGAAACAGTTACAGGACGGTGCTTTTGACACACCATAAAACAAGCCGGTCGGATTAGATCCGACCGGCTTGTTTTGGCTTACGCACTTTTTTGTTCAGCGGCTTGTTGTTTCTTTTTCCGGAGGTGGTACAGTCCGAATAGTCCGAGGAACCAGACTGGTGTCAGCAACAAGGCAGGACGTGTATCGTCAGCAAACAGCATGACGACGAGAATGACCGCAAACAATCCGAGCACGAGGTAATTGACGAGTGGTGTCAATGGTGCCTTGAATGTCGATGCCGCATGTAATTCCGGATTTTGTTTTTTGTACCGAAGATGACAGACGAGGATGACACCCCAGACCCAGATGAAACAGATCGCACTGATTGTCGTGACGATGCTGAATGCTTGCCCCGGTAACAGTTTACTGAGCAAGGCACCGACTGAGACGACGATCGTCGAGACGAACAAGGCGTTTGCCGGAACATGGTTTTTGTTCAACCTCGAGAACTTTTTCGATGCTTGCTGTTGATTTCCCAGGTTATACAGAATCCGGCTCGTCGAGAACATTCCGCTGTTACATGCAGAAGCAGCAGATGTCAGTACGACGAAGTTGATGATTCCTGCTGCGAGCGGAATCCCGATCAGACTAAACGTCTTGACGAACGGACTTTCTGTCGCACTTAATCCTGTCCATGGATTGATCATCAAGAGGACGAGTAAGGCACCGACATAGAAGAATAAGATCCGAAGCGGAATCTTATTGATCGCGGACGGAATGTTCTTTTTCGGATCCGCTGTTTCTGCTGCCGATACCCCAACGAGCTCGACGCCGACATAGGCAAAGACGACCATTTGGAACGATAGCAGGAATCCAGAAATCCCGTTTGGCATCCATCCGTCATGTGACCAGAGGTTCGACACGGTTACGGGACCAGCGTCTGTTTTAAAACCGATCGCGAGCAGAACGATTCCGACACCAATCAAGGCAAGGATCGTCACGACCTTGATCAAGGCAAACCAAAACTCGAGTTCACCGAACAATTTAACCGTTAATAAGTTAAAACCAAGTAAAATCAAGAGAGCAAGAACGGCTGGAATCCATTGCGGGATATCAAACCAATACTTGACGTACACACCGACGGCAATGATGTCCGCCATCGCTGTCATGATCCAACAGAACCAGTACGTCCAACCGGTCACGAATGCGGCACGTGGTCCGAGATAATCTTCTGCGATATCCGTGAGTGACTGATAACCTGCTTTTGACAATAACAATTCCCCAAGTGCGCGCATGACGAAGAAGATCGCGATCCCGACGAGTAAGTAGGCAAAAATGATCGATGGGCCGGCGAGTTGGATCGCTTTACCTGATCCTAAAAACAAACCCGTTCCGATTGTTCCACCAATAGCAATCAACTGTACATGACGATTCGATAAATCCCGTTTTAATCCTTGCTGTTCCAAACCTGAACTCCTCCTTGTGATGGTTTCTCTACGCTTCAGACCGTTCTGTCGGTCCTGAAAAAGAAAAAAAGAGACTGGACGAATGTCCAATCTCAACAAAATCAAAGGAATAACCCATACACGCCACTACGACATTCCATGAATGCCCGTCGCTGCATGTGATTACTCTTCTGTCCGTTTGCCTGAGATTGTGAACCCTTCGGCGCCGTGTCGACACGGTCTCTCCAGAAGCTGCTCCTGCCATAGTGTGACCCATGACAATCATAGCTTTCTCTTTATTTGATTATCCGATGCGTCGCTGCATCGATGAATTGTTTCTAATTCTAGTAATCTCTAAAGCGTTTGTCAACGTCTTTTTCAAAATGATTTTTCAATCTATGAAAAGGACTTTACCATCTTTTCCAGAAATCATACAGCACCACTTGATCACGAAAGGATGGAATATTCATGTCGACGATTTACTTGGTTCGCCACTGTGAAACGACTGGTCAAGCACCGGAAGCCCCGTTAACACCTCGTGGAGAAGAACAGGCGCAACGACTGTGTACGCAGTTATTTGAGCTTCCGATCACACATCTTATTTCGAGTCCGTATCGCCGAGCGCTCGACTCGATTCAACCACTTGCGACTGCGCTGAAACTACCCGTTGCACAAGAAGATGACTTAAAAGAACGACGGTTAAGTGCCGTTCCACTTGACGATTGGCAGGATCACCTTCGTCGAACGTTCATCGATCCCGACTATACGTGTCCTGGTGGTGAATCTAGCCGGATAGCAACTAAGCGCATCAAGCGTGTCGTTGAAAAAGCTTTGCAACAGCATGACGGAGCCATTCTCGTGACGCACGGGAATCTGTTATCTTTATATCTGCATTCGATCGATCCAACGTTCGGATTCGAAGAAAGTTTACAGCTGAAGAATCCGGATATTTTTAAGGTGACACGTGTTCAAGAACAAACAGTCATCGAACACTTGGAAGCTTTTTGAAAATCTATTCATTTTAGGCATATGACTTGATATAATCTATTCTTTTTACTTATGAAAAGCATAAGAACTATCTATTTTACTTCCCTTCGGAACGGCTTTATATTGAATGAATTGATAATAAAGTTAAGTAGTTTTCGATTCATGTATGAAGCGGAACTTCAGAAAAGAAGGGATTTTTATGTCTACCACAAAAAAAGGCTATTTCATGATGATCGTCCTCTGGTTCGCCTATGCGACCTTCGCCATGAACTGGGTTGCGGGTTCATCATTGACGCCACAAATCACGGCGCATTTCTTCGGTAATCAGACCGTTGACCCGCTCATCTCACAACTCGTCAACTATTCGATCACGACGGCGCGTGTCTTCGCGAATATTCTTGCCGCGCTCATCTTGATGAAGCTCGGTCCGAAAAAAGCACCGTTGCTCGCACTCTTGTTCCTGATGATGTCGATCGTCGCCATCTATCTGCCGAACTACTGGGCGTATACGGTCGCTCGCATGGTCATGGGACTCGGTGGTTCAATGGTTATCGTCTACATGAACCCGGTCGTGACACGTTACGTTCAAGACCCAGCTGAAAAATTACGGATCAACGCCTTCAATACCGTCTCCTATAACGTCGGTGCATTCGTCGTGTCACTCTTGTTCACCTTGTTCGCTGATCAATTCGTCAGTGATTGGAAATTGACGTTGACGATCTTCGCGAGTCTGACAGCGATTCTCTTCTTCGCATGGTGGATCGGTAGTGAGTCGTTCGAGTTGAACGATGCTACGGACGCGGACGAAGCACCTTACGGTTACGGAGATGCTGTCCGCGATCCATTCCTCTGGAAATATGCGGTTGCCTTCGGCGGTTTCTTGACGCTCTATATCTTATCGCTCGTTGGCTTGAAACCTGTGTTCGATACGTACACGCAGTTGAACGGTTCGCTCGTCAACCTGTTGGTCTCAGGTGCTGGAATCGTCGGTACGTTCGTCGGTCTACGGATCGGTAACAAAGGAACACCTCGTAAACCGATTTTGTTGATCAGCGGGACAGTCATGATCGCGAGTTTCCTCGTCACGGTCTTGTTCGGAAACATCTCGCCGCTCGTTTCATATGTCTTTGCGTTCATTTCCGGATTTGCGATGTACATCCAGTATCCGATCTTCATGAACTTGGCACACGAACGAAAAGGGATGACACCGCAAAAGATCACTGTCTTGTTTGGTCTCTTCTGGGCGATCGCTTATGCGACGCAGACGATCTTTACGATCATTTGGAGTTACGCACTCGGACATGCGGGATATACGGTCTCAATGATCGTCTTCTTCCTCTGCTGTTCCGTGTATCTGTTCTTCACGTTCTTCTTACCAGAAACAAAACCAAAACGGACGAATGCACTTCGAAAATCTGCCTAATCCACCAATAAGCCCTTCCGGATCACGGAAGGGCTTATTTTTATGCTTCGTTATGCGCGCCGTAACTATGGCGAAGGGCAAACAACAGTCGAATCAACGATTCATGGTAGCCGATGAACCAGCCTTCTTCGATCCCGTTGACGATGGCTTCTTCTGTCATCCAAGCGACGCGTTGGACTTCTTCTTCCTGCAGCGTCAGCGTCGTCAAATCCACTTCCTGCTCGACGAGATAATAATCGTCAAAACCGATCTCAAACGGAATCGTCAGATGGGGACGGATGCCTGTGAAATCGATATCGAGTCCAAGCTCTTCCGACAGTTCCCGTTGCGCTGCCATCTGACTCGTATCCCCGCTGATCGCACTGCCTCCGACCGTCAGATCCCACATGTTCGGCCAACCGGATTTGAACGGTTGCCGTTGTTGGACGAGCATCTCTCCTTTGGCGTTAAAGACACAGACGTGAATCGTCATGTGATAATCGCCGGCTGTATGTGGCGTTCCCCGTGTCCAGAGCCGTCCTGTTTTCTTACGATCCGCTGTGTATACGTCCCACTGTTCCATCCTAAATCATTCCCCTTTTTAATCAATGAAAGACGTAGAGTTCGAACTTTCCTCCGCCTTGACGCAATCAATCGCGACGACGAGGGCGATCAACAATTCTTCCATCGCTTCATCGTCGACTTCAATCATGTACTGATCGGTCCAAGAAATCCACTTCTTCTGCACGCGACCTATCCGTTGCCCTTGTTGTAAGACCTCAAAATCAACATCCCACCAGTCGCCCGTCACTTCGAATTGATCCGAGTTGATCGTATAGCGGTCCTTGAAGAACGTGAACTCTTTAATAATTTCAAACGATTGCCCTGCTGCTTCGACATAAAAGACCGGTCGGAAACTAAACGTTTTCTTCTCGATTTCGGCGACGACTTCTCCGTTTCGGTTCGTTACGGTAAAGGTCTTCGGTAATTTCATAAAACTGCCCTCGATGTGATAGGCGTCGTGCCCTGCCTCGTCTTGAATCGAGAATCGTCCACGTAAACTGAACGCTTTTTCTTTCATATAAAGTGTATGCATACCGGTCTCCTCCTTTAGTGTATAGTCTCATTTACGCGATCATCGATGGAAAAGATTCAATATCTGGAAATTCTCGTTTGTTTCCGAACTTTCAGTGGTATCAACTTACATACCACGAATCTACGGGAAAGAAGGAATTTTGATGTCTATCGATACGATTGTTCTCTTCATTTTACTCACCATCGCCCTGTTGATCATCCTTGTCCCACCGCTTCTCTTTTGGCACGTCTGGCGCGCTGATCGTCGTCAGCAAGAACACGCGGTCCTGCGCAACTTCCCTGTCCTCGGAAAGATGCGTTACATCCTCGAAAACATGGGACCGGAACTTCGTCAATACTTATTTCTCAACAATAACGAAGGAAAACCCTTCTCCCGCAATGAATACAAGACGGCTGTCCTTTCCGGCAAATACCAAAGTCGGATTCTCGGTTTTGGATCGGAACGTGATTTTGAAGAAGCTGGGTTTTATGTACAAAACGCCCTCTTTCCAACGAATCGAAATGAACTACGCATCGATCAATCCGAACGTGTGGATACGCACATCTATCAAATCGACCGTGACGAACTATTTACACGTAAGGAACATCTCGTTGCCAAGCAAATTTCACCGTATCTCTTGAAAATGGAGGATGCACCGGTCATTGGCGCGACGACGTGTCGACATCCCTATCAAATCCAAGGATTGATCGGTCAATCAGCGATGAGTTTTGGCGCACTCGGTGACCGGGCGATCACTGCGCTCTCGATTGGGCTCGGTCGCGCTAAAGGGAGCTGGATGAATACCGGTGAAGGTGGGCTATCCGATTTTCATCTCAAGGGGGACGTCGACATCATCTGTCAGATTGGTCCCGGTCTGTTCGGTGTCCGGACGGAGGACGGTGACTTTTCGTTCGATGAGTTCCAGAAAAAAAGTGAGTTGCCGCAAGTCAAAGCCTTCGAACTCAAGCTCGCTCAAGGAGCTAAGACACGCGGTGGTCATCTCGAAGGATCAAAGGTAACAGAAGAGATTGCCTCCGTCCGGAAGGTCAAAGCGGGTGTCGGGATTGATAGTCCGAACCGCTTCAATGAATTCGGAACGCCTGAGAAGATGCTCGACTGGGTCGAACGTCTACGCGAAGTTGGCGGCAAACCGGTTGGGATCAAAGTCGTCGTCGGTAATCTTGAAGACATGCGGCAGTTGATTGCTTATATGAAAGAATCCGGACGTCATCCGGACTTCATGACGGTCGATGGGGGCGAAGGGGGAACAGGTGCGACGTTCCAGGAACTCGCGGATGCTGCCGGTCTACCACTCTTTTCCGCCTTACCGTTCGTCCATCAACTCCTGACGGAAGCCGGTTTACGCGACAAGGTAAAAGTGTTCGCGTCCGGTAAGCTGATCAGTGCCGATAAGATTGCGATCGCTCTCGCCCTCGGTGCCGACTTCGTCAATATCGCACGTGGGCTGATGTTTAATGTCGGCTGTATCCAAGCGCAAGTTTGTCATACGAATCACTGTCCGGTCGGTGTCGCGACGACCGATCCGAAGCTGCAAAAAGCGCTGATTGTCGACGAAAAAAGTTTCCGCGTGACGAACTACATCATCTCGTTACGAGAGGGTCTTTATAACCTGACGGCGGCAGCAGGACTCGTCTCGCCGACGGAACTTCGACCCGAACACGTTATCTATAAGGATGAAGCCGGACACCTGATTCCGGGATCGGACTGGATGGCACGGCATATGATGGATCGCTCTCTTTCCTCACGGTAACGAATAGCACTCACTTGCACTTTTTAGCCAGAGCGCTTAAAGTGTATAGTTGATGAAATTCTTTAACCACACATGTGCATTACCTTAAGGAAAGGGTTTAATATACTATGAAAAAGAACTTTTGGCAGGACTTACCACGACCATTTTTCGTCTTAGCACCGATGGAAGACGTCACCGACGTCGTCTTCCGCCACGTCGTCGCGAAAGCGGCGCGTCCGGACGTCTTCTTCACGGAATTCACGAATACAGAAAGCTATTGTCATCCGAAAGGCAAGCAGAGCGTCCGCGGACGTCTCGAGTTCACGGAGGATGAACAACCAATGGTTGCTCACATCTGGGGCGACAAACCGGAATATTTCCGCGAAATGAGCATCGGCATGGCAGAGATGGGCTTTAGCGGAATCGACATCAACATGGGCTGTCCCGTCCATAACGTTGCTGTGAACGGTAAAGGCTCCGGTTTAATCAATCGTCCGGAAGTCGCAGCTGAACTGATCCAAGCTGCAAAAGCAGGCGGTCTCCCGGTCAGCGTCAAAACGCGTCTCGGCTATACGAAAGTCGAAGAGTGGCACGATTGGTTGCGCCACATCCTCGAGCAAGATATCGCGAACCTCTCGATTCACCTTCGGACACGTAAAGAGATGAGCGCCGTTCCAGCGCACTTCGAATTGATTCCGGAAATCAAGAAGTTACGCGATGAGATCGCACCACAGACGTTACTGACGATCAACGGGGATATCAACGATCGCCAACACGGTCTTGAACTCGTTGAGAAATACGGTGTCGACGGCGTCATGATCGGTCGCGGGATCTTCCACAATCCGTTTGCGTTCGAAGTCGAGAAAAAAGAACATTCGAGCCAAGAACTCCTCGATTTGTTACGTCTGCAGCTCGATCTGCACGATCATTACTCGGCTCAATTCGAGCCACGTCTCTTCAAACCATTACGCCGGTTCTTCAAGATTTACGTCCGCGGATTCCGCGGTGCGAGTGAACTGCGGGTCAAATTGATGGAGACGAACTCAACGGATGAAGTGCGTGCTTTACTCGACGCCTTCGTTGAAGAAGAAGGGATTCACGAGGTCAACTCGTTTTCAATTTCATGATACGTAAAAGAGAAGTCGAATACGACTTCTCTTTTTTGGACAGGAGGACTAACGAATGAGTATGCGCATTGGTGAAGTAGCAGAACGGATGGGAATTTCAACTTCCGCGATTCGGTTTTATGATCGCAAAGGGTTACTTCCGTTCGTCGATCGTGATGAGCACGGGCGACGGCAGTTCAAGGAAAATGATTTCAATTATATTGAAACAATCGATTGTCTGAAACGGAGCGGTGTGCCGATTAAAACGATTGCGACGTTTATTGAATTATGTATGCAAGGCGATGCCTCTCTTTGTCAGAGATATGACTATTTGGATGAAGAAGAACGACATCTACAAGCAAAAATCGAGGAATTACAAGCGCAACAAGCGTTTCTTCGCTTCAAGAAGTGGTACTACAAAACAGCCATCGAAGCTGGAACCGAATCACTTCACTTCATACCTGGCACCACTCTGTTCCAACCGGATCTTCAAGAACAATTCGAGCGTCTTTTGGCAGCAGGACAGTCCATCGATGCTCTGACTCATCTTGATGAGCAAAGGGGTTGACTTAAACTAAGGTTTAACCGATAAAGTCGAGATAATCATACAGAAAGAAGGGATTATCTCATGAATAAACCATTAGTCGTCATTACAGGTGCAAGCTCGGGATTCGGTGCTGAAATTGCCAAACGTTTTAACAAGGAAGGGTTTCCGCTCTTATTACTTGGAAGACGTCTTGAGAAAATGGAGCAACTTCCACTCGATTTTGAGCATGTCCTTCTTAAACAAGTCGACGTGACAGATCTTACTGCTTTTAAATCTGCTGTTCGGGAAGCAGAAGAACGTTATGGAAAAACCGATCTTCTCATCAATAATGCCGGTGTCATGTTGCTCGGTAACATCGAGACGCAACAACCTGAGGAATGGCAGACGATGCTCGACACGAATGTCCGAGGTGTGTTGAACGGGATGCAAATCGTGCTTGAGGATATGAAAAATCGTCAGCATGGGACGATCCTCAACATGTCCTCCATTGCCGGCTTCAAAGCGTTTGTGAATCATGCTGCTTACGTTGCAAGTAAGTTTGGTGTCCATGGAGCAACGGAAACGATTCGCCAAGAAGTCGCCGAACACAATGTTCGGGTTTCTCTCGTCTCTCCTGGATATGCAGAAACAGAATTACTGCACCATGTCACGAATGAAGCACTTGTCTCAGGAATTGAAGATTGGAAGTCAACGATTGGTGGTATCACGCTTGATCCACGTCATGTGGCGGATACGGTTTTCTTCATCTACTCTATGCCGCAAGACGTCACTGTACGTGAAGTTGCGTTAGCGATCACGAAACAAACACCATGATCCTAGAACAAAGCACGCCTCCTCGACTTGAGGAAGCGTGCTTTTTTCGTATCACCAGCGTTCGACGGTTTGCCGCGTGTCTGCACACCATTGTTCAAAGTCAGACTGATGCGTCAGCGATAAGAAACGTCGTTTGCCGAGTCGCCGATCGAGCCGTGCGATGCCGCGGATGAAAGGATGTGGATGAACAAGCGCTTGTTCGAACGCGAGGTTCGGGTACTGCAACAAGTCCTGTTGGATTTCGTAGTTCGCTACGTATCCGTCCTGTTTGACCTGTCGTTCGATCTCCGTCGATAACGCATGCGACTGTTTCAACCAGTCGGACTGCCATAATTCTCGGAAGGATGCTTCTGGTTTATCCGGTAACTGTGTAGCTTGTAACGCATAACGCCGCTCCACTTCCCGTTCGAATCGAAAGTCGTCTGCTCCGAGAATCTCTTCTCCGTCAAACGTCATCCAGACGCGACTAGGACTGTCTTGAATCCGGTAGACGGCTGCATGAAAAGCAATCCGTCCCTGTAACGACGGGGCGAGCAGTGGCTCGACCCGTTTTTGGATGATGGAAAACTGCACGCAATCCGTCCTTTCCGTCCGGCTAATCTAATCAGCCGTTCTTCATATGAAACGATTCCGCCAGCGTAAACGTCAACTCTTTTAACTCGAGACCACCGAGTGCAAAGTAGAGTTTTAAATAGTTGTGTGGGTTGAAGACGAAGACGTCCTTCGTCTGACTGACCCACTCGCCGTTCGTTCCATTGAAGGTGAAGGTCGCGACCGGCATATTGTTCGCAAACAACGTCACCGGCATTTGCGCCAGTTCACCAGCGTTCGAACGTGCCGTCAACGTGACCTGATACATCCCTGTCTCTTCCGCCGTGACAGCGAAGACATGACTGCTACCTGTCGTCGTCACGACGTCCGTTAACGGGAAGGCATCTCCACTGACGAGGCGTTGGTGCGAGACCGCTTGCTCTTCGAGCGTCTCCTCTTCGACCGGTGCCCCGAGAACTTCGACCGGTGGCACCGTTCCCATCACACGGTCCATGACCGGTGACCGGAGTAAGAACTGACAGATATTCGCGGCACTCCGCAGTAACTCGGAACGTCGAAGTGTTCCGTCAGCGAGAGCCATCAACGTATCATCCTCGAACGGATTCGTTCCCGGTTCGCCGACGACCATGTAGAGATCGTTTTGCGAACGGACCATCGTCGCCGTTTGTTGACGGTTTGCTTCCAAACCTTCGGCGTTGATTTTCGCCCACCAGTCCGTCATGACGATTCCGTCAAAGCCCCACTCATCGCGCAAGATGCGTGTGTTCTGATCATATAAGCCGGCAGTCCAGATCCCATTGACGGCACCATACGTCGTCATGATCGAGTAGGCTTTCCCGTCTTTGACGGCCATCTCAAACCCTTTCAGGTACAACTCACGTAACGCCCGTTCTGATACGATCGAATCCAGATCATGCCGATGGAATTCTTGGTTGTTGGCACTGAAGTGTTTCAACGTTCCCGTCACACCAACACGGTGCATGCCGTCGAGTTGTGCCACTGCCATTTTTCCAGTCAGATACGAATCTTCCGAGAAATACTCGAAGTTCCGTCCATTGAGTGGATGGCGGTGAAGGTTCATCCCGGGTCCAAGCAACGTATCAATCTCGTTCTTCCGTAACTCAAGACCGGTCATCTCAAATAGATCGGCAATCAATGTTGTGTTAAACGTCGAGGCAAGCAACGTTCCGTTCGGTAACGAGAAGGCTTTCGTCCCGATGTCCATCCGGATTCCGGACGGACCATCCGCGCAACAGCCTGCTGGAATGCCGAGTGCTTCGAGTTCTGTCGTCACGCCACCGAAGGCGCCCGCTGTTCCTGGTGTGACGCGCGGTGAGTTCATCCCTTCCCCCCGGACGATCGCTGCGAGATCCGCATCTGTCAATTGATCGAGGAACGTCTCGAGCGTGACCCGTCCTTCTTTGACGTCGCGTAACTTCCAACCGGCATCTTCCGTCTGCGTCCGTTCAACAGGACGCTCCTGTTGACGACGTTGTTCCGGATCGATCGTCCGTAGTGGTGTCGCTTCATACGTCACCGTATATCCCGTTTCGGTCGCTTGTGGTTTGATACGTTCAAACGCCGTCACCGGTGCCATGTTCTCCGTTAAGACGTCCGTGACGTCAAGCGTCTCGACGGAATGGCTTGCGACTGGAACCGCTGACCGGACGTCCGTTCCGAGATAGAGCTGATACGTGCCAGGTTCGACGACATAAGACGATTTATGCCCGGTGACGCCACTATCGTCATAACTCGCAAATGAGGTGAACGGTACGACGAGTGTGAGAGATTCTTGCTCGCCTGGTGCGAGTTCTTTTGTCTTGCCGAACGTAACAAGTTGACGCGTCGGGTTCCCGAGTTGTCCTTGTGGTTTCTCTAGATAACCTTGTACGACTTCCTTCCCGCGCATCTGACTGGTATTCGTCACCGTCGCTGTAACCGTCCAAGCATCAGCTGACGTCGTCACGTCTGTCGTCAGGTCGAACGACGTATACGATAATCCATACCCGAACGGATACAAGACCGCTTCCGGTGCGAACGTCTCGAAGTAACGGTACCCGACATAGATGTCTTCTTGATACAACGCGCGATCGGCATGACCGAAGTATGGTGTCGACGGATAATCATCGAGTGAACGGACGATCGTATCCGGTAGTTTCCCAGACGGCGAGACGCGGCCGAGCAAGAGATCACTCAGTCCGGTTCCCCCTTCCATTCCTCCTTGCCACGCGTAGAGGACAGCACTTGGCGCCGTCTCTTCGACCCAGCGCATATCGATAATGTTACCGACGTTCAAGACGACAACGGTCTGTTTGAAGTGTGTCGTCACGAGTTGGAGCATCACCTGTTCCGTCTCCGTTAAAAAATAACTCCCTGGATCCGCTGTATTGTCGCGGTCTTCCCCAGCCGTACGACCAATCATGATCAAGGCAACATCGGAGTCAAGCGCTGCTTGCTGAACGAGTGTCGCGTCAAGCGGCATCTCTTCTTGCGACCACGGCTCGGCCGCCCAGCCTTCACCTTGGTCAAACGGATGGTCTTCAAGCCAGTTCTCGTACGCCTTGAGGACGTCTGCATTCAGCGTCACGTCTTCGCGTAGCATATCGAGCGGACTGACGACGTTCGTAACGTTGACCATCCCGCCTGATCCCGTTCCACTTTTATAGTAGTTGAACTGATTACGTCCGAAGACAGCGACCGTTGATGCGGGTTGCAACGGGAGTACACCATCATTTTGTAAGAGGACCGCCCCTTCCGCGACGGTTTGTCGTGCGAGTTTTGTATAGGCTTGCCAATCGAGTGTGTATGTCATACGTCATCCACCTTTGTTAGTTAGTTTGAGAAAAGAGTCGTTTTAAGTCTTTCGCGATTTCGTCTAAGCTGTCTTCGGCTTGCGGATACAGACCGAGTTTATCAAGAAAGGCATGTTCCATCCCGCGGTACTGGAGATAACGAGTCTTGACGCCGGCGCGCGCCAGTTTTTTCGCATACGCTTCCCCTTCAAGACGTAAGTAATCAAACTCTCCTGTAATGACGAGTGCCTCTGGTAGATTGTCGAGCGTCGCGAACAACGGAGAGATCCGTCGATCCTTCGAATCACTTGCTTGAACGTACCATTGCTCGAGGACACCCTCTTCATCTTGAAGCGACAAAATGATCCGTTCGAGTAACTGCGGTTCCGTTTGTCGGTCATACGCTTCAAGCGTCCAGTCATATTCCGAATTCGGATGTTCACCGACATTGACGACCGGATAATACAAGACTTGATAGCGGATATACGGCGTCGGACGCTCGCGGTCGAGTAAACAACAGACCGTCGCTAAGTTCCCACCGGCACTGTCACCGGCGACAGCGATTGCGCCTGGATCAATCCCAAGTCGATCAGCGTGTTCGACTGCCCAATCGATCGATGCATGACAATCCTCAAGTCCTGTCGGAAACGGATGCTCTGGCGCCAATCGATAGCCGACCGACAAGACAGCGACGTTCCCTTTATCGGCTAATGCCTTACATGGATTCTCGACCGTCTCGAGCGTGCCCCCGAAAAAACCACCGCCATGGAAATAGACGACAAGCGGGAGCGGACGCGCCGCTTCCGGACGATACAACCGTGCTTCGATTGTGGTATCGGGTCTTGGAATCGCAAAGACGTCCGTTGAAATCTGTCGGGTCGTCACGTCTTCGTTGTTCCACCCCATGCCGGCACGCGCCAGTTCGACGGGCGACGCCCCTTCTGGAATCGAGACCGATGGACGCTGCGTGAGGACGACCTCATGGACACGCGGATCGAGTGTTCCCGGAGTCGAGACGTCAGGAATCGGCTTATCGACGATCTCAAGACCGTCTTGATGGATGGATGAACGATTTCGTAACGTTCGCAGTAAATCTTGCATCGATGCGGTAGACAAGTGGATCGCTTCCTTTCTTATCAAATGGTTATCGAAAGCGCTTTCGATAACAGTTAAAAAAATTTCGAATGCCTCTTTTTCAAAAAAGAGACCGCTTACATCACAATATACCTGTCTTTGACAGGAGAAGCAAATATTTCACCTAAAAAAATCAGCGCAGTCGCCTGCGCTGATCCTCATCGTAATTGTTCTTGTGAAACGATCGTAAAACCATCAATGACCGTGTCTTCCTCGACCTCGATCAACAGGCATCGTTTCCCTTGGTAGTTGACTTGTTTGACGTACTTCAAGTCTTGCGGACTGATCGCGATGTTCGCGACCTTCGTATTGATTTTAATCGATTTCGCTTCATAGTTCGGGACGATGTTACTCGCTTTCATCTCGTATGTCGGATCGTCAACAACCGTCTTGAACGCCCGTTCGACCTGCTCCGTGCTGACATCTTCGACACCACTTGCCTTGAGGACACGCTCGACTTCCTGAACGTCAAGCATCGGTACTTCTTCCTCATCCTGATCCTCTTCGACGACGATCAACTGGTTAATGTTTTCATAGACACCGGCTAACGTCTTCGTATCCATCGATTCACCGACGACTGATTTGACGATTTCCTCGAAGATCGCTTTATCCTCATCTGCCGTGACGATCGGTTGACCGTTCAAGACGTTTTCAAGGAAGCCAAAATCCGGTTTATTCGGCTTGCCCGCCGCATACAAGACGTGATTGACGTCTGCTGCATTGTCGGTGAAGGTCGGGAAGAGGAATCCACCGATCGGCGACGCTAGTTTGATGACCGGATTGATGAATAAGTTCGACTTGAATTCGCGTTCGACGAAATCAAAGACGAGTGATTGTTTCGGTAACTCCGTTAAGTTAAGACTACCGAGAATGAACGGTGTCGTATAGACGTCGTCATTCGGATCGATCTCTGTCTCATCTGCTTGGCGCTTCGTCGTTTTATAGTATTGTCCGCGAATAAATGTGACGACAAGGTCGTTCTCGTACTGGACGTCCTGAACCATCTTCAACGCCATCGTCTGCATCTGTTCGACCCAGTCCTCCGGCTCTTCCGCATACAGTCCTTCGTAAAGGAGCTGTTGCGTATGACCCGTCTCCCCTTCTTCCGGATGCGTGAACTTGACCTCGAATAGCTTGACGTCGAGTTTTCCACCTAATACTTTTTTGAAGTTCGCGAGGAACAGTTCCTGTTGCTCCGGATCAAGCAATGGAAACGGTCGGGCTTCCTCATGATAGATTTCGCTCGTCTCTTTTCGGATATAGACGTTGTAGATTTCATGGATTTTTAGTAAATCAGCATCCATCTTGAAGTGACGACGGATGTCGGCGATGTCTTTTTTATTCATGCATACCAGCTCCTCAAATCATTAAAATCCTGCTTCCTGAAAAGCGTACCATATGCGAGATGACCCGACATCTTTTAGAAAATCAATGCGCACGGAATGAATACGCGCGTGTGACAGGATTAACGATCTCATATTCATATTCCTGGTGAGCAGCGCGAGCTTGCGCGATGCAATTATCTAGTTCTTTTGTGTTGAAATAACGTTGCGCTTCCGTCAACGTGCCACTTACGACTAAAAATACGCCGAACACGATTAACCATCCTCTAATTCGTTCGTTCATGATGTAGTCTCCTTTCTTCTCCACCTAAATCCTAACATCAGACCCTTCTATATAATGACAAAAGTTTAATTTTAATAACATTTACACGATATTCATTTTTTCCTAAATAAGTGATGCCATACTAAAAATTGTGAAGGGTGTCTTCACATCATCTCGTCTCATACATAGGAGGATTGACACGTGTTCAAAGCCATCAAGTCCATCGTCATCACTACGCTCGTCTGCCTGACCGCTTTCCAATTCGATACGACGTCCGTTTCCGCGTTACCATCGGGCATCTCATCGAAAGCGACGGCCCAGTCTCAACTCGATACCTTAACGGTTAAAACAGAAGGCAGCATGACTGGTTATTCGCGTGATTTGTTCCCGCACTGGAGCAGTCAAGGAGGCGGCTGTGATACACGACAAGTCGTCTTAAAACGTGACGCCGATTCATATGTCGGATCGTGCCCCGTTACATCCGGTTCTTGGTATAGTTACTATGACGGACTGACATTCACGAATCCGTCTGACCTCGACATCGATCACGTCGTACCGCTTGCGGAAGCATGGCGTTCAGGCGCAAGCAGCTGGACGACGACGACTCGTCAAGCGTTCGCAAACGATTTGACAGGTCCACAATTGATCGCTGTCTCTGCAAGCTCGAACCGTTCAAAAGGGGACCAGGATCCGTCGACATGGAAGCCGACACGTGCAGGTGCGAGCTGCGCCTACTCGAAGATGTGGATCAATACGAAGAGCCGCTGGAACCTCAGCTTACAGTCGAGTGAAAAAACCGCCTTACAAACGATGTTGAACACATGTACATACTAAAAAGGAGTCGATTTGATGGAAACGAAAACCTCTACTTTTACCGCCACACATGGTGTCATGACGCAAGAAGTCAGTGTCATCAGCGGTGAACTCGAACTCCGGACGACCTGTCAGGAGAACGGGACGTTGGAACTGAAGATTGCTTACGTCGGGGCGATAGACGTCTATACGTTACCCGGCAGTTACCGTGTCCATGACGTTCGGGATCATGACGTCATCCATCAGATGCTCGTCAATGTACTAGAGCGAACATAATGAAAAACAGATGCTGTCCAAGTTAATGGACGGCGTCTGTTTTCGTTCTGTATATTCAAAATCAGATTGTCATTATTTACTAAAGCATGTGTTTTATCTGACGTTCTATTCGGTATAGTGAAAACAACGTCATTATCCTTTCGGGAGGAATACTTCATGCGAAACGTTTTGATCCCAACCGGCGTCATCGTAAGTGGTGCAGGTCTCTATATGGCACTAGAAAGTCACGTGCCTGCGTTACTCGTTACGGGTATCATCATGCTATTTGGTTTCGGTATTGGTATCATCACAAAAGAAAAGTCGGAGTAATCTATAGGTACAGTCAGGGGGATAACTATGATTCAACAATTCATCAAGGAACAGCAGTCACACGCTACTATTGGCGGGTTTATCGCTAAGTCTGCCGACCCAATCCTCGCTCACGTCAATCCATCACGTTTACAAGAGAAAAATCTCGTGGTATTGATTCAAGCTGATCAATCAATTGTTGTCTCTTTCGCTAATCAGCAAGATCAGACAAATTGGACGCCACTATCACGAGAGCAGATTCATCAATCGAAAAGTCTACTCGCACCTAAGACATGCTATTTCAAAATTAAGCACGGTGAATATGCCGGAACCTATTTGATTTCACCAGATTTGATTGTGAATGATCAATTCAAGAGTGAGAAAGATTATTTAGAAGTTCTAACATCAACAACGAATAAGTGACTCATAAATGTTTTATCAAGACGATTTCGTCTTTAATCGGAACTCCCTTTTCATTGTAAAACGGGATTTCCGGTTTTATTTTGCGTGCAAGGTCCACGGCATTCGGAATTACCTGCGATATTGTATATCCCCGATGTTGATAGAAACGTATCGCATGCTCATTGTCATTTGTCGTAACGAGTGTCAGCAAGTTGCATTGTTGCTGTGTTGCCTTTTCCTCTACCACTTGCATCAATCGTGAACCGATTCCTTTGCCTTCTTCAAGACTATCCAGTGAAATGATTTCGCACGTCTGCGAAGAGATATGATAGGTGACAAGTCCAATGATTTCATGATCATCGTTAATGACATAAAATCCGTCTAAGAGACTGCAATCATGAACACCTGTAGACGTTACCATTTGTGAACTGCCCCAGTGCTTGGTAAAAAAGGCTTTGACCTGACTACGTGTTTCCTCTTCAATGACCTGAATAATCATTATGTCCTCCATTTATTTTTAATGTTTATTCTATGTAACGATTCCAAGTTAAATATTCATCTAAGTCTTTCCACGTTAATAGCGTATATGGAGTTCCCGCCTCTAATTTTATAGAGACATTTTCTGCTATCACTTTTATACGTTTAGCTGGATCGTCTCTTTTTCCTGCAGGATAAACAGCTACTTTATCAAATAATAATTCTCCATCTGCTTGTATTTCTGTCCTGAAATCTAACAAATCGATTTGATCTTTTGAAGGAATTTCTTTCCCTATCCAATCACATATTTCAAAAAGAGGATATCGATCCTTCGTCCATTGTTCAATGATTTCGATGACCTTAAGAATCATGAAATCACCTGATGGTAATTGATAACTAATCGCATCACCGGTCTTTAAATTTGTTTCAGCTATAAATCTCTTTGGTACTTTTTTAGCTTGTGGCTGCGGAGAGTTAAGTTTCTCCTTCAGTTTATAAAGGATGACTTCCCGTTTCTTTTTCAATTTAGGATCTTCTTCCCAACGATCAAGGTCAACACCACTATCAATGATACGCAATGCCTCAATTTTCACTTCATCTTGAAGTCTTCCTAATTTCCATTGTATTAATGCAAAAGATAACCAAAAAGCTGTAATTTCTTCATCGTCTATCTCATCTAGGTATTCTTCAATAACAACTTTCGTTGCTTCTTCATTCGTAAAGTTGTCGCCTAATAAATCCTTATATCTAAAGCTAATATCTTCTGCTATGTCATCAGACAATATCCCTACTCCCCAAGCTCCCATCTATTCTCCGCCTCCATGATTTTCATGTCCTTTTTATTAATCGAAATATTGACTTATAAAAAAAGCATCAAAGACATTTAGGATGTGTTTTGACGCTTCAGAATGATATTTATACGTTTACTTGTGATACGGTTCTCCGCAATAAATTAAAATGAGGTTTTTTGAATAAATTTTAATTATTTTTGCTTTCATAATTTAGGTATTCTAAAACAGTAGTAATTAAAGAAAGACACCGCTTATAAAAATAATCGTAATGTCTTTCATCATCAATATCTATTTTTGTAATCTCATGATGACGAATTCTAAAATTATTTCCAATAGTCGTAAGCTCAATAAATTCTTTATTAAATAAATCTTTGAATGGCTCTTTGTTACTACTTACATCTTCGATAATCTTACTTACGGATTTCTTCTTATCCAAAGTTGGCGAATAATACGTTTTTAATCTCTCAAAAGCATCCCAAATTTTTTCAACAGCAATATTAAAATTTTCTTTTTCATAATACTTATTTGCTTCCTTAAGTAACTCTTTTAAACCCGTTTCTTCGATTGATGTTAATTCGACACCTTTTATATAATGCTCCACACTATTTTCAACTTTACCGTTAACCAACTTTAAAGAAATATTGTTTAAATCGAAAATTGTATTAATCTCATTTATAAAGTTATCAGTACTATATCTCAAAAAAATTTCTATAGCATCTAACACGTAATACGGAAAATTAGATAAAATGAAATCTTTAAGATTATTTGTTTCTACATATTGTTTTTTATCGTTGAAAAATTTAGGGGTATAAAATTTCCCTAACTCTTGAAGAATGTTGTCACTTATCCATTGTTCAAATCGCCAGCCTGTTTCACTAACCGTACTTTCGATATAATCATACTTTTTAAATAAGGTATAAATCTGCAACCTTCCTTCTTTTTTAATACTTACTTGCATTTGTTTTTGTCGTATTTTTTGTTTATTTCTTTGAGAAAAAGGTGTAAATACTGCTTCATTTGGTTGGTATAATTTCCATCCGTACACATCACGATTAGATATTTTTTTTATACAATAAAGTTCGTATCCATCATGCTTCAACAATTTATTTACTTCGTCAAGAAACTCTTTCCAGTATCCTTTTTCATCTCTTACTACTGGATGAAATATTTCACAAATAAACTTTAAATACGTTTCATCGTCCCCGTTCTCTAATTGAAAACGTTCATCTTCAAATACCCATCCGTATGGGTAATCATCATTATTTATCGTATGTTGGCATATATCACCTTCTGCGTCTGAAAATCTAGCATCATAACTTGGTAAACTTTTTAAATCGTATATTCTTTTTAAAAAATCTAATTCTTCAATTCGTCCAAAATACGGATAAACAATTTGTTTCGTTTCAAAAAACTCAGATATAGTAATTCCATTTTGAAATAAATCAAAAATATCACGTTTTGTAAGCTCACTAATCCGATTCATAGCTTTTAATCAACTCCTTAATATAAAAAACTTCGTTATATGTAATATGTAAATGTAAATTATATGAGGATTTATAAAGCTACTTATTTTCATTTTTAATAATATTACAAAATAAATCTGAGGAATAATCTCACAGATAAAAATCTCAATTGTGTACAGTTTATAGTACTGTACACAATTGAGACTATAATTTTTAATAGATTTATCTATCATCCTCTGTCACAAGTTTTCTTAGCCCATGTTTTAAGCTAGTAAGAATATTTTGCTTTGAATAGTGATACAATTCATCTATCATGTCTTGAGGAATATCATTTTTCCTTTTATGCCATGATTTTGTCGCTGACCAGCTCTGTCCGTAATACTGAACAGCTGAGCTGTCTAAATTTACGTATCGGAGAACTTTATTCAAAGATTCTGCAGTTAGTTGAAATAGTCTAGGGGACATTTTTTTGTACTCATAGTTAACTACAATATCCAAGATTATAGTTAAATATTTATCGTACATTTTAAATGCTCCGTCTTCATTAGATTTTTCCCAAACTCTGCTAATACAAACTGTGAGAAACTGTATATACGTAGAAATCATATGGTGTTCAAATCTTGATAATATATTGATTAATTGCAATCTAAAATCTCTTTTTCCAATAAAATCCTCTATAAATTTTTCATTTTCCTCCTCTAAATTTTTTATAAGTTTACTTAATTCCAATAATTCACCATCATATTCCTGTTGCTTCTTAATAATAAAATTAATCAAATCATTTAAAAATTGCGTTAAATCACTTATTTCAATAATTATATTTCCATTCTCATCTTTATAAGCATCTTCTTTTGGTGAGGATGTCCAAAGAGCTTGTATAATTTCATGAGGATATTCGTTTTCCTCTGTATAGATGTTTTTAGACCAATCAACTGCTGACAAAACATTAACGTCTCCTAACCCATAACCTAGAATCAAGGTGGTGGATTCTCTAATTGTCATAGCTAACTTTGATTGCCTATATTCATTAGGTCGGAAAAGCGGTATATAATCTTCCTGCGTGATAATAATTGTTTCTGGATCTAACCTAGTTCCATGTAAATGGTAAATAGGGATAATATTTTTAGGAGCAGATAGATAATTCATCGGGCTTAAACTCTTGCTCTTACCTGTAAGAATAGTCTCAAGAACTAAATCGTAGTTCGTGGTAACTATCCATGAAGGATTTAGAATATCAAATATTTCTCTAAATTTTTTTGTTTTCTCTTCATTCGGAAGCCAGTTTGATAATTTACAAATTTCTCTTTTAAATAAACGTTTCGCCTCAACATAATCAATACTTTGCTCGATTGCTAACTTTTTAATGATTAAAGTTGCTAGTTCAGGTAATGAAACTCCAATTAATTCTTTGTCATTCGGTAATATTATGTTAAATTTGTCACTTGCCTCTTTAATTAAATCGAACCAACCCAAAGCCGGTGAAAATTCATCATCGATAACTGTTTTAGAAAACCCTGCTCCAATAAACATTCCTAAATTTCCGTAATTAAACGCATTAAATAATTTTTCAAGCACTATCTCTCTTGATATATCCTCGCTCACTAAAAAAACCTCCATAGTACTACACATTTTATTACGGCGATTGAATGTAATTGTATTGTATTGTCACTTAATCAAAATTAATTACAGCCAGTATTAATCGAGTATTTGTTTATTTAAAAACAGCACCTTCCATATAATTTCGATGGTACTGTTTCTACTCTACAAAAACCTCATTTACTTATGATACGGCTCATTCCGATTAATCCGATACGCCCGATAAATCTGTTCACAGAGAATCATCTTCATCAACTGATGCGGGAATGTCATCTTCGAAAACGAGATTGTATCATTCGCCCGCTGCATCACTTCTGGTGCAAGACCAAGTGATCCACCGATGACGAAAACAATCTTGCTCTTACCGTATGTTGCCAGTTGATCGAGTTCTTTTGCGAACTGTTCGCTCGTCCGTTGTTTTCCTTCAATAGCAAGTGCGAGGACATGAACGTCCGGTCCGATCTTCGCTAAAATCCGTTCGCCCTCTTTTTTCTTTACTTGCGCCATCTCCGCTTCACTCAACTGCTCCGGTGCCTTTTCGTCCGCGACCTCGATTTCTTGGATCGAACAGTACGCACCGAGACGCTTCGTATATTCGGCGATGCCTTGCTTCAAATACTTCTCTTTTAGCTTTCCGACCGTAATGATGGTAATTTGCATCTTTTTTCTCGCTTTCTGACAGAAAATTCAGGAGTTATCCACAGAGTTATCCACAAATCCACATGTTGATATTTATTTTTTGCTTGACACAAGATATGTTGCCGGTGCGTCACAGTATTCACAGGTGATGTTTTTTTCTGGATTTAGCTGATCGAGAATCGGGTATTGTTCTGTTTCATCTACGATTTCGTCAAGCGCGAGCTCGACATGTTCTAAACAAACGTACTTATCCACAGGTGGTCTCCTCCTTTCACTTATCCACATTTATCTGCTTCCAGTATAACAAATATCAACCTCCCTGACCGAAAAAGCCGTCGGTTTCCTTACTCAAAAAAACCATCCACAGGTCGGACCTGTGGATGGTTTTTCAGGTTATGCCTTATTGAACGGTTGGTGACTGAGCCGACAACTTCACATCTGCTGTCTGTTTTTCACCGCCCCGGTAGAACGTGACTTTGACCGTTTCGCCAACTTTTGCATCCCGGTAGAGGACACTTTTTAAATCCGCGAACGATGCGATCGCTTTTCCGTTGATCTCAACGATGACATCGTTTGCCTTCATTCCCGCTTTTTCGGCTCCACTGTTACGGGTTAGACCAACGACGACGATTCCTTTCGTGACATCATTCGGTAATTTCAGACGATCTTCGCGGTACCCGCTTGGGAATTCCTGCACGTCACGAATCTGAATCCCGAGCTGTGGACGAACGACTTCACCGTTTTGCTCGAGATCACGCATGATTGGTAACGCTTCGTTGATCGGAATCGCAAATCCGACTCCTTCAACACTTGCTTCTGCAATCTTCATCGAGTTGATTCCGATCAATTGACCGGCTGTATTGATGAGCGCTCCACCCGAGTTCCCCGGGTTGATTGCTGCATCGGTTTGGATGACTTCCGTGTTGAAGTCTTGCTGCCCATCCTTGTTCGTATCGACGGGGACAGATCGTTCCTGCGCACTGATGACACCGCGCGTGACCGAGTTCGCAAAGATCCCGAGTGGGTTTCCGATCGCAAGGACCGTTTCACCGGCACGTAACGTATCTGAATCCCCCAGTTTTGCGACTTGTGTCACTTTCGATGAATCAATCGAAAGGACCGCTAAATCGTACGTCGGATCTTCGCCGAGGACTTTTGCCTCGAGTGATGTTCCGTCAGATAACGTGACAGACAAGCGGCTCGCCCCTTCAACGACGTGGTAATTCGTAACGACGTAGGCTTTATTGCCGTCTTTTTTATAGATAACGCCGGACCCTGCACCCGTTTCCTGATCAGTTCCTTGGAACGAGCTCTGAAGGTTCGTCACGCTCACGACGGCTTCCTTCGTCTTACCAACCGCACCGACGATGTCGGCTTCATCCTCTGTCGTCTGTGTTGCAGTCTGTTCCGCTGTCGTCGACGAAACCGGAGTTGGACTCGTCATCTCATCACGGACGAACGGCCACGCGACGAGGGCGATCAACAAAGCTCCGACGATTCCGCCGATCAGACCGACGAAAAAGGCTTTTCCGGCACCACGACGACGCGGTGGTTCTGGTTGTTCTTCATATGGTTCACGATAAGGGCTGACCGGTTCGCTCGTTGCCGGCTGACGGGGCGGGAAGCCGCTCTCATCGGATGACTGTTCGTATCGTTCGGATTCGTTCCGTGGTTCTTCGGGTCGATCCATCGACATACGCCTCCTTTATGACTCTCTTTACACAAGTATACCCCCATCACGTGGCAAGTGAGCCAAATGTGGGGGTCTTTTGAGCATATTCAGTAATTTCCCATAATCAAAGCTTTAGGAGCGGTGTCGGAATGACCGGATCCGTGTCGAGAAGCTGAATCTTACTCAGATCGACGTCACGACTTGCGAGCGTCTGAGAGACACTCATCCGAGCGAGTTCCTTCATGTTGTTGTCCTTGCTCAAGTGGGCCATGTGGATCCGTTTCGTCCGGTCATCTAGGACCTCGCTCATCGCGATTGCGGCGTCCTCGTTCGAGACGTGTCCGTAATCCCCGAGGATCCGTCGTTTGACGCTCCACGGATAATGTCCCATCTGGAGCATGCCGATATCATGGTTCGCTTCGAAGATATAGGCATCAGCGCCCCGAATGACACCTTTCATTCGGTCCGAGACGTATCCGGTATCCGTGATGTGCGCCAATCTTTTTCCTTCATGGGCGAACTGGAAGAACATCGGATCGGCTGCATCGTGACTGACGTTGAATGATTCGACTTCGATGTCACCGAACTGCTTGACCTCTCCGACTTCCCAGAGGAACTTCAGCGCCGGATCAATCTTACCGATCTTCGCTTCCATCGCTGCCCATGTCTTTTCATTCGCATAGAGCGGGATATTGTACTTCCGTGCCATGATGCCGACGCCTTTGATATGGTCGGAGTGCTCATGGGTGACGAACAGACCATCGATGCCATGTGGCGACCGGTCGATCTGGTCGAACAAGGCGAGCATCGCCTTGCCGGTCAATCCCGCGTCGACGAGCAAGCGGGTCTGTTCACTTTCGATATAGAGGGCGTTCCCCGTCGAGCCACTGGCCATGACGCTGTAGTGTAGGCTCATCGTGCATTCCTCATTTCTCTGAGACTGTATCCAATCGTTCGACGGTCTGGACACCGCCATCAATCGCATTGACGAAGTAGACTTCTTCATTATCGAGCTCGATTTGCCACGTCGGCGGCAGGATTTGGACCGATTCCGTGCCTTCCGTGACGAGACAGAAATAACCGAGCTTGTGACTCGTCAACCGCTTCGATGCCGGGAACAAGCCTTGCTCCGACAACTGGACGATCGCTTCACTTGCCGATAACAACGTCACGTCCTGCGCTTGCCGGACGACCTTGTTCAAGTGGCGTTGTTTGTAGCTGACGATTTCCTTCGCATCGTTGAGCTGCAAGACGAGCAGGGACGGTCCGATCATCGCATCGTCCTCACGCGACTGCTGTGGTGTCGAATAGAGCGGCTGTCCCTTATACGTCTGAACGAATGTCATCTCCTGATACTTACTATCATACTTCCAAAATGTATATTCGGCACCATACCGAACGGACGCTTGAACGAACGATGAAGCAGAATCCCGCATCGTCTTCGTTTCGAGTCGATACGGTTTCGTTAACCGGACCGACCACTCGACATCATTCTTGACGGAGGCGACCGCATCACGAATCGGTGAACTCGCAAGTGGCGCCAGCGTTCGCGCATCGACTTCGGCTGTCAAATAGCCGATGTCTCGCGTGACTGGTTGCAGTTTCTTCTCGTCGATTTGACGATCCTTCAAGATCGATTTCCCGGTCGCACTCGTCGCGACGATCCGCGGCTCGACCATCCGATCCATCAATTGAATGGCGAGGTAGACGTTCAGGATCAAAAAGGTCAGCATCAATAAGGTCTTCGCTTTACTCCAGTCCATTCATCCTCACCCCTCATTCCCGACAGCTTGATTGATCGATTGCCAGACGCCGTCGATTTTGATGAACCACGTCGGCTCAAAGACGGCATAGCGGCTCGTTGAAATCTTATACGTCATCTCATATCCAATCCGGATCCCACTGATCTCTTTTAAGAGATCAGCACGGCTCAGACGTTCGAGAACCGTTTCAACAGCTGGTACCGTCTCTTCCCGAAGGATCAATTTCCGCTTCGCCCGAAGCATGCTACGGCTGAGCGATCGGACTTGATTTTCCTCGTACATAATCTTCAGTGTCGCGAGATCGAACTTCGTCTGTTCGAGCAGCGGACCACTCTCCCCAAATACCGGATATCGGTTCAAGTACAACCGGAACGTCGCCGTCTGTTCCTCACTCTTTTTACTCATCTGATCAAAGTAATACCGGAAGCCACTGCGCTGGGTATCTTGATCGAGCCAGCCCCCATGAATGTTGACATAGCTGACGAGCGTGCTGTAATCGACCGTCGAGCTTTGGGTGTTCGGCGATAACGTATTGAAGCGATAGACATTGTAGTTTCGGTCATACGTCGAAACGCTGACGCCGTCCGTCAAGACGTCGAGATCATCCCGACTCTTGATTTGCTGGACATTCGAGTTCTCAGCGAAAAAGGCACTCCGGATGCGGTCGAGTGGTTTCGGCGATTGCCCGACCTCGTCATAGACGAAGACTTGCTCTAGTCGCGTCGTACCGCTCGCGACATACGTATAATCGCCACCTTTGAGTTCAACGCGTGTCATCGGTTTTTTCTTATCATGTGCGAACAGTCGCTTCAGAACCGTCTCATCGCCGACGAGCTTGAAGTCCTTCAGGCGACCGGTCGCCGACTCGAGACGGAGGATTGGTCCATCATAATCGAGTAAATAGAGCCGTTTGATCGGTTCCGAGAAGGCGATTTGTTTTTCGCCGAGTAACTCTTCAAGAATCGTCGCACTGATCGGTGTCGGGAAAATCATCTCGACACTCCGGTCACCGACCGGAATGTTATTCGCTTTATCCGTCAAGACAAGGACACCGATGTTAAACGACGCACCGATTCGGTTAAGGAAGGTCCGACCGATGATTTGTGTCTGATAGATCCCTTCCTGATCCGAATAGACGAGTAGTTCCGGGTTGATCAGTTGGTTGCTTTCAATCGTCTTTGAGGCATCGATCTCGTTAAACGAGACCTGTTCCCGCTCGATTGATTCACTGCTTGGATGATAGGTCCAGAGCATCGCTGTCTGAGCGATCGAACCGGCGACAAGCAGGACGAGTAACAGCGAACTCCAGTGTTGTTTCTTCATCCGGCATCCACCTCTTCGATCACCTCATACGGAAGCGTGAAGTAAATCGTCGTGCCGCGTCCCCATTCACTTTCTGCCCAGATGTCGCCACCATGTGCCGAAACGACGTCTTTTGCAATCGACAGACCAAGACCGGTGCCGCCGATTTTACGGGCACGGGCTTTATCGACACGATAGAAGCGTTCGAAGATTTTTTGGAGATTCGCTTTCGGGATTCCGACACCTTCATCCTTGATGCTGATGACGATCCGTTTTGCCCGGAGCATCGTCCGGACGGTGATCGTTCCGCCTTCCGGTGAGTACTTGATTGCGTTCGTCAGGATGTTGTCTGCGACTTGGATCAATTTATCCTGATCCCCACGGATATAGACTTTCCGCTTCATGATCTTACGGCGGAAACGAATCCGTTCCGGCTTCGTCATGTCATGGCGATCGAGAATCTCATTCAGGAACTGAATGTAATCGAAGCGGACCTTGTTCATCTTGTATTCCTTACTGTCCATCTTCGACAGCTGTAAGAGATCGGTGACGAGGCGGATCATCCGCTCTGTCTCGTTTTGTGTCGTCTCAAGGAAACGCGGTGCGAGTTCCTCATCCTGATACGCGCCTTCTGCCAAAGCTTCGAGATAGCTGCGCATCGTCGTCAGCGGTGTCCGGAGCTCGTGACTAACGTTTGCGACGAATTCGCGACGATCCTGTTCGACTTGCTCCTGTTCCGTGACGTCATGCAGGACGACGATCATCCCGGTAATCGGACCACTGTGTTTCTTGACGGGCGAGAAGAATGCCCGGACGAGGAACAGTTCGTCCTCACTGCTGAAATCAAGCAGACGCGGTGGCATCGTCCCGTCTTCCGGAATCATGAAATCGTCACCGAGTGCCAGTAAGTCCTTCAAGTTCGTTCCGACGACGCTCGCATCGTCCGCACCGACAATATCCTTCGCTTGATCGTTCATCAAGATGACGCGCAGCGTCCGGTCCGTCGCGATGACGCCATCGGTCATGTTCTCAAGGACACTCGTCAACTTCCGCCGTTCAGCTTCCGTCGTCGCGTTTGCTTCGAGCAACTCATCCGTCAATTCGTTGAACGAACGAGCGAGTTGCCCGATCTCATCGTCCGAATAGACCTTAACCTTCCGCGAGAAGTTCCCGCGTCGCATCTCGATTGCTTGACGCCGCATATCGGAAATCGGGCGTGTGATCGTCCGCGACAGCAAGACACCGAGAATCGACGTGATGACGAGGGCGATGACCGTTCCGGTCGCAAGAATCCGCGTGACCTGTTGCATCTGCGAATAGATCGACTCCATCGAGGCGCGAACATAGATCATCCCGGTCGTGACACCGTCTCGTTCCGAGGTAACCGGTACGGCAAAGATCCGGATCTTATCCTCTGATTCCGGATCAAGCACGGTGTCTGTCCGGGTCGAGCTCGTTGCCTGTGCTTTTTTAATCAATGAATTCGTTGCCCGTTGTCCGACCGCCGATTGGTTCTCGTTATCCGATGTTGCCTGGATGATCGAGTCCTGATCGATGATCTGGACTTCGAGGATGTCGTTCCTTGAGGTGGAGCCATTACTAAACTCAGACAGCAGTTGCCCTAGTGATTGGGACAACTGCCGCTTGGAGGCGTCATCATCGCCTGTTTTATCGAATTCCTTCCCGACGTTATAGGCGACAAGACCTGCCCGGTCCTCGACCGACTTCGAGAAGTTCGTAATGTACTGCTTTTCAAGGGAACGAACGAAATAGACACCAATGACCTGCATCGCCACTAAGATCAATAAGGCATAGATGACGACGAGTTTCCATTGGATGGATTTAAAGAAGTTCGTTCCTTTTAACATCGTTATTCATTCTCCCCGTCTTGGAGATAGTAGCCGACCCCACGACGCGTCATGATATAGACCGGCGTACTTGGGTTATCTTCGACTTTCTCACGAAGACGACGTACCGTTACGTCGACTGTCCGGACGTCACCGAAGTAGTCATAGCCCCAGACCGTCTGTAACAAATGCTCACGTGTCATGACTTGACCGATGTTTTTCGCAAGGTAGTGCAACAATTCGAACTCACGTTGCGTCAGCTCGATTTTTTGATCCTTACGTGTCACCGTATGCGAATTCGTATCGATATACAGTTCTCCAACTTTGAGTGGACCTGGTCCAACCGGTTGTGGTGTAGCTTCCGGACTCGTGTTGCGTAAGTGGACTTTCACACGGGCAAGTAACTCGCGCGAGCTAAATGGCTTCGTCACGTAATCGTTCGCGCCAAGCTCAAGACCAAGTACCGTATCGATCTCGGAATCCTTCGCTGTCAACATGATGATTGGAATCTTCGACGTCTTCCGGACTTCCCGGCAGACCTCCATCCCGTCCATTAACGGGAGCATGATGTCGAGCAACATCAAATCCGGTTTGAACTCCTCGAATTTTTCTAATGCCTCCACGCCGTCATTTGCGATCGCGACCTGGTAGCCTTCTTTTTCTAATTTAAACTTGAGTATATCTGCAATCGGTAACTCGTCATCGACGACTAGAATTTTGCGTTCCGTCACTGGGTGTGCCCCCTTAAAAATTTCTATTCAATCTATTTTACCTGTTTTTTCGGCATATAGAAAGGTGGCGACGGAAACTCCCGGCGCCACTCTCTCTGCTGTTCGTCGTCTCACGAGAGAGGTTCCACGTGAAACACTGTATTCAGTATACCTGTTTTTGCTTCCGTTTGTGAACCATTTCGCACAAAAAACGAGGCTGACTCAAAAGTCAGTCTCGACAAAGATAGGGATGTCAGAATGATGATCTGCCACCCCTATTCCGTAACAAAAAGAATGACGCGTCACACGCCACTCCTACAGGAAAAGCGCATTGATGCGCTGTCAGAGACAAACAAGACCCGCTTTCCTGCTTAAATGAAGCAGGAAAACTGGCTTGTGTCTCGCCTGAGGAAAGGGCGTGAAAAGACGCGTCATTCTTTTTTAAGTTAGTCCTGTTAAGACTTATGCTTCTTCGTAGAGATCACGCAAGACGACTGTCTGTTCACGACCCGGTCCGACCGAGAACGTGACGAGCGAGATACCTGTGAGATCCGCAATCCGCTTAACGTAGTTCTGTGCGTTCAACGGTAGATCTTCAAAGCGACGGACACCTGTGATGTCCTCTTTCCAGCCCGGCAGTTCTTCGTAAACTGGAACACATGCTTCGAGATCACGGAAGCTTGCTGGGTACTCATCGATCTGTTTACCGTTGAATTCGTATGATGTACAGATCTTCAACGTGTCGAGTCCTGTCAGAACGTCGATCGAGTTGAGCGAAAGATCCGTCAACCCACTTGTACGGCGCGAGTGGCGAACAACGACCGAGTCGAACCAACCAACACGACGCGGACGTCCCGTCGTCGTTCCGTATTCACGACCGACTTCACGGATTTGATGCCCGATGTCATCGAACAATTCCGTTGGGAACGGACCGTCACCAACTCGTGACGTGTACGCTTTACAGACACCGACGACGTGATCGATCCGGGCTGGACCAACACCGACACCTGATGCGACACCGCCAGCTGATGCGTTCGACGAGGTAACAAATGGGTACGTTCCGTGGTCAAGGTCGAGTAAGACACCTTGTGCGCCTTCGAACAACACTTTTTCGCCGTGATCAAGGCTATCGTTGACGACGACCGATGTATCGCAGACGTATTTCGCGAATTCTTGTCCATACGCATAGTACTCTTCGAAGATATCGTCGAACGCGATTGGTTCAGCGTCATACATCTTCGTGAACATGCGGTTCTTTTGGTCGAGAACGATCTTCAACTTCTCAGCGAACGTTTCTTTGTCGAGTAAGTCTGCCATCCGGATACCGATTCGTGCGGCTTTATCCATGTAGCACGGTCCGATTCCTTTTAGCGTCGTTCCGACTTTAGCGTCGCCTTTCGCTTCTTCTTCTAACTGATCCTGCAACTGATGATACGGCAAGATGACATGCGCCCGATTCGAAATTAACAAGTTATCCGTTGAAACACCACGATCGTGCAGATACTTCAATTCCTTGACGAGTGATTTCGGATTGACGACGAGACCGTTCCCGATGACACATTTCTTATCCGAGTAAAAAATACCTGATGGGATCAAGTGCAATTTGTACGTCTCGTTATTGAATACGATCGTATGTCCTGCATTGTCTCCACCTTGATAACGTGCTACGACGTCGGCTTGTTTCGAAAGAAAATCGGTGATTTTCCCTTTTCCTTCGTCGCCCCACTGTGTTCCGACTACTACTACTGATGACATCTTATCATCCACCTCCACGTACGATTCAAAACCACGACTAAGTGTAACGCGATAAAAAAAAGAAGTCAACCAAATACCGAACAATTAATTGTTACAATTCTCTTTCGTTCGTTTAATTATCGTTTTTGATAAATAAACTGAGAATCTTTAGGTGAAAATAAAAAAAGCTACGTTTTGTCTCCGATCAATCGAAGACAAAACGTAGCTTGGATTAAGCTGGTGGCGCGTACGAGTTACTTGGCTCGAGATCCACGAACTTGTTGAATTCTTTTCGGAAGGCGAGTTTGACGGTACCGGTTGGACCATTCCGCTGTTTTGCGATGATGATCTCAATCGTATTCGCATCTTCCGTTTCTTTATTGTAGTAATCGTCACGATACAAGAAGGCAACGATATCGGCATCTTGCTCAATCGCTCCCGATTCCCGGATATCCGACATCATCGGTCGCTTATCTTGACGACTCTCAACCCCACGCGAGAGCTGCGATAAGGCGATGACCGGAACTTCGAGTTCCCGCGCGAGTGATTTCAAGGAACGGGAAATTTCCGAAACCTCTTGTTGACGGTTGTCGCTGGAGCGACCATTCCCTTGAATCAGCTGCAAGTAGTCGATCATGATCATTCCAAGCCCGTGCTCCTGCTTCAAACGACGGCACTTCGCCCGGATATCGTTGACCCGAATACCGGGTGTATCGTCGATGTAGATGCCGGCTTGAGACAGGTTACTCATCGCAAGCGATAACTTGCCCCAGTCCTCTTCCTCGAGTTGACCAGTCCGGAGTCGCTGCGCATCGACGTTTCCTTCAGCACAGAGCATCCGCATGACGAGCTGTTCGGCACCCATCTCAAGACTAAAGATGGCGACGTTCTCGTCAGCGCGTGTCGCGACGTTTTGCGAGATGTTCAAGGCAAACGCCGTCTTCCCGACTGATGGACGTGCTGCGACGATGATTAGATCGTTACGCTGAAATCCGGCCGTCATCTTATCGAGATCCTGGAAACCGGTCGGAATCCCCGTCGTCTCGCCGCTTTGCTTATGCAATTTATCAATCGTTGCATAGGCACTCGTCAAGACGTCCGAGATCGGAATGAAGCTCGCGCTCCCTTTTCCTTGTGATACTTCGAGAATCTTCCGTTCTGCCTCGTTCAGCAGGACATCGACCTCATTTTGCCGCTCGTACCCGTCAGTGACGATTTCACCCGCCGTCCGAATGAGACGCCGAAGCGTCGACTTCTGATCAACGACGTTGACGTAGTAATTAATGTTAGCTGCGGTCGGTACCCCTTCCGCGAGTTCCGCTAGATACGGTAGACCACCGATCTCATCTAGGATACCAAGCGTACTGAGCTCGGCTGTGACCGTGACGAGGTCGATCGCTTCGCCTCGGTCGGACAGCACGAGCATCGCTTCGAAGATCCTCTGGTGAGAGGCACGGTAAAAGTCCTGCGGTAACAGACGTTCTGATGCACTGATCAAACGATCCGCATCAATCATGATCGCCCCTAGGACGGCTTGTTCTGCCTCGATACTTTGGGGAGGCATATTTTGCATGACTTCACTCATCACCGTTCCCCTTTTCTACTCACGCCTCTTTGACCTGAACGTTTAACGTCGCTGTCACTTCGTTGTGTAGCTTCAATGGTACCTTCGTAAAGCCGAGTGCCTTGATTGGGTGCTCGAGCTCAATTTTACGTTTATCGATCTTGTAGCCCATGCTCTTGAGTGCTTCCGCGATCTGTTTGCTTGTGACAGAACCGAAGACACGACCGCCTTCACCGGCTTTCGTCGAGACGACGATCGTCTCTTTTTCGATTTTCTCTTTTAACGCTTGTGCGTCAAGCAAGTTCTGTTTCGCTTCTTCTGCTGCTTTACGTTCATGTGCTTCATGTTGCTTCAAGTTGCCAGTCGTCGCAGGACGCGCCAACTTTTTCTTGAAGAGTACGTTATTTGCATAAGCATCGGCCACGTCTTTGACGTCTCCTGCTTTACCTTGTCCTTTTACATCTTGTAAGAAAATAACCTTCATTCTGATTCCTCTCCTTTTGTCTCATCTTCTAGATATTGATCGATCGCTTTACGCAACGCATCCGCGACCGTGATGACCGATTCTGACATCTGTGTCGCCGCGTTCGTCAAGTGACCGCCGCCGCCAAGCGTCTCCATGATCAACTGGACGTTGACTTCTCCAAGCGAACGGGCACTGATCGCTGTCCGTCCGTCTTGAAGTTCCGCGATGACGAAGGCAGCACGAATGCCTTGAAGCGACAACAATTGATCGGCCGCTTGTGCGATCAAGACTTGATCGTGAATGACGCCAGGTTCCGCTGTCGCAATCGCCATCCCTTTCGTATAGACCTCGGACCGCTCGAGGATATGTGACTGCTCAACGTACGTCTCAAGATCCTGACTGAGGAACTCTTGCACGAGCACCGTGTCAGCACCTTGTGAACGCAAGTAAGATGCAGCATCGAACGTCCGCGAGCCGGTCCGAAGCGCAAAGCCTTTCGTATCGACGATGATTCCGGCAAGTAACGCCGTCGCCTCAAGCATCGATAGCTTCTGATTCGTCGGCTGGTACTCGATTAACTCGGTGACGAGTTCTGACGTCGACGATGCGTAAGGCTCGAGATAAACGAGGACCGCATCTTCGATGAAATCCTCCCCGCGCCGGTGATGATCAATGACGACCATATGCTCGAATCGATCGAGTAACGTCGGCACGACGACGAGCGACGGTTTGTGGGTATCGACGACGACGAGTAACGTCTGATCGTCAATCAACTGATCGGCTTGAAACGCATTGACGAACCGTGTCTCGAGTTGTGGTACTTCAGCGATCTCGTCCATCATCCGGCGAATCCCGCGACCGATTTCTTCTGGCGGTAAAACGATATGCGCTTCCTTATCGTTCATTTCCGCAAGCTTCAAAATGCCGATCGCTGATCCGAGTGCATCCATATCCGGATTCTTATGCCCCATGATCAGGACACGGCTTGATTCCTGCATTAAATCACGAAGCGAGTTGGCGATGACCCGCGCCCGGACACGTGTCCGTTTTTCTGTCGGATTCGTCTTGCCACCATAAAAGCGGACTTTCCCGTCGCGTTTGATGACGACTTGGTCGCCTCCCCGCCCTAACGCAAGATCAAGACTCGATTGAGCCATCAGACCAAGCGAAGGAATCGGATCACTGCCGCAACCAATTCCGATCGATAACGTCAACTGGACACCACGCTGACTCGTCTCTTCGCGCACGATATCAAGAATCGTGAACTTCGATCGTTCAAGAATCCGTAGATTCTCTTCTGTCGTGACGATGAAATAGCGATCGGACGCGGTTCGTTTGATATACGTTCCGTGTTCGGCTGCCCAGTGATTCAACAGTTGCGTAACTCGGCTGTTCAACTCACTGCGCAACTGATCTTCGATACCTTGTGTCATCTCATCGTAGTTATCGAGATAGATGACGCCGATAACTGTCTGATTGTCGACGAGTTGTTGTTCGACTTGTGCTTCTTCTGTCATATCGAACAGATAAAACGTCCGGTTCTCATGATTTGAAAAGACGCGATATACGGCATCACCGATTTCAAGCGTCGCTTGGTCCTCGTTCGTCGCGACCATCTCGATGAATAAGGGATCGAGCTCATTGAGCGTCTGTCCCATCGCTACATCATCAAAGATCTCCCGCATCGGATCATTGAACCAGGTGACGAGGGTTTCCTCATCGTATAACAAAATCCCGATTGGCATGTTCGTCAACGCATCTTGTCCCGTCTCCTCGACTTGCATCGAGATTCCGGCGACATACGCCTCCCATGCCCTGCGTGCACGGCGTTCTTCGAATAGGTGCAATCCGAAGAGGAGGGCAGTCACGACGGCTCCGATAGCAGAGATGATCGGTTCACGTACAGCGACGACGAGAAGCAGACCGACGATTAATAAATACGGAATGAAGCGAACGATGCGTCGTTCTCGTTCCGGTGATACTTGTTGACCTGACTCCATCGTGTCCTCCTTATATGCTCTATAGGGTTCATTTAAATTTTTAGTAACTTATTTATTATAACCGAAAAGCAGGAGGGGATGAAAGGGAAGCGAAAAAAAGCACCATCCTCACGTATGAGGATGGTGCTACGAAATCAGTCAGCCACGTATGGGATTAAAGCCATTTGACGTGCGCGTTTGATTGCGATTGTAAGTGGACGTTGGTATTTCGCTGAAGTACCAGTCACACGACGTGGAAGAATCTTACCGCGTTCCGAAATGAAACGTTTGAGAAGTTCTACGTCTTTATAATCGATATGAGTGATGTGGTTCGACGTGAAGTAACATACTTTACGACGACGTTTTCCACCTGGACGACGTGCCATGTGATTAACCTCCTTTTTAACTTGGATTTTTCAGGACGATTTCCTTAGAACGGGAGATCGTCGTCTGAAAGGTCGATCGAACTACCGCCGCTGAACGGATCAGCGCCGAAGCCCGAATTCGATGAAGCGGGTGCTGGCGAGGAAGAGTTGTTCTGCTGTTGCTGTGAACCCCATCCTGCAGCATTCCCGTTTCCACCAGTAGATGAAGCGTAGCCTTCGCTACCATCCGAAGAACGGCTCGCGTTACGTGACTCAAGGAAGCGGACGCTATCAGCGACGACTTCCGCACGATAACGGCGTTGCCCTTCTTTATCGTCGTAGCTGCTAATCTGGAGGCGACCCTCTACACCAGCAAGACTACCTTTCTTCAAATACTGAGCAACGTTCTCTGCTTGCTTGCGCCAAACGACGCAATCGATGAAATCAGCTTCTCGCTTCCCATCTTGCCCTGTGAAAGGACGGTCACATGCGAGTGTGAATCGCGTTACCGCAATCCCGCTCTGCGTATAACGCATTTCCGGGTCACGAGTTAACCGACCGACTAAAACGACGCGGTTAATCATCAGAATCACTCTCCTGTTTCAGCTTATTTCTCGTCTTTTGTGATCATTAAGCGAACGATATCGTCACTGATCTTCATGAGACGGTCAAGTTCTTTTGTAGCTGCTGGTTCAGCAGAAACGTTAAGAAGAACGTAGAACCCTTCACGCATATCATTGATTTCGTAAGCGAAACGACGTTTACCCATTTCAGTTGTTTTATCAACTGTACCACCGTTATCAGTGAGGACTTTGTTGAAACGCTCCACTGTTGCTTTGCGTGCTTCCTCATCAAGTTCCGGACGGATGATGTAAAGTACTTCGTATTTACGCATATCTGTCACCTCCTCTTGGACTGGCGGCTCGAATGTTCGAGCAAGGAGCAATAATTCATTACTCACATTCGTTAATACTACCAAAGTATTTTGCTTTATGCAATAACGATTCGTTTTCGATTAGACGTTGAAGCGGAATGTGACGACATCGCCGTCTTGGAAGACATATTCCTTACCTTCTGAACGGTAACGTCCTTGTTCCTTGACTGTCGCCATGTTGCCTGCAGCTGCTAAATCTTCGTACGAAACGACTTCTGCACGGATGAATCCACGTTCGAAGTCCGAGTGGATGACACCCGCACATTGTGGAGCTTTCATCCCTTTTTTGAACGTCCAAGCGCGTACTTCTTTTTCACCTGCTGTGAAGTATGTCGCAAGACCAAGCGTGCTGTATGCTGCATGAATCAATTGATCAAGACCTGATTCTTCGATTCCGAGATCGACGAGGAACTCTTGGCGTTCTTCTGGCTCAAGCTCCGCAATCTCTTCTTCGATCCGAGCACAGATGACGATAACTTCAGAACCTTCTTTTTTTGCGAATTCACGTACGAGACGGACGTTTTCGTTATTGTCCGCATCTGCGACTTCATCTTCGCCGACGTTTGCGACGTAAAGCATCGGTTTCATCGTCAACAATTGGAAGTGTTTAACGAGAGCTGCTTGATCTTCGTTCAATTCAGCGAGACGTGCTGGTTTCTCGTCTTCGAGTAATGCTTGCACGATTTCAAGTGCTTCGAGTTCAGCCGCTGCGTTTTTATCGCGTGACTTGACTTGTTTTTGAACACGCTGAATCCGTTTTTCGACTTGCTCGAGGTCTGCGAGGATCAATTCGAGGTTGATCGTCTCGATGTCATCGATCGGTGAGACTTTTCCGGCCACGTGTGTGATGTTTTCATCGACGAAACAACGCACGACCTGACAGATCGCATCCACCTCACGAATGTTCGCGAGGAATTTATTTCCGAGACCTTCCCCTTTAGACGCGCCTTTTACGATACCTGCGATATCCGTGAATTCGAATGCTGTCGGGATCGTCTTTTTCGGGTTGACGAGTTCCGTCAATTTCCGAAGACGTGCATCTGGTACTTCAACGACACCGACGTTCGGGTCGATCGTTGCGAACGGGTAGTTCGCTGCCTCTACACCTGCTTGTGTGATGGCGTTAAAAAGTGTTGATTTTCCTACGTTTGGTAAGCCAACGATTCCTGCTGTTAATCCCACTTGGAATTCCTCCTTTTCGGTATTTCCTAGGAAATCCGTGCTAGCGGCCGCAGTGGGTAGAATGATTACACCACGTCAGCACATCTTTCACAATTATAGATAGTTCAATTTTTTTAAGCAAGGAGCTCGACCGTCTTTTTTACTCACATCCTAACCGAACGCAACCGCTCCACTTAAGCAAGACAACAAAAAAGCGAATCTAATCACGAGGATCAGATCCGCTTTTCATTACTCTGGTAAGACTTTTTTCAATCGTTTATCAAAATCACGACGTGGCATCAAAATGCTTGCCCCGCAACCTTGACATTTGATTCGGATATCCATGCCGACCCGAATGATTTGCCATCGGTTCGTACCACATGGATGCTGCTTCTTCATCTCAACATAATCATGGAGTTGATACGTTTTTGGAATCATCCGTTTGTCCACCATTCTTTTGTTCTGGATTCATCATGACCATCCGTGGATACGGGATCTTGATGTTTTCTTCTTCGAGTCCTTGCTTCAATTCTTTGCGGATCAGACGACCAGCTTGGAAATGTTGCATCGGTGGGACTTCTGCCATCAAACGATAGACGACTTCAGAAGGACCAAGCGTCTGGACGCCAAGCATCTGAATCGGTTCGACGAACATATCGACATATTTCTTCGTCGTCCGGTCTGCGATCTCATGCAAGACTTGTTCGACCCGTTCAAGATCCTCATCATAGGAGACTTGGACGTCGACGAGTGCAAAACTGTTGTCGACCGAATAGTTCGTCACTTGTAAAATCTGACCGTTCGGGATGATGTGGATCTCCCCGTTGAGTCCTTTGAGTTTCGTCGTCCGGATCCCAAGTTCCGTGACGACCCCTTCAATCACACCGACGCGTACATAATCTCCGACTTTGAACTGGCGTTCGAAGATGATGAACGCTCCGGTAATGATATCTTGCACCAAGTTCTTCGCACCGAACGAAATCGCAAGACCGGCGATTCCGGCACTGGCAACGAGACCGGTGATGTTGATTCCAAACTGACTGAGTACCGTCAACAACATGACGATTCCGAGCACGTAACGGATTGCATTTTGTAGCAATTTCAGTAATGTCTCGTTCTGTCGTTGTGCCAAGTAGTCCTGGTCATTGATTTTCCTGATCGTAAAGAGACGTGAGACTGCCCCAGTCAAAACGCGCGTTAAGATATAGAACGCCGCGATGATGATGAGCGCAATCAGTAGTTTCATCCCAAAACGAATCCACATATCCGCATCCATTACTTGATTGATTAGTTTATCGACTTGGGCGACGGATTCTTGTACATCTTGATTGGTAGCCATTCTCTCATCCTTTCTTGTTCTCTCTATTACGACAGTATACGTGATTTTAATTGAGTTTCAACCAAAGAGCCGATTTTGACGTTAGATTTTCGGAAAAACCGGGAAAGGAAAATCATCTAAGAACCCTTCACTCTTGCCAATCCACCACGACACCGACACCAAGAGAAGAAAGGATGATTTCGATGAATTTCCGCTTTCATTCGCACGAGCCCAAGCCCTATTCTTTCTTTTTAGAATATACGGAACCGTTCGCGAAAGAACGCTTAGCTGAACAACTATTCGAACAAATCTCCGCGGTCCAAGAAAAACGACCAATCGTACTCGTCTGCATTGGTTCTGATCGTTCGACAGGCGACTCACTCGGTCCACTCGTCGGAACATTTCTTGAAAAACAAGCACCTGCTCATCTCCACGTTTACGGTACACTCGCTAAACCCGTCCATGCACTGAATCTCGCTGAAACGATTCACTCAATTCAAACGACTCATTATCGTCCACTTGTCATCGCAATTGATGCATGTCTTGGTCGACTTTCAAGCGTTGGGCACGTCTTCTTCTCGGAAGGTCCACTCGCACCCGGTGCTGGCGTCCAAAAAGAATTGCCTGCGGTCGGTGACTTCAACATTAAGGCTGTCGTTAACGTCAGTGGCTTCATGGAGATGATGATTCTCCAAAATACACGGTTACACCTCGTTTATGAATTAGCAGAACTCGTCGCGAACAGTTTCCACATGCTCGATGCGAAACTATCCGCTGAGTCGACACGGACGACAATTTCCTTTACGCCACGCTCGATGTAATCAAAAAGAAGCGAACCGTCACCGGAACGCTTCTTTTTCATTGATCCGATTCAGGTAATAACAAGTCGAGCAACCGATTGAGGTCGTCTTCATCTGCAAAATCAATCTCGAGTTTCCCTGCTTGTTTGCCTTGTTTGATCCGTACCGTCGCTCCGTATTTTTCGCGAAGCGACTCTTCGACGAATTGGACAGCGGTCGCTTGTTGCGGACGCGTGGATTCTTTCCGTTCCCGAAGCGCCTGCTCTAATCGACGGACGTTCCAATTTTCCGCCATGACGCGTTCTGCCATCTGCTCGATCTTCTTTGGATGCTTCAGCGACAACAGGGCACGGGCATGTCCCATCGATAACCGCTCATCCATCACCGCTTGTTGAACGAGTAGCGGCAATTGTAGTAACCGAAGACTGTTCGTGATATGCGAACGACTTTTGCCGACACGTTGCGCAAGCTCTGCTTGCGTGATGCCGAATTCCTCGATCATCTCCGCATACGCCATCGCCTCTTCAATCGCGGATAAATCCGCCCGTTGGATGTTTTCAATCAAAGCGAGCTCCATCACGCGTGTCTCGTCTGCTTCGATCACGAGGACCGGTACACGTTCGAATCCTGCGCGACTCGCTGCTTGATACCGTCGTTCGCCGGCGATGATTTCATAATAGCCATCACGTGGTCGGACGACGATCGGTTGGATCATCCCGTGCCGAACGAGTGATTGGGCTAACTCTTCTAATGCTTTTTCATTGAATCGTTTCCGGGGTTGAGTCGGATTCGGGCGAATCGCCCGAACAGGTAATTCGTTCACTTGCCTTCTCTCCTAAACGTAGCGGAAGGCACGACCGCTTATTCCGGACGTGCCTTCACGATGCGAATCCGCACCTCTACATATTCTTCACAATCGACTTCTTCTTTTTCAATCGTCAATCCGGTCTGCTCGATCATGTCGACGGAATCGCGAAGGGTATTTAACGCAATCCGTGTATCCCGAGCAAAACTCTTATGACGTTTTTTCTTCGGTGGCTGTGGTGTCAGCAATCGTTCCACCCGGCGCTCCGTCTCCTTGACGTTCCATTCCCGTTCCAGGATTTCAGCGAGTACCGTTACTTGTAGCGCTTCATCCTTGAGCGGTAATAGCGCACGGGCATGACGCTCCGTGATCGTCCGTTGCTTCAACGCTTCCCGGACATCCGTTGGTAATCGAAGCAAACGCAATTTGTTGGCGATCGTCGATTGACTACGTCCGAGCTTACGAGCCAACACTTCTTGCGTGATGTCTTGTAACGCAAGCAAGCGCTCATAGGCTTCTGCTTCTTCGATTGGTGTCAAATCTTCGCGTTGCAGATTTTCAATCAATGCCAGTGAAGCAGTCGTCTCGTCCGTCATCTCTTTGACGATGGCAGGAATCGTTTCCCAGCCAAGCGAGCGCACTGCCCGGTATCGTCGTTCTCCCGCAATGATTTCGTATCCTGTTCCTTGTTTTCGAACGACGATCGGCTGGAGTAATCCATGCTCTTCGATCGTAACGGCTAGCTCTTCAATTCGGTCCCCATCAAACACTGTCCGTGGTTGGAACTGGTTCGCGACAAGTTCTGTCAATGGTAATTCCTGAACCGTCTCTTGTGGGTCAAGCTCGATCGTAGCAGGTTGCCCTCCCTTACCGAGCAGCTTGGCAATTGCATTTCTCACGTTGGCGCACCTCACCTTTATCAGTCATCGTTTCACGTGAAACGGTGTTTAGCTTAATGGATCTTTCGCAGGAGTACCCGCTTTACGCGGATATTTCCCGGGTGTTGTTCGTTTTTTATCTACAATAACGATATTACGCTCACTTTCCTCGCCTGGCAATTGGAACTGGAAACTTTCCCGTAAATTCCCACCAAGTACTTTTAAGGCAATCGCACCATCCTCGAGCTCTTCACTGACTTTCGCTGCCTTCAAGGCAACGAATTGTCCACCGACTTTCGCAAGCGGTAGGCAATATTCCGCGAGAACGGACATCCGAGCGACCGCACGTGCTGTCACGACGTCGAATCGTTCGCGGAATTGTTTATTTTTACCGAACTCTTCGGCGCGTCCATGATGGAACGCGACACCTTCGAGTCCGAGTTCCGTCGCCAAATGATTGAGGAAGCCGATTCGTTTGTTCAGTGAATCGACGATCGTCACTTGGAGATGCGGGAACATGATCTTGATCGGCAGACTTGGGAAACCAGCGCCCGCTCCGACATCACAAACCGTCGTGACCGTCGTGAAATCGAAATAGAATGCTGCTGTGATCGAATCGTAGAAGTGCTTGAGATAAACATCTTCTTCGTCCGTGATCGCTGTCAGGTTCATCTTTTCATTCCACTCGACGAGCAGTTCATAATACCGTTTGAATTGATGCAACTGATGTTCTGAGACCTCAAGTCCCTGTGCTGCCAATGCTGTTACGAATTGCTGTTGGTTCATCTCGTTCACTCCGCAGTCAATGCGTATTGGCCTTGTTCGATATAGACAAGCAAAATCGAGATATCAGACGGGTTTACCCCTGAGATCCGGGATGCTTGTCCGATCGAGAGCGGACGCACTTGGTTTAGTTTTTGTTTCGCTTCAATCGCCAATCCACTGATCGCATCGTAATCGAGACGATCCGGAATCCGTTTTTGCTCCATCCGCATCATTTTTTCGACTTGATCAAGTTGCTTATCGATGTAGCCGGCATATTTGACTTGGATTTCGACTTGTTCTGCTGCTTCTGCAGACAGTGGTGTTTCCGGTGGTGTCATTTGCGCGATCATCGCATACGTGATTTCCGGGCGTTTCAGCAACGTGATTGCATGCAGCGCTTCCTTGAGTGGTGATGCACCGATGGCTTCAAGCTGCGCATTCACGTCCGCTGTCGCTTTGATGACGACTTTCTCAAGACGTTTCATCTCAAGACGGATTTGCTCTTGTTTGTCGAGTAACTTCGCTCGGCGCTCTTCCGAGATCAATCCGAGTTCATGTCCGATTTCCGACAGACGGAGGTCGGCATTATCATGACGGAGCAACAACCGGTACTCGGCGCGTGACGTCAAGAGGCGGTACGGTTCGTTCGTACCTTTCGTGACGAGATCATCGATCATGACACCGATATAGCCTTGTGAACGTGACAAGATGAGCGGTTCTTTGCCTTGAACTTGTAGGCCGGCATTGATCCCTGCCATGATCCCTTGTCCTGCTGCTTCCTCATAACCACTTGTTCCGTTGATTTGACCCGCTGTGAACAAACCAGGAACACGTTTTGTCTCGAGCGTTGGCCAAAGTTGTGTTGGAACGACGGCATCGTACTCAATCGCATAACCAGGACGCATCATTTCAGAATTCTCAAGCCCTGGAATCGAGCGGAGAATATCGTGTTGGACGTCTTCCGGCAAGCTTGTTGATAACCCTTGGACGTAGACTTCTTCCGTATCGCGACCTTCTGGCTCAAGGAAGATTTGGTGACGCGGTTTATCGTTGAACCGGACGACCTTATCTTCGATCGATGGGCAATAACGTGGACCTGTTCCTTTGATCATTCCAGAGAACATCGGGGAGCGGTGCAGGTTCGCATCGATCAACTGATGCGTATACTCCGTCGTATACGTCAACCAGCATGGAATCTGTTCCGTGATCATCTGAGTCGTTTCATGACTAAATGGAAGTGCTACTTCGTCACCTGGTTGGATCTCCGTCTTCGAGTAGTCAATCGTTTTCCCGTCGATTCGTGGTGGTGTACCTGTTTTGAAACGTGCGAGCTCAAATCCGAGTTCCTCGAGATGTTTCGATAGATTGATCGATGGCATCTGATTGTTCGGACCACTCTCGTACGACAATTCACCGATGATGATTTTTCCACGCATGAACGTTCCGGTCGTGATGACGACCGCTTTTGCCCGGTATTCCGCCCCTGTATTCGTGACGACACCAACGCAGCGTCCTTCGTCGTCAATCAATAATCGTTCAACGAGCGCTTGACGTAAGAGCAAATTCGGCTCATCCTCGAGCGCTTTTTTCATCCGGTTTTGATATTCGAATTTATCTGCCTGTGCCCGTAATGCTCGCACGGCAGGACCTTTTGACGTGTTTAACATTTTCATTTGAATATACGTTGCATCGATCGCGCGTGCCATCTCACCACCGAGCGCATCGATTTCCCGGACGACGATCCCTTTTGCAGGACCACCGATCGACGGGTTGCAATACATGAATCCAACCATATCGGGATTCATTGTCAACATGACCGTTTTTGAGCCCATTCGTGCCGCAGCAAGAGAGGCTTCGATGCCGGCATGTCCGGCTCCGACGACGATGACGTCGAATTCACCTGCTTGATAAGCCATAGTACTGGTTCCTCCTTCTTATTCCACACGCAGTCGTCTCGAATTATTTCCCGAGACAGAACTGCGAAAACAACTGATCCAATAAACTATCCTGTGCTGTATCACCATTGATTTCGCCAAGCGTATCCCACGCTCGTCGTAAATCGATTTGTACCATGTCAATCGGCATCGCTGCTTCTGCTGCACCGAGTGCATCTTCAATCATTTGACTCGCTCGTTTGATGAGCTGGATGTGACGTGCATTTGAGACGTACGTCATATCCTGACTTTCGACACCCTGTTCAAAGAACAGACTCGCAATCGCTGCTTCGAGATCGTTGACGCCTGCTTCCTCGAGCAAGGATGTCGTGACGATTGGTCGACCATCAGCAAGTTCCGTGACACGCGCTAAATCAATCTGTTGCGTCAAGTCACTCTTGTTGACGATGATGATCGCGTTCATTCCTTTGATCGCTTCAAACAACAAGACATCTTCATCCGTCAAAACATCGTTTCCGTTGAGGACGAGTAAGATCAAATCGGCCGTCTTTAAAGCCTGACGTGACTTTTCGACACCCATCCGTTCGACGATATCTTCCGTCTCGCGAATCCCTGCCGTATCAATCAACTTCAACGGTACACCGCGAACGTTGACATATTCCTCGATCGTATCGCGTGTCGTTCCCGCGATATCGGTGACGATAGCCTTTGCTTCTTGCACCAATGTGTTGAGCAAAGACGACTTTCCGACGTTCGGTCGACCGATGATCGCTGTGGATAACCCTTCGCGCAAGATTTTCCCTTGGCGTGCCGTTGTTAGTAACTCTGCCAAAATCGCGCGGACAGCACCCGCATCACGTTCGACGATCTGTTGCGTCATCTCTTCTGCATCGTATTCCGGATAATCGATGTTGACTTCAATCGCAGCAATCGTCTGTAACAATTGTTGACGTAAGTCTTGGACGAGTTTCGAAAGACGACCTTCAATCTGACTGACCGCGACATGCATCGCCCGGTCCGTCTTCGCCCGGATCAGATCCATGACAGCTTCCGCTTGTGACAAATCGATACGTCCATTCAAGAACGCACGTTTCGTAAATTCACCAGGTTCCGCCAACCGGACTTCCGGTTGGGCGAGGATGAGTTCGAGGACACGATTGACCGCGACGACTCCTCCATGACAATTCAATTCGATGACATCTTCACGTGTAAACGTCTTTGGTGCGCGCATGACACTCACCATCACTTCATCGACGACACGGTCCGCCTCATGGTCGACCAATTTCCCGTAATGAATCGTATGGGTTGGTACTTCCGTCAAGCGGTTGCTCCCTTTATAAACACGGTCGGCTACAGCGACTGCATTAGGACCTGATAAGCGCACGATCGCAATCGCCCCTTCTCCCATCGGCGTCGAAATCGCGGCAATCGTATCAAATTCCATCATCCGTTCTTCCACCTCGTTTTTCTTCTGTCTTTTTATGAGTATTTAATCCTTAATCGTTGCAATGGGTATAACGAAACAACTATACACGAAATGACGCAAAAGAAAAAGAGCGACACTCTGTCAAAACAAAGCGTCGCTCTTCACGTATTAGCGTTTCTTTTTCGATTTTTTAGGAGCCGGAGCTGCTTGCGCTGCTTCTTTTTCACGTTTAGCAGCCATTGTCGCTTCCGTCTGCAACTTAATCTTTTCACGCATCGGCTTCATGATGACGATCGTGACGATGATCGAGAAGATGTAACCGACGACCCAGTAAAGCGAAAGGGCAGATGGGAGTGTAACCCCCATGATGAAGATCATGATCGGGAAGACGTAGAGCATGATTTTCATTTGTGGATTGTCTTCTTGACCTGCCATCGAGATCTTTTGTTGCAGATACGTCAGTACCGCAGACATGATCGGCAAGATGAAGAATGGGTCCGGTTTCCCAAGGTCGAACCAGAGGAATGTGTGTTGGAAAATAGCCGGTGTATAAATGATGGCGTTATAGAACGCGATCAAGATCGGCATTTGGATCAAGATCGGTAAACAGCCTGCGAGTGGATTGACGTTGTGCTCTTGGTAGAGCTTCATCATTTCCTGTTGCAATTTCTGTTGCGTCTCTTGGTCTTTTGAGCTGTATTTCTCACGAAGCTTCATCATTTCAGGCTGGATGACTTGCATTCCACCCATACTCTTCGTTTGTTTGATCATCAATGGAAGGATGACAAGACGAACGAGAAGTGTCGTAATGATGATTCCGATACCGTAATCACCGCTAAAGAACTGTGAAATCTCACGAATCAACCACGCCATCGGCCAAACGAAGTAATGTTTCCAAAAACCTTCTGTGTCTGCTGTGATCGGTTCACCTGTACCATACGTGCTAGGTGTACAGCCGGATAACACGATCGCGAGCACGGACATGAGTCCGAGAGTTAACCAAATCTTAGTTCTCTTGTTCATAATTCCTCCTAGAAATTGTTTACGCTTTGTCGAACGCCATCTTCTTCTATAGTAAGGCAAGGAAAGGGAGCGCCGTACAAATCAACAGGATGCATTGCTACGATTCATTTTTTTGATCGCATCCAGACACCGGAACGTTTGAGCACGTGACGGAGACTGTCAGCCACTTCTTGCGCGGTCATCTTCGCGGCCGGATTGCGCGCGATGATCACTAAATCATAATTCGGGGCAATCGAGGCTTCATGCTGCTGGCATGCTTCCCGAAGATACCGTTTCACCTGATTCCGGACGACGGCATTCCCGATTTTCTTACTGACGGATAAACCAATCCGAAAGTGAGTCTGTTGCTCCTTTTTCAAGGCATACACGACAAATTGCCGATTTGCGACAGAGGCTCCTTTAGTAAACACCGCTTGGAACTCCTTGTCTTTCTTGACGCGGTATTCCTTCTTCACCTTATTCACACTCCATCCTGACACTACGAAAATTCGTCGTCTCTCATCATATCATAGAATAAACATGCGACGCGATAGGGCGCATGTGACAAAAGCACGAACACACGAAAAAACATAAAAAAAAATCACCTCGGATCATGCCCGAAGTGATGGATGCATCAATGCATTAGACAGTCAAGGCTTTGCGGCCCTTAAGACGGCGAGCAGCCAAGATACGGCGGCCACTCTTCGTAGCCATACGCGCACGGAATCCGTGAACTTTTTTACGCTTACGGTTGTTTGGGTTGAAAGTTGGTTTCATTCGTCTGCACCTCCTTTAAAAGATCTTTATAACCAATTGTTATTTTCTACTTTAAGGCAGTCTTGTACATTATATAAACTGATTGTGGCATTGTCAATGAAAGTTCAGAAGATTTCTCGTCCTGCTTAAGGGAGTTCTCGTTTGAAAACAGGCGATAGGATTCGACTGCGCAAACTCTATTACGCGATAGAATACATATGGATCATCGAGGGGATGTGTGTAGACTTATCCACCTATCCACAGACTTATCCACATTATCCACACTTTCCGTGGATAACTCTTCACTTTGTCTACGATAGTATTTTTTAAAATCGACGTCAATCCTCGATTTTGGATTTCCTTTTTCCACTTCTTTTGTATTTTGTGAATAACTCTTTTTCAACGCTTCCTCTTTCGAAAAGTTATCCACCTCTTATCCACAATTTATCCACACTATCCACAGCTTGTGGGTAACTACCTGTGGATGGTTGAATTTACTTGTGGATAAATCATTCCAACCATTGCCAGGGCTCATTTCTTTTGATACACTAATTGTGCATAACATGATCCTGATCGTTCAGGACAAAACAAGTTATACACACCCTGTGGATAACTTTATACACAGATTCAACTGCCTGTGGATAACGTTATCCACAGTTTTTACGTTATGGGGATAAGTCGAGTTTCTTCATTAACTTTGTCTGTGTATAAGCCTGTGTACAAAAATTTTCTATCTTGATAAAAAAAGGGGGGTATTTATGAAAAACGCTGCCGAACTTTGGCATAATGTCTTATCTGTGATCGAGGAAGAGGAACGAACACCGAAAGCTAGTTATGATATGTGGTTGAAATCCACAGAAGGCGTCACGCTAAATGGAACGACACTACTCGTTTCAGCACCAGCTGCGTTTACGGTGACATGGCTCGAGCGCCAGTACTTATCTTTACTCGAAGACACAGTTGAGGAAGTAACAGGAAGCCGACTCGATATTCAGTTCATTGAAGAGGGACAAGCGAAGAAAATGCTCGATCGACAAGAAGAGGAACGTGTTGAGGCAACACCGACTCCGAAATCGCGTCCATCGAACACGCGGAGACCAACAGAGGAACTGACGATGAGTGAACTCGGACAATTGAATGAGAAGTATACGTTCGATACATTCGTCATCGGATCGGGGAACCGTTTTGCGCATGCCGCTTCACTGGCTGTTGCGGAAGCGCCTGCTAAAGCATACAATCCGCTTTTCATCTATGGTGGCGTTGGTCTTGGCAAAACCCATCTGATGCATGCCATCGGACAGTACGTTCAAGATCAAAATCTCGGGACACGGATTGCCTATGTCTCTTCTGAACGCTTTACGAATGACTTCATTAACTCCATCCGTGATAATAAGACGGTTGAGTTTCGAAATAAATACCGTAACATCGATGTCCTCTTAATTGATGACATCCAGTTCCTTGCGGGCAAAGAACAGACGCAAGAAGAGTTTTTCCACACATTCAATGCCTTGCATAACGACCAAAAACAAATCATCATCTCAAGTGACCGACCACCAAAAGAGATTCCAACGCTTGAAGATCGGCTTCGTTCACGTTTCGAATGGGGATTAATCACCGACATCACGCCACCGGATCTCGAGACACGGATTGCGATCTTACGGAAAAAGGCGAATGCGGAGCAACTTGACGTCTCAAACGAAGTCATGCTCTACATCGCAAGTCAAATTGATACGAATATTCGGGAGCTCGAAGGAGCGTTAACCCGCGTTATCGCCTATGCGAATCTCGTCGGACGACCAATCGATCCAAATGTCGCTGCGGAAGCCTTGCATAACATCATGCCGGTCGCTGAACCGCGTAAAGTCACGATTCGTGACATCCAGGAGTCGGTCAGTAAGCACTTCAATTTGCCATTTGATGATCTGAAGGCGAAGAAACGAACGAAATCGATTGCCTTCCCACGTCAAATCGCGATGTATCTCTCACGTGAGATGACGGAGAGCTCTTTACCGAAAATCGGAGAAGAATTCGGGGGACGCGACCATACGACCGTCATCCATGCCCATGAAAAGATCAGTATGTTGATCAAATCGGACGGGGAAACGGGAAAAGTCATCGAACAAATCAAACATGAATTGAAGCATTCATAAAACTGTGGATAAACATGTGGATAAAGTAGGGTGGTTATCCACAACTTATCCACACCGTTTTTGGCTTTATATCAAGTTATCCACCGACTTATCCACACTATCCACAGCCCCTAAGACTATTATTAAAAAAATATATTATTATGTTATGATGGGCGCATGCCCATTATTTTCGAGAGGAGTCTAACGACGATATGCATATCACCATTCAACGCGAAGCTTTAATTCAAGCAGTACAAGATGTAGCCAAAGCGGTCTCATCCCGCACGACGATTCCAATTCTGACAGGAATCAAACTCGAAGCTCATGGAGATGGTATGACGCTGACAGGAAGCGATACGGAAATCTCGATTGAACGGACGATCTATGCAGAAGAGAATGGAACATCTTATGTCACGGTTCACCGTGCAGGTAGTGTCGTCTTGAATGCCCGTTTCTTCGGCGATATCGTCAAAAAGATGCCAAAAGACGAAGTCACACTTGAAGTCTCACCGAACTTCATGACACGGATCCAGTCAGGAACAGCGGAATTCCATTTGAACGGTCTTGATCCAGATGAGTTCCCACGCCTTCCGCAAGTCGATGGGGGACAACGTTTCCGTTTACCGGCTGATCTCTTACGTTCGATGATTCGCCAAACAAGCTTTGCTGTCGCTGTTCAAGAAACACGTCCTGTTCTGACAGGTGTGAACTTCTCAGCCGATAAAGGCATCTTGACGTGTGTCTCAACAGATAGTCACCGTCTAGCCCTTCGTCGTGCTCAATTTGAGACAGATACAGATATCTCGTTCCAGAACGTCATCGTTCCTGGTAAGAGCTTAAATGAATTATCGAAGTTGCTTGGGGATGGTCATGTGGATATCACGATCACGAACCAACAAATCTTGTTCAAGATGAAGCACGTCCTCTTCTTCTCGCGTCTACTCGACGGAAACTATCCGGATACATCACGTTTGATTCCAGAAGAGTACCGGACAGCTGTCCGCATGAACGCGAAAGAATTGCTCCAAGCGATCGATCGCGCGTCACTGCTAGCACGTGAGGACCGTAACAACGTCATCAAGTTCGCAGCGGAAGGAACGACTGCGGTCGAGATCTCTTCACATTCACCAGAAGTCGGGAAAGTCTCGGAGCAAGTCAGCATCCTCTCGCTTGAAGGCGAAGAGCTGAAAATCTCGTTCAATTCGAAGTACATGATGGATGCCTTGAAGGCACTTGACGCGACAGATATCGAAATCCAGTTCACGGGTTCGATTCGTCCATTCATCTTGCACCCAGTCGATCAAGATAACGTCCTGCAACTGATTCTTCCAGTCCGGACGGCGTAAGCATCAACACAAAATACGTGATAAGACGGGTTCGATCGTTTCGACATCGGACCCGTCTTTTTCGTATACCGTATATACGTTCGGGGATTTTGCTAAATCGCTCAATGTTTAGTACAATAAAGAGTACGTCATTTATAATATGTAGGTAGGAGGAGTCAATCCATGCAAGAAATCAGAATTACAACGGAATACGTCACATTAGGGCAGTTCCTGAAGCTATCGGATATCATCTCAAGCGGAGGACAAGCCAAACCGTTTTTAGCAGAGGTACCGATTCTAGTCAACGGCGAGGTCGATCAGCGACGTGGTCGTAAATTACGGGATGGAGACATCATTGATGTAGAAGACTACGGTCAGTTCATCATCAAGAACGAGGGCAACTAACGTGCGGCTGGATTCAGTCCGACTCAGTCATTATCGCAACTATGACGCACTCGAACTGTCATTCTCCGAAAAAACGAATGTCCTGATTGGTGAAAATGCACAAGGGAAGACGAACTTACTGGAAGCGATCTATGTTCTTGCTCTCGCGAAGTCGCACCGGACGACGCATGACAAGGAACTGATCGGTTGGGACCAAGAAACAGCGCGCGTCGAAGGACGTGTCGTCAAGCGGACCGGCTCCCATGTCCAAGAGATCGTCATCTCGGGTCGCGGGAAAAAAGCAAAGCTGAATCATCTAGAGCAACGACGCTTGAGTGATTATGTCGGGGCACTGAACATCGTTTTATTCGCCCCGGAAGATTTGCATATCGTCAAAGGCAGTCCACAAGTCCGCCGGCGATTTCTCGATATGGAGATCGGTCAAGTCAGTCCGGTCTATCTGCATGAATTGAGCCAGTACCTGAAAGTGTTGAAGCAGCGGAACGCATTGCTGAAACAACTGTCCATGAAGGGAGGAGACGAGACCTTCCTTGATATCTTGACGGAGCAAATGATTACGCTAGCCGTTAAAATCGTTCAGCGCCGGCATCATTTCATGGCCCAGCTCGAAAAATGGGCACGACCGATTCATGACGGAATCAGTCGTGGACAGGAAGAACTCGCGCTCATCTATCGTTCGGACACATTCGGCGACGAATTACTCGATGTCGAAGGAATGACTGCGTCCTACACGCGGAAGTTTGGTAAAATAAAAGAAAATGAAATTCGAAGAGGAGTTACGTTGTTTGGACCACATCGCGATGACTTCGAGATGGAAGTCAATGGACGAAACGTCCAAACGTATGGTTCACAAGGACAACAACGGACAGCAGCCCTCTCGTTAAAGCTTGCGGAGATCGAATTGATTCATGAGGAAGTAGGGGAATATCCACTTCTTCTGCTCGACGATGTCTTATCCGAGCTTGATGATCATCGTCAAACACATTTGCTCGATACGATGCAACAAAAGGTCCAGACGATCCTGACGACGACAAGCGTCGACGGGATTGCGCATGAAACGATCAACCAAGCGAAGTTGTTCCACGTGAAACAAGGGACGGTCGATTTGGAAGAGACATCATATAAAGAAACAGTAGGTGAGAAAACCGATGAGTAATCATGAAGATATGGAATTGGAACAAGGGTACGGTGCCGATCAGATTCAAGTACTTGAAGGATTAGAAGCAGTTCGTAAACGTCCAGGGATGTATATCGGCTCGACGGCATCAAAGGGTCTCCATCACCTCGTATGGGAGATCGTCGATAACTCGATTGATGAGGCGCTCGCAGGATACTGTGACACGATCAAGGTGACGATCGAACCAGGGAACTCGATCTTAGTCGAGGATAATGGACGCGGTATTCCAGTCGACATTCAAGAGAAGATGGGTCGTCCTGCCGTTGAGGTCATCCTGACAGTCCTCCATGCCGGTGGTAAGTTCGGCGGCGGCGGATACAAAGTATCGGGTGGACTACACGGTGTTGGGGCTTCGGTCGTTAACGCCCTGTCGACGAAACTTGAAGTATTCGTCAAACGAAACGAGAAGCTGTATTACCAAGCGTATCATCGCGGTGTACCAGCGCAAGATCTTGAAGTAATCGGAACATCAGAAGAGACAGGAACGACGATTCGTTTCTTCCCAGACGGTGAGATTTTCCAAGAGACGCTCGAGTATGACTATGATTTGCTAGCGACACGCCTGCGGGAACTTGCTTTCTTGAACAAAGGCTTGAAGATCATCATCACGGACGATCGTGCGGATGAGCCGATGACGCGTAGCTTCCACTACGAAGGTGGGATCAAATCCTACGTCGAACACTTGAATCGTTCAAAAGAAGTCGTTCATGCGGAACCTGTCTATGTACACGGAACAAAAGACGGCATCGAAGTTGAAGTCGCGCTTCAGTACAACGATGGATTTGCGTCAAACATCTACTCGTTCACGAACAACATCCCGACGCATGAAGGTGGTACGCACGAGACCGGCTTCAAGACGGCTTTGACACGGGTCATCAATGACTACGCGAAGAAGTTCGGTTTGATGAAGGATGCAGACGGTACGTTATCCGGTGAGGACGTACGTGAAGGAATGACAGCGATTGTTTCCGTCAAACACCCGAACCCACAGTTCGAAGGTCAGACGAAAACGAAACTCGGGAACTCCGACGCGCGTACGGTTACGGATTCCCTCTTCTCTGGTGCATTTGAGCAGTTCATGCTCGAAAACCCGACGAACGCACGCGCAATCGTCGAAAAAGGGATGATGGCGTCACGCGCCCGGATGGCAGCGAAACGCGCCCGTGAACTGACACGTCGTAAAGGTGTTCTCGAAGTGAGCTCGCTTCCAGGTAAACTGGCCGACTGTTCGTCACGTGATGCCTCGATTTCCGAATTGTACATCGTTGAGGGTGATTCAGCGGGTGGTTCTGCGAAATCTGGACGTGATCGTCATTTCCAAGCCATCTTACCGATTCGCGGTAAAATCTTGAACGTTGAGAAAGCACGTCTCGATAAGATTCTCGGAAGCAATGAGATTCGGACGATCATCACGGCACTCGGAACAAGTATCGGTTCTGAGTTCAATATCGAAAAAGCACGCTATCACAAAGTCATCATCATGACCGATGCCGATGTCGATGGTGCCCACATCCGGACACTCTTGTTGACGTTCTTCTACCGTTACATGCGTCCGCTTGTCGAGCATGGGTATGTCTATATCGCTCAGCCACCGCTATACGGAATCAAGCAAGGGAAAAACGTCACGTACGTGCATAACGAACGTGAATTGACAGAGGCGCTTGCAGCGCTTCCTGAAAACGCACGGTACGACATTCAGCGCTACAAAGGTCTTGGGGAGATGGATCCAGAGCAACTTTGGGAAACGACGATGGATCCAAGTGGTCGTCAAATGTTACGTGTCGAGCTTCAAGATGCGATCGAAGCGGATGAAGTCTTCGATATCTTGATGGGAGATCAAGTCGAACCACGACGCGACTTCATTCAATCACACGCACATTACGTCAAGAACCTGGATATTTAACGCTGAACAGAGAGGGTGGCCAGAAGCATGTCCGAACAAAATCACGGAATCATCAAGGATATTAATATCAGTCAAGAGATGCGTACGTCCTTCATGGACTACGCGATGAGCGTCATCGTCGCACGTGCTCTTCCGGACGTACGGGACGGCTTAAAACCCGGACACCGCCGGATTCTCTATGCGATGAACGACCTCGGTATTCGTGCCGATAAACCACATAAAAAGTCTGCCCGTATCGTCGGGGAAGTCATCGGTAAGTATCACCCGCACGGGGATTCTGCCGTCTATGACACGATGGTCCGCATGGCGCAAGACTTCAGCTACCGTTACGAACTCGTCGATGGACACGGAAACTTCGGGTCTGTCGATGGAGACTCGGCGGCAGCGATGCGATATACGGAAGCTCGTATGTCAAAAATCGCGATGGAGATCGTTCGCGATATCAACAAAAATACAGTCGATTTCAAAGATAACTACGATGGTTCGGAACGCGAACCGGAAGTCTTACCGTCACGCTTCCCGAACTTACTCGTCAACGGTTCGAGCGGGATCGCGGTCGGGATGGCAACGAACATTCCACCACATCAGCTTGGCGAAGTCATCGACGGCGTCTTAGCCTTGTCGCACGATCCAGAAATCACGATCCAAGAACTGATGCAGCACATTCCGGGACCTGATTTCCCGACAGCTGGTGAAATTCTTGGTCGGAGTGGGATTCGTCGCGCTTATGAGACAGGACGTGGCTCAATCATCGTCCGTGCGAAAGCAGAAATCGAACAGACGAAAAAAGACCGGGAACGGATCATCGTGACGGAGCTTCCTTATCAGGTCAACAAAGCCCGCCTCGTTGAAAAGATTGCCGATCTCGTTCGCGAGAAAAAGATTGAAGGCATCACCGATTTACGAGATGAATCAGATCGCCGCGGTATGCGCATCGTCATGGAAATCCGTCGTGATGCCAATGCGAGCGTCATCTTAAATAACTTGTATAAACAGACGTCGATGCAAACGACGTTTGGTGTCAACATGCTTGCGATCGTCGGCGGACGTCCGAAAACATTGACACTCAAGGAAATGCTTTATCATTACCTCGAGCATCAAAAAGAAATCGTGCGTCGTCGGACACAGTTCGATCTCGAAAAAGCAGAAGCACGTGAACACTTGCTCGCTGGTCTACGGATTGCACTCGATCATTTGGATGAAGTCATTCAAATCATCCGTGGGAATCGGACAGCAGACGCAGCACGTGAACAGTTGATGGAGCGTTTTGCGTTATCCGAGAAACAATCACAAGCGATTCTTGATATGCGGTTGCAACGCCTGACAGGTCTTGAACGGGAGAAAATCGAAGCAGAGTATGACGAAATCATGCAATTGATCGCGGAACTGAACCGCATCCTTGCGAGTGAGGAAGTCTTGCTTGATCTAATCCGGACAGAACTCGAGGAGTTAAAAGAACGTTTCAACGACGAACGTCGGACGGAAATCCGCATGGACCACATCGAATTCGAAGACGAAGATTTGATTCCGGAACAGGATATCATCATCACGTTGACAAGCAGCGGCTACATCAAACGGATGACGACGGATTCGTACCGGACACAACGCCGCGGCGGACGTGGGGTTCAAGGGATCGGAACGAACGACGAGGATTACGTCACGCGTCTCTTGTCTTGTTCGACGCACGATACGATCCTATTCTTTACGAACCGCGGAAAAGTCTACCGGATTCGTGGATACGAAGTACCAGAGATGAGCCGGACATCAAAAGGTGTGCCGATCATCAACCTCATTCAAATCGAACGCGACGAAAAGGTCGAGACGATGATTCCAGTCAACTTCAAACGTTATCTCGAGGAGCAACAAGCAGCTGAAGCACCTGTCGAGGTGATCGAAGGAGAGATTGAAGAGACGGAAGAAACGCTCGAAACGGAAGAAGTCGTTCAAGATGAGCAAAAATCATTGATCTTCATGACACGTAAAGGACGCGTCAAACGTTCACCGTTGTCTGCGTACGCACGGATCAACAAAAACGGTTTGATCGCGATTCGATTGTTTGAAGACGATGAGTTGACATCGGTTCGTCTCGCATCGACGGACGATGAAGTCTTTGCTGTATCAACAAGCGGGAAAGCGATTCGTTTCCCAATCACGAATGTCCGCTCGATGGGACGTGGTGCTCGTGGTGTCAAAGCGATGACGTTACGCCCAGACGATTTCGTCGTCGGGATGGAACTTGCACGTGATGCCCAAGATGTTCTTGTCATTACGGAAAAAGGATTCGGTAAACGGACACCGATGACCGAGTTCCGTAGCCAGTCTCGTGGTGGTAAAGGATTGATCGCGAGTAAGGTGACAGAACGCGTCGGTCAAATCGTTGCCATGCGAATCGTTGATGTCGACGATGACATCATGATCATGACAGAGAGCGGGATCGTCATTCGGACAGACTCGCAATACATTTCACGTGTCGGCCGGAATACCCAAGGGGTAAAGGTCATTCGAATTGAAGAAGGTGACCGTGTTGCAACAGTTGCGAAACTGAAACGAGAAGAAACTGATGAAATGGAAGAAGACACGGATATCGTGTCTGAAGAGAATGTAGTCGAATCGGATGCTTCAGAAGAAGCGGAAGAATAAGCAAGACGTCAGCAAGGAAGCAGCAGAGTGATACTACTCTGCTGCTTTTATCTACATATATAGAAAGAAGAGAAAGGAACGAAGCGATATGCGAGTGGCAAGTGACCAATTACGCATCGGGGATCGTTTGACAGAATCCATCTATTTACATACGGATCATCCGATCGTAGAAGCAGGGAAAAAAATAGGGACCGATGAGTTACGACGAATCCAGCGTTTCTTAATCAAAGAAGTCGTCATTGAAGATCGACCTGATTTCAGTAAAGATGAAGAAGTACAGATTGAAACGGTTGAAGCCCATGTAGAACATCCTTTTGAAGAATTCATTCGCTTTTACAATAAAGTCTTCATGTCGTGGGAACAGGGAATGAAGCCGAATGTATACGAAGCATTGAGCTGGGTCAAGCAGTCCGTCCCGGAACGGATTACGAGACAAGATGTCTTACCATTCTTCCTAGAGCGGGGAACGGAAGCTTATACCGTTCGACATGCCATTTATCGAGGAGCAGTCGCCCAAATGCTGGCGGAAGCGGTCGGAAAAGAACGGAAAATGATTCATGAATTGTGGACAGCGTCCTATTTTGCAGATTATGGACTAGCGCGAATCATGGAATGGCGTCACACGAAACGATATGAAGCAATGCAACAAGAAATTTTTCAACGTCACCCGGCTATGGCGTATCAAGCCTTGCAAAAGGAAACGATCATCTCTGATACAGTCAATCGTTTAATTGTTCAACATCATGAACGTTTAGACGGAACAGGTTACCCTTTAAAGGTAAAGGGAGATAAGATCGCAGATCACACCCGGTTATTCATCGTAGCGGATGTTTTTGCTGCAATGACGAGTTGGCGTCCGTACCGAGAAGCATATACGCCGTTTGATGCCTATCGTCATTTAAAAGCAAGACCGATGCAATATTGCTCAAAGTATGTACTATTGCTCGGACAATTACTTCTACCAATAGAAGTTGGTGATCGCGTACTGATGAGTAACGGAAAGATTGCAACCATTACGCGAAAGAATCCAGTCTTTGATCGACCTGTCATTTCTTATGAAGAACAAGGACGGATGATGATCATTGATTTAATGGAAGAACGACAACATAGTATTATTCAGTTGATGGATTAATAGAGAATACACAGCCTCTTGAGCCGGAATCGTAAGGTTCAAGAGGCTTGTTCATGATTTTAAAAACAATTTTAAAATAAGTGTTGCACAATAATAAATCGCATGATATATTATTACATGTCCTTAACAACGACAAGCGCTTGAAACAAACGAGAAAAACAATTTGAAAAAAAGTTGTTGACTTCTTGTTTCAGACTTGGTATTCTAATTGAGTCGCCAAAACAGGCGCGGACGAACTTTGAAAA
>NZ_JADOYC010000006.1:0-14102 GCF_015645365.1 Exiguobacterium abrahamii
TTTTCAAAGTTCGTCCGCGCCTGTTTTGGCGACTCAATTAGAATACCAAGTCTGAAACAAGAAGTCAACAACTTTTTTGAAATTGTTTTTTACTTGTTTGCCGTAAGCGCTCGTCCTCTTAAGGACATGAATTAATATATCACGATAATTAGACATACGCAACTACTTTATTAAAATAACTTATAGTTTTTTTAGAGCATGTAAAAACCGCAGACAAGAATGGCTGCGGTTTACTTCATCATCAATGAGACGCGTCTTCTTTTTGCTTCGCTTATATAGAAGAAATACAGTGATTCCGCTAACTTCATTTGTGCTTCTAAATCACCGTAGTCATCATAGCTGATTTCTAAGAGATGACGCTTCATCAAATAATCTTCTTTGGCTTTTGCTAATTCTTCTAACAAACGCTGGTCGTACTCACTGCGAATCTTCTTTCGAAACCAACTCATAGCTCGCGACGTCCCTCCATTGCACGAGATAACGTCACTTCATCTGCGTATTCAAGATCTCCACCAACCGGAAGACCATGAGCAATCCGAGTGATCCGAATACCCGTCGGTTTTAAGAGACGCGATAGATACATCGCCGTCGCTTCTCCTTCAATGTTCGGATTGGTTGCTAAGATGACTTCCGTAATCGCTTCGTCCGCTTGAAGACGTGTCAGTAGGCTAGATACATTGATATCCTCTGGACCGATTCCTTCCATTGGACTGATCGCTCCATGCAAGACATGATACAACCCTTGGTAATCTCGCATCTTTTCCATTGCAATGACATCCCTTGAATCTTGGACGACACAGACAATCGTACGGTTTCGGTGTTTATCTGTACATACATAACAAGGATCTTGATCCGTGATATTCCCGCAGACACTACAGTAGGCAATGTCGCGCTTCGCGCTGACCAATGCCTTACCGAACATCAAGACATCGTCCTCTTCCATATCAAGGACATGAAACGCTAGACGAACCGCTGTCTTCGGACCAATTCCCGGCAGTTTCGTAAAACTTTCGATCAAACGACTAATCGCTTCAGGATATTGCAAGTGGTTTCCTCCTACGAATTAAAACATTCCCGGCAGATTCATACCTTGTGTGAATTTCCCCATTTTACTTGCTACGAGTTCATCGACCTTCTTCAAAGCATCGTTTGTTGCAGCTAAGACGAGATCTTGAATCATTTCAACATCATCTGGATCAACGACTTCTTCTTTAATGATGACATCTACGATATTTTTATGACCATCAGCGACGACTGAGACCATTTCTCCGCCTGCTGTACCTGTCACTGTTAAGTCTTTTAGTTCTTCTTGTGCTTTCGCCATATCCTTTTGCATCTTCTGCATCTGTTTCATCATATTGTTCATGTTTCCCATTCCGCGCATCTGTATTCCTCCTCGAATTTAATCTTCGAACTCTACGATATCACCAAAACGACCAAGCGTCTCGGACAATAACTGATCGCTCTCCGATTCTTGTTTTGTTTCCTTCTCTTCTATACTACTACTATTTCGCTTAGCAACAAACTCTGCCTTCAGTTCATGCCAATCCTTTGAGAGAATCGCTAAAATTTCGCGTTTGACTCCGCATACTTCGTATAGTGCTTCTTCAATGACGAAACGTGTTCGTTCATTCGTCATGACCTGCTCAAAGTGCCATCCTTTACCGTCATCGAATTCAATCAGCAACGTATCCGCTGAACAAAGAACCGGTTTACTCTCATGGAGTAACGAGTAGATGGGGCCATCTTCTTTTAAAATCCATTTTAAGATGTGATCCCAGCGTTCTTGAATCTCGCGCAACTGGGCTTTCTCTGCTCGTCCTAACATTTGACGAATGCGCTCTTTCGCGATCCGAACGGTTGGTCGTCCTTGTTTTCGCTTCGGCTGCGCTTGTGGTGCAGCCACTTCTTGTGCTGGAACACCATTCGACTTCCATTGGTGCATCTGTTCTTTCATTTCGCGGACTTCCTGTTGCAACGATTGGACGATCTGTCCCGTCGTTCTCCCCTGTTCCGCAATTTGAATGAAGGCAATCTCAACGAGGACCCGCGGATGATTCGTCAACCGCATCTGTTGTTGGCAGTCATGTAACTGATCAATGATCGTAAAGCACGTCTCCGCTTCAATCGATTCAACGAATTGTTTGAACTCATCCGTCGGGCGCGCACGCTCCAACAAATCGACAGCTGTAGGCGAGGCTTTCAATAACAACGTGTCTCGGTAAAAGAAGATGAGATCCTCAACGAAACGTTTTAGATCTTTTCCCGCTCGTTGCATCGTTTCAAGCGTCTGTAACAACTGATCGACTTGATGTTCATGTAAGGCACGGGCAATGTTCAGTAACGCTTCATCTTCTACTGCCCCTGTCACTTCAAGAACGGCTGCATCGTTTAGATCACCGTTCGAAAAAGCAACCGCTTGGTCGAGTAGACTCAGCGCATCACGCATACCACCATCTGCCGCTCGGGCGATCAATCGTAATGCTGTATCCGAATACTCGATCGATTGATCTTTTAAGATATATTGCATCCGCTCTACGAGTTGATCGACTTCATGCCGCTTCACATCGAAACGTTGGCAACGCGAGATGATCGTTGCCGGGATTTTATGTGGTTCAGTCGTTGCTAAGATGAAGATGGCGTGCGCCGGCGGTTCTTCTAGTGTTTTGAGCAAGGCATTAAAGGCACCTGTCGACAACATATGCACTTCATCAATGATATAGACTTTATAGGCTGCTTCTGAAGGGGGATATTTGACTTTATCCCGGATTTCCCGAATCTCATCTACGCCGTTATTGGAAGCCGCATCGATTTCGAAGACGTCCGGACTTGATCCTTCTGTTATCGCAAGACACGTCGGGCACGTATTACACGGTTCTTTGACCGGAGCATGCTCACAGTTGATCGCTTTAGCGATGATTTTGGCAAGACTCGTCTTTCCTGTTCCACGAGGACCCGAAAATAGATAGGCGTGGGACATCCGTCCCTCCATCAATGCATTTTGGATCGTACGGGTGATATGCGCTTGTCCAACGACTTCGTCGAATCGTTGCGGACGGTACACGCGGTATAGTGCTTGATAGGCCAAGTTTGCGCCTCCTCTTTTTAAGTTCCTCATTCTATTTTACCTAAAAAAGTCTACAACCGAAACCGGCTGTAGACTTGTCTTTAAAAATTAAACTGCCGCGCACCATATTCTGAAATATGTTCAACATGCGTTACTCACGCAGCCTGCTCAGTCCAAGCACCCCTACAACACACAGAGAGCACCACTTAAGGCTGCTTCCTTCCGGACCTGACCTGGTTCATGGGTATCTGTTGCGTAGGACTCAAACGTCAACGCTACTTACGTGAGGCAGACCACACCAATCATATCCCTCGACATGGAATTCAGTCTCGCTATAGCGGATTGCGAGTGACAGGGAACCGCTACATCCCCACCTAGCACGGCAAATGGTTTATCGATTTTTAGTGGCACCTTGTTTCAGTGCTTTTTCATTATACTGTTTCATCTGGTGTGATGCAACCCATTGCCCGCTTTCGTGCTTTCTTTTTCGCGCGCAGTTCCCGAAAGAACGTCGTTAGCATCTCCCCACACTCTTTTTCTAATATACCGCTCGTCAGCTCTGAGACATGATTGAACCGATCGTCTTGCACCAAGTTCATCAGTGTTCCACAGCATCCACCTTTCGGATCAACAGCACCAAAGATGACATGTTCGATTCGCGACAGCATGATGGCTCCTGCACACATCGGACACGGTTCGAGTGTCACGTATAACTCGCACCCTTCAAGTCGCCAGTTCCCGAGCTTTCGGCAAGCTTCCTCAATCGCGATCAACTCGGCATGTGCCGTCGCCTGTTGATCCGTTTCCCGGTGATTGTAGCCCGTCGCGATGACTTCATCGTCTTTGACGATGACACATCCGATCGGAACTTCACCGATCGCTTCTGCCTTTTTCGCCTCTTCGATCGCAAGGCGCATATAGTGTTCCTGTCGTTCCATCGATGATACTCCTCACTCTAAAAAAATTCTCCTTTTGAAACTTCAGCAAGTCGTACTTCTTTGTGCTAAAATATAAATTGCACTTTGCTGAACGGAGGGTCATTGTATATGTTCATAACGGTTGAAGGACCGATTGGTGTAGGCAAAACATCACTTGCGAACGCCATCAGTCACCATTTCTCTTTTTCTATGTTACGCGAAATCGTCGAAGAAAATCCCTTTCTTGGAAAGTTCTATGAAGATATCGAAGAATGGAGCTTCCAGACGGAAATGTTCTTCTTGTGCAATCGCTTCAAACAACTCGATGATATCGAACGTCATTACCTCAGTAAACAACGCTCTGTCGTTGCTGATTACCATATCTTTAAGAACTTGATTTTTGCACACCGCTCTCTGAAGGTAGAGCATCTTGAGAAGTACGAACAAATCTATTCGATCCTGACGACAGACATGCCGAAACCGGATGCTGTCATCTACTTGAACGCAAGCATCGACACCTTGATGAAACGTGTTGCGCTGCGCGGACGAGAAATCGAAGAAAACATGTCACGTGCCTATCTCGAACAATTAGCCGAGGATTACGAGACATTCGTCACGGAATACCAAGCCAAACATCCGGAAGTCAAAATCATCCGTTTCGACGGAGATGCACTCGACTTCGTCAAGCGACCGGAAGATCTCGAGTACGTCTTGACGACGATCCGGAACGAATTATATGAAGGAGCGAACCACGCATGAACTTGAAGCTACGCGAACAATACAACATCCCGGCAGATGCCGTCATTACGATCGGCGGTATGGTCGGGATCGGTAAATCAACGATCACAAACGGATTAGCAGATGCCCTTGGTTTCCGGACGTCACTCGAAAAAGTCGATACGAACCCTTACTTGGATAAATTCTATCATGATTTCGAGCGTTGGAGCTTCCACCTCCAAATCTATTTCCTCGCTGAACGCTTCAAGGAGCAAAAGCGGATTTTCCAATACGGTGGTGGTTTCATCCAAGATCGTTCGATCTATGAAGACACAGGGATCTTTGCTAAGATGCATTTCGAAAAAGGAACGATGTCTCCAACGGATTACGAGACATACTCAAGTTTGTTTGACGCAATGGTCATGACACCATTCTTCCCGCACCCGGATCTTTTGATCTATCTTGAAGGTTCGTTCGAACAAGTACTAGAACGAATTCGTCTTCGCGGACGTGAGATGGAGCAACAGACACCAATCGAATATTGGGAAGAGATGTATGAGCGTTATACGAACTGGATCAATAACTTCACGATTTGCCCGGTACTTCGTTTGTCGATCGACGAATACGATTTACTGAACGAGCCAGAATCCATCGATCGGATTCTCGCGAAGATTGAAAAGCAGCTTGAAGTTGCTCGTATTGCCAATACACGCTAACTGATCAGATCTGCCTCTTAGGCGGATCTTTTTTTGCACAAAAAAGGAGATGCGTGTCGCATCTCCCTCGCATTAACCAATCACTTGATTGATTTGTTCCATATGGTGTAGATCATGTTGAGCCATTGCTCCGAGGAACTGACCGATCGTCAATTCTTTGTCTTTAATGACGACCTTATCCTGCAGGCGTTCTTCCGGAATCAATTCGACTGCACGGCGCAACAAGTCACGGCTGACTAAAAACTCATCAATCGTCAAGATCCGTTGCTGCTCACGGCTCATCTTCGCCGCTTCCTCATTGACGGCTTGGCTATCCGGTGCGATACGGAATGGTTCCCCCGCGAGCAAGTACGGGATGCGCTCTGCGACCATGAAGCGATCCCATGGTGATAAGTGACCGATGATCTCAGCAACCGTCCACTTACCTTCTGCATACGATGTCCGCCACGCCTCTTCTGAAATCTGTTCTAAGTCTTTTACATATGTCATCGTCATCGCATAATGCGAAAGCAACGATTCTTTTGTTTGTTCGTTCATTTCGTCCACCTCTTCTTCGTTTTTCACGTAGGCAACCATAGCACGCACGAAGAAATCGATGCAACAAAAAAGCACCTCAGAATTGAGATGCTTCATAAAAAGCGGAGTCGGTGGGATTCGAACCCACGCGAGCCTTGCGACCCCTAACGGATTTCGAGTCCGTCCCCTTCAGCCGGACTTGGGTACGACTCCATGATTATTTTTATTTTTGGGTAAAAAAAAAGAAGTGGAGGAGGCGGTGGGATTCGAACCCACGCACGGCTTTCGCCGCCTGACGGTTTTCAAGACCGTTCTCTTAAACCACTTGAGTACGCCTCCAAGCTATAAAACGTGCATGTCGTTGTCAAAAAATAAAAATGGAGGAGGCGGTGGGATTCGAACCCACGCACGGCTTTCGCCGCCTGACGGTTTTCAAGACCGTTCTCTTAAACCACTTGAGTACGCCTCCGTACTTCTTACCAGATCAATGATGACCTGTCTGTTTTCCTGACATTAATTATGATAGCATCTGCCTTTTAACGTGTAAAGACCTTTTCTAAAAAAACTTTTTAAAATACAGAAAGGGGGATTACTCCCCCTTCTGACTTAAGCTTGAATCACTTCAAGACCACCCATGTATGGACGAAGCACTTCTGGAATAACAACTGATCCATCCGCTTGCTGGTAGTTCTCTAAGATCGCAGCAACTGTCCGACCGACTGCAAGGGCAGAACCGTTTAACGTGTGAACGAATTCTGGTTTTGCGTTCGCTTCGCGGCGGAAACGAATCTGTGCCCGTCGTGCTTGGAAATCTTCAAAGTTTGAACAAGAAGAGATTTCACGGTAGACGCCTTGGCTTGGCATCCAGACTTCGATGTCGTATTTCTTCGCAGCCGTGAATCCGAGATCAGCTGTACACATGCTCAATACTTGATACGGCAGTTTCAGCTTTTTCAAGACTGTCTCTGCTTGTCCTGTTAACAATTCGAGCTGTTCGTAAGATTCTTCTGGTTTGACGAAACGAACGAGTTCGACTTTATTGAATTGGTGCTGACGAATCAAACCGCGTGTATCGCGTCCGGCAGAACCAGCTTCTGAACGGAAACATTGGCTGTATGCCGCATAGCCGATCGGTAACTGATCTGCTGTTAGGATTTCTTCACGGTGCATGTTCGTCACCGGAACTTCTGCTGTCGGTACGAGGAAGTAGTTCGTCTCTTCAATCTTAAAGGCATCCTCTTCGAACTTCGGCAATTGTCCTGTTCCTGTCATAGAGTCACGGTTGACCATGAGTGGTGGCAAGATTTCTGTGTAGCCATGCTGATCTTGGTGAAGATCCATCATGAAGTTAATCAATGCCCGCTCAAGACGTGCCCCCGCTCCGCGGTAAAAGACGAAACGGCTGCCTGTTACTTTTCCGGCACGCTCGACATCGACGATCTTCAATTGCTCCATCAAATCCCAGTGTGGGACCGCTTCGAAGTCAAACGCTGGTTTGTCACCGACTTCACGTAAGACAACGTTATCGTCTTCAGAAGAACCGACCGGTACGCTGTCATGTGGAATATTTGGAATACCGAGGAGCAGTTGGTTCAATGTCGCTTCAACATCGCGTAACTCATCGTCAAGTGTCTTGATCTCGTCTCCAACACTACGCATCGCAGCGATCGCTTCATCCGCATTTTCTTTATTGCGCTTCAGTTCAGCGATTTTTTTCGTTGCTTCATTTCGTTCTGCTTTCAAGACTTCTGTCCGCGCAATCAGTTCTCGGCGTTTCTCATCAAGGGCGAGGAAACGGTTCATGTCCGTCAAGTCCTCTCCTCGGTGCGCTAACTTTTCTTGAATGGCGTCAAAATCTTGGCGTAATCGTTTAATATCAATCATCTGTAATTCCTCCTTTATGTCATAAAAAAAGGCGACTCGTCTCTTTCCGGTATTCCTACCGAAAAGGGACGAATCACCTGGATCCGCGTTGCCACCCTCATTGCTAGACACATCTAGCCAACTTAAGACGCGATAACGGGCGTACCCGCACCTTGTTCGCAAGGTGTGCGATCCGGCTCGATTCAATCCATCGATCTGACTAGTTCACACCACCCACTAGCTCTCTTAACAGTATCGATACATCTACTTGGTCCGTTCATAGCATCTTTATGAGATTAGTCTTACTTTACACCATCGCCTTGGAAGTTGACAAGAGTCGATTGTTGAATCGCTTGTTCAATTTGCTTCGACCACGCTGTCCAAGCACGGACGAGGCGTGTCGGAACACTCGCAAGTGGAACCGCAGTTGCGCTATATAAATTCACGCGGGGTGTCTCAAAACCTGGTAGATAGATCCCATCGTCCGCGACCTGCAACGTCCCGACGACTTCTTGTTTCGTCACGGGAGCTGTTGTTTTAGAGAAGTCGAACCGTGGTTCCCGCGTCTCCGCTTGTTTTAAGACCGTAACGTATAACGAACCGTCCGTGACGACGTCTAGCTTTCGGTCGGTTGCTCCTTTAATCGGAAGAACGTCTTTGATTCGTTCGCCTTTTCCGTAATACGTCAACGGCTCAAACGTCGCAAAACCATAGTCGAGCAGCTTTTTCGTTTCCTTGAAACGGGCTTGATCGGAATCCGTTCGCATGACGACCGTGACAAGCGTCATATTATCCCGCGTCGTTACGCTCGCGAAGCAATAACCGGCTAAATCAGTCGTTCCGGTCTTCATCCCCCGCATGCCGGCATATGCGAATTTTTCCTTTGCCAACATCTTATTCGAGTTATTCAAGACTTCTCCATCAAGTTTCATCTGTGTTTTGTTCGTCACATCCAGGACATCCGGGTAATCCTTGATGTAGCGGATGACGAGTAACGCGATATCCGTCGCTGTCATTAAATTCGTTCCTGGAAGGGTCGCATCGACAGCATCTAAACCAGATGCATTCGCATACTCCGTGTCGTTCATCCCGAACTGTTTTGCTGTCTCATTCATCTTTTCAACGAACGTCGCTTCTGAACCGGCGACAGTTTCGGCTAGCATGACCGCTGCATCATTGGCCGATTTGATGAACGCCGCATTATACATCTCGCGAACCGTGTATGTTTTGGCTTTAACTGGAACACGCGCGATTCCGGACGTCTTCGCAAGCTTTAACACTTTTGCACTCGGCGTGATTTTTTGATCCCACGTCAGTTTTTTCAATTCGATTTGTCGTCTGACGAGGTAGAGCGTCATCAGCTTCGTCATCGAAGCAGGGGGCAACGAAACATCCGCTTCCGATTGAAGGAGGATTTTCCCTGTGACCGCATCGGCCATTATGTAAGACTCTGCTTGAATCGAAGGTGCTGCTTGTCCCGCTGTAGGAAATCCTACGACTAGGAGCACACTTAAACAGAGTAGTATGATTCGTTTCATCGTGTCTCTCCTTCACTCAATCATTCGTTTTACGAATAGTGTAGCACAAAAGAAGCACCTGACAGTAGAACCTGTCAGATGCTTCCACACTTTATGAACGGACGGACTGCCGCTGTTTGATTTTTTGTAAAAAATAGCGGTGTAAGCGATCGTCCTCTGTCAATTCAGGGTGGAACGAGCACGCGAGGTGTAACGATGTCTCGACGGCAACGATCTGCTCTTCGACTTTCGCAATCACCCGTGTTCCTTCCCCGACAGACAGAATCAATGGCGCTCGAATGAATACTGCCTCGATTGGCTCTTCAATCCCTTCAACCGGTAGCAATCCTTCAAATGAATCGATTTGTCGACCGAAGGCATTTCGACGGACCGTCATCGAAATCGCGTTGAGATGACTCTGACCTGCTTCGACAGCGGTTGCGAGTAGAATCATTCCGGCACATGTTCCGAACATCGGTAATGTCGTCGCTTTTTCCCGAAGCGGTTCCAGTAATTCATAGCGTTCGATCAATCGACGCATCGCGGTCGATTCGCCTCCTGGTAAGACGAGTCCATCGAGTCCATCGAGATCGCTCACTTGTTTGACGAGAACGACATCGACACCAAGACCTTCAAGTTGCTGTCGATGCTCACGGACCGCACCTTGAACATCCAGAATACCAATTACCATCCGCGTGTCGCCATCCGTTCCTCAAACGGCATCGATGTGACATCGATTCCTTTCATTGCTGTTCCGAGCCCTTTGGATAAAGACGCGATCCGTTCAAAATCATCTTTGTACGTAACAGCTTCGACAATCGCTCGAGCGACACGTTCTGGGTGTTCTGATTTAAAGATCCCCGATCCGACGAAGACACCATCTGCCCCTAGGTGCATCATGAGTGCGGCATCAGCTGGTGTCGCGACTCCACCGGCTGCAAAGTTGACGACCGGTAGACGTCCCTGTGTCCGAATATCACGTAATACTTCGTACGGAGCACCCCATTCTTTCGCAAATGTCATCAATTCATCTGGACTGAAATGTAAAATCTGATTCAATTGTGCTTGAATTTGTCGCATATGGCGAACAGCTTCGACGACGTTCCCAGTCCCAGGCTCGCCTTTCGTCCGAATCATCGCGGCTCCTTCTGCGATGCGACGAGCGGCTTCCCCAAGATCACGTGCGCCACAGACGAACGGCACAGTGAACTCTGACTTCAGTAAATGATATTGTTCATCTGCCGGAGTCAGGACCTCACTCTCATCAATGAAATCGACCCCCATCGATTCGAGAACACGTGCTTCGACGATATGACCAATCCGGCACTTTGCCATGACGGGAATTGAGACCGCTCCGAGTACTTCTTCCGTAATCAACGGATCTGCCATTCGTGCGACGCCTCCGTCACGACGAATATCAGACGGGACACGTTCAAGTGCCATGACTGCAACAGCACCTGCTGCTTCCGCAATCTTCGCTTGTTCCGCATTGACGACATCCATGATGACGCCACCCTTTTGCATTTCAGCCATTCCACGTTTGACACGATCCGTTCCTTGTTGACGTTCCATATCCATTCCCCCTTGGTTGACTTTCACTCCTTTAGTATACGGAACGTTGACACTTTTAAAAGTATCAGTTTATGATGATTTCAACAGGTCAGTTTACGAAGAAGGAGTCAGACGAGATGGACATGCTATCATTTCAACTTACGCGCAATCAGGAAAAACCACTTTATGAACAGCTTTATCAACAGATCCGAAATGAAATCATTGCCGGTCGTTTAGCATACGGCACGAAATTACCATCCAAACGAAAACTCGGTCAATTTTTGAACTTAAGTCAAACGACGATTGAGCTTGCTTACCAACAACTTGTCGCAGAAGGATATGTTGAATCCATCTCACGTAAAGGTTACTTCGTTCTTGCCTATGAGGAACTTGCTTACGTCAAAACCTCACCCGTCATCGAACCACGTATGACTAAAGAAAAACCGATCATCACGTATGATTTTCATCCAAGTAAGATTGAAGGGATCTCTTTCCCGTTCGCTCGTTGGCGAAAGTATGCCAAAGATATCATCGATACCGATCACCACCCACTTGTCTCACTCGGTCATCCGCAAGGCGATCTCGCGTTACGCGAAGAGATTGCGACCTATCTTTATCATTCTCGTGGTGTCGTCTGTTCTCCTGAACAAATCGTCGTCGGTTCAGGTGTCGAGCAATTGTTGCCGCTCGTTCTCTTCTTACTGGGACGCGACGTCACGTACGGTATCGAGGATCCCGGTTATCATACGACACGCCTCTTACTTGAAAATCATGAACGCATGATTGAACCGATTCGTGTTGATGCGAATGGATTACGGATTGATCACTTACAGGAATCAAACGTCGATGTCATGTATGTCACACCGGCCCATCAATTTCCGTCCGGTAGCATCTTATCCGTCAACCGAAGACATCAGTTGTTAAACTGGGCGGCGATGGATCCGACCCGTTTTATCATCGAAGACGACTATGATAGCGAATTCCGCTACAGCGGTAAATCGATTCCGTCTTTACACAACATGGACAGCAATCGTGTCATTTACATGAGTACTTTCTCAAAATCACTCATGCCTTCCCTACGAATCGGTTATATGGTCTTACCCGAAGTCTTACGCGCTCGGTATCAAACAGAACTATCACACTATACATGTAGTGTCTCGCGCTTCGATCAAACAATCTTGACGCGCTTCATGAAAGAGGGCGACTTTGAACGACATCTCAACCGGATGCGTAAAGTCTATCGTCGCAAGCTCGACGTCTTAATCCAATCACTTCGCCGGATTCCTGCCTTACGATTGACCGGCGAAAGTGCGGGACTCCATGTCGTCGTGTCCGTAGCGAACGGGATGACGGAGCCGGAGCTCGTAATGCGGGCACAACAACAAGGCATCCAAGTATATGGTCTTTCTCAATATGCCCAGTTACCGCTTCTCTCCGATACCCCTCAAATCGTCCTTGGATTTGCAAGTCTCTCTGAGCAAGAGTTGATGGAAGGATTACAATTGTTGATGGACGCGTGGGATTTGCGTAAATCATCATGAAAAAAGCCTCGCCTTTCTACTAGAGAAAGACGAGGCTTTTGTTTACTGACGTGTATAGTTCGATGCTTCTTTTGTAATTTGAATATCGTGCGGATGGCTCTCTTGCAAACCAGCGCCTGTCATACGGATGAACTGTGTCTCTTCACGCAATTCTTCTAACGTTGCAGCGCCACAGTATCCCATACCTGAACGAATACCACCAACGAGTTGGTACACCGAATCGCCGAGTTTACCACGGTAAGCGACACGTCCTTCGATTCCTTCTGGAACGAACTTCTTGTCTGCTTCTTGGAAGTAACGATCTTGGCTACCGCGTTTCATCGATGCTTCAGAACCCATACCACGGTACGTTTTGAATTGACGTCCTTGGTAGATTTCCATCTCACCTGGACTCTCTTCTACTCCTGCAAGTAAGCTTCCGAGCATGACAGCGTGACCGCCAGCAGCAAGTGCTTTTACGATATCGCCAGAATACTTGATGCCACCGTCAGCGATGATCGAGACACCATGTTTCCGTGCTTCTGTCGCACAATCGAAGACGGCTGTGATTTGTGGTACACCGACGCCTGCGACAACACGTGTCGTACAGATCGAACCAGGTCCGATACCAACTTTGATGACAGATGCACCGGCTTCAATCAAATCGCGTGTTGCTTCTGCCGTCGCAACGTTACCCGCAATGATTGGTAAGTCTGGATATTCTTCACGAAGTTCACGTACTTTGAGAAGAACACCTTCTGAGTGACCGTGTGCCGTATCGACGACGAGTGCATCGACACCTGCATCGACAAGGAACTTCGCGCGCGTCGAAGCGTCTTTCGTTACGCCGACAGCTGCTGCGACGAGTAAACGTCCGAACTGATCTTTCGCAGCATGTGGATACTGTTCGACTTTTTCGATATCCTTTGTCGTGATTAACCCTTTTAATACACCGTTCTCATCAACGAGTGGTAACTTTTCGATGCGATGTTTGTGGAGAATCTGTTCTGCTTCGGCAAGGGACGTACCAACTTTTGCTGTCACGAGTTCTTCTGTCGTCATCACCGTTTCAATGACAGTCGAATAATCCTTGACGAAACGAAGATCACGGTTCGTCAAAATCCCTACTAATTTACGATCTGTTTCGTTATTAACGATTGGAACACCAGAGATACGGTACTTACTCATCAAATACTCAGCATCGTAGACTTGACGCTCTGGCGTCAAATAGAACGGATTCGTGATGACACCATTTTCAGAACGTTTGACGCGATCGACATGTTCTGCTTGTTCTTCCATTGACATATTCTTATGAATGACACCAAGACCACCTTGACGTGCCATTGCGATTGCCATCGGTGCTTCTGTGACGGTATCCATCCCAGCACTGATCAACGGAATATTAAGTGTGATCCCTTCACATAGCGTGACAGATAAATCAACGTCGCGCGGCAAGACACTCGAACGACGGGGTACGAGTAAGACGTCATCAAACGTCAAACCCTCTTTAGCAAATTTGTTCTCCCACATGTTATCCACTCGCTTTCTCTTTTATAAAAGAATATTGATGTTATGGTAACAAGCAGAGGGTGTCATGTCAATGACTCGACCAATAATCAGAACAGTCTGAAGTTTCACATAACACAAAAAGACCGACCTGCAATCTGCAGATCGGTCAAGTGCCTGGCAACGTCCTATCCTCACAGGGGGAAGCCCCC
>NZ_JADOYC010000007.1:0-54358 GCF_015645365.1 Exiguobacterium abrahamii
GGGGGCTTCCCCCTGTGAGGATAGGACGTTGCCAGGCACTTGACCGATCTGCAGATTGCAGGTCGGTCTTTTTGTGTTTTCTAAAAAGCCTTATCAGTTGCATTTCTTTTTTTAGATGATTACTATTAAATCAAACAATAGTCAAAGATGGTCAGAGAGGTGGTGCCAATGCAAAACATCACAGATATCATCGAAGCCTATTTAAAGCAAATTTTACACGACGAAAAGACGATTGAAATCAAACGTCAAGAAATTGCACAACGTTTTGACTGTGTTCCATCACAAATCAACTACGTCATTAATACTCGTTTTACGGTCGAGAAGGGCTATTTTGTTGAAAGTAAACGGGGTGGCGGTGGATACATTCGCATTCAAAAAATCGTTGTGCTCGATAGTCACGATCTATTAGACGAAGTCAGTTCATGGATTGGTGATCATTTGACGGAACAAGCTGCAGAAGATTATTTGATTCGTTTGATGAACGAACAATTACTGACGCGGCGGGAAGCTATTTTGATTCAATCGCTGTTGCAAAAAGAGAGTTTGCCAATGGCGGTCGAAGATCAACACCGGATGCGTGCCCACTTGATGCGGACGCTTCTTCAAACCATGAAGCGACTCTAGTCGTCGGACATTGGAGGAATGCATGATGCGTTGTCAACGATGTGGCGAACGAGAAGCAATCGTCCGTGTCAAACTTCCACAAGAATCGGAAACCGATGAAAAGTTCTTATGCTCGGTTTGTGTGCGGGAGTTAGCACGTGAATATCAAGGGACGGCGTGTCCGTCTTGTGGTATGACCCGTCAACAATTGCTTCATCTTCGTAAAGTCGGTTGCCCGACTTGTTATTCATTTTTTAAAGACGAAGTCGACGGCATGGTTCGTCAATTCCAACACGGTCATACGCAACATTATGGCTCACGGCCTGATGAGGAATCCGTTGAAAAACGATTGAACCAGCAGCTCAGTCGACTGAAAGAACAACTCAACCGCAAAATCTTAGCAGAAGATTATGAAGAAGCAGAAATCATAAAACAACAGATTGAGAGTGTCGAGGAGGATTTGCGTCATGTTTGAAGAGTTGCTCCAACACCCTTTAAGCGAATCGATGAATCAATCTTCTCCCTTTGACGACATCGTCGTTTCGACACGGATCCGGTTGGCGCGTAATACGACACGTTATCCGTTCTCAACGATGTTGTCAGAAGCACAAGCGAATGCGCTCATTGAAGAGACCGAACGCCAACTAAACGGGATGAAAGGGTTCCGGTTTGGTCGCGTTGATCAAGCAGATGTTCTGACGCGAACCGCTTTAGTAGAAAAGCATCTGATCAGTCCAGCGTTAGCAAGTCATCCACGGACAGGACTCTTCATTAGTGAGGATGAACAGATTAGTGTCATGGTAAACGAAGAGGATCATTTCCGAATTCAGACGTTATTACCGGGACTTCAACTTGAAGAAGCGTTTCGGATCGCAAAACAAGTCGATCGTTTGATCAGTGAACGATTTAAAATTGCTTTTGATGATACGCTTGGTTATTTAACGACATGTCCGAGTAACGTCGGAACAGGTCTTCGTGCTTCCGTGATGTTGCACTTACCGGGACTGGTCCTGACGAATCAGATTCAAGGCTATATCAAACACTTACGACAGCTCGGATTCGCGATTCGTGGGCGTTACGGCGAGGGAAGCGATGCCTCTGGTCGCATGTTCCAACTTTCGAACCAACGGACGCTTGGGGCAAGTGAAGATATGCTGATCACGGACTATCAATTTGCCGTCGAAGCATTAATTGAAGCAGAACAGGCAGCACGAAAAGGATTATTGGAGATGTATCAAGAAGAACTAGAGGACAGACTATATCGTTCCTACGGTGTCCTGACATCAGCTCGACTGATTACGGCGCGGGAAGCAACGGAACGACTATCGGATGTTCGCTTAGCAGACAGTCTGGGACTAGAAGTCAATCTTCCTCCAAATCTTTTTCATCAACTGCTCGTTTCATTACAAACAGGTTTTCTACAAAAGCATTTCGGGAAACAATTAACATCTAGAGAACGGGACATTGAACGGGCGAAACGAATCCGGACGATGTTAACCGAACAGACAAACAGGGATCACACACAAGGAGGTTTTGCATAATGATGTTTGGACGATTCACAGAACGTGCACAACGTGTATTGGCACTTGCTCAAGAAGAGGCAGTACGGTTGGGGCACCACAATATCGGAACAGAACACATTTTACTCGGACTTGTACGTGAAGGAGACGGAATCGCTGCGAAAGCCTTAACAGCACTCGGTCTCAGTTCAGATAAAATTCAGATGGAAGTCGAAGCATTGATCGGTCGCGGACAAGATGGTGCAACGACGATTCACTATACACCACGTGCGAAAAAAGTCATCGAGTTATCAATGGATGAGGCACGTAAACTAGGCCACTCTTACGTTGGAACAGAACACCTCTTACTCGGATTGATCCGAGAAGGAGAGGGCGTTGCTGCTCGTGTCTTGAATAACTTAGGCATCAGTCTTTCAAAAGCCCGTCAGCAAGTACTCCAGTTGCTCGGGAACAGTGAAACGACAGCAAACGCGTCGCAAGCAGGTTCAGGTGTCGCAACACCAACACTTGATGGTCTTGCTCGTGATTTGACACAGCAAGCGCGTGAAACACGTCTTGATCCAGTTATCGGTCGTGCGAAAGAAATTCAACGCGTCATCGAAGTCTTGAGCCGCCGGACGAAAAATAACCCGGTCTTGATCGGGGAACCAGGGGTCGGTAAAACGGCTGTCGTCGAAGGTCTCGCTCAACAAATCATCAACAATGAAGTACCGGAGACGTTACGCAATAAACGCGTTATGGTACTTGACATGGGGACACTCGTCGCTGGTACGAAATACCGTGGTGAATTCGAAGATCGTTTGAAAAAGGTCATGGATGAGATTCGTCAAGCGGGTAACATCATTCTCTTCATTGATGAGTTGCATACATTGATCGGAGCGGGTGGAGCAGAAGGTGCGATCGATGCATCGAACATCCTTAAACCATCGCTCGCACGAGGCGAACTCCAGTGTATTGGAGCAACGACTCTTGATGAGTACCGGAAATACATCGAGAAAGATGCGGCACTCGAACGTCGTTTCCAACCGATCCAAGTTGCAGAGCCAACAACGGATGAAGCAACACAAATCCTATTTGGTCTTCGCGATCGTTATGAAGCACACCACCGTGTGACAATCACAGACGAAGCGATTCAAGAAGCCGTCACATTGTCAGATCGATACATTTCGGATCGTTTCCTTCCGGATAAAGCGATCGATTTGATTGATGAAGCGGCATCGAAAGTTCGGTTGCGTTCATACACAGCACCACCGAACTTAAAAGAAGTCGAAGCGAAACTTGAAGGTATCCGCAAGGACAAGGACGAAGCGGTCCAAAGCCAAGAGTTCGAAAAAGCAGCAAGCCTCCGCGATACGGAACAAAAATTACGCGATGAGCTTGAGCGTTTGAAAGAGGAATGGCAGAATAAACAAGGCAACGAAAAATTGGAAGTCACAAAAGATGACATCGCACAAGTCGTTGCCAACTGGACAGGTGTACCGGTTACGAAGATCGCGGAAGAAGAGACGGATCGTCTCCTTCGCCTCGAAGAAATCCTTCACGATCGTGTCATCGGTCAAAATGAAGCCGTTAAATCAATTTCAAAAGCCATCCGTCGCGCACGTGCTGGACTGAAAGATCCAAAACGTCCGATCGGTTCATTCATCTTCCTCGGTCCTACTGGGGTTGGTAAGACAGAACTAGCTCGTGCGGTTGCCGAAGCGATGTTCGGAGATGAGGATGCGATCATCCGGATCGACATGTCAGAGTACATGGAGAAACATGCAACGAGCCGTCTCGTCGGTTCACCTCCAGGATATGTCGGTTACGAAGAAGGCGGTCAATTAACGGAAAAAGTTCGCCGGAAACCATACTCAGTCATCTTACTTGATGAAATCGAAAAAGCGCACCCGGAAGTCTTCAACATTCTCTTGCAAGTACTTGATGATGGACGCTTAACAGACTCGAAAGGTCGGACGGTTGATTTCCGTAACACGATCATCGTCATGACATCGAACGTCGGTGCAAGTGCCCTTAAACGGAATAAATATGTCGGATTCGCTGTTTCGGAAGATACGGATCGCGAATACAAAGACATGAAAGATAAAGTCATGGAAGAACTCAAACGGGCGTTCCGTCCAGAGTTCTTGAACCGGATTGATGAAACGATCGTCTTCCACTCACTCGAGAAACAACACATCGAAGAGATCGTGAAGTTGATGGCGAAAACCCTTGAAAAACGTTTGGCTGAACAGGAAATTCATTTCGAATTGACACCAGCTGCCCTCTCGAAGATTGCCGATATCGGATACGATCCAGAGTACGGCGCACGTCCAATCCGTCGTGCCCTTCAACGGGAAGCGGAAGACCGGTTGTCAGAAGCATTGCTCGCAGGCGATATCCAAAAAGGAGAACGTGTTGCGCTTGATGTCGAAGAGAACGAATTCATCGTTCGCCGGAATCACGTGAGTTCTGCCGCAACGGAATAAGCACTGAGCACAGGGCCAGCTTTCGCACTTTCTGAGCGAAGCTGGTTCTTTTTTTGAAACAGAAAGGATGAATCGATTGGCTAAGTTAAAAACAAAATTCGTTTGTCAAAGCTGTGGGACCGAATCACCGAAATGGATGGGACGTTGTTCTGGATGCGGAGAATGGAACACGATGGTCGAAGAAGTCGTCGAAGAGAAAAAAGGACGGCGCGGTGCCGCTTTCGTTCATACGACGACAAAACAATTGAAGCCAGAGCGCCTCGCGAACATCGTCTCACAAGAAGAGAGTCGCGTCTTTACCGGAAGTGGTGAATTCGACCGTGTCCTCGGAGGCGGTATCGTTCCAGGTTCGATGGTGCTTGTTGGAGGAGATCCGGGGATCGGGAAGTCGACGATCTTACTGCAGACGAGCGCACGTCTTGCCCAACGCGGCGAAAAAGTGCTCTACATTTCAGGAGAAGAATCGCTCAAACAAACTAAATTGCGCGCGGAACGGCTTGGCTTACCAACTCAGGATTTGTTCGTCCTCAGTGAGACGGATATGAACATGATTGAACGTGTCGTCGATGAAGAACAGCCACGTTTTTTAATCATCGACTCGATTCAAACCGTTTACATTGATGAAATCCAGTCTGCACCCGGGAGTGTGACACAGGTACGTGAATGTACGGCGATGCTGATGAAAATTGCGAAGAGTCGCGGGATTGCGATCTTCATCGTTGGTCACGTCACGAAACAGGGTTCGATTGCTGGACCACGTTTACTGGAGCACATGGTGGATGCCGTCTTGTATTTCGAAGGCGAACGTCATCATACGTTCCGGATTCTGCGTGCCGTCAAAAACCGATTTGGTTCAACGAATGAGATCGGAATTTTTGAGATGCGGGAGTCTGGTCTTGAAGAAGTCTTGAATCCTTCAGAAATTTTCCTCGAGGAGCGGACGTCCGGTGTATCCGGTTCGACGATCGTCGCTTCCATGGAAGGGACACGGACGGTCCTCGTCGAACTGCAAGCGTTGATTTCACCGACGTCATTCGGGAATCCTAGACGGATGGCGACCGGAATCGATCAAAATAAGGTGGCCTTATTGATGGCTGTGCTTGAGAAACGATCGGGTCTTCTCTTACAGACACAAGATGCGTACCTCAAGGCAGCCGGTGGTGTGAAGCTTGATGAACCTGCGATTGACTTGGCGGTTTGTGTCGCGATTGCTTCTAGTTTCCGTGACAAGCCGACGCGTCCGACGGATGTCGTGATTGGTGAAGTCGGATTGACAGGTGAGGTTCGCCGTGTATCGCGGATTGAACAACGTGTAGCAGAAGCAGCTAAACTCGGTTTCACACGGGCGATCATTCCGAAAAATAACTTAGGCGGCTGGACGTATCCGGACGGGATTACGGTCGTCGGTGTCGAGAGTGTGGACGAAGCATTACGTGAAACGATTCCGTTTTAAGCTGGAATGACGCAAAAAATGGGGGAACTGTAATGGATATGTAAACAGTTTCCCCTCCTTCCGGCGTAGGTAGTTCAAATCAGTACATGTTACAATGAACTTAAAATAAGCAAAGGAGGTGAGAAGATTGAAAATCGTCATTCGGGTATTTTTTGCATTACTCGGACTTGCCCTCGGGATTTTGTTGCTTCCTCAGTTCTTCCAATTAATTGAAACGGCAACGAATACGACATTCCCTGCATGGTTGATGAGCGAATACGTAACTGGAACGATTGGTGCACTCATATTCTTATTAATTGGATTATTCATTACGGATTCGGTAATTCGACTTCTCCGATTTTTAGAAGAACGACTCGTCAAAGCCCCGGTGGCAGATCTCTTTTTTGGAACATTTGGTTTGTTGATTGGGTTGGTACTGGCCTTTCTCGTCAGTACATTGATTGATTTGGTAGGTATTCCTGTCCTCAGTAACGTTTTAACAATCTTCGTGACCGCGTTATTCGGATATCTTGGCTTTACGGTCGGATATCGTAAACGTCATGAATTGACGAAAATCTTCTTACGTAGCAACCAAAGTGAAAAAAAGGCGACGCCAGAAGTCGTCGTCCCAGCAAAGTCAAACAGTAAGGTACTCGATACGAGCGTCATCATCGACGGGCGAATTACGGATATCACAAAAACCGGCTTCGTCGAAGGAAAACTGATCGTCCCGCAATTCGTCATCGGGGAGTTGCAGTACATCGCCGATTCTTCCGATACGTTGAAACGAAACCGTGGACGTCGTGGACTCGATGTCTTAAAAGAGTTACAAGAGATTCCTGGAGTCGAAGTCGAAATTTATGATGGCGATTTCGAGGATGTACCGGAAGTCGATATTAAACTGATCAAACTCGCGGAACTCGTCAAAGGGATCGTCGTCACGAACGACTATAACTTGAACAAAGTTTGTGAAGTCCGACATGTTCCTGTTCTCAACATCAATGATCTGGCGAATGCCGTCAAACAAGTCGTCATTCCAGGAGAAGAGATGACCGTCCTTGTCATCAAGGAAGGAAAAGAACAAAAACAGGGCATTGCCTATCTCGAAGATGGAACGATGGTCGTTGTTGAAGGAGGCAAACACCTCATTTCGAAAACGATTGGCGTTGTCGTCACGAGTGTCTTGCAGACATCAGCTGGACGAATGATTTTTGCGAAACCACAAGAAAAATGAGACACTATGCCTAGAGAGACATCGAGAGGCATTCGGATAGACCCCGCAACGGATTCGATTTCATGATCGAGTCCGTTTTCGGTGTGATGGAATGGATCACGATGATCAGTGAGAGAGAAAAGAGGGAATGGGATGTCTACAGCCACATATCGCGTCGTCATCCCCGCTGCCGGTGCCGGTAAGCGGATGGGCGCAGATCGTAATAAATTGATGCTTGAACTAAGAGAACGTCCAATCATCGCTTGGACACTGGATGTCTTCGAGGCAGATCCGGCATGTACGGAAATCGTCCTTGCGATCAATCCATTAGAACGGGAGTGGTTTACAAGTATTATCGCGTCTTATAAGACATCGATTAGACTTGTCGCGGGTGGTGCCGAACGTCAGGAAAGTGTGCTCCGTGGTCTTGAGGCGTTAGAAGGCGAGGGGATCGTTCTGATCCATGATGGTGCCCGACCATTCATTTCACAAGCAGCGATTCATGCGGTTGTACAAGCAGCAGTCCTAGATCAGGCGGCGATTCTTGCCGTGCCGATCAAAGATACCGTCAAACGGATCGAAGCAAATCACATCAGTGAGACCGTCCCGCGGGAACACCTGATGGCAGCGCAGACACCACAAGCGTTTGATCTTGCGACGATTCGCACGGTTCATGAAAAAGCGGCAACGAAATACCTAGGAACCGATGATGCAAGTTTGATAGAATGGGACGGAGGAAAAGTAACGATCGTCCACGGTCACTACGAAAATATCAAGATGACGACACCGGACGATTTGTGGTTCGGTGAAGCGATTCTAATGAAACGAGGGAAATGACGATGATTCGAATTGGACAAGGTTTTGATGTACATGCCTTTGCAGAAGATCGGAAATTGATTTTAGGCGGCATCGAGATTCCGCACACGAAAGGATTGCTCGGTCACTCGGATGCAGACGTCTTGTTACATACGATTGCCGACGCGGCACTTGGTGCAATCGCAGCAGGGGATATCGGAAAACATTTTCCGGATACGGATCCGGAATTCAAGGATGCCGATTCAGCAAAATTGCTGCAGCATGTTTACGCGCTCGTTAAACAACAAGGGTATGAGCTTGGCAACCTAGATGCGACAGTCATCGCACAGGCACCAAAGCTCCGTCCGTACATCGACACGATGCGTGCACGGATCGCGGAATTGCTCGAAGCGGACATTGAACAGATCAATGTCAAGGCAACGACGACGGAATGGTTAGGTTTTACGGGACGAGAAGAGGGAATCGCTTGTCAAGCAGTGATTCTACTGAAACGAATCGAAGAATAAGGTATACTAGATAAGCGAATTTTAGTCGAAGGAGTGATTGGCAATGGCAGAAGTACGAGTACGTTATGCCCCAAGTCCAACAGGACACTTGCATATCGGGAATGCCCGGACTGCATTATTTAACTATCTGTTTGCGCGCCACTTAGGCGGTAAGATGGTATTACGAATCGAGGATACGGACCAAAAGCGGAATATCGCAGGCGGTGTCGAGAGTCAAATGAAGAACCTCGAGTGGCTCGGTGTCGATTGGGACGAAGGTCCGGGTCGTGGTGGCGAGTACGGTCCTTATTCACAAATGGAGCGTCTCGATATCTATCAAAAGTACACGGACGAGTTACTTGAAAAAGGACTTGCTTACCGTTGCTACATGACATCGGAAGAGCTCGAAGCAGAACGCGAAGCACAAATCGCACGTGGAGAAGCACCACGTTATTCAGGAGCACACCGTAACCTGACAGCAGAACAAGAAGAAGCGTTCCGCGCAGAAGGTCGCACGCCGTCCATTCGGATTCGTGTACCGGAAGATGTCACGTATACATGGAATGATATCGTTAAAGACGATGTCTCATTCGAATCAAAAGACTTCGGCGACTGGGTCATCGTCAAAAAAGACGGCATTCCGACGTATAACTTTGCCGTCGTCATCGACGATCACTTGATGGCGATCAGCCATGTTCTTCGTGGGGATGATCATATTTCGAACACACCGAAACAGATGATGATCTATGATGCGTTCGGTTGGGAATACCCGACGTTCGGTCACATGACATTGATCGTCAACGAATCACACAAGAAACTCTCGAAACGTGATCACTCGATCATTCAGTATATCGAGCAGTATAAAGAGCTCGGTTATCTCCCGGAAGCATTGCTCAACTTCATCACGCTTCTCGGTTGGTCACCAGTCGGCGAACAAGAGATCTTCACGAAAGAAGAGTTCATCGAAATCTTTGACGCGGATCGTCTCTCGAAGAGTCCAGCTGTCTTTGACCAAAACAAATTGGCTTGGATCAACAGCCAGTACATGAAACATCAATCGTTCGAAGAAGTGTTCGAAGCCAGTCTTCCGTTCCTACAAGAAGCAGGTCGCGTCGAAGCGTCACCTTCAGAAGAAGAGCTCGCTTGGGCACGTGATCTCGTCGCGTTATACCGCGAACAGATGACGCATGGCGCGGAAATCGTCAAGCTTTCAGAGATGTTCTTTGAGGACGAAGTGGTGTATGATGAAGAGGCAAACACTGTCTTGAGTGGCGAGACGGTTCCGACTGTACTTGCAGAATTCGCGAACCAGTTACGCGCTCTCGAAGAGTGGACACCAGAAGCGATTAAAGCATCGATCAAAGCGACGCAAAAAGCGACTGGTCAAAAAGGTAAAAACTTGTTCATGCCAATTCGTGTCGCGACGACAGGACAGACACATGGTCCAGAACTCCCGAACACGATTCAATTACTAGGAAAAGACCGTGTGCTTGCACGGCTTGAAGCAGAATAACGAAAGCGTAGACGAGGAAAGTAACGATGCGTCTTCTTCTCCAGAGACAAGCTCGAATGGTGCGAGGGCTTGAAGAAGCGAATCATGAAATGCCCCTCTGAGTGCTGCCCGAAATCCGTGAGAGTAGGCGCAGACGTATCTCCGGCGTTAACGGACGTCGAGAGGGACGAGTCAATCGTCCAAACAGAGTGGGACCGCGCTTCGTTAGCGTCTCTGTGCAGCAATGCATGGAGGCGCTTTTTCTTATGGAGAGGAGAACGTATATGGCACGGATACGAGAAGATATCCGCAATGTGTTTGAGCAAGATCCAGCTGCCCGCAGCACGTTAGAAGTCATTTTGACATACCCGGGCTTACATGCGATTTGGATGCATCGCCTGGCCCATCGACTCTGGAATGCAAAATTCCGCTTACTCAGTCGATTCATTTCGCAGTTCAGTCGCTTTTTGACAGGCATCGAGATTCATCCAGGAGCGACGATCGGACGCCGGTTCTTTATTGATCACGGGATGGGTGTCGTCATTGGTGAGACGACGATCATTGGTGATGACGTCACGTTGTTTCAAGGCGTGACGCTCGGCGGAACGGGGAAAGAAACAGGAAAGCGTCATCCGACGATCGAAGACGGTGTACTTGTCTCAGCCGGTGCCCGTGTCCTTGGTGATATCACGATCGGGGCATACTCGAAAATCGGTGCCAGTTCCGTCGTCTTAAAAAACGTTCCTCCAAATGCAACCGTCGTCGGTATTCCGGGACGCGTCGTCATTCAGGACGGCATGAAGGTCGAAGCACCACTTGATCATCGTTTCCCGGATCCGGTCAGCGAATGCCAAGAGCGGATTGAAAAGGAACTAGAAGTATTAAAACAAGAAATTGAACGGATTAAAGGAGGGCGACGTCATGATTCAACTGTACAACAGCATGACCGGAAAAAAGGAACCATTTAAACCATTAGAAGAAGGAAAGGTCAAGATGTATGTCTGTGGCCCGACGGTATACAACTACATTCATATCGGGAACGCACGTCCAGCCATCGTCTTCGATACGGTCCGCCGCTACTTCACATACCGCGGATATGAAGTCAAATATGTCTCGAACTTCACGGACGTCGATGATAAGATCATCCGGACAGCGAACGAACTCGGAGAAGACTATCATGCGTTGACGAAACGTTTCATCGAGGCGTATCACGCGGACACGGGCGCCTTGAATGTCCAAAAAGCGGACATCCATCCGCTTGTCACGGAAACGATGGACGATATCATCGCCTTCATCGAAGTTCTCGTCGAAAAAGGCAATGCCTACGCATCAAGCGGAGATGTCTACTTCCGGACGCGTAGCTTCGATGATTATGGACAATTGAGCCAACAGTCGATTGATGAATTGCGTGCAGGCGCACGAATTGAAGTTGGAGAGAAAAAAGAAGATCCGCTTGATTTCGTGCTCTGGAAAGCAGCAAAACCAGGGGAGCCGGCATGGACAAGTCCATGGGGCGAAGGACGACCAGGCTGGCACATCGAGTGCTCGGCGATGGCGAAGAAATACCTCGGGGAGACGATTGATATCCATGCTGGCGGACAAGATTTGAAGTTCCCGCACCATGAGAATGAGATCGCCCAGTCGGAAGCATGCAACTCACAGAAATTCGCGAACTACTGGATGCATAACGGGTTCTTAAACATCGAAAACGAGAAGATGTCGAAGTCGCTCGGTAACTTCCTGACAGTCCATGAAGCGATCCAAGCAGTCGATCCGATGGTGTTACGTTTCTTCATGTTATCGGTTCAGTATCGTCACCCGATCAACTACAGTCGTGAACTAATCGATCAAGCAGCGAACGGTCTCGCACGGATTCGAGAATCGGTCGCAAACATCGAACACCGCCTTGAAATGACGGCCGATCTCGGAACAGGTGACGAGAAATGGTTGAATCGTCTAGCGGCGATCAAGGAACACTTCATCACATCGATGGATGATGATTTCAATACAGCGAACGCTGTGACGGATTTATTCGATCTCTCAAAAGAAGCCAACTTGTACCTCGGAGAAGCACATGTGTCGAAACAGGTGCTCGAACAGTTCCTCGCACTCTTCTCGGAATTATCAGATGTCCTCGGTGTCACGTTGACAGTCGACAAAGGCTTACTCGATGAAGAAGTCGAACAGTTGATCGAAGAGCGGAACACAGCCCGTCAAAATCGTGACTTCGCACGAGCGGACGCCATCCGCGATCAGCTGCGTGATCAAGGGATATTGCTGGAAGACACAGCACAAGGGATGCGGTGGAAGCGCGGATGAAGAACTACAAACAACTGAATGCACTCGCGTTAGCGTACATGGGCGATGTCGTCTATGAGATTCGTGTGCGGGAGCGATTGCTCGAACAAGGTTATGTGAAGCCGGGCGAGTTGCATAAAGCAGCTGTCCGGTACGTTCGGGCTCAAGCACAAGCAATGGTCGTGACGCACTGGTTGAACACGGATGCGTTGACAGAAGAAGAGGCAGCGGTCGTCCGGCGCGGAAAGAACGCGAAATCCGGTTCTGTCCCGAAGAGCACGGACGTCCACACGTATCGCTACGCGACAGCATTTGAAGCATTGCTCGGTTATATTTATCTTTCAGAAGGAGGGGATCGCCTTGAAGAACTCATCGGACAAGCGTTCGAACTACTCGAAGCCGAAAAAACAGACGAATCCTAAGGCTACCGGCGCGAAGCCGAAAACGAAGGCGCAGCGCCCAGCGCAAGAGAAACGAAAAGCCGCTCCAGTCAAGGAACAGCCCGTCGTGATCGAACCACTCGAAGAAGGACAAGATTTCTTGTCAGGTCGTAATCCGGTCTTAGAGGCATTGCGGAGTGGACGAGAGATGAACAAGCTGTTCTTGCAGGAAGGACAACAAAAAGGACCGCTTGCCGTTATCCATGCGATGGCGCAGGAAGCGGGCATTCAAATCCAGCTCGTCCCGCGTTCGCGGTTAACCGGTTTAGCTGGAACGGAAAATCACCAAGGTGTCGTCGCAGCGGTTGCTGCGTATGAGTACGCCGAGATGGAAGATATCTTCGAGCTTGCACGTCAAAAGGATGAAACACCACTCTTGATCATGCTTGATGAACTTGAGGATCCACATAACCTCGGATCAATCTTGCGGACGGCAGATGCTGTCGGAGCACACGGAATCATCATTCCGAAGCGTCGCTCAGTCGGTTTGACGCAAGTCGTCGCGAAGGCATCAACAGGCGCGATCGAACATATCCCGGTCGTTCGCGTGACGAACCTCGCGCGGACGATGGAGGATTTAAAGAAACAAGGCATCTGGTTCGTCGGAACGGATGCACGTGAAAGTGACGACTACCGAACACTCGATGGTACGATGCCGCTCGGAATCGTCATTGGAAGTGAAGGAAAAGGAATGAGCCGGCTCGTCCGTGAGAAATGTGACTTCCTCGTCCACCTCCCGATGGCAGGACATGTCACGTCACTCAACGCATCGGTCGCGGCTTCGCTATTATTATATGAAGTCTACCGGACTAGAAAGCCGTATGCGCGATGAAATATGATCGCCTCATCGTAGATGGCTACAATATCATTGGCGCATGGCCAGAATTTCGGACGTTGCGGGAGCAAGACTTTGAATTAGCACGGGAACGGTTGATTCATGCGATGGCGGAGTACCAAGCCGTCACAGGGATCAGCGTTACGATCGTCTTTGATGCCTATCTGCAACCAGGACGTGAGTCTCGGATGCTAAAAAGCGGAATCGATATCGTCTATACACGCGAAAACGAGACGGCGGACGAGTGGATTGAGAAAACAGCTGCTGACTGGCTGCAGGATATCCGGGTCAAGCTGACGGTAGCGACGAACGACTACACGGAGCAATGGGTCATCTTCACGCTTGGCGCACTCCGTATATCGGCGCAGGAACTAAGGCGTGAGTGGAAAGCAGCCGTTGCTGTCATCAAGCAACAAACGACGTCTGCGAAGACGACGGCTCAACCGCGTTCGAAGATTGATTTACCGGAAGACGTCGTCGCGCGCCTCGAAGCGATTCGTCGCCGAAAGAATTCAGATACATGATATGAACCATTCGTATGAGCAATCCATCGTTCTTCATTCGGAAGAGCGATGGATTTTTTTATAGAAAAGATACATTTTGGATGCAACAAAAGAGGTCATGCCAATTTTCATTGTCGTGCGATAGGTAATTATTGTATAATTAAAAACAATTGAACTATTCGTCAATGATGCTTGGAGGGATACAGGATGAGTTTGGTTTCGTTCGACCAGTTTGAGTGCATGACCGATGAAGCGCTTGTAGAACAAGCGAAAGAGTTCGATAACAGCGATGCGCTCGAATTTTTGATCGAGCGGTATCGAAATTTCGTACGTGCTAAAGCCCGTTCTTACTTTTTGATCGGGGCAGACCGGGAAGACATCATTCAAGAAGGAATGATCGGTCTCTATAAGGCGGTACGGGATTACCGAACGGATAAGCTCGCCTCGTTTAAAGGATTTGCCGAATTATGCATCACTCGACAGATGATCACTGCGATCAAGACGGCGACACGTCAGAAACATATCCCGTTGAACTCGTACATCTCGCTCGATAAACCGATCTATGACGATGAATCGGAGCGGACGTTACTTGATATCATCACGTCGACAGCACCTTCTGATCCACAAATCTTGATCATCAACCGGGAAGAATACGCAGACATCGAATCGAAAATGGATGAGATTCTGAGCGACCTCGAACGCAAGGTCCTCGCGCTCTATCTCGACGGACGGACGTATCAGGAAATCTCTGACGATCTCGATCGTCACGTTAAATCGATCGACAATGCCTTGCAACGTGTCAAGCGCAAGCTTGAGCGATATCTTGAAGCACGAAAGATGACGGTCTAACAGAGAGGTAGATTGACCGTAATCCCTTCCTATGCTACTGTATAACTAGCGCCTTACTAGCGAGACGCCGCTCATAGGCGTTTTTTTTTACGCTCTTTTTCGGAAGGAAAGTATCTTAACAGAAGAGAAGAGTGGCAAAGAAGGAGGACTTTGAGATGGCGAAGAAAGTAGGCCTTGCTTGTGATAATTGCGGTGCCCGCGACTATACGACGATGAAAAAAGAGGACGTCACTGTCCGCTTGGAATTGAAGAAATTCTGCCGTCGTTGTAACGCGCATACGATTCATAAAGAAGCGAAATAAGGCTTCATCTGTCCCGATTTATTACATCCTGGAGGGAAAGTACGATGAAATTTTTGCGTGACGTATGGAATGAATTGAAAAAGACGAGCTGGCCAAAACGGAAAGAGCTGACGAAATACACATTGACGGTCATCGGTATGGTGATCTTCATGGGTGTCTTCATCTTCGGCGTCGATTCAGGGCTTAGCGCATTGATGAGCTGGTTGATTAAGTAAAAAGAAGAGGTGGCCTACCATGGAGAAACAATGGTTTGTCGTCCAAACGTATTCCGGATTCGAAAACAACGTCAAGGCGAACCTTGAACGTCGGATTGAATCCATGAACATGGACGAAAAAATCTTCCGTGTACTCGTTCCGATTGAAACGGTACAAGAAGAAGTAACGAACAAAAAGGGAGAAACGAAAATCAAGGAACGTGAAGTCAAGATCTTCCCGGGGTATGTCCTCGTCGAGATGGTCATGACGGATGATTCTTGGTATGTCGTCCGGAATACTCCGAACGTCACAGGCTTCCTCGGATCAGTCGGCGGCGGTTCAAAACCGACACCACTCCTTCCGGAAGAAGCAGAAAACATCCTTGGATCAATGGGTCTCGTCGATCTGAAGAGCCGTTACGACTTCTCACTCGGACAAATCGTCCGAATCAAAGAAGGAGCTTTCGAAAATCTCGAAGGTACGATCGAGGAGCTTGATACAGATGCTGAGAAAATGAAAGTCTCTGTTGATATGTTCGGTCGCGAAACGAAGGTCGAGCTTGATTTCGCACAGGTCGATAAAATCGATTAAGTTTCCTATTGCGAATGTTTTGTTTTAATGATACAATTTTTCGTGTTTGATGTTGTGCTTATTTCGATAAATAACTCGTCGAATAGAATGAGTGGGAGGACGCGCAACGTCCAATTAAACCACATTAAAGAATTAAGGAGGTGTGTCTCGTGGCGAAGAAGGTTATGAAACTCGTAAAACTTCAAATTCCTGCGGGCAAAGCAAACCCAGCTCCACCAGTTGGACCGGCACTCGGTCAAGCAGGTGTGAACATCATGGGCTTCTGTAAAGAGTTCAACGCTCGTACACAAGACCAAGCCGGCTTGATTATCCCTGTAGTCATCACGGTTTTTGAAGATCGTTCATTCACATTCATCACTAAAACTCCTCCAGCAGCAGTTCTCTTGAAGAAAGCAGCTGGAATTGAGAGTGGTTCAGGTGAACCGAACCGTAAGAAAGTAGCGACTGTCAAACGTGACAAAGTTCGTGAAATCGCTGAAACAAAAATGCCAGACCTTAACGCATCATCTGTTGAAACAGCAATGTTGATGGTTGAAGGTACTGCACGTTCTATGGGTATCGTAATCGAAGACTAATGTCTTTTTGATTACCATGAACAACGATGAGGGTCGCAGGCGGATAGTTTCTTGAAGCCTGCTACCCTTTCATTATGTGGGAGGATTTTCCGCACAACCACAAAGGAGGAACCTAAAATGGGTAAGAAGTACAAAGAAGCTGCTAAGCTTATCGATCGTACGGTTTCATACGAACTCGCAGAAGCTGTAGATTTGACTAAAAAATCTGCAACTGCGAAATTCGATGAGACTATCGAATTGGCTGTTCGTCTCGGAGTAGATCCGAAGAAAGCAGACCAACAAATCCGTGGAGCAGTCGTATTGCCACACGGTACTGGTAAAACACAAAAAGTTCTCGTCTTCGCGAAAGGTGAGAAATTAAAAGAAGCGGAAGCTGCTGGAGCAGATTACGCTGGTGATGCTGAGTACATCAACAAAATCCAACAAGGATGGTTCGACTTCGACGTTATCGTCGCGACACCAGACATGATGGGTGAAGTTGGTAAACTTGGTCGCGTTCTCGGACCAAAAGGCCTCATGCCAAACCCGAAAACAGGTACAGTTACATTTGACGTCACAAAAGCAATCAACGATATCAAAGCTGGTAAAGTTGAGTACCGTGTCGACAAATCAGGTAACATCCACGTTCCTGTCGGTAAAAAATCATTCGATAACGAGAAACTCGTTGATAACATCAACACAGTTATCGAAACTCTCGTAAAAGTTAAGCCTGCTACTGCTAAAGGTGTATACCTTAAGAACATCGCGATCGCTTCTACAATGGGTCCTGGTGTAAAAGTATCTTCAGCTGACTTCGCGAAATAATTTCGTCTAAAACGAACTTGACAACGTTCTAAGAACGCTGTTACAGTATAAAACGTTGATATATTTCGACATACCGTAGACAGAAGGTGCTCACATGGGCATAAATCCTTCCGAGGTGTTCTTGCTCAGAGAGCCTGTTTGTTCAGGTATCCTTTTTGACGATTACGCCTCCTCTGCTCTGCAGACGGAGGCTTTTTATTTGAAATCGAGCAGCCCCTCGCACCGGTACATTTCATCTACCAGGAGGTGCAACAGAAATGGCAAACGAAAAAGTTATCGCTGTCAAAGCGGATCTCGTATCTGAGATCGCTGAGAAACTCCAAGCGAGCGCAGGAACAGTTGTCGTCGACTACCGTGGTCTCACAGTAGAAGAAGTCACTGAACTTCGTAAACAACTCCGCGAAGCGGGCGTTGAATTCAAAGTTTACAAAAACGGTCTCCTCCGCCGCGCGGCAGTTCAAAGCAACCTCGAAGGTCTTGATGAAGTCTTCACAGGTCCTAGTGCGATCGCCTTCAGCAATGAAGACGTTATCGCGCCAGCTAAGATCTTGAACGACTTCGCTAAAACGCACAAGGCTCTCGAACTTAAAGGTGGTATCATCGAAGGCAAAGTCACTTCAGTAGAAGATGTCAAAGCCCTTGCGGAACTTCCATCACGCGAAGGTCTCCTTTCGATGCTCCTCAGCGTGCTTCAAGCGCCAATCCGTGGACTCGCGGTGGCAACGAACGCAATCGCAGAGCAAAAAGAAGAACAATCTGCTTAATTTCTGCTTAGCGGGATAGGCAACCAACACAATTTTCACACCCCAACGTGGGCTAAATCAAAGGAGGAAAACCATAATGGCTTTCAACAAAGAGCAATTTATCGAAGACCTCAAGGGCATGACTGTTCTTGAACTTAACGAACTCGTAAAAACAATCGAAGAAGAATTCGGCGTATCAGCAGCAGCTCCAGTAGCAGTTGCAGGTGCTGGCGCAGGCGCAGCAGCTGAAGAGCAAACTGAATTCGACGTTATCCTTACTAACGCTGGATCTGGTAAAATCAACGTCATCAAAGCAGTTCGCGAATTGACTGGTCTCGGTCTTAAAGAAGCGAAAGCTCTCGTAGACGGAACTCCAGCACCAGTTAAAGAAGGCGTTTCGAAAGAAGACGCTGAAGCAATGAAAGCTAAGCTTGAAGAAGCTGGCGCTACTGTAGAAGTTAAGTAATTTTCTTCTTCCGTAGAAACAAGAGAAGCTCGCATTGCGAGCTTCTTTTGTTTTCATCTTTTACATGAGAGGGGAAGGAAACATGGCGGATCATTATTATACGAATGACCCTTCATCGAAACGAGATCCGAAGACGTGGGAATATGTTCTGCGTGGTCAGACGCTCCGCTTTACATCGGACCATGGTGTCTTTTCGAAGAACGGAATCGATTTTGGTTCCCGTTTGTTGATCGAGGCATTCACGGAACCGGCTGTAGCGGGAGACATCTTGGATGTCGGTTGCGGATACGGACCGATGGGCATCGCGCTTTCGAAGTCGACGGGTCGTCCGGCGCACTTGATCGATGTCAATGAACGGGCGCTCGAACTAGCGGCAGACAATGCGCGCGCGAACGGTGTTTCCGTGACGACCGGTGTGAGTGACGGGTATGATGGGGTAGGCGAATCGACATTCGCAGCGATCGTGACGAATCCACCGATTCGGGCGGGAAAAACGGTCGTTCATCGTATTCTCCGGGAAGCGTATGATCACCTTGTCGTCGGAGGCGAGCTTTGGGTCGTCATTCAAAAGAAACAAGGTGGACCATCAGCGAAGAAATTGATGGAAGACGTATTCGGTATGTGTGAGACAGTTACCCGCGATAAAGGGTACTCGATATTTAAATCAATTCGGTCTTGACAAATCGAAGGATTTGTCGTTGACCGCATGTTGTGTCTATGATAGTATTATAAAATGCCATTGGAGTGATTTTTGGATAAGATGTTTGAAAGCAGCTGGCGTTCTCGACTACAGATGATTGAGTAGACAAGACGTCGCTTTTTTGCGCTTATCAATCAAAAAATGGCTTCAATGTTCGATATTACACCCGTCCTTCTCTATAAGAAGAAGTGGGTCTGAGAGGTGAATCAGTTGACTGGTCAACTTGTTCAGTACGGTCGTCACCGTCAGAGAAGAAGCTATGCACGTATCAGCGAAGTATTGGAACTTCCAAACTTAATCGAGATTCAAACGAATTCGTATGAGTGGTTCCTGCGGGAAGGTCTTCGTGAGATGTTTCATGACATTTCGCCGATTTCCGATTTCACAGGGAATCTCGTATTAGAATTCATCGACTACTCGCTCGGAGAGCCGAAGTATTCGATCGATGAATCGAAAGAGCGCGACGTGACCTATTCGGCACCACTACGCGTTAAAGTCCGTCTTCAAAATAAAGAGACGGGTGAATTGAAAGAACAAGAAGTCTTCATGGGTGACTTCCCGCTTATGACGGAGTCGGGAACATTCATCATCAATGGAGCGGAGCGCGTAATCGTTTCGCAGCTTGTTCGTTCGCCAAGTGTTTATTACAACAATAAGTTAGATAAGAACGGTAAGCGTGGATTCTCCGCAACAGTCATCCCAAACCGTGGTGCATGGCTCGAGCTCGAGACAGACGCGAAAGACATCGTTTATGTTCGCATTGATCGCACGCGTAAGATTCCAGTAACGGTTCTTTTACGTGCTCTTGGTTTCGGTACGGATCAGGAAATCATCGATCTTCTCGGTGATGATGAGTACCTCCGGAATTCACTTGAAAAAGATAATACGGAATCAACGGAAAAAGCCCTCATCGAGATTTATGAGCGTCTACGTCCGGGAGAGCCGCCGACAGTCGAAAACGCAAAAGCGTTGCTCGTGTCGCGCTTCTTTGACCCGAAACGTTATGATTTGGCAAACGTTGGTCGTTATAAAATCAATAAAAAGCTTCATCTTAAGAACCGTCTCTTCGGTCAAAAACTCGCGGAAACGCTTGTTGATCCTGAGACAGGTGAAGTCATCGCGGAAGCAGGAACGGTCCTTGATCGTCGTATGCTCGATAAAGTCCTTCCATTCCTCGAGGGATCCGTTGGTTACATCGAAGCGACGCCTACAGGCGGCGTGACGCAGGGTGAGGCTTTCAACTTACAGTCAATCAAGGTGTTCGCACCGGACGATGCTGAAGGTGAACGCATCATCAATATCATCGGTAACGGTAACATCGATCGTGACATCAAGCACATCACGCCTGCTGACATGATTGCTTCCATCAACTACTTCTTCAACTTGTTGCATGAAGTCGGTACGACAGACGATATCGACCACCTCGGTAACCGTCGTCTTCGTTCAGTCGGTGAGCTGCTCCAGAACCAATTCCGGATCGGTCTCTCACGGATGGAACGTGTCGTTAAGGAACGGATGTCGATTCAGGATCAGAATGCGATCACGCCACAGGCATTGATCAACATTCGTCCAGTTATCGCATCGATTAAAGAGTTCTTCGGTAGCTCGCAGTTGTCTCAGTTCATGGACCAAACGAACCCGCTTGCGGAATTGACGCACAAACGTCGTCTTTCAGCACTCGGACCTGGTGGTTTGACACGTGAGCGCGCTGGTTTCGAAGTTCGTGACGTACACTACTCGCACTATTCCCGTATGTGTCCGATCGAAACGCCAGAGGGACCAAACATCGGTTTGATCAACTCGTTGTCTTCGTACGCGAAGGTCAATGAGTACGGCTTCATCGAAGCGCCATATCGTCGTGTCGATCCGGAAACGGGCGTCGTCACGGATGAAATCCACTACATGACTGCTGACGAAGAGGATCTCTACGTCGTCGCACAGGCAAACATGTTGTTGACGGAAGAGAAGACGTTTAAAGATTCACACGTCCTTTCACGTTTCCGTGGACAAAACTTGTCTGTCGAACCAGCACGTGTCGATTACATGGACGTTTCACCGAAGCAGGTTGTATCTGCCGCAACGGCTTGTATCCCGTTCCTTGAGAACGATGACTCGAACCGTGCCCTCATGGGAGCGAACATGCAACGTCAGGCCGTCCCACTTCTGAACCCGGAATCTCCGATTGTCGGTACAGGAATGGAGTACGTGTCTGCGAAAGACTCAGGAGCCGCTGTCGTTGCGAAGCACGCAGGGATCGCTGAGCGTGTCACGGCGCGTGAAATCCTTGTCCGTCGTACGACGGAAGTCGATGGCAACATCGTTGAAGGTGAACTCGACCGTTACAAGATTCAAAAATTCATCCGTTCTAACCAAGGAACGTGTTATAACCAAAAACCAATCATCAAAGCAGGCGACCCAGTCGATAAAGGCGAGATCCTTGCAGATGGTCCATCGATGGACGGTGGGGAACTTGCGCTTGGTCGCAACGTACTCGTCGGTTTCATGACATGGGATGGTTACAACTATGAGGATGCTGTCATCATGAGTGAGCGTCTTGTCAAAGACGACGTCTACACATCGATCCACATCGAAGAATACGAATGTGAGTCGCGTGATACGAAACTCGGACCGGAAGAAATCACACGTGATATTCCGAACGTCGGTGATGATGCCTTGAAAAACCTCGACGATCGCGGAATCATCCGCGTCGGTGCGGAAGTCAAGGACGGCGATATCCTCGTCGGTAAAGTTACGCCGAAGGGTGTAACGGAATTGACAGCGGAAGAACGTCTTCTTCATGCAATCTTCGGTGAAAAAGCACGTGAAGTCCGTGATACATCTCTCCGTGTACCACACGGTGGTGATGGAATCATCCTCGACGTCAAAATCTTCGACCGCGATAATGGGGACGAGCTCTCACCTGGTGTCAACCAGTTGATCCGTGCTTACATCGTTCAGAAGCGTAAGATTCACGAGGGTGACAAAATGGCGGGTCGTCACGGTAACAAAGGTGTTATCTCGCGTATCCTTCCAGAAGAAGACATGCCGTACATGCCAGACGGTACGCCAATTGACATCATGTTGAACCCACTTGGGGTTCCATCACGGATGAACATCGGGCAGTTGCTCGAGCTTCACCTCGGGATGGCAGCACGTCAACTCGGCATCAAAGTCGCATCACCGGTATTCGATGGTGCGCGTGAGGAAGATGTTTGGGCAACGATTGAAGAAGCAGGTATGGATCGCGACGCGAAGACTGTCCTTTATGATGGTCGTTCGGGTGAAGCGTTCGATAACCGCATCTCTGTCGGTGTCATGTATATGATTAAACTTGCTCACATGGTCGATGATAAACTTCACGCACGTTCGACAGGACCATACTCACTCGTTACACAACAACCGCTCGGTGGTAAAGCCCAGTTCGGTGGTCAGCGTTTCGGTGAGATGGAAGTATGGGCACTTGAAGCATACGGCGCAGCCTACACGCTCCAAGAGATCCTTACAATCAAGTCGGATGACACGATCGGTCGTGTTAAAGCGTACGAAGCAATCGTCAAAGGTGAGAATGTACCACAACCGGGCGTACCGGAATCGTTCCGAGTCCTCATTAAAGAGCTTCAATCACTCGGTATGGACGTCAAGATGATGTCTGCTGATGATGAAGAAATCGAAATGCGCGACGAAGACGAGGACAATATCCCGAACGCGACTCCAGCACTCGAAGAAGTTCAAGCGCCTGTCGCACCAGTTGTTACTGAAGAGGAATAAGCGAAAGGGAGGTCCACCCCTTGGTAGATGTTAATAGATTTGAATATATGCAAATCGGCCTCGCTTCCCCCGAAAAGATCCGTTCATGGTCTTTCGGGGAAGTGAAAAAGCCGGAGACGATCAACTATCGTACACTCAAACCGGAGAAAGACGGTTTGTTCTGTGAACGTATTTTTGGTCCAACAAAAGACTGGGAATGTTACTGTGGTAAATACAAACGGATCCGCTATAAAGGAATCATTTGTGACCGCTGTGGCGTTGAAGTCACGAAGTCGAAAGTCCGTCGTGAGCGCATGGGTCACATCGAGCTCGCAGCACCGGTTTCGCACATCTGGTACTTCAAAGGAATTCCTAGCCGTATGGGACTCGTCCTCGACATGTCACCGCGTGCGTTAGAAGAGATCATCTACTTCGCGTCGTACGTCGTCACAGATCCAGGCGAATCGACACTTGAGAAGAAACAACTCCTTTCAGAGAAAGAATACCGTGCATATCGTGAGAAGTTCGGTCGTTCGTTCACTGCTGAAATGGGTGCGGAAGCAGTTCGTAAATTGCTCCGTGACGTGGAACTCGATAAAGAAGTCGCTGCATTACGTGAAGAGCTTCGTATGATTCAAGGACAACGTCGTACTCGTGCGATCAAACGCCTTGAAGTCCTCGATGCGTTCCGTAACTCAGGCAACAATCCAGAATGGATGGTGCTTGAAGTACTTCCAGTCATCCCACCGGAACTTCGTCCGATGGTTCAACTCGATGGCGGACGTTTCGCGACGTCTGACTTGAACGACTTGTACCGCCGCGTCATCAACCGTAACAACCGTCTCAAGCGTCTTCTTGACCTTGGCGCTCCGAACATCATCGTTCAGAATGAAAAACGGATGCTTCAAGAAGCAGTCGATGCTTTGATCGATAACGGTCGTCGTGGTCGTCCAGTCACTGGACCAGGTAACCGTCCGCTTAAATCACTTTCACACATGTTGAAAGGGAAACAAGGACGTTTCCGTCAAAACTTGCTCGGTAAACGTGTCGACTACTCTGGTCGTTCGGTTATCGTCGTTGGTCCAAACTTGAAGATGTATCAATGTGGTCTTCCAAAAGAAATGGCCCTTGAGCTCTTCAAACCGTTCGTCATGAAAGAACTTGTCTCTCGTGGCATCGCACCGAACATTAAGAGTGCGAAACGGAAAATCGAGCGCGTTCAACCTGAAATCTGGGATGTCCTCGAAGAGGTCATCCGTGAGCATCCGGTTCTCTTGAACCGTGCACCGACACTTCACCGTCTCGGTATCCAGGCGTTCGAACCAACGCTCGTCGAAGGACGCGCGATTCGCCTTCACCCACTCGTATGTACGGCATACAACGCCGATTTCGATGGTGACCAAATGGCGGTTCACGTACCACTTTCGGCAGAAGCACAAGCAGAAGCGCGTCTTCTCATGCTCGCTGCACAAAACATCTTGAACCCGAAAGACGGTAAACCTGTTGTTACACCATCGCAGGATATGGTCCTCGGTAACTACTACCTCACGCTCGAGCGCGAAAACGCGATCGGCGAAGGTAAAATCTTCTCGACAGTGAACGAAGCGCTCATCGCTTACCAAAATGGTTATGCGCACTTCCATACACGTGTTGCGATTCCAGCCGGCGTTCTCAAGAACCCGACATTCACGGAAGAGCAAAACGAGAAATTATTGATTACAACAGTCGGTAAGTTGATCTTCAACGAGATCCTCCCAACGACGTTCCCTTACTTGAACGAACCAACGATGACGAACCTTCAAGAAGCGACGCCAGACAAGTACTTCCTTGAAAAAGGAACAGATGTCGAAGCGGAACTGAAGAATCGTCCGATCATCGATCCGTTCAAAAAAGGATTCCTTGGAAATGTCATCGCGGAAGTATTCAAACGGTTTGAGACGACAGAAACAAGCCGCATGCTCGACCGCATGAAAAACCTCGGATTCAAACACTCGACTCGTGCCGGTATCACGGTAGGGATCGCGGACATCATCGTTCTTCCGGACAAACAAGAAATTCTTGTTGAAGCGCAGGACAATGTCGACCGCGTCATGAAATCGTACCGTCGTGGTCTCATCACAGAAGACGAGCGCTATGAGCGCGTCGTTAAATCGTGGAATGATGCGAAGGATGAAATTCAGTCTCGTCTGATGAAATCCCTCAACCGTCTCAACCCGATCTTCATGATGAGTGACTCCGGTGCCCGTGGTAACGCGTCGAACTTCACGCAGCTCGCTGGTATGCGTGGACTTATGGCCGCTCCAAGTGGACGGATCATCGAGCTCCCGATCAAATCATCGTTCCGTGAGGGTCTAACGGTACAGGAATACTTCATCTCAACACACGGTGCACGTAAAGGTCTTGCCGATACAGCCTTGAAAACGGCTGACTCGGGTTACCTGACTCGTCGTCTCGTTGACGTTGCTCAAGACGTCATCATCCGTGAAGATGATTGTGGAACGGATCGTGGTATCCGCGTCACAGCACTCCGTGAAGGAACGGAAGAGATCGAAAGCCTCTACGACCGTCTCGTCGGCCGTACGGCATTCGAAAACGTCGTTCACCCTGAAACAGGAGAAGTCCTCGTTTCAACGAACGAACTCATCGATGAAGACCTCGCGCGTGCCATCACGGACGCTGGTGTCGACAACGTTGAGATCCGTACTGCCTTCACATGTAACACAAGCCATGGTGTCTGTAAGAAATGTTACGGACGCAACTTGGCAACAGGCAACGACGTCGAAGTCGGCGAAGCTGTCGGTATCATCGCGGCACAATCAATCGGTGAGCCAGGAACGCAGCTTACGATGCGTACCTTCCACACAGGTGGGGTTGCCGGAGACGATATCACACAAGGTCTTCCGCGTATCCAAGAGTTGTTCGAAGCGCGTAACCCGAAAGGTCAAGCGGTCATCTCGGAAATCGATGGTCAAGTTATCGACTTCACGGAATCGCGTGACAAACGTGAATTGACGGTCCAAGGACTCAGCGAAACACGCACATACACGATCCCATTCGGTTCGCGTCTACGTGTTCAGCTCGGGGACGAGGTCAAAGCTGGTCAAGTCTTCACGGAAGGTTCGATCGATCCGAAAGAACTCTTGAACGTTAAAGGTGTATCCGGCGTTCAGAACTACTTGCTCCAAGAAGTTCAAAAAGTATACCGGATGCAAGGGGTTGAGATCGGTGACAAACACGTCGAGGTCATGGTTCGCCAAATGATCCGTCGCGTACGTGTCATCGAGTCTGGTGAGACTTCACTCTTACCAGGTTCGCTCGTCGATATCAGCACGTTCAAGGAAGCTTGTAAAGAAGCGCTCCGTAACGGGAAAGCTCTCGCTTCGGCGAAACCAGTTCTTCTCGGTATCACGAAAGCGTCACTTGAAACAGATTCATTCCTATCGGCTGCGTCGTTCCAAGAAACGACTCGTGTCCTTACGGATGCAGCGATTAAAGGGAAGAGCGACTACCTTCGCGGCTTGAAAGAGAACGTCATCATCGGTAAGTTGGTTCCAGCTGGTACTGGGATGTCACGTTACCGTCAGATTGATCTCGAAGTAGCTGGCGAAGCACCTGTAGAAGCCGATTCTCCGGTAGAATAAAACGCCTTGACACGCCGGTATGGCGGTGCTACTATGATATAGTGTTGCCAACCGGCTGTGTTATTTTGGAGGATATCTTCATGTCTTACAAAAAAGTAGTCGGCGCAGATTTGAAGTTTGTCGGTCAAAAGCAAACGCTCAAAGCATTGCGATCTGGCAAGGCGTCGGAAGTGATCATTGCGGATGACGCAGATGAACACGTAAAACAAGCATTGCTCGATGCGGCGAAACAAGCAAACGTTCCAGTCGTGAATGTTCCTTCTAAGCAAGAGCTTGGAAAAGCTTGTGGAATCGATGTCGCAGCAACCGCTGTTGCCATTAAGAAAGTTTGATAATGCGTTTTGTGTGGCGATGGAATGCCTGAGCCACGCAAAACGTTTCATTATGACTTTCGATGAACCACCCGGCTCGGTGGTTTTGAAATTTGTCATGAATTCAGGAAGGGAGGATCTCAAAGATGCCTACTATCAACCAATTAGTCCGTAAAGGACGTCAATCAAAAGTTGTGAAATCAGATTCGCCAGCGCTGAACAAAGGGTACAACAGCTTCATTAAAGCTCGTACTGACATCAGCTCACCACAAAAACGTGGTGTTTGTACTCGTGTAGGTACAATGACTCCGAAGAAACCGAACTCGGCTCTTCGTAAATACGCACGTGTACGTTTGACGAACACAATGGAAGTAACAGCTTACATCCCAGGTATCGGCCACAACCTTCAAGAGCACAGTGTTGTTCTTATCCGCGGCGGCCGCGTAAAAGACTTACCAGGGGTACGTTACCACATCGTTCGTGGTGCGCTTGATACAGCTGGTGTTGACGGCCGTATGCAAGGTCGTTCGAAATACGGTACGAAACGTCCTAAAGTTAAAAAATAATCTAGATATCTTAAGATATCACCTCACTATATGAAAGGAGGGACTCGGAATGCCACGTAAAGGTCAAGCAGAACGTCGTGATGTAATGGCTGATCCGATCTACAACTCTAAACTCGTTACCCGCCTTATCAACCGTCTTATGTTAGATGGTAAAAAAGGTACTGCTCAACAAATCTTATACAAAGCTTTCGAAACTATCGCTGAACGTTCAGGTCGCGATGCAATGGAAGTCTTTGAAGAAGCGATGAACAACATCATGCCAGTTCTTGAAGTTAAAGCACGCCGTGTAGGTGGAGCTAACTATCAAGTTCCTGTCGAAGTTCGCCCAGAGCGTCGTACGACACTCGCACTTCGTTACCTCGTGAACTACTCACGTCTCCGTAACGAAAAAACTATGGATGCGCGCCTTGCTAACGAAATCATGGACGCTGCAAACAACACTGGTGCTTCTGTTAAGAAGCGCGAAGATATGCACAAAATGGCGGAAGCGAACAAAGCGTTTGCCCACTACCGCTGGTAATTCCGAAAATCACCACCTCATGCATGCCATTTTTAATGGAATTATGAGGTGGCTTTCGGGTATAGTCATGACGTGTGGCAACACACGACCACTAAACTAAAATGCGAAAGGAGAATGTTTAAAGATGGCAAGAGAATTCTCCCTTAAGAACACTCGTAACATCGGGATCATGGCTCACATCGATGCTGGTAAAACAACAACGACTGAGCGTATCCTGTATTACACGGGTCGTATCCACAAGATTGGTGAAACGCACGAAGGTGCTTCACAAATGGACTGGATGGAGCAAGAGCAAGAGCGTGGGATCACGATTACATCGGCAGCAACAACTGCTCAATGGAAAGGTAACCGCGTAAACATCATCGATACACCTGGACACGTAGACTTCACAGTTGAGGTTGAACGTTCACTTCGCGTACTTGATGGTGCGGTAGCAGTACTTGACGCTCAGTCTGGTGTTGAGCCACAAACTGAGACAGTATGGCGCCAAGCTACAACTTACGGCGTACCACGTATCGTTTTCGTTAACAAAATGGATAAAATCGGTGCAGACTTCTTGTACTCGGTCGGAACGCTTCGCGAACGCCTCCAAGCGAACGCACACGCGATCCAACTTCCAATCGGTGCGGAAGATGAATTCAAAGGAATCATCGACCTCGTCGAACAGAAAACATACATGTACGGTAACGATCTCGGAACTGACATCGAAGTGACTGACGGTTTCCCAGCTGATCTTGCTGATCAAGCTGAAGAACTCCGTGGATCATTGATCGAAGCAGTTGCGGATTATGAAGAAGAATTGATGATGAAATACCTCGAGGGTGAAGAAATCACAATCGACGAGTTGAAAGCGGCTATCCGTAAAGCAACTCTGACAGTTGACTTCTATCCTGTACTCGTAGGTTCGGCATTCAAGAACAAAGGTGTTCAGCTTATGCTTGACGCAGTTCTCGATTACCTCCCATCACCAATCGACGTAAAAGCGATCTCAGGTATCGACATGGATACGGATGAAGAAATCGTACGTGAGTCTTCGGACGACGCACCATTCTCTGCACTCGCGTTCAAAGTCATGACTGACCCTTACGTCGGTAAACTTACATTCTTCCGTGTGTACTCTGGTACAGCTTCGGCAGGATCGTACGTTAAAAACTCAACAAAAGGCAAACGTGAGCGTCTTGGACGTATCCTTCAAATGCACGCAAACAGCCGTGAAGAGATCCCGATGGTATACGCGGGTGACATCGCTGCAGCTGTAGGTTTGAAAGATACGACTACTGGAGATACGCTTTGTGCAGAGAAAGACAACGTCGTTCTCGAATCAATGACATTCCCAGAACCAGTTATCTCGGTCGCTATCGAACCAAAAACGAAAGCTGACCAAGATAAAATGGGTCAAGCCCTCGCTAAGCTTGCTGAAGAGGATCCAACGTTCCGCACTGAAACAAACCCAGAGACTGGTCAAACGATCATCTCAGGTATGGGTGAGCTTCACCTCGACATCATCGTTGACCGTATGCGTCGCGAGTTCAAAGTCGAAGCAAACGTTGGTGCTCCACAAGTAGCTTACCGTGAAACGATCCGCCAAGCGGCGAAGATCGATTCGAAGTTCGCTCGTCAATCTGGTGGTCGTGGTCAGTATGGTCACGTCGTCGTAGAATTCGAGCCGAACGAAGAAGGCGCTGGCTTCGAGTTCAACAACAAAATCGTCGGTGGTGTTGTTCCACGTGAATACATCCCAGCGGTTGAGAACGGAATCGAAGAAGCACTTCAAAACGGTATCCTTGCTGGTTACCCGGTCGTTGACGTAAAAGCTTCACTCGTCTTCGGATCGTACCACGATGTCGACTCAAACGAGATGGCATTTAAAGTTGCGGCTTCAATGGCAGTCAAACAACTCAAAGATAAGAGCGGCGCTGTTATCCTTGAGCCAATGATGAAAGTTGAAATCGTCATCCCAGACGAATACATGGGAGACATCATGGGTGATGTTACATCACGCCGTGGTCGCGTAGAAGGTATGGAAGCACGCGGTAACGCTCAAGTTGTCCGTTCAATGATTCCACTTTCTGAAATGTTCGGATACGCTACTGGTCTTCGTTCACGCACACAAGGTCGCGGAACGTACTCGATGCACTTCGATCACTACGAAGAAGTACCGAAATCAGTTGCGGAAGAAATCATCAAAAAAGCGAACGGCTAATCCTTCACAGGTTGTCACGCTTTTATGATTAGTGTAAGCTAAGGAAGGTGTACGTTATCTTACGACTCACCTTCCTAGTTATAAAAAATTATTAGACACATAGAGGAGGAATTCAGAATGGGTAAGGAAAAATTCGACCGTTCTAAACCGCACGTTAACGTTGGTACAATCGGCCACGTCGACCACGGTAAAACAACTTTAACAGCAGCTATCTCAGCTGTACTTGCAAAAGCACAAGGTAAAGCTGCAACTAAGTTTGACCAAATCGATGGTGCTCCAGAAGAGCGCGAGCGCGGTATCACAATCGCAACAGCTCACATCGAGTACGAAACAGAAAAACGCCACTATGCACACGTTGACTGCCCAGGTCACGCTGACTATGTTAAAAACATGATCACTGGTGCTGCACAAATGGACGGCGCGATCCTCGTTGTTTCTGCAACAGATGGTCCAATGCCACAAACACGTGAGCACATCTTGCTTTCACGTCAAGTAGGTGTTCCTTTCATCGTAGTATTCATGAACAAAGTTGACATGGTTGACGACGAAGAGCTTCTTGAGCTCGTCGAAATGGAAATCCGTGAGCTTCTTTCTGAGTACGACTTCCCAGGTGATGACCTCCCAGTTATCCAAGGTTCTGCTCTTGGCGCGCTTAACGGCGAAGCTAAATGGGAAGAAAAAATTCTTGAACTCATGGCAGCTGTCGATGAGTACATCCCAGAACCAACTCGTGACACTGAAAAAGACTTCATGATGCCAGTTGAGGATGTCTTCTCAATCACTGGTCGTGGTACAGTTGCTACTGGCCGCGTTGAGCGTGGAGTTCTTAAAGTCAACGACGAGATCGAAATCGTTGGTCTTCACGAAGAAACTAAAAAATCAGTATGTACTGGTGTAGAGATGTTCCGTAAGCTTCTTGACTATGCTGAAGCTGGCGACAACATCGGTGCTCTTCTCCGTGGTGTATCACGTGACGACATCGAGCGTGGACAAGTTCTCGCGAAACCAAACACAATCACACCACACAAAAAGTTCAAAGCGCAAGTTTACGTTCTTTCTAAAGAAGAGGGTGGCCGTCACACGCCATTCTTCGCGAACTACCGCCCGCAGTTCTACTTCCGTACAACTGACGTAACTGGTATGGTTCAACTTCCAGAAGGTACTGAAATGGTTATGCCTGGGGACAACATCGAAATGACTGTTGAACTCATCGCACCAATCGCTCTTGAAAAAGAAACTCGTTTCTCAATCCGTGAAGGTGGCCGTACAGTAGGCGCTGGATCAGTTACAGAAATCGTTGAGTAATTTTTAAGACAAAGGTCTTCCGTCTCCCGTGGCGGAAGACCTTTTTTCATTTCTTTGAAAACAGTCTTGCAACATGGTCTGACATCTTATATACTGAGGAAAGTGTTTGTGCGAGTGGTGAGAGACTTGAATACATATTCTATTTTATTAGTGCTTGCATTCTTGCTGGTGATTAAGTATGATAGAATATGTTGGTCACAAACACAACGCGATGAAGCGGGAGGTTATGACACACCAGGCGGCATTGCCATGGCTAGTGTGGAAATTTCCGCGGAGAATGTCTATTTACGAAATAGGCGAAAAGGAGGGAAATAACATGGCAAATGAAAAAATTCGGATCCGTTTGAAAGCATACGATCACCGCGTGCTTGATCAATCGGCTGAGAAGATTGTCGACACAGCAAAACGTTCAGGTGCTACTGTATCTGGTCCGATCCCACTCCCAACGGAGAAAGCGGTCTACACAGTACTTCGTGCCGTTCACAAGTACAAAGATGCTCGTGAGCAGTTCGAAATGCGTACACACAAACGTTTGATCGACATCGTTAACCCAACACCGAAAACTGTTGATGCGCTTATGCGTCTCGAACTTCCATCGGGCGTTGACATCGAAATCAAACTTTAATTTTTCTTCTATAGATAGTTGATACTAGCCAGAAGATCAAAATCATTCAATATTAGGAGGTGTATCTCATGGCTAAAGGAATCTTAGGAACTAAACTCGGTATGACACAAATCTTCAACGAGTCAGGCGAAGTCGTCCCTGTTACTGTCGTTTCAGTCGAAGGTAACGTTGTTCTTCAATTGAAAACAACGGAAGTTGACGGTTACGAAGCAGTCCAACTCGGCTTTGGTGATATCAAAGAAGGTCGTCAAAACAAACCGCAAAAAGGTCACGCTGCGAAAGCAAACGCGACACCTAAGCGCTTCATTAAAGAAATCCGTACATCAGTAGCAGATTTCGAAATCGGTCAAGAGATTAAAGCAGATACTTTCGCTGCAGGCGAAATGGTTGATGTAACAGGTACGTCGAAAGGTAAAGGTTTCGCTGGTGCAATCAAGCGTCACAACCAATCACGTGGTCCAATGGCTCACGGTTCGCGTTACCACCGTCGCCCAGGTTCAATGGGTCCTGTTGCTCCTAACCGTGTATTCAAAGGGAAATTGCTCCCTGGACGCATGGGTGGAGAGCAAATCACTGTTCAAAACCTTGAAATCGTAAAAGTTGATGCAGAACGCGGCTTACTCCTCGTCAAGGGTGCTATCCCAGGCGCACGTAAGAGCCAAGTTGTCATCAAATCTGCGGTTAAAGGCAACTAATCCGTTTGCAAGGAAAGGAGGAATAACGAATGCCTAAAGTAGCTTTGCTTAACCAAACAGGTACACAAGTTGGAGACATCGAGCTCGCAGATGCCGTTTTCGGAATCGAGCCAAATGAAGCAGTCGTATACGATGCAATCGTCATGCAACAAGCTTCACGTCGCCAAGGTACACATGATACAAAAGGTCGCTCGGAAGTTCGCGGTGGCGGCCGTAAACCATGGAAACAAAAAGGTACTGGTCGTGCACGCCAAGGTTCGATCCGTTCGCCACAATGGGTTGGCGGTGGAACTGTCTTCGGTCCAACACCACGTTCGTACGCTTACAAACTTCCTAAAAAGGTTCGTCGTCTCGCACTTCGTTCAGCACTTTCTTCGAAAGTCGCTAACAACGAGTTCATCGTTCTTGAAGGATTGACAATCGATGCTCCTAAAACTAAGGACATGATCGCAGTATTCGCTGCTCTTTCAATCGAACGTAAAGTTCTCGTCGTTACTGCTGATTACAACGAGTCAGTCGTTCTTTCAACACGCAACATCCCAGGTGTCACAGTCGTTGACGCTGCAGGTGTAAACGTCCTTGATCTTGTCGCTCATGACAAAGTCATCATTACGAAGGACGCTGTTGCGAGAGTAGAGGAGGTGCTTGCATAATGGCACACACACACGACATTATCAAACGTCCTGTCATTACTGAACGTTCAGTAAACCAAATGGCTGAGAAAAAGTACACATTCGAAGTAGACGTGAAGGCATCTAAGACTCAAATCAAAGATGCAGTTGAAGCGATCTTCGGAGTGAAAGTTGACAAAGTCAACACATTGATCTCAAAACCAAAAGCAAAACGCGTAGGTCGTCACGCTGGTTACACAGCACGCCGCAAAAAAGCGGTCGTCACGCTTACTGCAGATAGCAAAGAACTCGATTACCTCGGTTAATCGGAACTCTGTAGAAAAGGAGGGAACTCTCGATGGGAATTAAAAAGTTTAAACCGACCACTAACGGTCGTCGTAATATGACTGCGCTTGACTTTGCTGAGATTACGGCTTCACGTCCTGAAAAATCGTTAACTGAAAAGCTTTCGAAAAAGGGCGGACGTAACAACCAAGGTCGCTTGACAGTACGTCACCAAGGTGGCGGACACAAACGTAAATATCGTATCATCGACTTCAAACGGAACAAGGATGGCATCGCTGGTCGTGTCGCTACAATTGAGTACGATCCAAACCGCTCTGCTAACATCGCATTGATCCACTACATCGATGGTGAAAAACGCTACATCCTCGCACCGAAAGGCTTGAAAGTAGACATGCAAGTCATGGCTGGACCAGAAGCTGACATTAAAGTCGGTAATGCTCTTCCACTTTCAAACATCCCAGTCGGTACGTTGATCCACAACATCGAACTTAAGCCAGGTAAAGGTGGTCAGCTCGTTCGCGCAGCTGGTACTTCTGCTCAGCTTCTCGGTAAAGATGGTAAATACGCGATCGTTCGTCTTCAATCAGGCGAAACTCGTATGATCCTTGCTACTTGCCGTGCAACAGTCGGCGCTGTCGGTAATGAAGAGCACGAGCTCGTCAATATCGGTAAAGCTGGTCGTTCACGCTGGCTCGGAAAACGTCCTACAGTTCGTGGTTCTGTCATGAACCCAGTCGATCACCCACACGGTGGTGGTGAAGGACGTGCTCCAATCGGTCGTTCGGGCCCACTTACTCCTTGGGGTAAACCGGCACTCGGATACAAAACTCGTAAGAAAAACAAAGCGAGCGATAAATATATCGTCCGTCGTTCTAAAAAATAATTACATGATTTCTGGACGGTTCGTAGGAACCGTTCCTGAATCATGCCAAAGGGAGGTACAACTATGGGTCGCAGCTTGAAAAAAGGTCCATTCGCAGATCACCATCTGCTCGCTAAGGTTGATAAAGCCAACGAAGCTGGTGACAAACATGTCATCAAAACTTGGTCACGCCGCTCGACAATCTTCCCAGAGTTCATCGGTCACACGATCGCTGTCTACGATGGTCGTAAACACGTACCGGTTTACGTGACAGAAGATATGGTCGGTCACAAACTTGGTGAATTCGCTCCAACACGTTCTTACAAAGGACATGCTGGAAACGATAAGAAAACGAAACGTTAATCTGAGGGGAGGTACTCATTATGCAATCAAAAGCATCGGCTAATATGGTTCGCATTGCTCCTCGTAAGGCACGTCTCGTAGTAGACTTAATCCGCGGGAAGCAAATCGGCGAAGCACTTTCGATTCTTGCTTACACGAACAAGGCAGCAACGCCAATCGTTGAGAAAGTATTGAAATCGGCAATCGCGAACGCTGAGCACAACTTCGACATGAACATCGAAAACCTCGTAGTCACTGAGGCTTACGTAAACGAAGGTCCAACGCTCAAACGTTTCCGCCCACGTGCAATGGGTCGCGCAAGCCGCATCAACAAACGTACGAGCCACGTTCACATCGTGGTATCTGAAAAATAAGGAGGGATTACCGTGGGTCAGAAGATTAACCCAACTGGTCTTCGCGTAGGTATCATCAAAGACTGGGAATCACGTTGGTTCGCAGATAAAGACTATGCTGATCTCCTTCATGAAGACTACGTAGTTCGTGAATATATCGAAAAACGTCTTAAAGACGCTAGTGTCTCTAAAGTAGAAATCGAGCGCGCAGCTAACCGCTTGAACATCTCACTTCACACTGCTAAGCCTGGTATGGTTATCGGTAAAGGCGGTTCTGAAATCGAAACACTTCGTAAAGACATCACTAACCTTGCAAAAGGCAAACGCGTTCACGTTAACGTCGTTGAAGTGAAAAACCCGGATGCAGTTGCTAAGCTCGTCGCTGAGAACATCGCTCGCCAACTTGAAGGTCGCGTATCGTTCCGTCGTGCTATGAAGCAATCAATCCAACGCTCAATGCGTTCTGGTATCAAAGGAATCAAGACTGAAGTTTCTGGTCGTCTTGGTGGCGCTGATATCGCTCGTTCTGAGAAGTATTCGGAAGGAACAGTTCCACTTCATACACTCCGTGCAGACATCGATTACGGTACTGCAGAAGCTGATACAACTTACGGCAAAATTGGCGTAAAAGTATGGCTCCACCACGGTGAAGTGCTTCCTACGAAAAAAGCAGCAGCAAACGAAGAATAATCCACATCCGTCTAGGGAAGGAGGCAACACAACATGTTGTTACCAAAACGTGTAAAATATCGTCGTGTTCACCGCGGCAACATGCGTGGTAAAGCGAAACGTGGTACTACAGTACACTTCGGCGAGTTCGGTATCCAAGCTCAAGAAGCTAGCTGGATCACTAGCCGTCAAATCGAATCAGCGCGTATCGCGATGACTCGTTATATGAAACGTGGTGGTAAAGTGTGGATCAAGATCTTCCCACACAAGCCATACACTAAAAAACCTCTTGAAGTCCGAATGGGTTCAGGTAAAGGTGCTCCGGAGGGCTGGGTAGCAGTCGTCAAACCGGGTAAAGTAATGTTCGAAATCGCAGGAGTATCGGAAGAGATCGCACGCGAAGCTCTCCGTCTTGCATCACACAAACTTCCAGTAAAATGTAAGTTCGTAAAACGTGAAGAAAATGGTGGTGATACGAATGAAAGCAACTGATCTCCGTCAGCAAACAACTGAAGAGCTTAACGGTAAAGTCGGTTCGTGGAAAGAAGAGTTGTTCAACCTTCGTTTCCAACTCGCGACTGGTCAGCTTGAGAACCCTGCTCGTATCCGTGAAGTGCGCAAGTCGATTGCACGCGCGAAAACCGTTCTTCGTGAACGCGAACTCGGCATCAACAACGCATAATTCACTCGGATTCTGAGAGGAGGAACACTCAATGGAACGCACTAACAACCGCAAAGTGTTAACTGGACGCGTCGTTTCTGACAAAATGGACAAAACGATCGTAGTTACAGTTGAAACAAAAGTAAAGCACAAGCTTTACGGCAAACGCGTAAACTACTCTAAAAAGTACAAAGCGCATGATGAAAACAACACAGCTAAAATCGGTGATGTTGTACGCATTCAAGAAACACGTCCATTATCTAAGGACAAACGTTTCCGTCTCGTAGAAGTCATTGAAGAAGCAGTAATCATCTAAACTCTAATTAGTTCGGGTGAATAAACATCCGGAGGGAGGTACAATCGTATGATTCAACAAGAATCTCGCTTAAAAGTAGCAGACAACTCAGGAGCTCGTGAAGTCTTGACGATCAAAGTCCTCGGTGGTTCTGGTCGTAAAACTGCTAACATCGGTGACGTTATTGTTTGTACAGTAAAACAAGCAACACCAGGTGGCGTTGTCAAAAAAGGTGAAGTTGTACGCGCAGTAGTCGTTCGTACTAAACGTGGCGTTCGTCGTAAAGACGGTTCGTACATCCGTTTTGACGAAAACGCAGCAGTCATCATCAAAGATGACAAAAGCCCACGTGGCACACGTATCTTCGGACCAGTCGCACGCGAACTTCGTGAAAAAGACTTCATGAAGATCGTCTCGTTGGCACCGGAAGTACTTTAATTCCAAAGAATTCCTACAAGGAGGTGCTCTAACGATGCATGTCAAAAAAGGTGATAAAGTTCAGGTTATGACTGGTAAAGACAAAGGCAAACAAGGCGTTGTCCTTACAGCTATGCCTAAAAAAGATCGCGTAATCGTCGAAGGCGTTAACATGATCAAAAAACACTCAAAACCTTCTCAACTCAACCCGCAAGGCGGAATTGTCGAGAAAGAAGCACCGATTCACGTATCGAACGTTATGCTCATCGACCCTAAGACAGGTAACCCAACACGCGTTGGTTTCACTGTGGTTGACGGCAAGAAAGTACGTATCGCTAAAAAATCGGGCGAAGCTTTAGATAAATAAGAAGATTTAAAGAAAGGAGGTCCACTTTCTGATGAACCGTTTAAAAGCTAAATACCAAGACGAAATCGTCAAAGTAATGATGGAGAAATTCAATTACAGTTCTGTAATGCAAGCGCCGAAAGTCGATAAAATCGTAATCAACATGGGTGTTGGTGACGCTGTTACGAACTCTAAGGCACTTGACATGGCAGTTGAAGAGCTTCAGCTCCTCACTGGTCAGAAACCACTCATCACGAAAGCTAAGAAATCAATCGCTGGTTTCAAACTTCGTGAAGGTATGCCAATCGGTGCGAAGGTTACACTTCGTGGCGAGCGCATGTACGAATTCCTCGACAAGTTGATCAACGTGTCACTTCCACGTGTACGTGACTTCCGTGGCGTATCGAAAAAATCTTTCGATGGCCGTGGTAACTACACGCTAGGCGTGAAGGAACAATTGATCTTCCCAGAGATCGACTACGATCGCGTATCGAAAGTCCGTGGTATGGACATCGTTATCGTAACTACTGCTAACACGGATGAAGAGTCACGTGAGCTTCTCACTGCACTCGGCATGCCATTCCAAAAATAAGGGAGGTCGACAACATGGCTAAGAAATCAATGATCGCACGTGAAGTAAAACGTCAAGCACTCGTTGAGCGCTACGCTGAAAAACGCGCAGAATTGAAAGCACAAGGCGACTACATCGGCTTGAGCAAACTCCCACGTAACTCTTCAGCGGTTCGTTTACACAACCGTTGTAGTATCACTGGCCGTCCACACGGTTACATTGGTAAATTCGGTATCAGCCGTATTAAGTTCCGTGATCTTGCTCATAAAGGTCAAATCCCTGGTGTTAAAAAAGCAAGCTGGTAATTCATTAAAGTTGTGAAAGGAGGTACATCGCATGGTTATGACAGATCCGATTGCAGATATGCTTACACGCATTCGTAATGCAAACATGGTTCGCCATGAGAAGTTGGAAATGCCAGCTTCTACAATCAAACGTGAAGTCGCTGAAATCCTCAAACGTGAAGGTTTCATCCGCGATGTTGAATATCTCGAGGACAGCAAACAAGGTACGCTCCGCGTATTCCTTAAATACGGCGCAAGCAACGAGCGCGTCATCACTGGACTCAAACGTATCTCGAAACCAGGTCTTCGCGTTTACGCGAAAGCTGATGAAATCCCGAAAGTACTCGGTGGTCTCGGAATCGCTATCGTTTCAACATCTAAAGGTGTAATGACTGACAAAGAAGCTCGCCAACAAAAAGTCGGCGGCGAAGTGATCGCATACATCTGGTAATACACGCATAAAAAGAACGGAGGTGTCTTAAATGTCACGTATTGGTAAAAAGCCAGTCGTCATCCCAGCAGGCGTTACAGTAACAGTTGAAAACAACACGGTTACGGTAAAAGGTCCTAAAGGGGAACTCTCACGTGAGTTCAGCCCAGCTATGGCGATTAACGTAGAAGGTAATGAATTGACTGTCACTCGTCCGAACGACGAGAAAGCAAACCGTACGATCCACGGAACGACTCGTGCGCTTATCGCGAACATGGTCGAAGGTGTAAGCAACGGTTTCGCTAAGACACTCGATATCCAAGGTGTTGGTTACCGTGCACAAAAGCAAGGTAACAAAATCGTACTCAACCTCGGTTACTCACACCCAATCGAGTACACTCCGGAACAAGGCATCGAAGTCGAAGTTCCTACGAATACGCAACTCATCGTTCGCGGAATCAGCAAAGAACGTGTTGGTCACGTCGCTGCATTGATCCGTTCGTACCGTCAACCTGAGCCGTACAAAGGTAAAGGTATTCGTTACAGTGATGAAGTCGTTCGTCGTAAAGAAGGTAAAACAGGTAAGTAATTCGCGAATGCGAATTGACCGGAAAGGAGTGGCATAAATGATCTCAAAGGCAGATAAAAACGCTACGCGTAAAAAACGTCATGGTCGTGTCCGTCGTACAATCATCGGGACTGCAACACGTCCACGTATGAACGTATTCCGTTCGAACAAGAACATTTACGTACAAGTCATTGACGATGCAACACATGCAACACTCGCATCTGCATCATCACTCGACCTTGAAAAAGGCAACACGACTGACGCTGCGGCAGCAGTTGGTAAGCTCGCAGCTGAGCGCGCTCTTGAAAAAGGTATCGAAACAGTCGTTTTCGACCGTGGAGGATATCTCTATCATGGACGTATCAAAGCTGTAGCTGAAGCAGCTCGTGAAGCTGGTCTCAAATTCTAATAGAAAAGGAGGGAACCTCTACATGCGCCAGTTAGAAATTAACATGGATCAACTCGAAGAACGCGTTGTTACCGTAAACCGCGTCGCGAAAGTAGTAAAAGGTGGCCGTCGCTTCCGTTTTGCTGCCCTCGTCGTCGTTGGTGACAAGAATGGTCACGTAGGTTTCGGTACGGGTAAAGCTCAGGAAGTGCCTGAAGCGATCCGTAAAGCAATCGAAGATGCTAAGAAAAACATGGTTAACGTTCCAATCGTTAACACAACAATTCCACACGAAGTCAACGGTGTATTCGGTGCAGGTCACGTCTTCTTGAAGCCTGCTTCTGAAGGTACTGGAGTCATCGCTGGTGGTCCAGTTCGTGCGGTTCTCGAATTAGCGGGAATCAACGACATTCTTTCAAAATCACTTGGATCAAGCACTCCAATCAACATGGTTCGTGCGACTGTCGAAGGTCTCACATCACTCAAACGTGCTGAAGAAGTTGCGAAACTCCGCGGTAAAACCGTCGAAGAACTTCGCGGTTAAGAAAGGGAGGGAAAACAGATGGCGAAACTCGCAGTTACCCTCACACGCAGCATGATCGGTCGTCCGGAGAACCAACGCGTTACTACTCGTACGCTTGGTCTCCGTAAGATGCACCAGACTGTTGTCGTACCTGACAACGCTGCTATGCGTGGGATGATTAACCACGTGTCACACTTAGTGACAGTAAAAGAAATTCAAGAATAATAGTTCGATATAATTTTATGAGGAGGTGCCCCACTATGAAACTCCATGAATTGAAACCAGCTGCTGGTTCACGTTCAGAACGCAACCGTGTAGGTCGCGGTATGTCTTCTGGTAACGGTAAGACTTCTGGCCGTGGTCACAAAGGTCAAAAAGCTCGTTCAGGCGGTGGTGTTCGTCCAGGTTTCGAAGGTGGACAAAACCCACTTTACCGTCGTTTACCAAAACGCGGCTTCAACAACCCAACTCGTAAAGAGTTCGCGGTCATTAACCTTGACACACTCAACCGTTTTGAAGAAGGAACTGAAGTCACTCCAGAACTTCTTGTCGAGACTCGTGCAGTCAAAGGCATGAAAGACGGCGTGAAAATTCTTTCTAACGGTAAGATCGAAAAGAAACTAACAGTCAAAGCTCATAAGTTCTCCGACGCTGCGAAGCAAGCAATCGAAGCTGCCGGCGGTACGGTTGAGGTGATCTAATGTTTCAAGCGATCTCCAATATGTGGCGCGTAGCTGACATTCGTCGGCGCATTCTCTTTACCTTGGCATTGGTTATCGTGTTCCGGATCGGAGCACATATCCCGGTGCCGATGGTAAACACGGAAGTGTTCAAGATTGACCAGAATGGTATTCTTGGTTTCTTGAACTCGTTCGGCGGGAATGCTTTGCAGAATTTCTCACTCTTTGCGATGGGAATCATGCCGTATATCACGGCCTCGATCGTTGTCCAACTCTTACAGATGGACGTTGTTCCAAAGTTTGCCGAATGGGCAAAACAAGGAGAGGCGGGCCGTAAGAAGTTAGCAACGGTAACGCGCTATGGAACGATCGTACTCGGCTTAGTCCAAGCGTTTGGAATCGCGCTTGGATTTAACCGTATCTACCCAGGTCTTGTCGACGAACAGTTCGGCACCTGGACATACGTTATGATTGCACTCGTATTGACAGCGGGAACAGCATTCTTGATGTTCCTCGGTGAACTCATCACGGAGAAGGGCATTGGTAACGGGATATCAATGATCATCTTCGCTGGGATCGTCGCGGGCTTCCCGAATGCATTCCGCCAGATTTACGAAACGAAGCTCCAAAATGCAGGGGATGCTTTGTTTGTAAACGTGCTTTATATCGTACTCTTGCTTTTAATCATCATCGCGGTCATCGTCGGAGTCATCTATGTTCAGCAAGCTGCACGTAAGATTCCGATTCAGTACGCTAAGCGTACGGTGAACCGGACACCAGTTGGCGGTCAATCGGCACACTTGCCGATCAAATTGAACGCTGCCGGTGTTATTCCAGTCATCTTCGCGGTGTCGTTCATGGTGACGCCACCAACGATTGCGAGTTTCTTTGCAAGTCCGGAGACGGCAACGAAGATCCGTGACATCTTCGACTACACGAGTCCAATCGGTATGTCGATCTATGTGGCACTGATCATCGCGTTCTCGTACTTCTACACATTCGTTCAGGTTAACCCGGAACAAATGGCAGAGAACCTTCAAAAACAAGGCGGATACATTCCTGGTATTCGTCCTGGTAAGCAAACGGAGCAGTACATCACGAAGATTCTATACCGTCTGACATTCTTCGGTTCACTCTTCCTCGCTGTCATCGCGGTGACGCCGACATTCTTTATTAAGTTTGCTGGCTTACCGAACTCGGTGCAGATTGGTGGAACGAGCTTGTTGATCGTCATCGGTGTAGGACTAGAGACGATGAAACAGATTGAAAGTCAATTGGTTAAACGACACTACAAAGGCTTTATCCGATAAGGCGGGAGGAAGGGGACCATCCCTTTCCTTTCTGTTGTGTCTATAGAGCTATAGAAGTGGAGGCTACCGACATGAATCTAGTATTGATGGGTTTGCCGGGTGCTGGTAAAGGAACGCAGGCTGCGAAAATCATCGAAGACTATGCGATTCCCCACATCTCGACAGGCGACATGTTCCGCGCGGCGATCAAAGATTCAACGCCACTCGGACAAGAAGCGAAATCATACATGGATAAAGGGGAACTCGTTCCGGACGAAGTCACAATCGGCATCGTACGTGAGCGTCTCGACAAAGAAGACTGTGCAAATGGTTTTCTCCTTGACGGTTTCCCACGCACAGTGAAACAAGCAGATGCTCTTGAAGCATTACTTGAAGATCTGGGCAAACAAATTGATCACGTCATCCACATCGGTGTAGACCCGGAGAAACTTGTCCCTCGTTTGACAGGTCGCCGGATTTGCCCAACTTGCGGAGCAACGTATCATGTTCTCTACAACCCACCAAAAGTGGAGGGGATCTGTGATATCGACGGATCAGCACTTGTACAACGTGAAGATGACCAAGAGGAGACAGTACGTCGTCGCTTGGAAGTCAACGTCGCTCAAGCGCAACCTTTGATTGACTTTTACGCAGAAAAAGGGTATCTTCGTAATTTGGACGGTGATCGTCCAATCAACGATGTATATTCCGATGTTCAGGCACTCCTTGGTGATCAGTAATGATCATCACGAAAGCGCCGCGTGAAATCGACATCATGCGTAAAGCAGGACAAATCGTCGCCCGGACGCATAAGGAGCTTCAAGCTCACATTCGCCCAGGTATCACGACGGGGCAACTCGACGCGATCGCTGAACGCTATATTCGAAGTCAAGGGGCAACACCATCGTTTAAAGGGTATAATGGTTTCACGGGTAGCATCTGTGCTTCCGTGAACGAAGAGCTTGTCCATGGTATTCCGGGAGATCGTGTACTTCAGGACGGTGACATCATCTCGATTGACATCGGAGCAGAGTACAATGGGTATCACGGAGATTCAGCCTGGACATATCCGGTAGGTACAATCTCTGAAGAGACGAAGCGGTTACTTGACGTAACTGAAGAATCTCTGTATAAAGGATTGGAGCGCGCCAAAGCTGGCGTGCACCTGACAGATATTTCGCATGCGATTCAGTCACATGTTGAAGCTGCGAATTTTTCTGTAGTCCGCGAATATGTGGGCCACGGCGTGGGACAAAATTTGCATGAAGATCCGCAAATTCCACATTATGGACCACCGGGGAAAGGGCCGCGCCTGAAAACCGGCATGACACTGGCAATTGAGCCAATGGTCAATGTCGGGAAACGCTATGTTCGCACACTATCCGACAATTGGACGGTAGTGACGGTGGACGGTAGCATGTGCGCCCACTTTGAGCACACCATCGCCATCACAGACGACGGCTACGAGATCTTAACGGTCGATGCAGAGTGAGCTGTGCGCGTTATTGGTGTCACCTTTCTATAAGCCAGTATCCACTCGTGTTTGTGACCGATGATCTCTCAATGGCTCTTGTAGAAAGCCCCTAGCGCTACAAATCGTCTGGGCTCCCAATCAACTTTATAGAGAAAGGGGTATAATTGATGGCGAAACAAGATGTAATCGAAGTGGAAGGTACGGTTATCGAGCCGCTTCCAAACGCGATGTTTAAGGTGGAGTTAGAAAACGGCCACACGGTCCTCGCGCACGTCTCAGGAAAAATTCGGATGCACTTCATTCGGATCTTGCCAGGAGATAAAGTAACGGTTGAGTTGTCACCATACGACTTGACTCGCGGACGGATCACATACCGTTTCAAATAAAAACTCCGATTTTTTCAGGAGGAGGTATTCACAATGAAAGTAAGACCTTCGGTTAAACCGATCTGTGAAAAATGTAAAGTTATCCGCCGTAAAGGCAAAGTAATGGTTATTTGCGAAAACCCTAAGCATAAACAAAAACAAGGGTAATTAAACAAGGAGGTGCACACATGGCACGTATTGCTGGTGTAGATATTCCACGTGAGAAACGCATCGTCATCTCACTCACTTACATCTATGGTGTTGGTAAAACGACTGCTCAAAAAGTCTTGAAAGAAACTGGTATCTCTGAAGATACTCGTACTCGCGACTTGACTGAGGAACAATTGAACCAACTTCGTGATGGTTTAGACAAAATCAAAGTTGAGGGTGACCTTCGTCGTGAAATCTCACTCAACATCAAACGTTTGATCGAAATCGGTTGCTACCGTGGTGTTCGTCACCGTCGTGGTCTTCCAGTTCGTGGTCAAAACACTAAAAACAACTCGCGTACTCGTAAAGGCCCACGCCGTACAGTAGCGAACAAGAAGAAGTAAGGGAGGGTAAACTAAGATGGCAAAACGCAAACAGAACGTTCGTAGTAAACGTAAAGTCAAAAAGAATATTGAATCTGGTATCGTGCATATCCGTTCAACATTCAACAACACGATCGTTACGATCACTGATATGCAAGGGAATGCAATCTCTTGGGCAACTGCAGGTAACATGGGCTTCAAAGGCTCACGTAAATCGACTCCTTTCGCTGCACAAATGGCATCTGAAACAGCTGCTAAAACAGCAATGGATAACGGTATGCGTACTGTAGAAGTTAACGTTAAAGGTCCTGGTGCAGGTCGTGAAGCAGCTATCCGTGCTCTTCAAGCAATCGGTCTCGAAGTCACTGCAATCCGTGACGTTACTCCAGTACCACACAACGGTTGCCGCCCTCCAAAACGTCGTCGCGTGTAACCCGTCTTGTACTGCAGAGCGGGGATTCGAGTAGACTTTTGTTGATCGTTTGACCAAGCAAGGCAGTAGAAACGTACACAAGGCGGTTGGCGATTGAACGCGATGGCCAACATGACGATATTCAAGGAGGGGTTCAGATGATCGAAATCGAAAAACCGAAGATTGAAACGATCGAGTTAAGCGAGAACGCTACGTTTGGTAAATTCGTAGTTGAGCCGCTTGAGCGTGGATTCGGTACAACGCTTGGTAACTCATTGCGTCGTATCCTATTGTCTTCACTTCCGGGTGCTGCAGTCACTGCAGTCCAAATCGATGGCGTTCTTCATGAGTTCTCGACGATTGATGGCGTTGTAGAAGACGTTACCCAAATCATCTTGAACCTTAAGAAACTCGCCCTCAAAGTGTACTCGGAAGAAGAGAAAACGCTTGAGATCGATATTCAAGGCGCTGGTGTTGTCACTGCTGCGAACATTACGCATGACAGCGACGTCGAAATCCTCAACCCAGAACTTCACATCGCAACGCTTGCAGAAGGTGCATCACTTCATATGCGTCTGACAGCACGCCGTGGTCGTGGGTATGTTCAGGCTGAAGATAACAAACGGGACGATATGCCAATCGGTGTAATCCCAATCGACTCGATTTACACGCCAATTCAACGTGTAAATTATCAAGTTGAAAAAACACGTGTCGGTCAAGATGCGAGCTTCGATAAGTTGACGCTAGATGTTTGGACGGACGGTTCAATCCGCCCTGAAGAAGCAGTGTCACTCGGTGCGAAAATCATGACAGAACACTTAAACATCTTTGTTGGTCTTACGGACGAAGCGCTCCATGCTGAAATCATGGTCGAAAAGGAAGAAGATCAAAAAGAAAAAGTACTCGAAATGACGATCGAAGAACTCGATCTCTCAGTTCGTTCGTACAACTGTTTGAAACGCGCTGGTATCAACACGGTTCAAGAACTCGCGAACAAGAGCGAAGACGAGATGATGAAAGTCCGTAACCTCGGACGTAAATCACTCGAGGAAGTTCAAGCGAAACTCGACGAACTCGGACTAGGCTTGCGCAAAGAAGACTAATACTATTAATTGCACGAAGGAGGGAATCCATCCATGGCATACTCGAAATTAGGCCGTACAAGCTCACAACGTAAGGCACTTTTGCGTGACCTTGCGACTGATCTCATCATCAATGAGCGTATCCAAACTACAGAACAAAAAGCGAAGGAACTTCGTCCAGTCGTAGAGAAACTCATCACTTTAGGTAAACGCGGTGATCTCCACGCTCGTCGTCAAGTTGCATCGTTCGTTCGCCGTGAAGCTGCTGGTCAAAACGCAGAGGGCAAAGCACAAGACGCGATCCAAAAATTATTCGCTGATGTGGCTCCACGTTTTGCTGAGCGTCAAGGTGGTTACACACGCATCATGAAAATGGGACCACGTCGTGGTGACGGCGCAGAAATGGTCATCATCGAACTCGTTTAATCCTCATTAAATGATTCGCCATAAAAGGGCAGTGCGTATCCCGCTTCTGCCCTTTTGCTACAAAATGAAAGTATTGATTTGATGAAGGAGGAGAGATCATGGACAAGCTGATTGAACTGGAACAGGTCACCTATCGGTATCCGGAACAGGAGCAAGCAGCCCTACACGAGGTCTCTCTGACGATTCGTTCAGGTGAATGGGTCGCCATCGTTGGTCACAACGGCTCTGGAAAATCAACGCTGACGAAATTGTTTAATGGATTGTTGTTACCGGAGACAGGGACCGTTACGGTTGCTGAGCGCTTTTCAAGTGCGAATCCGGAGCAACTGTGGGAGATGCGTCGAGCGATCGGCATCGTCTTTCAAAATCCAGATAATCAATTCGTTGGCACGACCGTGCGCGACGACGTGGCATTTGCTCTAGAAAACTGGGGTGTGCCACGCGAGGAAATGGTTCGTCGTATCGACGACAGTCTAGCGCGCGTTGGCCTTACGGATTTTGTTGATCGGGAACCCCATCAACTATCCGGCGGACAGAAGCAGCGTGTCGCAATCGCTTCGGCGCTTGCGATGCGCCCTGATGTTCTCGTGCTCGATGAAGCCACATCGATGCTTGATCCATTAGCACGACAAGAGGTCATGTCGACCGTTCAAGAACTCCATGCGACCCACCCAATGGCGGTCATCGCGATTACACACGAATTAGACGAAGTATTACGGGCTAGTCGTGTCATCGTCATGGATGCCGGGAAAATCGTATTAGAAGGATCCCCTCAGGAAGTCTTTCGTCATGCATCGTTCTTAGAAGACATCGGACTCGATGTTCCATTCGTTGTTCGGGTACAAGAACGTTTACGGGCGCAAGGTCTCTCACTCGAGGAGACGATACTAGATGAAAGAGAATTGGTGAACCGTTTATGCCAATCTTAATCCAGGAATTAAATTATACGTATCAACTCAATAGTCCGTTCGAACGAGTCGCGCTACGTGATGTGAATCTTGAGATTCCGTCAGGGGCGCTTGTTGCGTTTGTAGGGCACACCGGATCCGGGAAATCGACGCTCGTGCAGCACATTAATGGGTTGCTCAAGCCGACAGCGGGGAAGGTACAAGTCGATGACATCATTGTCGAACCGAAGAAAAAACAGGACCTCAAGCCATTAAGACGTCGCGTCGGGCTTGTTTTTCAATATCCGGAATATCAATTGTTCGAAGAGACGGTCTTAAAGGATGTCATGTTCGGTCCGATGAACTTCGGTCATGACGCCGCGACCGCTGAGCAATTAGCGAAAGAGGCATTACGGACTGTCGGACTCGATGAAGTCTTTTGGAGTCGTTCGCCGTTTGACCTGTCTGGTGGGCAAATGAGGCGTGTTGCAATTGCCGGCGTACTCGCTAGTCAACCAGACGTGTTGATCGTCGATGAGCCGACGGCAGGGCTCGATCCGCAAGGGCGCAAGCATATGCTGAGTCTGTTTGCCCGGCTCCATACAGAGACCGGTATGACGTTGCTCCTGATCACGCACGACATGGATCAGGTGCTTGAGTATGCTGAGCGTGTCATCGTCATGGAAGACGCCCAGGTGGCGTTTGACGGACTACCGCTTGACCTATTTAAAGAAGAGACATTGCTCGAGCAATTCCATCTCGATCTTCCGCACGTCTTATCGCTTGCTTGGCAAGTCGCTGATCGGCGTGGACTGCAACGACCGGAGATCCGGACGGAGACCGAATTGATCGAGTGGTTGATGACGAAAGGGGTGAGCGAATGATCGTCGGACAACATATTCCCGGTCAGTCGTACTTGCACCGGTCGTCGGCACTCGCGAAGATCATCTTTGCCTTCTGCTTCATTCCGCTCGTCTTTCTCGCGAACAATGCAACAACGAACATCTTTTTACTCATCTTTACGTTCTTAGCACTCATGAGTAGTCGGTTACCGCTTCGTTATGTTCTAAAGGGACTGCGACCGATTCTTTTCCTGATTGTCTTTACGTTCGTCATCCAGTTGTTCTTCACCCGCGAAGGGGCTGTCCTCTTTGAGTTCGGCTGGCTTCGGATCTATGAAGAAGGACTGCGACTCGCGATCATCGTCTCATTACGTTTCTTCTATCTCGTCTCGATCACGACACTCGTCACGCTGACGACCTCACCGATCGAACTGACGGATGCGATTGAATTGTTGTTGAAGCCGTTCAAGGTCGTTCGTGTCCCGACGCATGAGATTGCGCTCATGTTATCGATTTCGCTTCGGTTCTTACCAACCTTAGCGGAGGAGACGGAGAAAATCATGAAGGCACAGCAAGCACGTGGTGTTGATTTATCGGCAGGACCAATCAAGGAACGTTTACGGGCGATCATTCCGTTATTGATTCCGTTGTTCATCTCCGCCTTTAAGCGGGCAGAGGATCTTGCGACAGCGATGGAAGCGCGGGGATACCGTGGAGGAGAGGGACGGACACGTCTACGGGAATCCAAGTGGACGATGCGGGATACAGGTCTGATGATCCTACTCGTCCTCCTGACGATCAGTTTAGTAGGATTGCGAGGGATCGGTTAATGCGTCGTTTAAAATGTACGATTCAGTATGACGGAACCGGCTACGCCGGGTATCAGGTGCAACCAAACGGATTGACGATTCAAGAAGTGATTGAGACGACACTTGCGCGGATGCACAAACATCCCGTCAAGATCATCGGGTCGGGACGGACGGATGCGAGGGTGCATGCCTACGGGCAAGTCATTCATTTTGATACGGAACTAGCGATTCCACCGGAGAACGTCGTCAAGGCACTGAATACGCTCTTACCAGCGGATATTCGTGTCCGGAGCTGCGAGGAGGTCGAACCGACCTTTGAAGCGCGTTACGATGTCGTAGGGAAGGAATACCGCTATTTCGTCCGCCGTGAAGAAAATGCGTTTCGTCGGAATCTATCGGTTCATATTCCGTATCCGCTCGATCTCGAGCGAATTCGTCAAGGGATGGCACATCTCGTCGGAACGCACGACTTCAGTTCATTCTGTGTTGCGAAGACGGAAACGGATAACCGGGTCCGGACGATTTACGAGGCAGAGTTGATGACAGTCGGTGACGAACTCGTCTTTCGGTTCCAGGGCAGTGGGTTTCTCTATAATCAAATCCGGATCATGGTCGGGACGTTACTTGACGTCGGACGCGGTCGTTTTGCACCAGAGGACATCAAAAAAATGTTGCTGGCAAAGGACCGAAACGTCGCAGGCGTGACGGCGCCTCCTCATGGACTCTATCTATGGGAAGTTTTCTATCCGGAGTGAAAAAAGGCAATTGACATTGGCTATTAAAAAACATACAATGTTTATTGGCATTTCATTTATTATGAAACCACAATCTTAGCCCCGTACACCTAAGATTATGATAGATTCACCTAGTGAATAAATGAAAAATCAAAAACAGAACTTTTAATTCCTTAGGAGGTATTTTACATGCGCACAACTTTCATGGCGAAAGCTACTGATGTAGAACGCAAATGGCTCCTTATCGACGCTGAAGGTAAAACACTCGGTCGCCTTGCGAGCGAAGTTTCATCACTTCTCCGTGGTAAGCACAAGCCTACGTTCACACCACACGTTGACTGTGGGGATAACGTTATCCTCATCAACGTTGAGAAAATCGTTTTAACTGGTAACAAACTCGACAAAAAAGTCTACTACCGTCACTCTGGTCATCCAGGCGGCTTAAAGCAGACTGTTGCACGCGATATGCTTGCTAACAAACCTGAGCGCATGCTTGAACTCGCGATCAAAGGAATGCTTCCAAAAGGTAGCCTCGGTCGTCAAATGTTCAACAAACTCCACGTCTACGCTGGAGCTGCACACAAGCACGAAGCACAACAACCAGAAGTTTACGAACTTCGCGGTTAATACGAATTTAGGAGGAACTACACGATGGCAGATGTACGTTACTACGGCACTGGTCGCCGGAAACACGCGGCAGCGCGCGTTTTCCTCGTTGCTGGAGACGGTAAAGTCACAGTTAACGGTCGCGATATCAGCGAATACTTCGGTTATGAGACATTGATCATGACTGCAAAAGAACCACTCGTAATCACAGAAACAGAAGGCAAGTACGATGTAATCGTAACGGTCAAAGGCGGCGGCTTCACTGGTCAAGCAGGCGCTATCCGTCACGGTATCTCACGTGCTCTTCTTCAAGCGGATCCAGAATTCCGCGGCGCACTCAAAGCGAAAGGCTTCTTGACTCGTGATGCTCGTATGAAAGAGCGTAAAAAATACGGTCTTAAAGCAGCTCGTCGTGCACCACAATTCTCGAAACGTTAATTCTTTTCGAATTCCTCTCACCCTTGTGGTGGGAGGTTTTTTTGTGCACTAAAAAACCGCTCTCCTGACGAAGTGTCAGAACAGCGATTCAAGTCAAGTCGATTTAGTGGGGCGTAATCGGTGCAATACCGTCAGAAGAAGATAGAAGATGACGATCGTCAGCGGGATGCTCCAAACAAAGAGAGATTGTATGAATTGGGTAGGTGTATGTGCCGTCGTTTGACCGACATGTCCCGTAAAAGAGGTTTCTTCACTTAAGACGGTTGCATTGTTCGGTAACTCCGTCTTGGTAGCGACAGTCGGTTGCAGCGTCAGATACAGGACGAAGCTAAGATGTAAAAGACAGGTGACGCTAAGTGTCCAAATGATGCGTTTTTTCATAGGATGCTCCTTTTGATATGAGTTAAAATCATTCTACATTCCATAAGTATAGCGGATTTTGTTTTCGGGAACAGGAGACAAAGGGGGGAGCGTAGATGGCATTATCGATCAGCTGGTTACTTGAGCGAGCGAATCGGAAGTTGAATGCTTCGGGACTGTCACGAGAAGTCGCTAAACGAACGCAAGAGGTCATTCGGGAGATGCATGCACAAGGGATTTATGTCGGTGTCGCCCAAGGGTACCGATCGATCGCAGAACAGAATCGGTTGTACGCACAGGGACGGACACTACCGGGACCAATCGTAACGAATGCACGCGGGGGACAATCGAATCATAACCGCGGCATTGCCGTCGACCTCTTTCAATATTCAAAAGACGGTACACAAGCGCTGTTTCGAAACGACCAAAGCTTTCAAAAGATTGTTGCTGCGATGAAACGACGTGGCTTTTCTTGGGGTGGGGACTGGACGAGCTTTAAGGATTATCCACACTTTGAACTACTAGGAGTGTCTGAAGAAACGCCGAATCGCTCTCGTGCGATCGTTCCGTATCCAGGTCGTCCGTTGTATCAAGGGGCTGCTAATATGAATCCACGGGATATCGAACGAATCCAGCGTGCAGTCAAAGCAACCGTGACTCGGCGCTTTGATGCAGAGACGGCTCAGAAGGTGCGTGCCTATCAAACACGCCAAGGACTTGACGTTGATGGTGTAGTGGGTCCTCGTACATGGAACCGAATGTTCTAAAACGAGCGAATGATCGAGTAAAATGATGAAAACTGACACTGGACATGGAAAAGTCATCCTTTCCGGTGTCGAAATGTGCAAGCGCTCTCTTATTTTTGTTATACTAATAAGGATTAAATCGAACGTTTTCAGGGGGAAGGCACTATGTTGAATGAACAAGAAATTCGCGAGGTAGTCGGAACGCTCGTCGATCCGACGATTGACCGCCCGCTTGCAGATACGAACGGCATTCGTGACGTCCGGATTAAAGGTGATTATGTCAGTCTGAAAATCGCTTTAGCACAATCCGGTTCTGGGGAGCAACTCGTGCTCCAACAGCAAATCGTCAAGGAACTGAAAGAAAAAGGATTCAAGACGGTGGGACTCCGTTTTGAGGCACTCGGTGATCACGGGATCCAAGCAGCGACGACACCGTCGATCCTTAAACCAGAATCCGGTACGACGTTCATCGCGATCGCCTCCGGTAAAGGGGGCGTCGGGAAATCGACGGTTTCCGTTAACTTAGCAGTCGCCCTCGCACGAGCAGGGAAGAAGGTCGGTTTGATTGATGCCGATATCTACGGCTTTAGTGTTCCAGACATGATGGGAATCGAAACACGTCCGACTGTCGTGAACGACCGAATCGTTCCACCAGAACGCTTTGGCGTCAAGGTCATCTCAATGGGCTTCTTCGTCGAAGATAATGCACCAGTCATCTGGCGGGGACCAATGCTCGGGAAGATGCTCAACAACTTCTTCGCAGACGTCGAATGGGGCGATCTCGATTACTTGTTGCTTGACCTTCCACCGGGGACAGGAGATGTCGCGCTCGACATTCATTCGATGCTCCCGAGCTGTCAGGAAGTCATCGTCACGACACCTCACGCAACAGCCGCTTTCGTTGCAGCACGAGCAGGGGCAATGGCGATCAAAACGAACCATCGTCTCCTCGGTATCGTCGAGAACATGGCGTACTTTGAAAGCAAAGTGACAGGCGAAAAAGAATATGTCTTCGGTAGTGGTGGCGGAGAGAGGTTGTCAGAAGCGTTAAAAACCGATATTCTAGCTAAGATTCCACTTGGACAACCATATGCGAATGATGCGGACTTCGCCCCATCGATCTATCGCGATGAACATCCATTTGAGACGTACTATAATGAACTCGCCACGCGTGTCATCGAAAAAGTAGAGGGATAAGAATGAAGATTAAAGGATTTTTGAAGCTGTTTTGGATGACGCTCCTAATCGGAACGCTCGCCGGCTTCGTGTTTAACTTGGTAGCGGAACCTGGATATATCCGAAATCAATCGATTAGCGGATATGTGACGGCTCTCTCCTACAGTAGTACGTGGACAGCCATCAGTTTGATGGGATTCTTCTCGTACTTGATCTTACACCGCGTCGGACTCGATTTATTCCGCGGCGCAAAGCTTTGGAACCGTGTCCAGGTCGTCTTGATCGCATTTGCACTATTTGATGGTGTTTATCTACGCGGATTAGCATACGGCTTTGATAAGACGAGCCTTTATATTGGTGAGATGGTCGTCTTGCTGTTAATAGCGTTCTTAGTCGCGCGGACGAAAGCACGGGAAACGAACTTTACAGCGTTCATTCCGACATTGTTCCTCATGACAGTCATCACGTTGATCGAATGGGTACCTGCTTTGCAGGCAACACAAGATAAGCGGATGTTATGGGCGGCGCTTGCGACACTTTTAATCTGTAATGCGTATCAGATTCTAATGCTGCATCGCTTGCAAGAAAAGCCTGCTTCTCAAGGACAATCTCAAAAACAGGCGTAACGAAAAAGACCCGCGAACGGGTAGTGTTTTACCGGTTCAAGCGGGTCTATCTTTTTTCTAAAGTTTTTTTAGAAAAACAGTTGACGAAAAAAACAAGAGTTGATATATTAATACATGTCGCTGAGGCACACGCCAAACGCGAGCGTCACAGACGAAAAAAACTTCAAAAAAGTAATTGACATCACATATTACTTTACTGTAAGATTTAAAAGTCGTCAAATGACATATTGGACTTTGAAAACTGAACGATGAGGCAAAAATCGTATTCTACGGAATACAAAAACGAATGAAGCGCAAGCTTCGT